>NZ_JBTKVV010000001.1:0-641664 GCF_054457155.1 Sphingomonas aestuarii | reverse complement strand
ATCGGCCCAGTTTCTGACGCTTCGTTTCGTAGACAAAGAAAATGAAGAGATGCTCGCGTGACACACTTAGGTTGGACATCTTGACCTTCCCACACGCCGGGATACAGAAGGCTTTGCGGTATTTAAAAACTTAGGTTTTCTGGGCATTTTAACAGCTACTAAAAGTGGAGCGGAATCCCGCTACCCGCTCCAGCCGCGATCCAGGATTTAGCGACCCTAAATCGCGACCAGGTCGCGGTCGGCCGGCGGGGCAAGGCCCCGACCGACGACGCGGCTTCGCCGCGGCGCACCCCCGTCGCCCTCAAGCCTCAATCAAATCCAGCAGACTATTCTCCCGCACCCCCATCGGTACGAGGCTACTGAGCGTCACGCCCACCAGACGCACCGGCATTTCCAGCGGGTAAAGCGTCGCCACCAACGCCAGCGCAATATCGTGCAGTTCCCCGCGCGACGTGACCGGATCGACGAGCGTGCGGCTGCGTGTGACGATGCGGAAATCGCGGTATTTGGCCTTCACCGTCACCGTGCGCCCGCTGGTCTGCTTGTCTTCGCACCAGTCCCAGACGTCGTCGGCCATGCGGAGCAGGGGTTCCTCGACCGCCTCCGGGGTCGCGGCATCGTCGAACAAGGTGGTCTCCGAGCCTGAGGATTTGCGCACGCGGTCGGCGCGGACCTGCCGGTCGTCCTCCCCGCGCGCAATGCGGTAATACCAGTTGCCCGCCTTGCCGAACCGCGCTTGCAGAAAGGCGAGGTCGTGGGTCTTGAGGTCCGCGCCGGTGAAGATGCCGAGACGGTTCATCTTTTCCGCCGTCCGGGGGCCGACGCCGTGGAAGCGCTCGACCGGGAGGGTCGCCACGAATGCCTCGCCGCGTCCCGGCGGGATGACGCATTGGCCGTTCGGCTTGTTCTGGTCGGAGGCGAGTTTCGCCAGAAACTTGTTGTACGAAATCCCCGCCGATGCGGTGAGCCCGGTATCGGCAAGAATGCGCGCGCGGATTTCCTCTGCGGTGGCGGTTGCGCTTTCGAGCCCGCGCCGGTTTTCGGTCACGTCGAGATAGGCTTCGTCGAGGCTCAGCGGTTCGACATGCTCGGTATAATCGAGAAAGATGTCGCGGATCTGGCGCGAGACGTCGCGATATACGTCGAACCGCGATTTGACGAAGATCAGATCGGGACAGCGCCGCCGCGCGGTGACCGACGGCATGGCCGACCGCACCCCGAATTTGCGCGCTTCATAACTGGCGGCCGCGACGACCCCGCGCGCACTCGACCCGCCGACCGCCACTGGTTTGCCCCGAATATCGGGATTGTCGCGCTGTTCGACCGACGCGAAGAAGGCGTCCATATCGACATGGATGATCTTGCGGGTCATGGCGGCGCGGTTATGCCGCGTAGTGAGACAAGGCGCAATGTTCCGGTTAAGTTCTCATCATCGCGTGACCCCGGAATGAGTCCGCGTGACGGGAGGGGTGCGGCAGGGCGGCGTTAAATCCCGCCCCGCGTTACCGCCCGACCATCCGCTTCCAGCCGCGCAACCAGGTCGGTTACACACGCATCGACCACCGTGCGATCGGTCGCACGCACCACGAAATTCGCCCCGACGCGGCCTTCGCGGAAGAAGGGGTAGCTGCCGATCGACACGCCCTCGTGCACGCGTTCGACCTGTCGCAGCGTATCGGCGATCTCGCTTTCGGCGACCCAACTTCCGATCGTCTCCGACAGCACGGGCAACCCGCCCTCCAGCGTGCCGGTCAGGGCGTCGAGCATCCCGGCGGTGATGTGCGGCACGCCGGCCATGATGAATAGGTTCTCGATTCGAATCCCCGGTGCGCCCGACATGCGGTTGGGGATGAGTTCCGCCCCTTCCGGTACGCGCGCCATCCGTAACCGCGCGTCGGTCAGGCCGCCGCGAGTCTCGTAATAGGCCTCCAGCGTCGCGCGGGCGGCTTCGTGAATGACGACCGGAACGCCCAGCGCGGCGGCGATCGCGTCCACCGTGATGTCATCGTGCGTCGGGCCGATGCCGCCGGTGGTGAAGCAGTAATCATTGGAAGAGCGCAGCGCGTTGACCGCCTCGACGATTGCGGCCTGCGTATCGCCGACCACACGGGCTTCCGCCAGCCTTATGCCCTGGACGTTCAACCAGCTGGCAAGCTGCGCGATATTCTTGTCCTGGGTTCGCCCCGACAGGATTTCATCGCCGATGACGACCAGCCCGGCGGTCCAGATGCGCGTGTTCATGGTCCCCCACTAGCCCAAGCGCGCACCCTCGCAAAGTGGCGGAAAAGCGATTATATGCGCGGCCATGACCGACTATGTGCTTGCCGCCGACACGCCCCTCCACCGCACGGGCGCGATCCGCCTTCACGGCCCCGAAGGCTTTGAGGGGATGCGCCGCGCCGGGCGGCTGGCCGCCAATATCCTCGACGCGCTGGTCCCGCATGTCGTCCCCGGCGTGACGACGGCGGAGCTGGACGATTTCGTGCGGACGCGGATGCTGGAGGGCGGGGCGGTGCCCGCGACGCTGGGCTATCGCGGCTATACGCACAGCTGCTGTATTTCGATCAACCATGTCGTCTGCCACGGCATTCCGGGCGACCGCGTGCTGAAGGACGGCGATATCGTCAACATCGACGTGACGCCGCAGCTCGATGGGTGGCACGGCGATACCAGCCGCATGTATCTGGTCGGCGACGTGTCCTTGAAGGCGCGGCGGCTGGTCGAGGTGACGTACGAATCGCTGATGCTGGGAATCGAACAGGCGCGGCCCGGCAATCATCTGGGCGACGTGGCTAACGCGATCCAGCGTCACGCGGAGAAGCACCGTTACGGCGTCGTTCGCGATTTCTGCGGGCATGGCCTGGGCCAGCTGTTCCACGACGCGCCCGAGGTCGTCCACGCCGGGCGCCCCGGCACCGGCCCCGAACTGCGGCCCGGCATGTTCTTCACCATCGAACCGATGATCAACATCGGGCGCGCCGACGTTAAGGTGCTCGACGATGGCTGGACGGCGGTGACGCGCGACCGATCGCTGTCGGCGCAGTTCGAACATTCGATCGGCATCACCGAGGACGGGTGCGAGATCTTCACCGAGAGCCCGATGGGCAGGCACGCACCGCCTTACGCCTGAGAAAGTCGATTTCCGCCACCCGTTTAGTGCGAGCGAAGTCGAGAAACGCAATTCTGGGCGCTTTCCAACGCGTTTCTCGACGTCGCTCGAAACGAACGGGAATTTTGGAGGCACCGAAGCTCCGCTTGCGCGTTGGCCTTTGATGGCAACTGAAAACAGCAGCGACATCGACCTCACCAGCCGCCAGGCCGCACGCGCGCCGTGGGACCATCTCGGCCCCGATGCGACGCGGTTGTTCCACGTCAGCGACATCCATTTCGGTGCCGAGGATCGCGAGGCGCTCGACTGGTTCGCGGGATTGGTGCGCGACGAACAACCCGATGCACTGATCTTCACCGGCGACATCACGATGCGCGCGCGCGGTCATGAGTTCGCGGCGGCCAGTGAGTGGTTCGAGCAGTTCGACATGCCGGTGACGGTCGAGGTCGGCAATCACGACCTGCCTTATCACAACCCGCTGCTGCGCTTCTTCGCGCCCTATCGGCGCTATCACCGGCTGGAACGGCTGATCGAAAAACCGCTGGAAATCCAGGGTATTTCGATCGTGCCGCTCAAAACCACCGCGCGGTTCCAGTGGCGGCTCGACTGGTCGAAAGGCTATATCAGCGAGGAAGGCGTGGGGCGCGTCGTCAATCGCGTCAACCGAGCGCCCGACGACCACCTGATCTTCGTCGCCGCGCATCATCCGCTATTGCCGGTCGAGGGCGCGGAAGGAAAGGGTGATACCCGGCGCGGCCCCGAAACGCTCGACGCGCTGGCCAAGGCAGGCGCGCATGCGGTGCTCTCGGGCCATGTCCACGACCCGTTCGACGAGGTGCACCGCGCGCATGGGCGCGAGGTTCGCCTGATCGGGGCCGGGACACTCTCCGAACGCACGCGCGAGACTCAGCCGTCCTTCAACGAAATCCGCGTCGCGAACGGCAAGTTCGAGACGATGGCGCGGTATTTGGGGTAGGATGCGTTGCACCACCATCACCGTGACCCCGGAACAAGTCCGGGGTGACGAAAGGATAATGACAGGCGCCTCAGCGCAATTTCGTGCCGATCAGCGTGCCCTTGGTCCCGGCATGGCGCAGTTCGAACTCGAAATTCGGCCAGCGATCGCGCCAGCGCTTGGCGATCACCCGCTCGCCCGGACGGGCTGCGTCGTCGAGCATTACCGTGCCGCCGACCGAAATCCGGTCGAACAACACTTCCGCCGATCCGCGGACGAACGGGTGGATCGTCCAGGGCGGGCCGTCGATCAGCAATAGGTCGATCGTGTCGGGCAGATGTTTCAGATCAT
Organism: Sphingomonas aestuarii; assembly: GCF_054457155.1. Taxonomy (NCBI): domain Bacteria; kingdom Pseudomonadati; phylum Pseudomonadota; class Alphaproteobacteria; order Sphingomonadales; family Sphingomonadaceae; genus Sphingomonas; species Sphingomonas aestuarii. Next base: position 637,249 of record NZ_JBTKVV010000001.1, on the reverse strand, counting down.
ACCATGCCCCCGGCCAGTCGAGCTTGGCGCGCGCGAACGGCGCGGCATGCATATCGGCAACGACCCCGTGCTCGTTCAGCCAGCCGCGCGTGGCGGCGACGAAATCGGGATGCTGGTCGAAACTGGTCAGCCGACCGCCGCCGTTCAGCGCCAGCGCCTTGCCGACGATCAGGCTCGATGCGCCCGATCCCAGCTCGACGACCTGAGCGGGGCGTGCCGCTTCGATGTGATCGACCAGCAGGTGAAGCAGCCCGGTATCGGCCTTCCAACTGCCCAGATTGGGCAGCGCATCGGCGGGCAGGCCCAGCCGCGCCAGCAACGCCGCCTTTGCCGCCTTGGTCCCGCCCGACAGACTTTTTGCCAGCCACGGCCACTGGATCAGCGCCCAAGCGACGACAGTCGCCTTGTCCGCGACCTTGCGCGGGAGATCCTCGGGCCAGGCGCCGGAGTCGGGCAGGGTGAAGAGGCGGGTCTGTTCGCGCGAAGTCATCGTTGGATACGGAGCCGCTCGATAAGAAAAAGGGGACGATCCGCGTGGACCGTCCCCTTCGATTTTGCAACCGCCTTGCGACGGCGCCCCTGTTCGATGCGTCAGAAGCGGACGGTCAGCGTGCCCTTATACGCTTGGTTGCTGACATCCTTGCGTTCGATCGTGGTCTCCGCCTCAACCGCGAAGCTGATGCGGTCGTTGCCGAAGGCGACACCGCCCGACACTTCGGCCCAGTCGCGGTCGGTGCCCGGCAGCGCGATCAGCGCCTGGGGGCCGACCCCGCCACGGAAGTTCGCGCCGAAGAACGCCGGGCGATCCTCGAACTCGTGAACATAGTTGGCGGTGACATAGGGGCGGAACGCGCCGGTCGTGACCTTGGCGGTGGCGCCGACGCGGCTCTGAAGACTGTCGAACGTCCCGAGTTCGTACTGGAGCGCGGGTCCGCCACCGCTTTCCACCGTATCGGTGAACTCGATCCGGCTGGCCCGGACCGAAGCGCGCGGCGTAAGCGCGAAGCTGCCGGTGCCCGCGTCGAACCCGATGCCGACTTCGGACTGGAGCGCGAACGCCCGGTCGGTCGCGCGCAGGTCGAACGACGTCGTCCCGACCGCTACCTGACGGCTGGTGTCGACTTCGAACACACCGGCGGAGACCATCGCATCCAGTTTCAGTCTGCCAAGGGCGGCGGTGCCGTACAGCGTGCCCTGAACCAGCTGGCTCGATGCATTCTGGGTCGGCACAACCGTGTTTCCGTCCAGATCGCTGTAGGTCATCGCGAAGCCGAGCGTGGACATGTCGTCGGGGAATGCTTCGATACCGGCGGCGATGAAATAACCGTCGAAATCGCCCCGACCCGTCGGCGTCGCGGTGGGCAGGCCCACACCCTTGCCGTCGATATAGCCACCCGCGAGATAGACCGCGACGCTGTCGGGCAGCGCACCCTGCTGCACGGCCATGCCGTTGCCGACATCCGACTGGATGTTGGCCGCGAGATTCGACGCGGCGAGCGAAGCCAGTTGCACCGGCTTCCCGTACATCGCGATCGTCCCGCCCGCATTGGCCTGGCCGGTGCCGAGCATGCGGTTGCGGATGAAGCGCGACGTGGTGTCGGTCGCGACGATGCCCTGCATCGCGCCCGCATTCTGCGCGTGCGGTGCGAAGCCTTCGAGCTGCGACCGGATCGTCGCCTGGTTCTGGAGATCCAGTTCGCCGTACAGATCGGCGAAACGGTCATATTGCGACCGGTTTTGGTCGAGAAGCCCGGCAAAGGCCGTCTGGATCGGGGACGAGCGATCGACGACATTGGCATAAAGCCCGGCATCGATTTCCACGCGAACGGCATTCGCCGAATAGAGGAAGCGGGGGCTCAGGATCGCGCTGAACGGAGCGGACGGGGAAAATGCCCCGGTAATTCCGCCTTGGGCCGTCAGGAAAGTAAAGACCTGATTGTCGCGGATACGGAAACCCGACACCGGGGTGAAGTTGACGAAGCCGCCGATATTGGCGGCACCGGCCGACCCGCTTCCGGCATTGACGACGACCCGGTCGGACGCACCATTCGCGCCGAGGTCGATATGCAGGCGGCTGCCCGACGACAGGATGAGGTCGCCATTGAACGTCAGCGTGCCGATCGTGCCCATCGTGCCGGGCGCGATGCTGCCCAGGACGCTGGTGGTGAAGGGCGCATTGACGCGACCGTTGCCGGTCAGCAGGCCCGACAGGATCAGATAGTCGCCGGGGGTCGCCAACGTCCCGTTGTTGACGATCGTGCCGGTGTTCTGGCGGATTTCCATCAGCGAATTGAGCGATCCGTTGCTGGCGATGGTCAGCTGCGACGTGGCGCCCTGGATCGCGAAGCGGTCGATCGTCGTAGCCGAGTTGAGCGTGATGACCCCGGCATTGCGAAGCGTCACGTCATAATAACGACCGATCTGGCCCGTGGTGCGCACGCCATCGACGTTGTTCGGCGTGAAGTTGGTCGCACCAGGCAGGCCGTTGGCGATCGTCGGCGCCGGACGTGCCGTATCGGTATAGCCGGGCGTCGCCTGAGCCGTCTCGACCGGCATCGCCAATCCGTCTTCACCCAGAATATTGAAGACTGCGGGCGCAGCCGCGTCGGCGGGCCGGTTGGGGACGTTGTTGCGGGGCACACCGGTGGCGATGTTCACGCAGTCGTTGACCGGCGGATTGGCCGAGCTGCTCGGCGACTGGAAGCACATTTCGCCGAATTCCGGGCCGTTGCCCGAGACGCCGCCACCGATATGGGTCGGCAATCCGTTCACGAGCTGGCCGTTCGATATGATCTGGTAATTGGGATCAAGCTCGGTCACCCAGGCGGTGCCGTCTTCCCAGTTGCGGTTGCCCGCGACCGCGGTGACGTAGCGATAGGGATTGTTCGCGGCGATCCAGTCCCAATAGAGGAACAGCGGCTGGTAGAAGCTCTGCGTGCCATAGCTGCCACCCGGCTGGCCCGCGAAGAAGGTCGAGCCGCCCGACAGCACGCCGATGACCACCGGCTTCGAGAAGGTGCGATCGAGAATCAGCGGACCGCCCGAGTCGCCGGGGCCGGTCGTCCCTTCACGCGTGAGCGCATTGTCGCGGAATCCGTTGAAGTCGCGCGGATTGGCGCCCGGCGTCCCGCGTGCGGGATCGTCGAAATCGAGGAAATAAAGCGGTTGCGGACGCGATACCGCGCCGGGCGAGCCGAACAGGAAGCTGTTGCGCGTGTCGAACGACACCAGTGCGCCGAGCATGTTTTCGGCAGCACGGCGACGGAAACCGCCGGTGGTTGAGGATCCGGTGGTACCGGTGCCGGTGGACCCATAGCCGGTGATGTTGACGTGATAGCCGGTGCCGTTCACCGGATCGATGCTGCCCGGCGTCGGCAGCGGCGAGAACAGCAACGCCCAGGTCGGAATCCCGCGTGCGGGCGTGTCGAGCACGGCGGTCGCGACGTCAGCCTCCAGGAAGCACGATGTGGGCGTGGTGCACGAGCTGGCGGCACGCGAGCGCGGATCGTAGAAGATCTGGCTGATGTTGTAGAAAGCCTGGGCGGTATTGGTCTGAAAACGGCCTGTCTGGTCGGCGCCCGATCCCAGAAGCCAGCGGACCAGCTCGTCGACCTGTCCCGGCGCGTTGGCGCGGGTATTGGTCTCAAAGCCGATGCCAGCGCCAACCCCGCCCGAGGCCGCACCATAGGCGGTCGCGTCGCGGGTGTTCACGCAGTGCGCGGCGAAGATGACGGTACGCGGGTTGATGAGCGTGCCGGTGCAGGTGCCGATGAAACCGCCCCCGCTGTCGGTGATGACCTGACCGACGCCGGTGATGTTGTTCGGATCGAGCGCGTCGTTGGGCGTGAAATTGTTGTTGATGACGATATGCGGCGTCTCGACCGATCCGATTGGGGGAGTACGTGGCGTTTCCACCGACGAAACCGGAGCGCCTTCATGTGGTGATTCGACCGAACCGGTCGGTCCATAAGGGCCAACCTGTTGAGCGGTGGCCGAGGGGGCCAGCCCCAGCGTGGCGGCGGCGCAGCCTGCCAAGAGCAACGAACGAACGCGCGAACCGCGCGATACCGACGCAATCATGCATATCCCCCTGATAAGACTTGGCCAATCGACCAATTCCGCAACGCTATGTCGCCATTTTGTAACCGACAAGCGAAATAAAAGTAACGGAAACGAAATAATCAGGCGGGGCGGAGGGGCGATCTGGTGTGTGCTGCGCGCACGAAAAAGGGCGGCCCGCCAGCGGACCGCCCTTTTTGCGTTTCAATAAGTCGAAAAAGCTTAGCGCTTCGAGAACTGGAAGCTGCGGCGGGCCTTGGCCTTGCCATACTTCTTGCGCTCGACTGCGCGGCTGTCGCGAGTCAGGAAGCCTGCGGCCTTCACCGGAGCGCGAAGCGCCGGTTCGTAGCGGGTGATCGCCTGCGCGATGCCGTGCTTGACCGCGCCGGCCTGGCCCGAAAGGCCGCCGCCCTTGACGGTGCAGACGACGTCATACTGACCGTCGCGATCGGCGACGCCGAACACCTGGCTGATGACGAGGCGCAGCGTCGGACGTGCGAAATACACTTCCTGGTCGCGGCCGTTGACGGTGATCTTGCCGCTGCCGGGCTTCAGCCAGACGCGGGCGACCGCGTCCTTACGACGACCGGTGGCATAGGCGCGGCCCTGCTTGTCGATGATCTGCTCGCGCAAAGGCATCGTCGGGGTGGCGGGCTGAACCGGGGCTGCTTCAACGGTCGAGTCAGTTGCCGTGGTGGTTGCTGCGGGGGCAGGCGTCGCGGCCTGTTCGCCCTTGGCGATCGCGCCCAGATCGGAGAGGGATTGGCGGTTGTCGGACATTATGCGCCCACCTTGTTCTTGCGGTTCATGCCCGCGATATCGAGGACTTCCGGGTTCTGGGCGGCGTGCGGATGTTCGCTGCCCTTGGAGATGCGCAGGTTGCGCATCTGCTGACGGCCGAGCGGACCGCGCGGGATCATGCGCTCGACTGCCTTTTCGAGGATACGCTCGGGGAAACGACCGTCGAGGATCTTGTCCGCAGTCACTTCCTTCAGGCCGCCGGCGTAGCCGGTGTGCTTGTAATAGACCTTGTCGGTGCGCTTCTTGCCGGTGAAGCGAACCTTGTCGGCGTTGATGACGACGACATTGTCGCCGCAATCGACGTGCGGGGTGAAGCTGGTCTTGTGCTTGCCGCGCAGGACATTGGCGATGATCGACGCCGCGCGACCGACCACCAGGCCTTCGGCATCGACGATATGCCACTTCTTTTCCACTTCGTGCGGCTTGGCCGACTTGGTGGTCTTCATGAGCGCCTTCATGGGCTTTGGACCTTATTAGAGCGAGAGAAACGCGAACGCGCCGCCCGAACGGACAGCGCGATTGAGTGGCCAAATGCCGATGAGCTGCCGGAAAGTCAAGCGTGACGGGCGATTGTTGACGGGTATCCAGTTACCGGTCTGTTTTTGGGACGAGCGACAGCCGGGTCGTCACCACCTGTTCGACGGCGCCGATGCGGGTGCGCGTTACCTCGGTCGAGGCGGTCAGCAGGCCGGTGGCCGCATCGAGCGTGAGGCGCGTGTCGCGATCGCGATTTACGGTTTCGGCGGCTTGCCCAAGCGCTGCGCGGTGCGCGCCGCTGACCATCCGGCGCAGTTCGACGCCGCCATCGGCGACGTGCGACAGGCTTTCGGTTCCGCTGAGCATCGCCCCCGTGGCGAACGGCGCGCGGCCCGGCTGCGATACGGGACGCAGGCGATAGGGTGACTGCGTGGCGAGATCGGGCAGGATGACCGGCTCGAGCATCGACCACAGCATCGCACGCTGCTGTGCGGGCGGCGCGGACCGCAGCATCGCCAGCGCGCGCTGCGCCCCCTGGGGCGTGTTCGTGGTTGCCATTCCGCCTGCGAACGCCGCCCAATGGCCGTCCAGGCCGGGGATGGACGCCAGCCGCCCCTGGGGATCGAGCCGATAGAGGATCGTGCGATTTTTCAGTCCGGCCAGGCCGCGCTCGAACCCGCCGCCATCGGGATCGCCGTCGATTCCGGTCAGCGTCAGATCGGCGAACAGGCCATCGGCATCGCGGCCGAACCGCAGCGCCCGCTCGACCCGATAGCGTCGCTCGCCCGCGGGATCAGTGCGCCGCTGTTCGGTCACATAGGTGAACGTCCGGTCGAGCGGTGGATTGAAGAGCGCGGCCGGAACGGTTGCGGTCTGGACGATTGCGCTGGCGACGATCAGGTCAAGCACCCGTTTCGGCATCCACCCATTGTGCCAGGGCGGGCGAGACGGCGGCGGGCCACATCTCGATTGCGGGCAGGTCGTAGCTGTGGAGGTCGGCGATCATGTCGGCCAGTCGTTGCGCCAGCGCGACGCTGGTCTTGAAAAGGATCGGCACCTCGGATGCGCGTTCGACCCTGTCGTCCCAGCGATAGACCGAGCGGCAAGGCGCTTCGATGGTCGCGCAGGCCGCGAGCCGGTCGCGGACGGCGATTTCCGCGATCCGTTCGGCTTCGGCCTGATTGGCGCAGGTAACGCGGACCAGGGCGATGTCGGTCACGCCGTCGCTTCGCGAAGGACGGGGGACACTGCGGGCGTCGTTCCCAACCGGTGCGCGCCCCAAGTCGTCGCGCCGACCAGCAGCGCGCCGACCACCTGATGCAGCACCGCCAGCGTGATATCGACGCCAGACATGACGGTTGCGATGCCCAGCAGAATCTGAATGCCGAGCAGCGCGTGGATCGCGATCGAGGTCGATCGCTCGCCGCTCTTCTTTACCCGGATCGCGAGCATTACCAGCGCGGCGAACGCGACCCAGGCCCACCAGCGATGAATCCAGTGGAGGACATAAGGATCGTTGACGATCGCATCCCAGAAGCTGCGCATCGCAAATTCATCTGCGGGGAAGAAGCGGTCGTTCATCAGCGGCCATTGGTTGGTGACCAGCCCGGCGTTGAGCCCGGCCACGAACGCGCCGAACAGCAACTGGACGAACAATACGGCGCCGACCGCCAGCGTGAAGGGCGTTATTCGCGCGCGGGGCGCGGCGGGATTGCGGGCGAGATTGAGCATGTCGCGCGCGGTCCAGAGCAGGCTCGCGAGCACGAACAAGGCGAGCAGCAAATGCGCGGCAAGCCGGAAATGGCTGACATCGGTGCGCTCGACCAGCCCCGATGCGACCATCCACCATCCGACCACGCCCTGAAGGCCACCAAGCGCCAGCAGGCCGACGAGGCGCGGTTTGAAGCCCGACGGGATCATGCCCTTTACCCAGAACCAGGCAAGCGGAAGCGCAAAGGCGAGCCCGATGAACCGTGCGATGACGCGGTGGAGATATTCCCAGAAAAAGATGAACTTGAATTCGTCGAGGCTCATGCCCCGATTGATCTGCTGATATTCCGGGATCTGGCGGTATTTCTCGAACTCGATCAGCCACTGTGCTTCGCTGAGCGGCGGCAGCACGCCCGACACCGGCTTCCATTCGGTGATCGACAGGCCCGATTCGGTCAGCCTGGTGATGCCGCCGACGGCGACGATCGCGACGACCAGAGCGGCGACGAAAAACAGCCAGTTGGCAATGGCGCGCGGGGCGCCGATCCGGGCGCGGGGTTCGACCTGGTCCATGAGGACGATCCTATGCGCGATGGCCCTGCCGGGTTCAAGCGGTGGCGGCGGAGTGAAGGGCACGGAATCGCCTGTCTTGCCGTCATTGCGGGCGTAGCGAAGCAATCCAGGACCGCAAGCCCATCACTGGATTGCTTCGATACGCTCGCAATGACGGATTATCTTTTCCGGTGGCGCAATAGTCGTCGCGCCATTGTCGACCACTCGCCCGAATTTTTCGTTCATGTGATATTGTAACCTGACAGGATCGGTGTCATATGCGCTTCCGCAATGGCTTCAGGCGACTCATATCGGCGCGGCAGACTGGACCGCTGGGCGATCGGGCTTTCGGGCCTGTGCATGGCGCATTGCCTGGCCACGGCTCTGTTTCTGGGCGCGGCCTCGGCGGTGGGCGGTCTTCTGCACAGCCCTTTCATTCATGAGGCCGGTCTGGTCCTCGCGATCGTGCTGGGCGGCATCGCGCTGGGCCGCGGCATTCAGGCTCACGGCCAGCGACTGCCGCTTGCGATCGGCGTGGTCGGTCTGGCGGTGATGGCGGCGGCGCTGACGATGCCGCACGGCAATGGCGAGGTGGGGGTGACCCTGATCGGCGTCACGTTGCTTGGGCTTGGCCATTATCTCAACCGTCGCGCCATCGCCTGATGCGCGCCGGGCAATTGCCAGCGGTCGTGGCAACGCCTAGATTTGCATGATGGTACACGCGCATCACGAACATTCCGGCACGGCCCTGTCCGACGCGGCCCGCGTCACCCTCGAATCGAAGGGCGAGCAATGGACCGACCTGCGCGCGCAGATTTTCGGCGTGCTGGCGGGGTTCGACAAACCGGCCAGCGCGTATGACATTGCCGAGGGCGTATCGAAGGCCGCCGAACGCCGGATCGCGCCCAATACGGTCTATCGTATTCTCGACCTGTTCGTGGCGTCGAATCTGGCGCGGCGAGTCGAGAGTGCCAACGCCTATGTCGCCAACGCGCACCCCGATTGCCTGCACGACTGCATCTTCCTGGTGTGCGACGATTGCGGCCAGACCACGCATATCGACGACGACAGGATCACCAACACCGTCCGCAAGGCGGCAAGCGCAACCGGCTTTTCGCCGGTCCGCCCGGTGATCGAGGTGCGCGGGAAATGCGCGGATTGCGACGGTCGATAGCGGTTTCGGAATGCGCTGACGGCGCATTCCAGACGGCACCGGCCCGCTCCCCGAAACGGCCTCCCACTACGGTATCCTTGATGGGAGGCCGGGTGGGGAGCGGGCCGGTGCCGCCTTAATCAAGCAGAAACGTAACAATCGACACGGCTTTGGCGCTGGGTTAAGCAGATCGGATGTCCGAACTGCCCACCACGCCGCTCCTCGATACGGTCCACACCCCCGCCGATCTTCGCAAGCTCAAGGTCGGCGACCTGCGGCAACTGGCCGACGAACTGCGCGCGGAAATGATTTCCGCCGTCGGTGTCACCGGAGGACATCTGGGGTCGGGGCTGGGCGTGGTCGAGTTGACCACGGCGATCCACTATGTCTTCGACACCCCGAACGACAAGCTCGTCTGGGACGTCGGCCACCAATGCTATCCGCACAAGATCCTGACCGGACGCCGCGACCGCATCCGCACGCTGCGCATGGGCGGTGGCCTTAGCGGTTTCACCAAACGCAGCGAAAGCGAATACGACCCGTTCGGGGCGGCGCACAGCTCGACCTCGATCTCGGCGGCGCTCGGCTTTGCGATCGCCAACAAGTTGAACGACGCGCCGGGCAAGGGCATCGCCGTCATCGGCGACGGTTCGATGTCGGCGGGCATGGCCTATGAAGCGATGAACAACGCCGAGCAGGCGGGGAACCGGCTGGTCGTGATCCTCAACGACAACGACATGTCGATCGCGCCGCCGGTGGGCGGTCTGTCCGCCTATCTCGCGCGGATGGTGTCTTCGAGCGAATATCTGGGGCTGCGCAGCCTCGCCAAGAAGGTTGCGCGCCGCCTGCCGCGCCGGGTTCATTCGGCGGCGGAGAAGGCCGAGGAATTCACCCGCGGCATGGTCACCGGGGGCACGTTGTTCGAGGAACTGGGCTTCTATTATGTCGGCCCGATCGACGGTCATAACCTCGACCATCTGATCCCGGTCCTCGAAAATGTCCGCGACGCGAATGAAGGCCCGGTGCTGGTCCATGTCGTGACCAAGAAGGGCAAGGGCTATGCGCCCGCCGAAAATGCCGCCGACAAATATCATGGCGTGCAGAAATTCGACGTCATCACCGGCACGCAGGCCAAGGCCCCGCCCGGACCGCCCGCTTATCAGAACGTGTTCGGCGAAACGCTGGCCAGGCTCGCCGACACCGACGAGCGCATCTGCGCCATCACCGCGGCGATGCCGTCGGGGACCGGGGTGGACAAGTTCGCCGCGGCGCATCCCGACCGCAGTTTCGACGTCGGGATTGCCGAACAACATGCCGTAACCTTCGCCGCGGGGCTCGCCGCGCAGGGAATGCGTCCGTTCTGCGCGATCTACTCGACCTTCCTGCAGCGCGCTTATGACCAGGTGGTCCACGACGTTGCGATCCAGAACCTGCCGGTTCGGTTCGCGATTGATCGCGCGGGGCTGGTCGGTGCCGACGGATCGACTCACGCGGGCAGCTTCGACGTCACCTATCTGGCGACGCTCCCCAATTTCGTGGTGATGGCGGCCGCCGACGAAGCCGAACTGGTCCACATGACCTATACCGCCGCCGAGCATGACTCCGGCCCGATCGCGGTGCGCTATCCGCGCGGCAATGGCACCGGCGTTGCGCTGCCAGAGGTGCCGCAATTGCTGGAGATCGGCAAGGGCCGGGTGGTGCGCGAAGGCAAGAAGGTTGCGATCCTGTCGCTCGGCACGCGGCTCGCGGAAGCCCTAAAGGCTGCCGACGCGCTGGAGGCCAAGGGGCTGTCCACCAGCGTCGTCGATCTCCGCTTCGCCAAGCCGCTCGACCAGGCGTTGATCCGCCGGATGCTGACCAGCCACGAAGTCGCGGTGACGATCGAGGAAGGCGCAGTCGGCGGGCTGGGCGCGCATGTTCTGACCTATGCCAGCGATGAAGGCCTGATCGACGCCGGGTTGAAGCTCCGCACCATGCGCCTGCCGGACGTGTTTCAGGATCAGGACAAGCCCGAAAAGCAATATGACGAAGCCCGGCTCAACGCCGAACATATCGTCGACACGGTGCTGAAGGCGCTGCGCTGGAACGAAGAGACGGGGGCCGAGGCGGGGGTGCGGGCCTGACCCGTTCCATGCCCAAAGTCCGCGCCGATCAGTTGCTCGTCGATGCCGGCCTCGCCGAATCGCGGACGCGGGCGCAGGCACTCATCATGGCCGGGCTGGTGTTCGTCGGCGATCGCAAGGTGGACAAGCCCGGCCAGCAGGTCGCCGAGGATACGCAATTCGACGTGCGCGGGCGCGACCATCCCTGGGTGTCGCGTGGCGGGATCAAGCTTTCGCATGCGCTCGACAATTTCCGGATCGACGTGACCGGTGCCGTCGCGATCGATGTGGGATCGTCGACGGGGGGCTTTACCGACGTGCTGCTGACCAACGGCGCGGCGCGGGTCTATGCGGTCGACAGCGGCACCAACCAGCTGGCGTGGAAGCTGCGCCAAGACGAGCGCGTGATCGTCCACGAACAGACCAGCGCGCGTATCCTGACGCCCGCGCACATTCCCGAGACGATCGACATGGTGGTGTGCGACGCCAGCTTCATTGCGCTGGCCAAGGTGCTCGAAGTGCCGCTCGGCTTCGTGCGCGAGGGCGGTCGGCTGGTCGCGCTCATCAAGCCGCAGTTCGAGGCTGGACGTGACGAAGTCGGGAAGGGCGGGGTGGTTCGCGACGCATCCGTTCATGTCCGGGTCACAAACGACGTTACACGCTGGCTCGAAGAGTCCGGCTGGACTGTCGAAGGGGTGGTGCCCAGCCCGATCACCGGTCCCGAAGGAAATGTAGAGTTTCTTATTTCGGCGATGAAACATCGTCACCCGACTTGCGTTTGACGCTACGTCCGCATAGCCCAAGGACAATCATGCGTATCACGATATTGGCGATTGCCGCGCTCCTCGCGGGTTGCAGCGGGGATGCAAGCGACGGCAATCGCGGCCCCAATGCTCCGCTCGTTTCAGTCGGTGCGGTCGAATCCGTGCGCTTCGTCGATCGGATCGAGGCTGTGGGGACGGCGCGCGCCAACGAACAGGTGACGCTCACCGCGCCCGTGACCGAACGGATCGAGCGCCTGGCGTTCGACGATGGCGACTATGTTCGTCGCGGCCAGACCATCGCGACGCTGCGCCGCGGTCAGGAAACCGCGCAGCTTGCAGAGGCGAGCGCACGCCAGCGCGAGGCGCAACAGCAATTGGAGCGGATCGGCGCACTGCGCGAACGCGGTTTCGCCACGCGCAGTGCGCTCGACAGCCAGACGGCATTGGCGGGGCAGGCATCGGCTCAGGCAGAGCAGGCGCGTGCCGCGATCAGCGACCGGATCGTGACCGCGCCGTTCGCCGGTTATGTGTCGCTTCGCAACATCTCGGCAGGCGCGGTGATTACGGCGGGGACGGAAATCGTGACGATCAGCGACATTTCGCAGATCAAGCTAGACTTTGCGGTGCCCGAAACCATGCTGTCGCAACTCGCCGTCGGCCAGGCGATCGAAGCGCGCGCGGCGGCGTTTCCCGATACGCCGTTTCGCGGCACGATCTCGGTCATCGACCCGGTCATCAATCCCCAGACGCGCGCGGTGACGGTTCGCGCGGTGCTGCCCAATCGTGACGGGCGGCTGCGCCCCGGCATGTTGCTGACGGTCGGCATCGAATCGGCCTCGCGCACCGTGCCCGCCGTTCCCGAACTGGCGATCGTCGGAGAGGGCAATCAGAGCTTTGTCTTCGTGGTCGATGGCGAGAATGCCAGGCGCGTGCCGATCCGCACCGGATTGCGCCAGAACGGCATGGTCGAGGTGGTGGAGGGGCTGCGGCCCGGCGCGCGCATCGTGACCGAGGGGGTGGTGAAGATCACCGACGGTCAGGCGATCCGCATCGCAGGGACCCAGAACGCGCAACCGCAACCCAAGGCCACCGATCCCGCCGCGCCTGCGGCAAAGGGCGGCGGCTGATGATCCTATCCGACACCTCGGTCAAACGGCCGGTCTTCGCCGCCGTTCTCGCGATCCTGCTGACGCTGGTCGGGATCGTCGGTTTCCTGAGCCTGTCGGTCCGCGAATATCCCGATACCGATCCGCCGATCGTGTCGGTGTCGACCAGCTATACCGGCGCCGCCGCCAGTGTCATCGAATCGCGCATCACCCAGCCGATCGAGGATACGCTGGCGGGAATCGAGGGGATTCAGACCATCTCCTCGACCTCACGTGACGGCGAATCGAACATCTCGATCGAATTCGCGCCGGGCCGCGATGTCGATGTCGCGGCCAACGACGTGCGCGACCGCATCGGCAGCGTTGTCCAGAATCTGCCCGAAGAAGCGCTCGCGCCTCAGGTGCGAAAGGTCGATGCCGATGCGTCGCCGATCCTGTTTCTGGTGATCTCGCGCCCCGGCTGGACCCCGCTGGAGCTGTCCGATTACATCGATCGCAACATCGCCGACCGCTTTTCGTCGATCGACGGCGTGGCGCGTGTCTTTGTCGGCGGCGACGCGCGCCCGTCGATGCGGGTCTGGCTCCAGCCGCAGCGGCTGGCCGCGTTTCAGTTGACGCCGGCCGATGTCGAAGGCGCGCTACGCACCCAGAATGTCGAGCTTCCCGCGGGCAGGCTCGAATCCCAGCAGCTCAACACCACCCTTCGCGTCGAGCGCCAATTCTCGACGCCGGAAAGCTTCCAGCAGCTCGTCGTAGGACGCGGGGCGGACGGCTATCTGGTGCGGCTGGGCGATGTCGCGCGAGTCGAGGTGTCGCCGGAAAACCCCTATTCGCGCTTTCGCCTGAACGGGCAGCAGGCCGCCGGGCTCGGCATCGTCCGCCAGTCGGGCGCGAACACGCTTGCCGTCGCCGACGCCGCCAAACAGCTGGCGGTCGATATCGCCCCCGAACTGCCCGAAGGAATGACCATCACCGTCGGATCCGACGACGCGCTGTTCATTTCGGAAGCGATCAAAAAGGTTTACCAGACGCTGGCCGAAGCCGCGGTGCTGGTGGTCATCGTCATCTTCCTGTTTCTGGGAAGCTGGCGCGCAACGCTGATCCCGGCGATCACGGTGCCGATCTGTCTGCTCGGCGCGTTCGCCGTACTGTGGTTCGCTGGGTTTTCGATCAACCTGTTGACGCTGCTGGCGCTGGTGCTGGCGATCGGGCTTGTCGTGGACGACGCCATCGTCGTGCTCGAAAACGTCTATCACCGCATCGAACAGGGCGAACCGCCACTGGTCGCCGCGTTCGAAGGCACGCGGCAGGTGGCGTTCGCGGTGGTGTCCACCACATTGGTCGTCTGCGCGGTGTTCGTGCCGATCATGTTCCTGGCCGGGCAGACGGGGCTGTTGTTCCGCGAGTTGGCGGTGGCGATGATCGGCGCGGTCGCCTTTTCGGGCTTCCTCGCGCTCAGCCTGACGCCGATGCTGTGTTCGAAAATGCTGAAGCAGCAGCAGCGCGGGCGGTTCACCGGCTGGGTGGACGACAAGTTCCAGCGGCTTGAGAGATTTTACGGGCGTCGGCTCGATAGCGTCATCGCCAAGCCGATGGTGGCTGGTATCGCGACGCTGGTGTTCCTGGGGGTCGCCGCCCTGGCCTTTACCCAGCTCCCTTCCGAACTCGCCCCTGCCGAAGATCAGGGCGTGGCCCAGGCGCAGATCAGTGCACCGGAAGGCACCGGCTTTGCCCAGATGGACCAATATGCCCTCGACGCTCAGGCGCAGCTGCTGCCGCTGCTGGAAGGCGAAGACGCGGCGGTCCGGTCGATCATCACCCGCACGCCCGGCGGCTTTGGCGCGAGTGACGATTTTAACAGCGCGAGCTTTATCATCTTTCTGAAGGAATGGGGCGATCGCGATCAATCGACGGCCGATGTCGCCGCGGAACTGAACCGCATTCTGGCGCAGCAGCCGGCAGTGCGCGGCAACGCTCAGGTCCGCTCGGCGCTGGGCCGTGGACGCGGGCAGCCGGTGAATTTCGTGCTGGCGGGCGCCACTTATGAAGGGCTGACGGTGGCGCGCGACCGGATTATCGCAGCGGCGGCGAACAACCCCGGCCTTGTCAATCTCGATTCCGATTTCAAGGAAACGAAGCCGCAATTGTCGATTCAGGTGGATACCACCCGCGCCGGCGATCTGGGCGTGTCCGTGCAAGATGTGTCGTCGGCGCTGCAGACATTGCTCGGATCACGCCGCGTCACGACCTATGTCGATCGCGGTGAAGAATATTATGTCGTCGTCCAGGCCGAGCAGGGCGATCGCACGACCGAGGCGAACCTGGCATCGGTCTTCGTTCGGTCGCAAAGTGGCGAACTGATTCCGCTGTCCAATCTGGTCACCACCAGCGAGAATGCGGGTGCCCGCCAGTTGGGCCGGTTCAACAAATTGCGTGCGATCACGTTACAGGCGGGGCTCGCGCCCGGCTATTCGCTGGGCGAAGCGCTGACCTTCCTTGAGGAACAGGCCGCCGCCTCGCCCGAAGTGGTCGCCGTGGGATATCGAGGGGAAAGCCAATCCTTCAAGGAAACCGGCGGATCGATCGTCCTCATCTTTCTGCTGACCATTGCCATCGTCTATCTGGTGCTGGCCGCGCAGTTCGAAAGTTTCGTCCATCCGGTTGTCATCATCGCCACCGTGCCGCTCGCGGTGGCGGGCGGAATGATCGGCCTGTGGCTGTTCGGAAAATCGCTCAATCTCTATTCCCAGATCGGCATCGTCATGCTGGTGGGGCTGGCGGCGAAGAACGGCATCCTGATCGTCGAATTCGCCAATCAGTTGCGGGACGAAGGCAAGGAGATCGTCGATGCCATCCGCGAGGCCTCGGCTCGTCGCCTGCGCGCGATCCTGATGACATCGATCGCCACCGTCGCTGGCGCGATGCCGCTGGTCGCGGCGTCGGGCGCGGGCAGCGCGTCGCGTTCGTCGATCGGGGTGGTCATCATCTTCGGCGTGTCGCTGGCGACCTTCATTACGCTGTTCCTGATCCCGCTTCTCTATTCGCGACTGGCGAAATATACGGGATCGCCGCTTGCCGTGACGCGCAGGCTGGAGGAACAACAGGGCGGGGCCGGGCAGTTGCAGCCCGCCGAATAAGGGGGATTGCCGCGTGGGTGAGATCGCATCGCACAGTCAGCTTCGCTGGTCGTTTCTCCGCTGGGCCAGCGTCACCGTGCCGTTCGTGCTGCTGCTCGGCTTTACCTCGGGCCAGCTGGTGCCGAGCGGCGATGCCAATCCCTGGTATGCCGCGCTTGCAAAGCCGGTGGGCACGCCGCCGGGCTGGGTGTTTCCGGTAGTGTGGACCAGCCTCTACATCATGCTCGGCCTTGCGCTGGCGCTGATCCTCAACGCGCGCGGGTCCCGCCGGTCGCTGGCGATCGCGTTGTTCATGGTCCAGCTGGTGCTCAATCTCGCCTGGACGCCGGTGTTCTTCGGCGCGGGCAAGATTCAACTGGCGTTGTGGATCATCGTTGCGATGCTGGTCCTGTCGATCGCGATCACCTTCCTGTTCGCGCGCATTCGCAAGCCCGCCGCGTGGCTGATGGTCCCCTATATGGTGTGGATCAGCTATGCCGGGTGTCTCACCTGGGGCATCGGCCAGTTGAACCCCGATGCCGAGGGACTTGCGCGGCCCGCCGCCTCCACCCAGATACAGCTCTGAATCAGGAGCACGACATGCAAAGCCAGAACCGCATTTTCGACGATTTCGTGAAGTTCGTGAACGGTGCCGCCGGGACCGTTGCGGGCATGGCGCGCGAAGGCGAACAGGGCGCGCGCGAGCGGGCACGCGAATGGATCGGCGGGCTCGATTTCGTATCGCGCGACGAATTCGATGCGGTGAAGGCAATGGCCGCCGCCGCACGCGACGAGAATGACGCGCTAAAGGCACGGATCGACGCGCTCGAAGCCAAGCTGGGCGGTGCGACCACCGCCGCACCTGCCCCCAGGAAACCGCGCGCCAAGCCGGTTGGCGAGGCCTGAATCCCCGCGCTTTTCCACAGCAGAATCCGCATCCGCAGGTTCCCCGGCTTGTTCCCGGGGGGCGGTTTTGGCATGGATGCGCGCAATGATTGACGTGAAACAGGCCCGCTGATGCTCGACGAAACCGAGCTGGAGCGTGACGGCGACGCCCCCATCGACATGCTCGAAAGCTATTTTTCGGCGCATGGCTGGACCTATGAACGCGACGAGGACGAGGTCGTCGCCAAATACAAGGGCAGCTGGACCGAATATGAGCTGCGTGCGATCTGGCGCGAGGCTGACGGCGTGCTGCAATTCCTGGCCTTTCCCGACATCCGCGTGCCCGAGGAGCGTCGCGGCCAGCTCTACGAGACGCTTAGCCTGGTCAACGAACAGCTGTGGATCGGCCATTTCGAACTCTGGTCGGCAAGTGGCATCCTGCTGTTTCGCCACGCCGCGATGATCGATGGCGAGGAAGAGGCGACGCTGACGCTGGCCCAGGCCGAAATGCTGGTCGAAAGCGCGATCGACGAATGCGAGCGTTTCTATCCCGTGTTCCAGTTCGTGCTGTGGGGCGGCAAGAGCCCCAGGGAGGCGATTGCCGCCTCGATGGTCGAAACCAGAGGAGAAGCCTGATTATACAGTCGTTGTGGATGATCGGATGCGGCAACATGGCGGGGGCCATGCTGCGTCAGTGGGTGGCAGGCGGGGCGATCGATCCTGCAGAGGTGACGGTGATCGATCCCGGCCAGCCCAAGACTCCAGACGGCGTCAGGCATGTGACAGAGCTTCCCTCGGGCGACGCGCCCGATGCCGTGATGCTCGGGGTGAAACCTCAATTGCTCGACGCGGTGGCGGAGAATGTCGGCGACCGGTTCCGGTCGGTGCCGATACTGTTTTCGATCCTGGCTGGCGTCGACGAAGAAGCACTTGCCCGGCGCTTCGGATCGAAATCGGTTGTGCGGGTCATGCCCAACCTGCCCGTCGGCATCGGCAAGGGTGTGGTCGCGCTGTACAGCAGCGATGGCGATCCCGGCCTGCGCGCCGATGCGGACGCGCTGATGGCGCCGCTCGGGCTGGTCGAATGGATCGACCGCGAGGATTTGTTCGACGCGGTGACGGCCCTGTCGGGCTGCGGTCCCGGCTTCGTCTATCGCTTTATCGATGCGATGGCGGAGGCAGGCGTGGCAATCGGTTTGCCCGAGCATCAGGCGCTGCGGCTGGCAACCGCAACGGTCGAGGGGGCGGCGACGCTCGCCAGCAACGATGATGCGACCCCTGCGCAGCTCGCGGACCGCGTCGCCAGCCCGGGCGGTTCGACGCGGGAAGGGATGAACGTCCTCGACAAGGACGATGCGCTCAAGTCGCTGATGCGCGCGACGCTGGAGGCGTCGCGCCGCCGCAATGTCGAAATGGCAGAGGCCGCGCGGTAGGTCATCACGATCCTATCCGTGACGGGGCTGCTGTAGAATGATCACGACCTCGTCCCGGAACGTCCTTCGTCGTTCGCTCGTTGAACCGAGAACGAACCTCAGGAGGACATGATGGCGACCACCAAGCAACGACTTCCCGACCGCGACGAAGACGGCAAGTTCGTCGCCGACGACGACCGCGGACTTCCCAATTTCAAGGTGTTGGCCGGTGCCGTCGCGGGCGGCGCAGCGCTGGGCATCATGGCGATGCTGGGCCGCAAGGCTGCGGTACAGGCACCGACCTTGATGGCTGGCGACTGGGACGAGGCGCTGGCCGCCGAACACAGCGCCGTTCTCAAGATCTTCGACGCGCTGGAGGCGACCGACGAGCGCAACACCACCAAGCGCACCGTGCTGCTGACGCAGCTCAAACATGCGCTGATGAAGCATGCGGTCGAAGAGGAGAACGTGATCTACGCCAAGCTGGCCGACAGCGATGAGGCGTCCGCGCACCGGCTGAACGAGGAACATGGCGACGTGAAACGCTATTTGTTCCAGCTCGAAAACACGCCGCGCGAATCGGGCCAGTGGATCGCCACCGTGCGCCAATTCCGCGCCGACATCGAAAAGCATATGAAGGAAGAGGAACAGCATCTGTTCCCCGCGCTGAAAGCGCGACTTTCGGACGAGGAAAACCGGAAGCTGCGCAATGCAATGAACCGCGAAGGGTTCAAAGTGGCCTGACCGGGATTGCGGCTTTCGCGCTGGTTCGCCGGAGCCGCAAACCCTACCGTCATTGCGAGCGCAGCGAAGCAATCCAGCGCCACGCGATCCAAGATGGATTGTTTCGCTGCGCTCACAACGACAATTGCTGCGCCCGTGGTGCCGATTGGCATTTCCTGGTGCTCGCGATAGACGCGCGTTTAGCCGCCAACGTAGCGTTCGCGGCCTACCCCCTCCGTTAGCGTGAGGCGCTGCCACATCCCCGACGGCGAGGATTTCAGCCCCACATCAGCCAACCGACCACTGCCACGCAACGACAAGGCCGACGACGATCCCCGCTCGATGAGCGAGCCGATCATGCTTCGTTTCGGCAACGCAATCGCGAAATCCGCGCATCAGCTGGTCCCGCCGCGACATATCCTCTCTCCTCATTGCGCGCGCCCCAGATTGGCGATCCTCACGCGCTCCTCGACCGGCACAAGCCCTTCGAGCACGCCCCAGAAACCCGTCACCGACCCTTGCCCCGCGCTGGCGTAGGCGCTCGACAGTTTTTCGCGCAGCCGGTCGTACAGCCGCGCCTCAAGTTCCGCGCCGCTCGCCGTCAGCCGCAGCAATTTCTGTCGCCGGTCGCGCAGGCCCGGCTGGCTCTCCACCAGTCCGCGCTTCGCCAGATCGTTCAGCACCCGCCCTAGCGACTGTTTGGTAATCGCCAGCATGTGCAGCAACTCGCCCACCGTCAGGTCGGGCTTGCGCGCGATGAAATACAGCGCCCGCTGATGCGCCCGGCCCAGCCCCTGCGCGTCCAGTTCGTCGTCGATCGCCCGGAACAGATGCGCCGATCCGAAGAACAGCAGCTCGATCCCGCGCCGGATTTCGGCTTCGCGCAGGAACAGGGGGGATGCGGCACGGATGGGACCGGAAGGGGGAGGGGAGGCCATTGTTGACCGGTTCTGGCACTCCCCCTAAGCCACCGCAAGCCACGGCCCGGCGCATCCGGGCACCATGAGAGGACCGTCCATGACTGCCGCGCCCGCCTTCGCGATCGAAACCCATCCGAACCCGCGTTCGGACGCGGAGCGCGATGGGCTGCTCGCCAATCCCGGCTTCGGCAAGATCTTCACCGATCATATGGTGATGATCCGCTATTCGGCAGACAAAGGGTGGCACGACGCCAAGGTCACCGCGCGCGGCCCGATCGAGATCGATCCGGCTTGCGCGGTGCTGCATTACGCGCAGGAAATCTTCGAAGGGATGAAGGCCTATCGCCTGCCTGACGGCGGCGCGGCGCTGTTCCGTGCCGATGCCAATGCGCGCCGGTTTCAGGAGTCCGCCCGCCGGATGGCGATGGCCGAACTCCCCGAAGACCTGTTCCTCGAATCGGTGCGCGCGCTGGTAAAGGCCGATGCCGACTGGATTCCGCATGTCGAAGGCGGCGCGCTCTATCTTCGCCCCTTCATGTTCGCCAGCGAAGTGTTCCTGGGCGTGAAGCCCGCTTCGGAATATCTCTACATGGTGATCGCGTCGCCGGTCGGCGCGTATTTCAAGGGCGGCGCGCCCTCAATCTCGCTCTGGGTGTCACAGGATTACAGCCGCGCCGCACCCGGCGGCACGGGGGCAGCCAAATGCGGCGGCAATTACGCCGCAAGCCTGCTTCCCCAGTCGGAAGCGATTGCGGGCGGATACGACCAGGTCGTCTTCCTTGATGCCGCCGAACGCCGCTGGGTCGAGGAACTGGGCGGCATGAACCTGTTCTTCGTGATGGACGACGGATCGATGGTCACACCCCCGCTGTCGGGAACGATCCTGCCAGGCATCACCCGCGATTCGGTGATCCAGCTCGCGCGCGATGCGGGCATGACGGTGCGCGAGGAACGCTATGCGATCGATCAGTGGAAGGCGGATGCCGAAAGCGGCGCGCTTCGCGAGACCTTTGCCTGCGGCACTGCGGCAGTCGTGACCCCGGTCGGCAAGGTGTCGGCCCCCGGCTGGAGCTTCGCGGTCGGCAATGGTGGCCCCGGCGAGGTCACGACGCGGCTGCGCGACCAGCTCGTCGCCATCCAGCGCGGCGAAGCACCTGACCCGCACGGCTGGGTCGAACGCCTGTTCTAGAAAAAGGCCCACGCGACCCCTTCCATCGTACGAAGGGGTCGCTATAAGCGCCGGACCCTGCTGGGGCGTCGCCAAGCGGTAAGGCAGCGGCTTTTGATGCCGCCATTCGCAGGTTCGATCCCTGCCGCCCCAGCCAACTTCTTTTTCGCCATCGGTCCGCGCGCGCAGCCTCTTGACCCTGTGCGCCGCTGCGACGATGCAGGACGCGCGTGCGCGGCCCCGTAGCTCAGCAGGATAGAGCATCGGATTCCTAATCCGGGGGCCACTGGTTCGAATCCAGTCGGGGTCACCACGCAAGACCGCCCGCGCGGGCGGCGATCAGCGCAGGTGCGCGTTCAGATGGCGCGGAATGTCGAACATGCTGACGCGGTCTGCGCCGAACACCTTTGCCAATGCCTCGTCCGCGATGATCCGGCGCTTGTCGTTTGGGTCCTGAAGCCCGTTGGTGCGGATATAGTCCCAAACGCGGCTGGTGGCCTCTGCCCGGGTCATCGGCGCGTCGCCGACGATCGCCGCCAGAGCCTCGGATGCGCGCACGGGCGTCGCGGATCCGCGCGTCGGTTCGTCATTGCCGTTCGACCGCAACATGGATGGCCCCCCATAGGCCGGTCGCAACGCTTCCCCGAGGCGTGCGATTCGTTACGCATCATCACCGATCTTTGGAATCCTGTCGATCAACAGGATCAAGGGTTGGGAAAAAGAACCACACGCAAAAGCGCCGCCGGGGTATTCCCCGACGGCGCCCTTGTCGCGACCCGACCTTGTTGGTCTTGGTTAGAAGCCGAACTTGGCCTTCACGCCGTAGAAGCGCGGCTGGCCCGGATAGGCGGCGAAATTGCCGGTCTGTTCGGGTACTGCAAAGCCGGTGACGTGGTAATATTGGTTGGTCAGGTTCTCGACGAAGAACTCCAGGCTCTTCGACCGATCGCTGGTCTGGACGCCCACGCGTGCGCCAACTAACGGATAGCCCTGGTTGAAAAGCACCGTCCGGCCCGTGACGGGATCGGGGTTGCTCGACGGGATGTTCACTTCGCTGTTGTAGCGCATATCGACATGGATCAGCCCGTTCAGCGTCGAGGTGAGCGGCGGGGTCCAGGTGCCGGCGATGCCGATGGTGTGCAGCGGCTGGTTCTGAAGCCGCAGCCCTTCCTGACCCTGAAGCGGGGTGCCGGTGAAATTGTTGCTGTCGTCGTATTTCGCGTCGATATAGCTGTAGCCCAGGCGGAAGATCAGCTCGCGCACCGGCTGGATGATCGATTCGACCTCGATCCCCTTGCTGGTGGTGCTGTCGACATTCTGGACGACGAAGTTGTTGCCGCTGAACACCAGCGACTGAAGGTCCTTGAACTTCTGATAGAAGCCCGCGACGTTCAGCGTGAACTGCGGCGTGATGCTGGTCTTGATGCCGATTTCATAGGCGTCGACGCTTTCCGAACCGAAGCGCAGGTCCGATCCCGTCGCCGGGGTGCCGCCCAACAGGACCGACTGGAACGTCGCCTGGTCCATGTTGTAGCCGCCCGATTTATAGCCGCGATCATAGCCGCCATAGATCATGATGTCGCGATTGACCTTGTAGGCGAGCTTGGCCGTGCCGGTCACCTTGGTCTCGTCAAATTCGTCGGTGTAATTGCCGTTAAATTCGGTGTTTACCGCCGGGTTGCAGCTGAGCAGGAACAGGTTGTTGAACAGCGCGCCGCCCGGTGCCGCACCGCGCAGCAGATTGGCATAGGTGACCGCCGCGGCGTTGCCTGCGCGCACCTGCTCGAAGAATGCGCAACTACCCAGGTTGTTACTGATGGTAGTGTTCATCTCCTTCTTTTCGTGGTTCAGGCGCGCACCCAACGTCAGCGACAGATTTTCGGTGATGTTGATGATGTTGTGCGTGAACAGCGCGAAGGCGTTGGTTTGTACGCGATAATCGTTGCTGTTGCCTTGGCCGGGCTGGGCACCGGGAAGCGGACTGTTGAGCAGCGCGAACAGCGGCGATCCCGGAGGCGCGATCTGTTGCAGCGTGATCGGCGGAAGTCCCGGCGCTGGCGGGGGCGCGACGATCGGGTTCTGCGCGAGCAAGACCTGACCGAACAGTGGCACGGTCGGGCCAAGCGAGCCGAAGAACTGCGCGCCGGTCGGCAGCAATGCCGAACGGGTCGCACCGTTCAGCACGGTATCGACATAGCGGTTGCCGTCGTTGCCGATCCGAACCGTGTCGAACAGCGAGTTCTTTTCGTTGAGATAGAAGCCACCGACCAGCCAGTCGAGCACGCCGCCGAACGCCGAGCCCTGGAAGCGCAGTTCCTGGGTGAAGTTTTCCAGCCCGTTGCGATACCCGTCACGATAGGCGCGATCGATGCCTGAGAAATCGACGTCCTGGTTCCGGAGCACGCGCCAGTTGCGATAGGCGGTGATCGAGGTCAGCGAGACATCGCCGAAATCATAGTTAAGTTCGCCCGACACACCCCAGTCGCGCACCGCTTCACCGAAATCGCGGTTGGGCGACGCCGCCATGCGCCGCTCCAGCGGCAGCGTGCTGGCGTTGAGCGTCATGCCCGAGCCGGTCGGGAAGATGATGTTGCGGTTTTCACCCTGATAGAGACCGTCCAGTCCCTGCGCCGCCGCAATCGCCTCGATCGCGGGCGCGAGTGCGCCGCGGACCGCGCTGACCGCGCCGCAGCATTGTTCGTCGGTTTCGTAATAATCGCCGATCAGGCGAAAGGTGAGGTCGCCGGTGTCGATCAACGCCTGGCCGCGAACGTACCAACGATCGACATCGTTGAACGCGCGGTCGGCGTTCACATCCTCGATATAGCCATCACGCTTGCGCATGCCCGCGTCGAGGCGCAGCGCGATCTGTTCGCTGACCGGGCCGGTGATCGCGCCTTTCAATTCCCAGGCGTCATAATTGCCGTAGCTGCCCTCGACATAGCCGGCGGTCTCGAACGAGGGACGCGCGGTGAAAATCGATAGCGCACCGGCCGAGGTATTGCGGCCGAACAGCGTGCCCTGGGGTCCGCGCAGGATTTCGACGCGTTCCAGCTCGGGAAGTTCGGATACGGCGACACCGGCACGGGCGCGATAGACGCCGTCGATGAACACGCCGACGGCCGGTTCGAAACCGGGATTGTCGCCCGCAGTGGTAATGCCGCGCAGATAGAGGGTGGTGCCGGTCGCGGACGACTGGCCGGTCGAGCTTTGCAGCGACGGGGCCAGCTGTTCGAGGCCGCGAATATCGGTGACGCCGGCATTTTCAAGCAATTCGGTGCCGACGGCGGTGATCGCGATCGGCACGTCCTGCACCGTTTCGTCGCGGCGCGTCGCGGTGACGACGATGTTGTTGGCGCTGGTGAACTCGCTTTCCTGCGGCTCAGCAGGAACCGTTGCGTCCTGTGCGAAAGCCGGCGTCGCGATTGCCATCGTCAATGCGGTCGCCGCAAGCAGGTTGAATTTCTTCATGCCAATATCCTCCCCATGATCCGCTTATTGCGCGGATTTATTGATGGATTAAGCCGCCGTTTCCGCTTGCGTCAATCGCATAAAGCTAGGATTGCCGCCGATTATCGGGACTTGTGGCGCGCTTGCATCGACCCGATGTTGGATGGTGCGCCACAGCGAATTGAGCATGCCGTAGCGTCAAGAGGCGCGGCTTGCGGCCAGGGGATGATCGATGTCGGAAATTCTGCCCGGAACCACAGTGACCGAAACGGTGCCGCCCGCCGCGCCCGACGCAATTCCCGATGAGGTGACCGACGCGATCCGCACGCTCATCCGCTGGACCGGCGACGATCCGACTCGTGAAGGTCTGGTCGACACGCCGCGCCGGGTGGCAAAGGCGTGGCGCGAATATTGTCAGGGTTATCAGGACGATCCCGCAGCGCACCTGTCGCGTGTGTTCGAGGAGGTTGGCGGCTATGACGAAATCGTTCTGCTAAAGGACATTCCGTTCCAGTCGCATTGCGAACATCATATGGCGCCGATCATCGGGCGCGCGCACATCGCCTATCTGCCCAGGAACCATGTCGTCGGCATTTCGAAATTGGCGCGGGTGCTCCACGGCTTCGCACGGCGGTTGCAGGTTCAGGAGCGGCTGACGGCAGAGGTTGCCGACTGCATCTGGGAACATCTGCGCCCGCAAGGCGTGGCGGTGGTGATCGACGCTACCCATGCCTGCATGACCGCACGCGGAGTGCGGACGCCAGGCGTGACGATGCGGACCAGCCGGATGATGGGCGCGTTTCGCGACGACGAACGCAGCCGGTTGGAAGTCATGAAGCTGATGGGGCTGGCGTGACGCGTCCGCTGGCGCTGGTGACCGGTGGCCACCGGCGGCTGGGCGCGGCGATCGCGCGAACGCTGGCGGGGTCGGGTTATGACGTGGCGATCCACGGCAGTCAGGATGCCGAACCCGAAACCGGCCTGTCGCAAGCGTTCGAGGCCGCTGGGGCGCAGTGGGCGGGCTTCGCCGCCGATTTCGGCGACGTGAATGCACCCGGGCGCTTGATGGCGTCGGTGACGGCGCATTTCGGTCGCGCACCGGACCTGTTGGTCAACAGCGCGTCGATCTTCGGCCAGGACCGGCTGTCGGACACCACCCATGCCGCGCTGATGGATCATTATGCGGTCAATTGCGCCGCGCCCGCCCTGCTGATTCAGGCTTTTGCGGCAAGTGGCGGGGCAGGGCGGAGCATCGTCAACATCCTCGATCAGCGCATCGCCCAGCCGCATGGCGATCAGCTCGCCTATAGCCTGTCGAAACACGCGCTGGCGGGGCTCACCCGCATCGCCGCGCGCGACCTGGCGCCCGCGATCCGGGTGAATGCGGTGGCCCCGGGGCTGACCATCGTAACCGAGGATTACGACGCCGCGCAGACCGAGCGGCTGGCCGCGCGGATGCCGCTCGCACGCCTGCCGCAGGCCGAGGAGGTCGCGGAAGCGGTGCTGTTCGTGGCGCGGGCAAAGGCGACCACCGGGCAGACGATCTTCATCGACGGCGGCGCGCATATGACGAGCTTCGAGGCGGATTTCGTCAATTTGGAGCGGTAAGGGACCAACGCAGGGATGACGGGAGAGGGCTTTTCGTCATTGCGAGCACCGCGAGGCAATCCAGCGCTGCGCTTTCCGCCCTGGATTGCTTCGCTGCGCTCGCAATGACGAGTTCGTTTCGGGTTATCCCGACCCAACCCCGTTCGCCGCGCTCAGCACCGCACGCACGCTCGCCGTGGCGACATCGGCGTCGATCCCCACGCCCCACACCGTCCGCCCATCACCCGTGCGGCATTCCACATAAGCCGCCGCTTGCGCGTCCGAACCCGCCCCGATCGCGTGTTCGTGGTAATCGGTGACGTCGATCTCGATCCCGCACGCCTGGCCCAGCCCGTCGATGACGCTGGAGATGAGGCCATTGCCGCGCCCCGACACGCTTTGCGCCGCGCCATCGACACAGACACGCCCGGCAAAGATGCGTTCGCCGTTCGGTGCGCGGTTCTCGTCATAGGCCTCAAGCACGAAACGCTGCGGGCCTTCGAGCGCATAGGTATCGGCAAAGCAGCGCCAGATGTCCCCCGCATCCAGTTCGCGGCTTGTGCGGTCGGCGAGCGCCTGGACGTGACGGCTGAAATCTGCCTGCATCCGCTTGGGCAGTTTCAGCCCCTTGTCCTGTTCGATCACCCAGGCGACGCCACCCTTGCCGGACTGCGAGTTCACGCGGATCACCGCTTCGTAGCTGCGCCCGAGATCGGCGGGGTCAATGGGCAGGTAGGGCACCTCCCACACATCGTCGTTGCGTGCGGCTTGAGCTGCGAACCCCTTCTTGATCGCATCCTGATGACTGCCGGAAAAAGCGGTGAACACCAGATCGCCGGCATAAGGCGTGCGCGGATGGACGGGCAGGTTGGTGCAATAGGTGACGGTGTTCACCACCGCGTCGATGTCGGACAGGTCGAGCTTCGGGTCGATCCCCTGCGTGTACAGATTGAGCGCGACGGTTACGAGGTCGCAATTGCCGGTGCGTTCGCCATTGCCGAGCAGGCATCCCTCGACCCGGTCGGCGCCCGCCATCATCCCCAGTTCCGCCGCCGCGACGCCGGTGCCGCGATCGTTGTGCGTGTGCAGGCTGACCACGACGCTCTGCCGGTTGGGCACGTTGCGGCAGAAATATTCGATCTGGTCGGCATAGACGTTGGGCGTCGCGCATTCGACCGTCGCGGGCAGGTTGAAGATGATCGGGCGTTCGGGCGTCGGGCGCAGCACCTCCATCACCGCCGAGCACACCTCCAAACTGAAATCGAGTTCGGCGGTCGAGAAGGTTTCGGGCGAATATTGGAAATGCCAATCGGTGGCGGGGCGCTTGGCGGCCTCGTCGCGCATCACCTTGGCGCCCGCCACCGCGATCTCGCGCACCTCGTCGCGGCTCATGCCGAACACGATGCGCCGCCAGGCGGGCGACACCGCGTTGTAGAGATGAACGATCGCAGCACGCGCGCCTTCCAGGCTCGCAAAGCTGGTCTCGATCAGGTCGCGGCGCGATTGGGTCAGCACCTGCACCATCACATCGCCGGGCACCGCGCCCGAGCGGACGAGGCCGGAGATGAAGTCGAATTCGGTCGCGCCCGCGCTGGGGAAACCGACCTCGATTTCCTTCAGCCCGACCTTGACCAACAGGTCGAAGAAGCGGCGCTTCTTCTCGCCGTCCATCGGGTCGATCAGCGCCTGGTTGCCGTCGCGCAGATCGGTCGACAGCCAGCGCGGGGGCCGCGTGATGGTGCGCGACGGCCATTGGCGGTCGCGCAGGTCGACGGGCGGAAAGGAGCGGTATTTGGTCGATGGGTTGCGGAGCATCTGTTTGATGACCTTCATGGGCTGGCGGCGGGGCCGCTGGAACAAGGTGCCGGTGAAGTCCCCTTAGGGATGGATGCGCAGCCGCACGCCCGTCCCTAAGGGCGGATAAGTCGCAGGATTAGGTCGTTGCGCGCAATCATCATGCGCCCTGTTCGCGAATCGCGCAGTTTTTGTCCAGAAAGAATTCGCCATACGGGTGTCTAGGCCCGCTTGGGCGCTGGCGAGAAAGTCGTAACCTTTTGGCGCTAGACCGTTTTTCGAGGGCATATCCCGAAGCGAAAGGCATCTCCGCGTGATTCAAATCGTCTATATCAGCACCGCGCGTGGCGACACGCATCAGGAGCGCGGGCATATCCTGCTCACGTCGCGCCGCAACAACGAGCGCGATGGAATCACCGGGCTGCTATATGACGACGGCGTGCGCTTTCTCCAGGTGCTTGAGGGGCCGCCCGAAAAGGTCGATGCCGCCTTCGCGCGGATCAAGGCCGATCCTCGGCACCGCGCCGTCGTTATCCTTTCTCGTCGAACGATCGACGCGCCTGAATTTGGCGATTGGGCGATGGCGTCGCTTACCCCCGGTGTGGAAGCAGGCGAAGTGATGGGCCGAGTCGAGCGCCTGGTTGCGCGTGCTTCGGACAATGTCCGCGCCACGTTCCAGAGCTTCGCCCGGGTTCGCAGCGCGGCGGCCTAACGGCCTATTGTTTCTCGAATGCGACGCTGATCGCCAGGTTCACGTCGTCGGGCACGTTCGGCAACGCATAGCTGATGCCGAACGCGCTGCGCTGGATCGTGGCGAGCCCGTGAAAGCCGACCGTTTCCTTCTTGTTCATCGGATTGGTGCCCGCGCCTTCGAAGCGTGCGGTGATCGACACTGGCCGGGTCTGACCCTTCAGCGTCAGATTGCCGTCGATCCGCGCACGCACCCCGTCGGGGTCGAGCGTGATGGCGGTCGATTTGAAGTTCGCATTCTCGAACCGGTCGAATTCGAAGAAATCGGTGCCCGACAGATGCTTGGTCAGGCCGTCACTGTTGGTTTTCAGCGACCGCATCGGGATCGTAATGTCGACGGACGCGGCTTGGAGATTGGCGGGATCGATCCGCAGCGTCCCCGTCACATCGCCGAACAGGCCGAAATAGTCGTTGAAGCCGAAATGGCTGACTCGCCACATCACCTGGGTGTGCGAAGGGTCGACGGCATAGCTGCCCGCGGTCACGCGCGATGGATCGGCGGTGCCGGGCAGGCCGGCTGGCGCGGTCGTCGCCTGCTGAGCGATAACGGGGGCGGCGATCGCGGCGGTGGCGAGGGCAGCAATTACGACGGGACGGGTCAGGCGCATGGCAATTCCTTTTCGTTTGACCGGGGCGAGCGCGCAGAACACTTGCGCAGCGCGTGCCGCCGGGGGCAAAGCAGGCGCGACCATGACAGAAGCCGCCCCTTACGCACAGCCCGCCGCAGCCGAAACATTCCGTTTCGTGAAACAGCGTTTCGACGACGACGCCGGCCGCGTTTTGCTGGACTATGCCTTCGATAACGGCACAGCGTTTACCGAGACGATCGATTTCGGCACGCCATTGCCCGCGTCCGGCAGCCCTGCGCGGCGTGCGTTCGACGCGGCGATCCGGTCGCTGTTCGTGATGGCGGGCGTCAGCTACTACAAGGCGTGGCTGCCGCCGGTGCTCGACCTGGGTGGCCTGAATCTGGCCGAGGACGAAATCGCGTTCTTCGCGGAGGTTTACCGCGAGGGGTTGGGCGAATTCGCGATGCGCAACGGATTGTCGCTCGACGAACGGCTCCGGTTCGAAAATGCCGGTGTCCCGGATGACGAACCTGCCGCGACGGTAGATCTGCCCGATCGTTCGGCGGTGCTGATCGGCGGCGGCAAGGATTCGCTGGTCAGCCTCGAAGTTCTCCGCGCGTCGGGCGACGACATCGAACTCTTCTGCGTCAATCCGCGCGAGCCGATGATCGACAGCGCCGCCGCCAGCGGCGTGCCGATGGCGACCGTCAAGCGCAGCCTGGACCCGTATCTGTTCGAACTGAACGCGACCGGTGCGGTCTATAACGGCCATGTTCCGATCACCGCGATCGTCAGCCTGATCGCGGTCGCCGCCGCCTTTGTGCACGGCTGGTCGAACATCGTCCTGTCGAACGAGCGCTCCGCCGACGAGCCCACGGTGGACGATGTGAACCACCAATATTCCAAAAGCAGCGCGTTCGAAGCGCGCTTTGCCGAGCATGTCGCGATGCACCTCTCGCCGAGCTTGAACTATTTCTCGCTGCTGCGGCCGCTGTCCGAGCTGCACATCGCGCAATTGTTCGCGAAAACCGATCGTTACGACCGCGTGTTCACGAGTTGTAACAAGGCGTTTCGTATTCTCGAACGCACCGGCGAACGCTGGTGCCTCGATTGCGCCAAGTGCCGCTTCACCTTCCTGATGATGGCGACCGCGATGTCGCCCGAACGGCTTGCGCGCGTGTTCGGTGCGAACCTGCTCGACATGCCCGAACAGCTTGGCGGCTATGAGGAACTGACCGCGCTCGACGGTGCCCACAAGCCCTGGGATTGCGTGGGCGAGTTCCTCGAATCGCGCGCGGCGCTGATGCGGATCGCCGATCATCCCGACTGGCGCGACACCGCGATCGTTCGCGCCCTCGCCCCCCGGATTGCCGCGACGCCGCCCGATGCGGTCGCGGCCTATGCCGATTTCCTGACGCCGCAATGGCAGGGCCGGGTGCCCGCCCGCTTTCGAAAGGCGCTTGATGGCTATCTTTGACGGCGCGCGCCGGGTCGGCATCTGGGGCTATGGCCGCGAGGGGCAGGCGGTGACGCGCTTCGTCCGCGCCCAGCATCCACGCGCGGCGGTGACGGTGCTGCTCGACGAGATGGCATACGGGCTCGATCTGCCCGCTGGGGTCGCGTTGCTGGCAGGCGATACCGCCAAGGCGGCGATTATGGCGGGTGAGTTCGACGTGATCGTCAAAAGCCCCGGCATCAGCCTGAAACGCCCGGACATAACCGAAGCAAAGGCGGCGGGAACGCGCGTCACATCATCGACCAACATCTGGCTGGAGGCAAACGGCACCGCCGGTACGATCGGCGTCACCGGGACCAAGGGCAAGAGCACGACCTCCACCCTGATCCTCCACATGCTGCGTGCCGCCGGGCGCGATGCGAAGCTGCTGGGCAATGCCGGGACTGCGGCGATCGGTGAAGCGCCCGCGGTGGACCACACCATCCTGGAGCTGTCGAGCTATCAGACCGCCGACCTCGACCGTGCGCCTGCGCTGGTGGTGGTCAACAACCTCTACCCCGAACATGTGCCGTGGCACGGATCGGTCGAGGCCTATTACGCCGACAAGCTGCGGCTGGCGACGATCGATCCGGGCGTGCCTGCGATCCTCAATTACCGCGATGCCGAGATCAGGAAACGGTTGGGCGATCGTGCGAACGTGACCTGGTTCAACGACGGGGAGGGCTATACTGCAGTCGGTGGATCGCTCAGCTATCAGGGGCGCGCCGTTTCGCTGACCGGCTCGGTGCCGAAGGGCGAACACAACCTGTCTAACGTCGCGGCGGCGGCCACGGTTGCGTCGATGCTCGACGCGCTGGAGGATCCGTGGGCGATCGACCTCGGCGGGTTCGCGACCTTGCCGCACCGAATGGAGGAGTTCGCGGTCGGCGGGCTGACCTGTGTCGACGACAGCATCTCGACCGTGCCTCAGGCGACGATGGCGGCGCTGTCGGTCTATGCGGGGCGTCCGATCCACCTGATCCTGGGGGGCAGCGAGCGGGGGCAGGATCACGCCGCGCTCCCCGACGCGATCCGCGCGGCGGGGGTGGCGAGCCTGTGGCTGCTGCCGGAAACCGGGCGGCGGATGGAGGCGGAGTTTGCTGGACGGCTGGACGGCGTTGTCGTGACTCCGGTTGCCGATCTGGAGTCCGCCGTGCGCGGTGCGTGCGAGATGGCGGGCGAGGGGGATGTGCTGCTGCTGTCGCCCGCCGCGCCGAGCTTCGTGCAGTTCAAAAGTTTCGAGGAACGCGGGGAGCGGTTTCGGGCGTTGTGCGAGAAATACGCTGCCAGTTCCTCCACGGCACTGGGGGGTGGCAGTCGCGATAGCGACTGACGGAGGGGGCGGACCACAACGCGCAACGCTCGCGGCCAGCCCCTTCCACCATGCTTTGCATGGCCCCCCCGTGCCGGGGGGATCGGGTCAGTTGAGTGCCTTGTCCACCAGCTTGTTCGCGCCGATCCACGGCATCATCGCGCGCAGTTCCGCGCCGGTCTTCTCGATCGGATGCGCCTCCGCTCTTTTGCGCGCGGCCTTTAGCTGCGGCTGGCCTGCGCGGTTATCGAGGACGAAATCGCGCACGAACCGGCCCGACTGGATATCGTCGAGCACGCGCTTCATTTCCTTCTTCGTCTCGTCGGTGATAATCCGCGGGCCGGTGACGATATCGCCATATTCGGCGGTGTTGCTGATCGAATAGCGCATGTTGGCGATGCCGCCTTCGTAGAGCAGATCGACGATCAGCTTGGTTTCATGCAGGCATTCGAAATAGGCCATTTCGGGCGCATATCCCGCCTCGACCAACGTCTCGAACCCGGCCTGGATCAGGTGGGTGATGCCGCCGCACAGCACCGCCTGTTCGCCGAACAGATCGGTTTCGCATTCCTCGCGGAAATTGGTTTCGATGATTCCCGAACGCCCGCCGCCGACGCCGCTGGCATAGGCGAGCGCCACGTCGTGAGCATTGCCCGTCGCGTCCTGGTGGACGGCGATCAGGCAGGGGACGCCGCCGCCGCGCTTATATTCGCTGCGGACGGTGTGGCCCGGACCCTTGGGCGCGATCATGATGACGTCGATGTCGGCGCCGGGTTCGATCAGCCCGAAATGGACGTTCAGGCCGTGGGCGAAGGCGAGCGCCGCGCCGGGCTTCATATTGCCCTTCAGATCGTCGTTCCAGATCGCCGCCTGATGCTCGTCGGGCGCGAGGATCATCAGGATATCGGCCCACCCAGCCGCTTCCGAGTTCGACATGACCTGAAAGCCCGCATCCTCGGCCTTTACCGCGCTGGCGGAACCTGCGCGCAGTGCGATCGCGACGTCCTTCACGCCCGAATCGCGCAAATTCTGGGCATGGGCATGACCCTGGCTGCCATAGCCGACGATCGCGATCTTCCTGTCGGAGATCAGGTTCAGGTCGGCGTCGGAATCGTAATAGACACGCATGGTTTGTCCCCTTCGAAAATGTCTGTGCTCCTGCGGAGGCAGAAGCGCTGAGTGGCGGGCGATGCCGCTGATTGCCAGGGCTCCTGCTTCCGCAGGAGCACGGTGTGTGAATTGCTACGCCGCCTCGCTCCCGCGAGAAATGGCGACGATACCGGTACGCGCGACTTCGACCAGGCCGACTTCGCGCATCAGTTCGACGAACTTGTCGATCTTTTCCGAGCCCCCGGTCACTTCGAACACGAAGCTGGCGGTGGTCGCATCGACCACGCGGGCGCGATAGACATCGGCCAGTCGCAGCGCCTCGATCCGCGTTTCGCCCTTGCCCGCCACTTTGACGAGCGCGAGTTCGCGTTCGACATGCGGGCCAAGCACCGTCAGGTCGGTCACCTTGTGCACCGGCACGAGCCGGTCGAGCTGGGCGATGATCTGTTCCATCACGTGCGCGGACGCAGAGGTGACGATGGTGATCCGGCTGATCCGGTCGTCCTCGCTGATGTCGGTCACGGTCAGCGATTCGATATTGTAGCCGCGCGCGGTGAACAACCCGGCGATCCGCGCGAGGATGCCGGGTTCGTTGTCGACGAGAATGGCGAGCGTGTGCCGCTCTGCGGTTTCCTGGGTGATGTGCATGTTCTTAGACCAGCGCCTTCGCTTCGTCGTCCATCGTGCCGGAGACTTCGTTCGCCTGAAGGATCATGTCGGTATGCGCCGCGCCGGACGGGATCATCGGGAAGCAATTGGCGAGTTGCGCCACCATGCAATCGACCATCACCGGGCCATCATAGGCAAGCATGTCGGCGATCCCGGCGTCGAGCTGGTCCGGGCGCTCGATCCGAATGCCTTTCCAGCCATAGGCTTCGGCCAGCTTCACGAAATCGGGAAGACTGTCCGAATAACTCTCCGAATAGCGGCTTTCATAAGTGAGTTCCTGCCACTGGCGGACCATGCCCATATATTGATTATTGAGGATGAAGATCTTGACCGGCAGCCGGTACTGGGTCGCGGTCGCCAGTTCCTGGATGTTCATCTGGATCGACGCTTCGCCGGCGATGTCGATCACCAGCGCTCTGGGGTTGCCGAGCTGCGCGCCGATCGCGGCGGGCAGGCCATAGCCCATCGTGCCGAGCCCGCCGCTCGTCAGCCATTTGTTGGGGCTTTCGAAATCGAAATGCTGGGCGGCCCACATCTGATGCTGTCCGACCTCGGTGGTGATGATCGGCGCGCGGTCCTTCGTTGCCTGCCACAGCGAACGGATCGCGCGTTGCGGCATGATTTCCGTTCCGGTTTCCGGGAATTCCAGGCATCTGGTCGCGCGCCAGCCTTCGATCCGGTTCCACCATTCGCTGAGGTCGGGCTTCGGATATTGGCGGCTTTTCCACACCCGGACCATATCCTCGATCGCGCGCCCGCAATCGGCGACGATCGGCAGGTCGACGCGGACATTCTTGTTCACCGAACTCCGGTCGATATCGACATGGATCTTGCGGCTGTGCGGGCTGAAGGCGTCGAGCCGCCCCGTCACCCGGTCGTCGAACCGCGCGCCCAGGCAGACGATCAGGTCGGCCTTGTTCATCGCCATATTGGCCTCGAACGTGCCGTGCATCCCCAGCATTCCCAGCCACTGCGGCGAGGAGGCGGGAAGCGCGCCCAGGCCCATCAGCGTCGAGGTGACCGGCGCGCCGGTGATCCGCGCCAGCTCGCGCAGCAATTGCGACGCGCCGGGTCCTGAATTGATGATGCCGCCGCCGGTGTAAAGGATCGGACGTTCGGCGGCCGCGATCATATCGACCGCCGCTTCGATCCGCGAGGGTTCGGCCTTGACCTGCGGGCGATAGGTCTTGTGTTCGATCGTGCCGTATTTG
Organism: Sphingomonas aestuarii; assembly: GCF_054457155.1. Taxonomy (NCBI): domain Bacteria; kingdom Pseudomonadati; phylum Pseudomonadota; class Alphaproteobacteria; order Sphingomonadales; family Sphingomonadaceae; genus Sphingomonas; species Sphingomonas aestuarii. The sequence continues at coordinate 602,354 of NZ_JBTKVV010000001.1, read as the reverse complement.
ACCGATTTCGCGGTGGCGACCTGAACGTCCTTGGGGATATCGACGACCACCGGACCGGGGCGGCCCGAGGTCGCGATGTGGAACGCCTCATGGATCGTGGCACCCAGCCGCGCGGGGTCTTTCACCAGATAATTATGCTTGGTGACGTGGCGGGTGATGCCGACGGTGTCGGCTTCCTGAAACGCGTCGGTTCCGATCAGGCTGGTCGGCACCTGACCGGTGATGACCACCATCGGGATCGAATCCATCAGCGCGTCGGCGATGCCGGTGACCGCGTTGGTCGCGCCGGGGCCGGAAGTGACCAGCACCACGCCGGGTTTTCCGGTCGAACGCGCATAACCCTCCGCCGCATGGGTCGCCGCTTGTTCGTGACGGACGAGGATGTGGCGGATGCGCTGCTGCTTGAACAGCGCGTCATAGATCGGAAGCACCGCGCCGCCCGGATAGCCGAACACGACTTCCACACCGAGGTCGCACAAGGCCTCGATCAGGATGTCTGCTCCGCTTTTCTCGGTCACGGCGTGCTCCTTTCGCATATGCAATATCAGAACGGGAAGAGCGCGCCTAACCGTATAAAAACTGCGCGTCAACCGCCACTAGAGGAATCTTGTTTCAATATTATATAGAATCTTGTCTGTTTGTTTCTCTTGGGTGCGCCGCCAGTCGGCGGGTGGCTGGTTACGAAACCATGTATATTGGCGTTTGGCATATTGGCGGGTCGCGATGCGCGCAGCCTCAAGCGCGGCTTCGCGGTCGAGATCGCCGCCGAGCATCGCCGCGATCTCGCGCACGCCGATTGCCCGCATTACGGGCGCGTCGGGCGGCACATCCCCGCGGGCGGTCAGCGCGCGCACCTCGTCGATCGCGCCTTCGTCGAACATCGCCGCCAGTCGCCGGTCACAGCGTTCCTGGAGCCAGTCGCGCGGCGGCAGCAGGATCGTCGGCAACAGGGCGATGTCGCCGCCGATGCCCCCGGTGCGCGTCGCCTGCCAGTCGGCAAGGATACGGCCGGTCGATCGCACCACCTCCAGCGCGCGGGCGACGCGGGTGGTGTCGGCGGGGTTGAGGCGCGCGGCAGCGACGGGGTCGGCGATCCTTAACGCGGCATGCGCTTCGCCGACCGTCAGCGCGCGAATCTCTGCGCGGATCGCCGGGTCGATGTCGGGCACCGGCGCAATCCCGTCGAGCAATGTCCGCAGATAGAGCCCGGTGCCGCCGACCAGGATCGGCAACCGGCCTGTTTCATGCGCCGCTGCAATCTCCGCACGCGCTTCGCTCGCCCAGCGCGCGGCGTTATGATCGTCGGTCGCATCGATATGGCCGAACAGCCGGTGTGGCGCGCGGGCTTCCTCTTCCCGTGAAGGACGAGCCGATAGCACGCGCAGGTCGCGATAGACCTGCGCGCTGTCGGCATTGATGATCGTGCCGTTGTGACGTTCGGCCAGCGTCAGCGCGAGCGCGGACTTGCCGCTTGCGGTCGGGCCTGCGATGAGCGCCACCCTTGGAGCCGCGGGAGAGCCGATCATGTTCATCGCCACGCTGTTAGCAGCCGAAACCCTGCGTGCGGGAGATATTTCGGACGCGCGCGACCGGCTGGCGGCGGCGGGGCTGGGGGTCGGCGACTGGACGTGGATCGACGAAGGCGAGGCCGCCGATCTTCGCTTCGACGGCGATCCCGTGGTGGCCCGCAATGCACTGGAAGGGGTGTTTGCGCGCACCGATGCCATCGTCCAGCCTGCCGAGGGGCGCGAGAAGAAGCTGGTCGTCGCCGACATGGATTCGACGATGATCACCGTCGAATGCATCGACGAACTCGCCGATTATGCCGGGATCAAGCCGCAGATCGCCGAGGTGACCGAAGCGGCCATGCGCGGCGAACTCGATTTCGCCGCCGCGCTCCATGCGCGGGTCGCGCTGCTCAAGGGGCTGGAGGAAGCGGCGATCGACCGGTGTCTTGCCGAACGGGTCCGCGATTCGGACGGAGCGGCGACGCTGATCGGCACGATGCGCGCGCGCGGTGCGAAATCGGTGCTGGTGTCGGGCGGCTTCACCCGTTTTGCCGATCCGGTGGGTGCGCGGATCGGATTCGACCGGGTGATCGCCAACACTTTGCTGGTGGACGCGGCGCGGCTTGCGGGCGCGGTCGGCAAGCCGATCGTCGATGCCACGACCAAGCAGGCGACATTGCTGGCCGAAGCCGCCGCGCTCGGGATTCCGCTGTCGGCGACGATGGCGATCGGCGACGGCGCCAACGATCTGGCGATGATCCGCGAAGCCGGGCTGGGGGTGGCCTATCGCGCCAAGCCGGTGGTGGCAGTGGCGGCGGGCGCGCGGCTCGACCACGCGCCGTTGTCGGCGCTGCTCCACGCGCAGGGGATTGCGCGCCGGGAATGGGTGAAAGCTTAGTTAATTCCGTCACCCCGGCCGCAGTGCCGGGATCCACCGGGCGGAAAGCACGACGCCCAAAATCAAGCGATGCGCAAGGGGCTTAGTGGACCCCGGCACTGCGGCCGGGGTGACGGGTTAGTGGAGCAGCCCTTTTTTTAGATTATTTGCATGTCGGAATGACAAGGATTCTAGCGCATTCGCTCATCTCCGAACCGCGATGCACGGCTTGACGGCGCCGCAGGCCTTCGCCGCCTCGCCCTGCGATTCGAACGGCCCGACTTGTAACCGGGTGACATTCCCCGCCTTCACATAATAGGGCTGGCGACCGGGGAAGCGCCCGCCGAGCTTCGCCCACAGATTGCGCGCATTGCCCGCATCGCCGAACGCGCCGAGCTGGACCCGCCAGCCGCCATCGCGGATCGTCGGTTGCGCGGCGGGTTGCGCGGCGGGTTTCGGTCCGGGGGCGGGCTTGGCGGCGGCAGTCGCCACCGGTGCGGCAGGCGAAGCAGTACGCGCGGGTGTCGTCGGCGCCGGCGTTTCGCGGATGGCGATCAGCGACGGCTCGGCCTTGCCCGCTTCATAGCGTCGCGCGAGCGCGATGCCCTTCTGCTTGTCGGCCACGCCGATATACTGGTCCATCTGGGTCAGCGTTTTCGACGCCTGCGGCAATCCGGCCGATGCCGCGCGGCTGACCAGCGCATAGGCGCGGATCCAGTCCTTGCCGACCCCATCGCCGTTGAAGAACATCGTCCCCAGCACAAACTGCGCGCGCGGCTCGCCGCGCATCGCCGATTTGTCGAGCCATTCGGCGGCCTCGATCTTTTTCCCCAGCTCGAACAGGGCGAGACCGTAATTGTCGGCGGCCTGCGGATGGCCCTGTTTCGCGGCGCGTCCGTATAGATCGGCGGCGCGCGCCAGATCGGTCGGCACGCCGCGACCCAGCTTGTACGCCTGCGCCAGATTGAACTGCGCGTCGGCGTCGCCCGCTTCGGCCGGTCCCTTCCACTGCGCGACCGCGCGGTCGTAGTCGCCCTTGGACCAGGCATCGACGCCCGCTTTGACGTCGCTTCCGCTCTGCGCGAGCGCCGGTGCGGCAAGGAACAGGGCAAAGGCGGCCAATGCCGCCGGGCGTGGCGTGGTCATTCGGATCATCCCCTTGTCCGAGCGAAAGGTCATAAAGCCGCATTAACCATCCGATTGCAAAGAAATGATTAGCGGGGGCGCGGATGCCACCGAAATGGATGCGATCCGCCCGATTTACCATTTCTTATCACCCCCCATGTCATCCCGTTGCCAAGAGGGACCACGAATTCGGGGGATCAATGCGCGTTCTGGCGATGGCATCACAGAAAGGTGGTTCGGGAAAGACCACGCTTTCCGGGCATCTGGCCGTACAGGCCCAGCGCGCAGGCGCCGGGCCGGTCGTCCTCATCGACATCGATCCGCAAGGGTCGCTGGCCGATTGGTGGAACGAACGCGAGGCCGATTATCCGGCCTTTGCCCAGACCACGGTCGCGCGGCTCGCCGCCGATCTTGAGGTTTTGCGCCAGCAGGGCTTCCGGCTGGCGGTGCTCGACACCCCGCCCGCAATCACGATGGCGATCCAGAGCGTGATCGCGGTCGCCGAGCTGATCGTCGTGCCCACACGCCCGTCGCCGCACGACCTGCGCGCCGTCGGCGCCACGGTCGATCTGTGCGAACGCGCGGGCAAGCCGCTGATCTTCGTGGTCAACGGCGCGACGCCCAAGGCAAAGATCACCAGCGAAGCCGCCGTCGCGCTGTCGCAGCACGGCACGGTCGCTCCCGTCACGCTCCACCACCGCACCGATTTCGCTGCGTCGATGATCGACGGTCGCACGGTGATGGAGGTCGATCCGAACGGCAAGTCGGCGGGCGAGGTGACCCAGCTCTGGGGCTATATCTCCGACCGTCTGGAGAAGAATTTCCGCCGTACCGTCTTCGCCGCGCCCGCCGCGATGCCCGGTTACGGCCAGGTCCGTCCCGCCGGTGGCTTCGGCCGCCGCGTGGTAAGCTGAGGGGAGGGCGCGACATGAGCATCATGGGCAACGCCAAACCGTTCGCCTCGCTGTCCTCCGGGCTGCTTGCCCGCAAGGGTCAGGCGAAACCCGCCATGCGGCCACAAGGATTTCTGGGCATGTCGCCGGTGTCGACCGACGATCTCGGCTGGAACGACATGGGCTACGACACGGGCTATGACGAGATGCCGCCGATGGAAGCGGTCGCCACTCCCGTCCAGACACCCGCTCAGCCCCCGGTTCAAACCGAAGTGCCGCATGTCGTCCGCCAGCGCGAAATGCTGGGCGAGCGTTATCCGGCCGAACCGGTCGAGCAAGCCGATCGACCCGAACCGGTCGCGTCGGGACCGGTTGCCGAGGTCGCTCCGCCGGTCGCCATTCGCCCGGTCAGCGACGGCACGCTGAAGCGGATCGGTCGTGAGGCCAAGGCAAAGAAGGGCGCGAAAGCCGCTTTCACGCTGCGGCTCGACACCGATCGGCATCTTCGTTTGCGGCTGGCGTCCGCGGTCACCAATCGCTCGGCACAGAATATCGTGTCCGATGCGCTCGATGCGTATCTGTCGGCGCTCGTCGATCTCGACGGGCTGGTCGAACGCGTGCCCGGCCGGCGCGCGCGCTGAGCATTTTTTCAGGGGAATATCCTATGGCTAGCCGCACCATCCTGATCGCCGGTCTGTCGACCCTCGCCATGTGCGGCGTCGCGATCGGCGGCTTCACCAGCGTCTCCGCTATCGCCAATGCGCGCGAGGAATCGGAATTGACCAAGCGCGCCGACAAAGCCGCCGACGCCGCGCGCAAGGCGCTGGCAAAGGGGCAGGCGGAACGCGCGATCGGCCATGCCGAGGACGCCGTGCTGGCGATGCCGGGCGAGGCGGAACACCGCGTGCTGCTGGGTCAGGCCTATCTGTCGGCGGGACGGTTCCTGTCGGCGGGGCAGGCGTTCGACGATGCGCTGACGATCGATCCCGCGCATGGCCGCGCCGCGCTCAACCTGGCGCTGGCAAAGACGGCACTTGGCGACTGGGCGGGCGCACGGCGCACGCTCGACAAATTCGAAGCCGTGATCGCGCCCGGCGACCGGGGCCTTGCGCTCGCGCTGGCGGGCGATCCGAACGGCGCGGTGCAGATTCTGGGCGAAGTGGCACGCGACGAAAATGCGACGCCGACGGTGCGGCAGAATCTGGCGCTTGCTCTTGCGCTGTCGGATCGCTGGCAGGAAGCGCGCGCGGTCGCCGCGATCGACCTGTCGCCTGCCGATGTCGATGCGCGGATCATGCACTGGGCGGCCTTTTCGCGGCCCAGCGCGGCATCCGATCAGGTCGCGTCGCTGCTGGGCGTCAAGGCAGTCGACGATGTCGGCCAGCCGGTCCAGCTCGCCCTTCGCGGCAGCGCGCCGGTGATGGCGGAGGCCGCCCCGGCGCCCGAACAGCCCAATTTCATGGACATCACGGCGGAAGCGCCGATTGCCGTGGCCGAAGCCACTCCAGTCGCCGAACCGCAGGTGCCAGCACCCGTCGCGGTCGCGGCGGTCGAAGCGCCCGCAGTCGCCGCCAACCCGGTATTCGCGGTCGCGCGCATCATGTTCGCCGAGCGCCGCGAAATCGTTCAGGCACTTCCCGCAAATTACCGCGAACGCGCCGCATCGCCCGTTCGCATGGCCGCAAACACACCTGCACCGGCGCGCGCGGTCGAGCGCGACTTCGACAGCGGCGACTATTATGTCCAGCTCGGCGCCTATGACAGCGTCGGCGTCGCGCAGGACGCCTGGGGCCGGATGAGCCGTCGCGTGTCGGCGCTCGGCAAGCTCAAGCCCCACACCGCGCAAGCCAATGTCGGCGGCGTCGAATATCACCGCCTGGCGGTGGGCGGCCTCGCCCGCGCCGATGCCGGCGCGCTGTGCCGCCAGGTGCAGGCGAGCGGCACCCGCTGTTTCGTCCGCACCCATGCGGGCGATCGGCTCGCCAGCTGGGCGCGCGGCGTGCAGGTCGCCTCGCGGTAACGCCCGCGAGGACAGGCGATCATTCGATCGTCACGCCCACCACGCGCCACTGACCGGATTCGCGTTCCAGCGTGACCGTCTCCACCGCATCGGTCTTGTTGGTAAAGCTGGTGCGGAACTTGACGACCTCATAGCCCTGGGGCGGGGCAGGCAGGTTCTGCTGGCTCAGGAAGCTGCGCGAGATCACCTTGCCCAGCGGCACCCGCACCTTCTGGGATACCGACGCCCACACTTGCGCGGTATTGAGCTTTCGGAACGCGGAGCCGGTCGCGCGATAGCTGTCATCCCATTGCCCCGCGTCCACAAGCACCAGCCACTCGCGGGCCGTATCGACCACCTCGGACATCGCCGTCGCGTCCGCGGCGACCGGCGTGGACGACGGGGTCGAGCCGGTCTGGGGCAGGGTGGTCAGGATCAACAGTCCAAGCGCGAAGGTCATGACGAACGCTCCAATCAGGATTCGGGGCTGGCGATGTGCCCGCCCCACGCCGTCTGACGGCGCGCTCCCTCCATCGATCTCAGCACCGTTCGCGTCTTCCCCGATTGGCGTGTCCCCGAACGATTGGGGGGGCGGCGCAGGCGTCAATCCGCCTTCGGCTTCGAGCAACAGGCGGGCGGCCTCGCGGCTGCTCGACACCGCCATCTTGCGCCGTGCATCGCGCAGCCGTTCGTTGATGGTGTGGACCGACAGACCCAGCGTGCGCGCCGTCGATTTGGCATCATGGCCGCGCACGATCAGGCGAAGCGTCTGCTTTTCCTTCTCGCTCAGCGTATCGACCGCTTCGTTGATCGCGACGTTCATATCGTCCCGATTATGGCGGCTGTGCTGTTCCCAGCTACCCCGAAAAATTCGTATGTCGAACCATAAGCGCGGGCGTCGCTATCAACGCTGCAACACGCCGCCCTTCAACAGATGCATGACCTTGCCCTGCACCGGCAGCCCGTCGAACGGCGTGTTCGCCGCCAGTCCCGCCAGCGTGTCGCCATCGATCTTCCACGGCGCGCCGACATCGACGACCATCAGATCTGCCGGGCTGCCGATGGCGAGCGTTCCGTAATCGAGCCCCAGCAGCTTTGCCGGATTGGCCGACAGCATCGCCATCAGCTGTTCGATCGAGACCAATTCGTCGCGCACCAGCCCCAGCGACAGCGCGAGCAGTGTCGCGGCCCCCGCCGCGCCGGGCAGCGAATCGGCGAACGGCAGGCGCTTTTCCTCCGGCCCGCGCGGATCGTGCGACGACGCAATCACGTCGATCGTCCCGTCCGCGACCCCGGCGCGCGTTGCTTGGCGGTCGCCTTCCGAGCGGAGCGGCGGCGACAGATGCGCGAAGGTGCGGAAATCGCTCATCGCAATGTCGGATAGATAGAGGTGCGCGGGCGTCGTGCCGCAGGTGACGCGCACGCCGCGTGCCTTGGCCTTGCGGATCAGGTCGATGGCCTGCGCGGTCGATACGATGCGGAAATGGATTGCCGCGCCCACATCCTCGGCTAGCATCAGGTCGCGTGCGACCGCCAGCGCCTCGGCCACCGGCGGCGCGGAGGGCAGCCCCAGCCGGGTCGCCGCTTCGCCTGCCGTCGCCACCGCGCCTGCCGCCAGCCCGCAATCCTCAGCATGGGCGATGACCGTCAGGTTCAGATCGCGGGCATAGGCCAGGACCTTGCGCATTACGGTCGCGTCGGCGATCCGGCTGCGCCCGGTGGACACCGCGCGCGCGCCCGCATCTTGCAGGATCGCCATTTCGGCAAGGTCGACGCCCGCCAGCCCGCGCGTCGCCGCCGCGATCGGGTGAATCCACAGATCAGGTTTTCCACTCGCCGCCGCGCGCTGGACGATGCCGGGATCGTCCAGCACCGGCGACTGGTCGGGCATCAGCCCGACGCGCACGATCCCGCCCGCCCGGCATGCCGCCGCATCCGCCTTGAACACGCCCAGATCGAGGATCGCAGGCGCGACGATATGCCCGCGCGCGTCGATGGTCTGCGCATCGCCATCCGCGCCGATGTCTCCGATCGCCGCGATCCTGCCGTCCTCGATCAGCAGCGATCCCTGCGACACGCCGTTCGCCGGGCACACCAGCCGCGCATGGGTGACGAGGGTCCTCATGCCCAGCCCTCCACGCCACGTTCGGCGCGGGTCAGCACGTCCAGGCACGCCATCCGTACCGCGACACCATTGGCGACCTGTTCGTTGATGGCCGAGCGTCCGGCCATGTCGGCGACTTCGGAGGTAATCTCGATCCCTCGGTTCATCGGCCCGGGATGCATGACCAGAGCGTCGGGTTTGGCGCGCTTCAATCGCTCGGCAGTGAGCCCGTAACGCAAATGATATTCCCGCGTGGAAGGGATGAACGCCCCCGACATGCGTTCGTTCTGGAGCCGCAGCATCATCACCACGTCCGCGCCCTCCAGCGCGGCATCGAAGTCCGAAAACGCCTCGATCCCCATCCGGTCGGTGCCCTCGGGCATCAGCGTTGCGGGCGCGACCACGCGCACCTCGGCGGCCAGTGCCGTGAGCGCCAGGATGTTCGACCGCGCGACCCGACTGTGCATCAGGTCGCCGCAAATCACCACGCGCTGCCCCGCGATCGAACCGCGACGGCGGCGTATGGTCAGTGCGTCGAGCAAGGCTTGCGTCGGATGCTCGTGCCAGCCATCGCCCGCGTTCAGCACCGGACAGTCCACCTTGTCCGCGATCAACTGCACCGCGCCCGACGATCCGTGGCGGATGACGATCACGTCGGCGCGCATCGCGTTGAGCGTCATCGCCGTGTCGATCAGCGTTTCGCCCTTCTTCACGCTCGATTGCGCGGCATGCATGTTGACGACGTCGGCACCCAGTCGTTTGCCCGCGATCTCGAAGCTCAACAGTGTGCGTGTCGAATTCTCGAAGAACGCGTTGATCTGCGTGAGCCCGTCCAGCCGGTGATCGCTGGGTCGGCGTTCGCGCATCGGTTCGATCCAACGCTCCGCTTCGTCGAGCAGGAACATGATCTGATGCGGTTCGAGTCCCGAAATCCCGGTCAGATGCCGGTGCGGAAACGCGGCGCGACCAGGTAGCTGCGCAGCGGGGCTGTGATCGGAGGCTTGCATTAAAGTCGCGGCCTAGACCGCGTGTGGGCGGGTGGCAAGCGGTGTCCGCTCACCCCGCACATAGCGCGTCGATCGCGGCTTGCAGGATGTGGGCGGCGGCCATGTTGTCGATCTTTTCTGCGCGCTTGGCCCGGCTCATATCCTGTTCGATCATTACGCGTTCGACCGCGACCGTCGACCAGCGTTCGTCCCACAGCAGGATCGGCAGGCCCAGATCCTCGACATTGCGCGCGAATGCCCGCGTCGATTGCGTCCGTGGCGAATCGCTGCCGTCCATGTTGAGGGGAAGGCCGATGACCAGTCCCTTGACGCTCTGCGCCGCGATCAGCGCCTGGATCGCGACCTTGTCCTTCGAAAACTTGGTCCGCCGGATCAATTCGGCGGGCGACGCGAACGCCCAGCCCGCATCGCACAGCGCGGTGCCGATCGTCTTGGTCCCGACATCCAGCCCCAGCAACCGCCCGCCACCCGGCAATATCTCGCGATAATCGACGGCGCTGGCGGTAATCATCGCGCGCCAAACGCCGCTACGCGGCGGGCGACATCGGCGCGGATGTTCGACCAGAACAGGCTATAGTCATAGACGTGGTAATTATTGCCCGGCAGCACATACGGCCCCATTTCCGGCCCTTCGCCGATCAGCAGCAAACCGCGACTGTCGCAGCGCGCGGGCGCCAGGCCGGCGACGATTTCCGCGCTGGTCAGGTCGCTCGACGGCTTCTGCCCGCCCAGATTGGCCTCGGCCGGCGCGGCATCGTCGGCGCGGCCTGTCAGCGGATTGGTGCAGATCAATTGCGTCCCCGCGCGTGGTCTTCCCGCAAAGCCGGTGGTGCCGTCGAAATTCTCGTAGATCAGCGACGGGTCCGCGGGCTCGCCAAAGCTCTGCCACGACGCGATGCAGTTCGCCTGATTCTCGCTGCGGCATTCTGCCAGCCCCAGCGCGGGCAGGTCGGCAGTTTCCGACACCGGCCAGCCGACGACATAGGCGACCACCACACGCTCGGCGAGCGGTGTATTCGCCACCCGTTCGGCGAGCAGCCGCGTCAGGTGAAGCCCGCCCTGGCTGTGTCCGGCCAGTACGATCGGACGATCGCCGACTTCCGCCAGAAACTGGTCGAACGCTTGCGCGACGTCGCGGTAGGCGAGGTCGAGCGCCTGATTGGCGCTCTCCACGCTGGTCAGGAACGCCCCGAACGTCGCCTGACGATAGCGTGGCGCCCACACCGCGCCGACACCGTTGAACGCCGATGCCTGCCCGCGCAGGAACAGCCCTGCGCGATCGTTGGTCTCTGCGTCATCGAGTGCTGCGTTCCATCGCTCCTTGCCCAGATAGGAGGTTGGGTGGATGAAGAAGGTCGCGACTTCGCCGTCCGCGACCGGGGCCATGCCCGGCGGCGTCCACAGCGCCGGATTATTCCCCAGATCGGGCCGCGCCAGCCACATGTCTGGATCGGCATAGGCGTTTTTCGCCATTGCCGGTTCGGGCGTGAACTCGGTCGTCGGCACGAAGGCGATGCGGCTCAATTCGGTGCTGAACATGCGAAGCGCGAACAGCGCGACGATCGCCAGCACGATCAGGACAGCGATGACGTAAAGGAATTTGCGAGCCAACAGGCGCTCCGGCGACGGAAAAGGGAAGGGAAGTGCGCCAGCCCTTAGCGCGCGAGGCCGAGTTTGCGAAGCCCGGCGCGTTTTGCATTGCAGGGAAAGGCCGCGCTCTGCTAGCCGCGCTTCATGTCCGTCGATACCCAAACCGTCAAGAAAGTGGCGAGTCTCGCGCGCATCGCGATCAGCGATGACGATGCCCAGCGCCTGGCCCCCGAACTCAGCAACATCCTCGGCTGGATCGAGCAACTGGGCGAGGTCGATACCGCGTCCGTGCAGCCGATGACCGCCGTCATCCCCAACACGCTGCGGCTGCGCGACGATGTCGTGACCGATGGCGATGTGCGCGACGATGTGCTCGCCAACGCGCCCCAGGCCGAACACGGCTTCTTCGCCGTGCCGAAGGTGATCGAATAATGACCGACCTGACCGATCTCGGCATCGCCGCCATTCGCGACGGCGTGCGCGAGGGCAGCTTCTCCGCGCGCGAAGTCGCCGACGCGTTCATCGTCAAGGTGGCCGCCGCGAAGCCGCTCAATGCCTTCATCGTCGAAACCCCCGACCACGCGCTCGCCGCCGCCAAGGCCGCGGACGATGCCCGCGCGGCGGGAGAGACGCTGAAGCCGCTCGCGGGCGTCCCCATCGGCATGAAGGACCTGTTCTGCACGAAGGGCGTGCAGACCACCGCCGCAAGCCACATCCTCGAAGGCTTCACGCCGACCTATGAGTCCACCGTCTCGCAGAATCTGTGGGATGCGGGCGCAGGGATGTTGGGCAAGCTCAACATGGACCAGTTCGCGATGGGTTCGTCCAACGAGACGAGCGCGTTCGGAAATGTGATTTCGCCGTGGCGGCGCAGCGATGGCGGTAACGCACCGCTCGCGCCCGGCGGGTCGTCGGGCGGGTCGTCGGCGGCGGTCGCCGCGCGCCTGTGCCCCGGGGCGACCGGCACCGACACCGGCGGCTCGATCCGCCAGCCCGCGGCATTCGTCGGCATTTCGGGGATCAAGCCGACCTATGGCCGCTGTTCGCGCTGGGGAACGGTGGCGTTCGCCTCGTCGCTGGACCAGGCCGGGCCGATGGCGCGCGACGTGCGCGACTGCGCGATCATGCTGCAGGCGATGGCCGGCTTCGATCCCAAGGACGCGACCTCGCTCGATCTGCCGGTGCCCAATTGGGAAGCCGCGCTGAACCCCAGCCTCGCGGGCAAGAAGATCGGCATCCCCAAGGAATACCGCGTCGACAACATGCCCGCCGAGATCGACGCACTGTGGCACCAGGGCATCGAATGGATGCGCGACGCAGGTGCCGAAATCGTCGAGGTTTCGCTGCCCCACACCAAATATGCGCTGCCCGCTTATTACATCATCGCGCCCGCCGAGGCGTCGTCGAACCTGGCGCGCTATGACGGCGTGCGGTTCGGCCAGCGCGAATTGCCCGAGGGCGCGAGCCTTCAGGACATGTACGCCGCAACTCGCGCCGCTGGCTTCGGGCCAGAGGTCAAGCGCCGCATCCTGATCGGCACCTATGTGCTCTCGGCCGGTTTCTACGATGCCTATTTCACTCAGGCGTCTAAGGTCCGCACCCTGATCGCGCAGGATTTCGACCGGGCATGGGAGCAGTGCGATTATCTGCTGACCCCGACCGCACCATCGGCGGCATTCGCGCTGGGTGAGAAATCGGCCGATCCGCTGGCAATGTATCTGAACGACGTCTTCACCGTGCCCTCTTCGTTGGCGGGACTGCCCGCGATGAGCGTGCCCGGCGGGCTCGACAAACAGGGTCTGCCGCTTGGCCTGCAGGTGATCGGCAAGGCGCTGGACGAACAGGGCGTGCTGAACGCGAGCCTCGCGCTCGAACAGCGCGCCGGGTTCGTTGCGCGGCCCGAGGCGTGGTGGTGAGCGAGATGACGATGACCGAATCCACATACCGCATCCAGGGCGCGACCGGCGAATGGGAGGTCGTGATTGGCCTCGAAGTTCATGCGCAGATCACGTCCAAGGCCAAGCTGTTCTCCGGCGCCTCCACCGCATTCGGCGCGGAGCCCAACAGCCAGGTCAGCCTGGTCGATGCGGCGATGCCGGGGATGCTGCCGGTGCCGAACCGCGAATGCGTGCGGCAGGCCGTACGCACCGGCATGGCGATCGACGCGCAGATCAACAAATGGTCGCGGTTCGATCGGAAGAATTATTTCTACGCCGATCTGCCGCAGGGCTATCAGATCAGCCAGCTCTATCATCCGATCGTCGGCGAAGGCGTGATCACGGTCACGCTCGACGAAAAGGACCCGAACTCCGCGACCAAGGAAATCGGGGTCGAGCGCATTCATATCGAACAGGATGCCGGCAAGCTGATGCACGATCAGCATCCGACGCGCTCTTATGTCGACCTCAACCGTTCGGGCGTCGCGCTGATGGAAATCGTCAGCCGTCCCGACATGCGCTCGCCGCAGGAAGCGGGCGCCTATGTGCGCAAGCTGCGCTCGATCCTGCGCTATGTCGGGTCGTGCGACGGCAATATGGAAGAAGGCTCGATGCGCGCCGATGTGAACGTGTCGGTCCGCAAGCCGGGCGATGAATTCGGCACGCGGACCGAAACCAAGAATGTGAACTCCGTCCGGTTCGTGATGGCGGTGATCGAACAGGAAGCCCAGCGTCAGGTCGATGTGCTGGAGGCGGGCGGCAAGATCGTTCAGGAAACGCGGCTCTACGATCCCGATCGCAACGAAACGCGCTCGATGCGGTCGAAGGAAGACGCGCACGACTATCGCTATTTTCCCGATCCCGATCTGCTGCCGCTCGAACTCGACGACGCGTTTCTCGACGAATGCCGCGCGAGCCTGCCCGAACTGCCTGATGCCAAGCGCGCGCGCTACGAAGGCGAACTGGGGCTGTCGGCCTATAACGCCGCCGTCCTGACTGCCGAGCATGAAGCCGCGCTCTGGTTCGAGGAACTGGTGGCGGCAGGCGGCGACAAGGTGACGGCAAAGGCCGCGGCCAACTGGCTGCTGTCCGACCTGTTCGGCGCGCTCAACCGGCTGGGCAAGGACATTTCCGATTCGCCCGTTTCACCCAAGCAGGGCGCGGAACTGCTGGCGCTGGTCGCCGACGGCACGATCTCGAACACGCTGGGCAAGCAGGTGTTTGAAATCATGCTGGAAACCGGTCAGGACGCGGGCGCGATCGTCGAGGAACGCGGGCTGAAACAGACCAGCGATACCGGCGCGATCGAAGCCGAAATCGCCAAGGTGATGGCCGCCAACGAAGACAAGGTCGCCGAATATCGCGGCGGCAAGGACAAATTATTCGGCTTCTTTGTCGGTCAGACGATGAAGGCGATGGCGGGCAAGGCCAATCCCGCGGTTGTGAACGAGCTGCTAAAAAAGGCGCTGGGCTAACCCACCCGTCACCCCGGCCGAAGTGCCGGGGTCCACCGGGCGGCAATCGCACCGCTAACGATTATTCGCTGCGCAAGCGGCTTGGTGGACCCCGGCACTTCGGCCGGGGTGACGGCGATTACTAAAGCGCCCGCAACGCCTGCGCCGGCCTCACCGACATCAGCGGGATCGAGCCCGCCAGGCTGATCCCCAGCGTCAGCGCCGCACCGCCCAGCAAGGTCGCCAGCACCACGCCCCAATCGGGCGACCAGCCGAAATCGAACACCTGCACGATCACGAACCACGCTGCGGTCATCCCCAGCGCCAGGCTGACCAGCGCCAAGACGCTCGCCAGCAACGCATATTCGACCGCCTGCGCCCCCAGCACCTGCCACCGCGTCGCGCCCAGTGTTTTCAGGATCACGCTGTCGTAACTGCGCGCCGCGCGCGAAGCCGCGATCGCGCCGATCAGCACCGCGATGCCCGCAAGAATAGCAATCGACGCCGCCGCGACGATTGCGCCCGACATCTGGCCGAGCAGCCCGCTGACCTGTTCGATCACCTCGCCCACCGCGATCAGCGTCGCGTTGGGAAACGCCGCCAGCACCGCGCGCGATACCGCGGCATCGTTCGCCGGGTTCATGCTGATCGTCGCGGTCAGGCTGTGGGGCGCGGCGGCCAGCGTGTTGGGCGAGAACACCATGATGTAGTTGAAGCCCATCGTGTCCCAATTGACCTGACGCAGCGATGCGATCCGTGCGACGATCTCGCGCCCCAGGATGCTCACGGTCAGCGTGTCGCCGATGCCGACGCCCAGCGTTTTCGCCGCTTCCTGATCGAGCGAGACGAGCGGCGGGCCGTCATAATCCGCCGCCCACCAGTCGCCTGCGGTCAGGTCGCTTCCCTCGGGCAGCACGTCCGAATAGGTCACCCCGCGCTCGCCGCGCAGGAACCACGCGCCATCGGGCAGTTCGTCGAGATCGGCGACCCGCGTGTCGCCATAGGCGGTGATCGTGCCGCGCAGCGACGGGACGACGTTCAGTTCCGCCTCGGGGGCTTGCGCGGTCACGATCTGACGGAACCGCTCCTGTTCGGCGACGGGGATGTCGAGCACGAAATGGTTGGGCGCCTTGGCTGGCACGGTGCGGGCGATTTCGGCATTCAGGCTGGTCTGGATCGCGGCCAGCGTCACGAACAGCGTCAGCGCCAGCCCGAGCGCCACCACCAAAGGCGCGGTCTGCGCACCGGGCCGGTGGAGATTGGCGATCGCCAGCCGCCACAACGGGCTCCTGGGGCGCGGCACCCGGCGCGACAGGACGCGCACGCCCCAGCCGATCGCGAACAACAGCGCGAGCACCGCCGCCGTCGCTCCCAGCACGGCAGCGGAGAATAAAGGCTCGCGCGCGGTCACCAGCGCCAGCGCGACCACGCCTGCGCCCGCCAGTGCGACCAGCCCGACAGTGCGCCGGTCATAGCGCCCGCGCGTCTCCACCGCTCCGCGAAACAGCGCAGCGGCCGGTTCGGTGCGCGCACGCGCCAGCGGGGGCAGGGTGAAGATCAGCGCGATCAGCAAGCCATAGATCGCGCTGGTGAGCAGCGGCATTGGATGCAGGCTGAACCCCGGCTGGATCGGCAGGACGTCGCGCGCGGCGGCGACCAGCAGCGGCGGGATCAGCGCCCCCACCGTCAGCCCGACAATGATCGCAAACGCCGCCACCGCGCCGATCTGCGCCATGTATATCCGCTGAATGTCGCGACTGCTCGCCCCCAGCACCTTCAGCGTCGCGATGCTCGACCGTTTGCCGCCCAGATAGGACGACACCCCGTTCGACACCCCGATCCCGGCGATGATGAGCGCGGTCAGTCCGATCAAAGTCAGGAACTGGCCCATGCGTTCGAAGAAGCGATTGGCCCCCGGCGCGGCGCGGTCGCGGTCCTTGTATTCGTAGGTCTGTGCGGCAAAGCGTTCTTCCATGCCCTCGCGGGCGTCGGACGCGTCGGCCCCGGCGGGCAGGCGGATGCGGTATTTGGCCTGATAGAGGCTGCCCGGCTGGATCAGCCCGGTGCGCCGCACGCCTTCGACCGATGTGATCGCGACGGGGCCTAGCGTGAAGCCCTCGCCCACCCGGTCGGGCTCGTCGACGATCAGGTCGGCGATGCGGAACGTCGCGCTGCCATAGCGCAGCCGGTCGCCGATCCCGACCTGCAACCGGTCGGCCAGCGACTGGCCGATCACCACCGCATCGGCGGGAATCCCGCCCTCGACCCGTCCGCGCGTGACGGTCAGCGTACCATAAAGCGGATAGGCGCCGTCCACGCCCTTGAGTTCGGTCAGCACCGCATCCGGCCCGCCATCGCTCGCGGGCACGACGCGATTGGCCATTGCCCGCATCCTCAGCGTTTCGGACAGCGTGCCGTATTCGCGAAGCCGGGCGAGATCGGTCGCAGGGATTTCGCGTTGCGACGTCTCCACCTCGATATCGCCGCCCAGGATTACCTGCCCGCGATCGGCGAGTTCGCCCGTGATCGCCGAGGTCAGACTGCCGATCGCCGCGAGTGTGGCGACGCCGAGAAACAGGCAGAGGAACAGCAGGCGAAGGCCGCGGAACCGGCCGGACAGGTCGCGACGGGCAATGCGCCAGACAGCGCCCCAGCCCAAGCCGCCTCGGCCATCCCCCCCACCGTTCTTTTCGAGCGAAGTCGAGAAACGCTCACGCGCGCCCGGTTCACGTTTCTCGACTTCGCTCGAAAAGAACGGGTCTTGGGAGGCAATCGGGGAGGTGGGCGCGCCAGCATCCGAACTCACGGTCGCCGCTCCGACACGATGTTCCCGTCGCGCATCTCCACGATCCGGTCGCAGCGTTCGGCCAGCCCCGGATCATGCGTAATCATCACCAAGGTCGCGTCGCTCGCCGCCCGCCGGTCGAACAGCAATTCGATGATCGCCGCACCGGTCGAAGCATCCAGATTCCCCGTCGGCTCGTCGGCAAAGAGGATCGCCGGACGCGGCGCGACCGCGCGGGCAATGGCAACGCGCTGCTGTTCGCCGCCCGACAACTGGCTGGGATAATGGTCGATCCGGTGACCCAGGCCGACCGCCTCCAGCTCGGCGCGCGCGCGATCGAACGCGTCGGCCACGCCGTCCAGCTCCATTGGCACCGCGACATTCTCCAGCGCGGACATTGTGGGCAGCAAGTGAAACGACTGGAGCACGATTCCGACCCGCCCGCGACGCGCGCGCGCCAGCCCGTCTTCGTCCAGCTTCCCCTGATCGACGCCCGCGACCAGAATTTCGCCGCCGCTCGCGCGTTCCAGCCCGGAAAGCACGGCCATCAGCGACGACTTGCCCGATCCCGATGCGCCCAGGATCGCCAGACTCTCGCCTTGCCCCACATTCAGGTCGACCCCGCGCAGGATTTCCACCCGCGCCGCCTTGCTGCCGAGCGAAAGGGTGACATTGCGCGCCTTGATCGCGATAGTCGCGGGGCTGGTCATATCGTGCATCGGAAAGGAAGGCTCCGTTGGGTTATCTTCGTCATGCGGTCATCGCGATTGCCGCCGCGTTCGCGGCCTGTTCGGACGCGCCCGACACTATAATCGCGAACGAAGCTGTCCCCACGCCCTCCGCAGGCGGCAATGTGGGGGCGAGCACGCAAAATGCCAAGCTGGTCGTGGCGTTCGGCGACAGTTTATATGCAGGATACCAGCTGCCGCAGGATCAGGGCTTCGCGCCCGAGCTGCAACGCGCGCTGATCGCGCAGGGGATTGCGGCGGACGTTCGCAATGCCGGGGTGTCGGGCGACACGACCGCAGCGGGTCTTGCGCGGCTGAATTTCACGCTCGACGGCTATGACCGCAAGCCCGACCTCGTGGTGCTGGGGCTGGGCGGCAACGACATGCTGCGCGGACTGAGCCCGGCGGAAACGCGCAAAAACATGGTCGCGATCCTCGACGAACTGCGGCGGCGGGAAATCCCCGCCGTGCTGACCGGCATGATCGCCTCCCCCAATATGGGCGCGGACTTCGCCCGCGATTTCAACGCGATCTTCCCCGAACTTTCGGCGGAATATGATGCGCCGCTCTACCCGTTTTTCCTCGACGGCGTGATTACCGATTCGACCCTGATGCTGCCCGACGGCATCCACCCGAACGAAGCGGGCGTCGATGCGGTGGTGGCAAAGGTCGCGCCGGTGGTGGCGGGGGCGCTGCGGGACTGACTGACTGACTGACGCGCAACTCGCCGAGAGCGATCAGGCGGGGGCCAGCCGCCGCTCGATGCTGGCGATGCGTTCGTTCTGGCGCGTCTCCAGCGCCTTGGCCTCGCCGATCAGCGCGGCGAGGCCTGGATAGTCGGGCGCGAGTTCAAGCGCGCGGTCGGCTTCCAGTTGTTCGAGATCGGCGATCGCCAGCCGCGTGTCGGTGCGCAGCACGTCGAGTTCGGCCAGCGCGATCTGGGCGTCGAGCCACGCATCGGTCCCGGCCCGGCTGCCGCGTGCCGCGTTCGCCAAGCGGTCGGCACGGGCATAGCCGGTATCGAACGCTCGACCGGCCCGGTCGAGGGCCTGGCGCAATTCCGCCATGCTCGCGTCGAGCGCCGGATCGGGGGTCGCGACCGCGACCGGCGGCGTCTCCACCGCATCGCTGCGTGATTCGATCGGGCGGGGGAGGAGCGAGGGGAAACGGCTGCTGTCGGGCATCGGCGCGCAGCCGCTGCCAAGCGCCGCAATCAACAGGCAAAGTCCGGTGCGGTTCATACGGCATCGTGTAGGGCCACGAAAAAGGTCGCGCAACGGGCTTGCCATCCCCGAAAACCGCTTCTATGTCGCCACCTCCAATGCGCGCCCGTAGCTCAGCTGGATAGAGCATCAGACTACGAATCTGAGGGTCGGACGTTCGAATCGTTCCGGGCGCGCCAATGAAAACCCCGCCAGTCCAACGACTTGGCGGGGTTTTTGTTTGGGCGGCGGTGGGGCGTTACGACTTTTTCCAAGTCGGAATTCCGACTATCATCGCCGGATCGGGCGGCTCTCGTTCAGCGCGTTGCGGATCGTCGTCGCCGCGACCCCGGCCTGGCCCATCGCATTCGATATCTGGTCGAGGCCAAGCACCACGTCGCCTGCCGCGAACAGGCCGGGGATCGAGGTTCGCTGGTGCGAATCTACCTCCAGACAGCCTTCGTCATTGCCGCGTGCGCCCGCCGCGATCGCCAGATCGGAACGGATGCGCGAGCCAAGCGCGGGATAGATGCTGTCGAACGCCATCGGCCCTTGCGCGGTTGCGACCATCAGCCGATCGCCCTCGATGGCATAGTCGCCGCACGGCCCGTCCACCCGCACCACGCCCGCATCGTCAAGCGCGGCGATGCAGTCGTCGGCCAGCGCATGGGTCGCTCCGGGTGCGATCAGCGTCACGTCGCGCGTATAGCCGCGCAGGAACAGCGCTTCGCCGCGTCCCCGCTCGCCGGTGCCGATGACGCCCACGTGCTTGTCGGTAATCTCATATCCGTCGCAGACCGGACAATAGCGCAGCAGGCCGCGCGCCAACGCTTCGTCATGCAGATCGTCCGGCATCCCCTCCGGTCGGTGGTTCACCACCCCGGTCGCCAGCAACACACTGCGCGCGCGATATTCCCTGGGTCCGATGCATACTGAAAAGCCGTCATCGTCCGGCACTAGTCGCGTCACCTCCGCCTCCTCGCGGATCGCGCCGAATTCCAGCGCCTGTTCGCGCATCAGCCGCAGCAATTCCTTGCCCTCGACGCCGCCGGGATAGCCCGCATGATTGTGCGTCCGCGGGATCAGCGCCGCGCGGCTCGATCCGTTGTCGAACAGCCGGATCGACAGGTGATAGCGCGCCAGATAGATCGCCGCCGTCAGCCCGGCAGGTCCCGCGCCGATGATGATGCAGTCGTCGATTTGCGCCACGTCGATGCCCCTTTCGTTTCGGAGGCTCAACGCTTGGGCGAGGGATTGTTCCCGCGCCTTGCAAAGCGCCGCTTGCCGGGCAAAGGGTTTGCGCGATGACCTTCGCCGCCACCATTCTCACCCTTTACCCGGAGATGTTTCCCGGACCGCTCGGCATGTCGCTTGCCGGGCGGGCGCTTCGCGAGGGGAAATACATGCTCGATACCGTGCAGATTCGCGACTTTGCGACCGACAAGCACCGTTCGGTCGACGATACGCCTGCGGGCGGCGGGGCGGGGATGGTGCTGCGCGCCGATGTGCTGGCCGCCGCGATCGACAGCGTCGCCGACGACCGCCCGATCCTGGCGATGACCCCGCGCGGCCAGCCGCTGACCCAGCCGCGCGTGCGCGAACTGGCGGCGGGGCCGGGCGCCATCATCCTGTGCGGGCGGTTCGAAGGGTTCGACGAGCGGGTGTTCGAGGCGCGCGACATCGAACCGGTGTCGATCGGCGACTATATTCTGTCGGGCGGAGAGATGGGCGCGCTGGTGCTGCTCGATGCTTGCATTCGCCTCATTCCCGGCGTAATGGGCGCGGCTTCCAGCGGTGTCGATGAAAGCTTCGAAAGCGGCCTTCTCGAATATCCGCACTATACCCGACCTCAAATATGGGAAGGGCGCACGATCCCCGAAGTGCTGCGATCGGGGGATCAT
This sequence comes from Sphingomonas aestuarii, assembly GCF_054457155.1. NCBI lineage: Bacteria > Pseudomonadati > Pseudomonadota > Alphaproteobacteria > Sphingomonadales > Sphingomonadaceae > Sphingomonas > Sphingomonas aestuarii. The sequence continues at coordinate 581,244 of NZ_JBTKVV010000001.1, read as the reverse complement.
GCGAAGATCGACGCCTGGCGACGAGCACAGGCAGAGAGCGATACACGGCTAAGGAGGCCGGATCTTTGGGAGCGCCATGAGGGCGCTCGGGTCCAGTCTCCCTCTGGTGCGCGGCGACGAGACAGGAACGAATGAGATGAACCTCATCCAGACGATCGAAGCAGAACAGATCGCAAAGTTCGCAGAATCGAAGAAGGTGCCCGAATTCCGCGCCGGTGACACGCTGCGCGTCGGCGTGCGCGTCGTCGAAGGCGAACGCACCCGCGTCCAGAATTTCGAAGGCGTGTGCATCGCGCGTTCGAACAAGGGCATGGGTTCGAACTTCACGGTTCGCAAAATGTCGTTCGGCGAAGGCGTCGAGCGCGTTTTCCCGCTTTATTCGCCCAACCTCGATTCGATCGAGGTCGTGCGCCGCGGTGTCGTGCGCCGTGCGAAGCTCTATTATCTGCGTGGCCGCACCGGCAAGTCGGCGCGTATCGCCGAACGCCGCGACGTGCGCACGAGCGACAAGGCCACGGCCGAGTAAGCCATTACCCAGCTCCCTTGGAGGGGACTGCCGGCGGGGCGCGAGGAGGCGAAGGCCACCCGCGCCCCGCTTTGCGTTTGGGGCTGGCGTTTTGGCGCTGGGCCTCATGCGCGCACGACCTCCGTCCCGTTTGTTTCGAGCGAAGTCGAGAAACGTCCGCGAGCGCCGCAATCACGTTTCTCGACTTCGCTCGAAACAAACGGGTGGATCGTTCAATTGTTTGTTGGTCTAAACCACGCCCATGACCGCCCGAACCCGCATCGTCGCATTGCTCCTCACCCTGCTGGTGGTCGGCAGCATCGGTGTCGGCGCGCGGTGCCTGTCGGCCACCAGTGCACGCTGCACGCCATCGACCTTGTTCGGCGGCGGTCCCGCCCTCGATGTGCCCTATGCGGAGACGCGGACCGAAGCGGTCGAAAAGATGCTCGACATGGCCCAGATCGCGCCGGGCGACCGGGTGATCGATCTAGGCACCGGCGACGGACGGATGCTGCTCCGGGCGGCGGCACGCGGCGCGGGCGGGCTGGGCGTCGATATCGATCCGGTGCTGGTTTCGAGCGCCAATGCGAGCGCCGAGCGTCAGGGCGTCGCCGATCGCGTGACGTTCCGCACCCAGGATCTGTTCGACACGCCGATCGCCGACGCCGACGTGGTGACGATGTTCCTGCTGCCCGACATCAACCTGAAGCTGCGCCCGCGTCTGCTCCGCGAACTCCGCCCCGGCGCGCGCGTGGTCAGCCATGCGTTCACGATGGGCGACTGGCGACCCGATCGGGCCGATCGGGTAGGGGGGTCGCGGCTCTATCTGTGGGTGATCCCGGCGGATGTCTCGGGCGCGTGGCGGCTCCGCGATGCGCGTGGCGAGCGACCGCTGGTGCTCGATCAGACTTTCCAGACTTTCACCGGCACGTCGGGTGAAAACGCGGTATTCGACGGGCGCGTGGACGGCGAGCGGGTCGCGTTCACGCTGCGCGAGGGCGACCGGTCGGTGCGATATGAGGGGCGCGTGGAAGGCACCACGATCATCGGAACTGCTCCGGGCGAATGGAGCGCGGCTCGTTCGGACCCGACGCCATAACCAGCCAACCCGTCATTCCCGCGAAGGCGGGAATCCATACGCGCGGGCATGTGTTATGGATTCCCGTGTTCGCGGGAATGACGGAAACATGGTTTGGGAGGTTTTGGGTTTTCGTACCACCTACCCTTTACCCCCGCTCATTCCCCCGCGATAAACCGCGTACATCCCCGACGGGGCGAACGCGATGCGGAGAGCGATTACATGTGGAACTGGGCGTGCGGGACCGCACTGGCGGCGGCGATGGTGGCGATGACGGCGCAACCGATGACGGCTTACGCCCAGGGCACGCAGGCCGCGCAGACGCAGGCGAGCGACCTGACACTGGAGCGCGTATTCTCCGGTCCCGACTTGGCCGGGTCGCCGCCGCGAGCGGCGCGCCTGTCGCCCGACGGACGGCTGCTGACATTGCTGCGTGGCCGCGCGGACGAGGGCAATCGCTTCGATTTGTGGGCGATGGATACGACCAGCGGCGAATGGCGGATGCTCGTCGATTCGAAGAAGATCGGCAGCGGCGCAGAATTGTCCGAAGCCGAAAAGATGCAGCGCGAACGCGCGCGGATCGGCGGGCTGACGGGCATCGTCACCTATGACTGGGCGGCGGACGGCCAGTCGATCCTGGTGCCATTGGACGGCGATCTCTACCTTGCGACACTCGACGGCAATGTCCGTCGCCTGACCGAAACCGAAGCGGGCGAGTTGAACCCGGTCATCTCGCCGGCGGGCACGTTCGTCAGCTTCGTCCGCGATCAGAATCTCTACGTCCAGCCGCTGGCCGGTGGCGAGGCGCAGCGCGTGACCAAGGATGGCGCGGGCACGGTTTTCTGGGGCGAAGCGGAATTCGTCGCGCAAGAGGAAATGTCGCGTTCCACCGGTTACTGGTGGTCGCCGAACGACCAGCGCGTCGCCGTCCAGCGCTTTGACGAAGCACCCGTGGGCGTCGTTACCCGCACCGCGATCGGCGCGGAGGATACCCGCGTGTTCGAGCAACGCTATCCCAAGGCGGGCACGCCCAATGTTCTGGTCGAGCTTCATGTGATGAACCCCGATGGGTCCAATTCGGTGAAGGTCGATCTGGGCGAGAACCCCGACATTTACCTTTCGCGCGTCAACTGGACGCCCGATGGCAGGACGCTGCTGGTCCAGCGCCAGAGCCGCGACCAGAAGACGCTCGACATGCTGAGCGTCGATCCGGCCACGGGCCGTTCGCGGGTGCTGTTTACCGAGCGGTCGGGCGAACGGTCGTGGATTAACCTCCACGACGCGCTGCATCCGCTCGCCGATGGCAGCCTGATCTGGTGGTCCGAACGCGACGGGCACGGCCATCTCTATCGCTACCGGGACGGCAACTGGACGCAATTGACCAGCGGGCCGTGGGAAGTCTTCTCGACCGTCGCGGTCGATGAAAAGGCGCGTACCATCACCTTTCTCGGCAACAAGGACGGCGTGCTCGAACGGCATCTCTATCGTACATCGATCGACCGGCCCGGACAGGTCACACGCCTGACCGAACCCGGCTGGTTCCACGGTGCCAGCGGTTCGGGCGGGCGGCTGATCGTGACGCGGTCCAACCCCAACCAGCCGCCGCAAACCTATCTGGCCGATGCGAACGCCAAGCGCCTGCGCTGGGTGAACGAGAACAGGCTCGACGCCAGCCATCCCTATGCGCCCTATCTCGCCAGCCATCAGGAGCGGACGTTCGGGACGCTCAAGACCAGGGACGGCGCGACGCTGCACTGGGAAATGATCAAGCCGCGGATGGAGCCGGGCAAGAAATACCCCGTCTTCTTCCAGCATTATGGCGGCCCGCACGTCCAGACCGTCGCGCGGCAATGGGGCGGTGCGCTCCAGCAACATATCGTCGATCGCGGCTATATCTGGTTTCAGATCGACAATCGCGGCTCCGCCAATCGCGGCAAGGCGTTCGAAGACCCCATCTATCACGCGATGGGCGGGATCGAGGTCCGCGATCAGATCGAAGGCGCCGAATGGCTGAAGACCCAGGATTTCGTCGATCCCAACCGCATCACCACCTATGGCTGGTCCTACGGCGGCTATATGACGCTGAAGATGCTCCAGGCCGCCCCCGGCATGTTCGCCGCAGGCGTGTCGGGCGCGCCGGTGACCAAATGGGAACTCTACGACACCCATTATACCGAGCGCTATATGGGCGATCCGAACAAGGTCGCCGATGCCTATACCACCGCCAACACCGTTGCCGACGCCGCGAAGATCAGCGATCCGTTGCTGCTGATCCACGGCATGGCCGACGATAATGTCGTGCTCGAACATTCGACGGTGATGATGTCCGAAATGCAGCGCCAGGCGGTGCCGTTCGAACTGATGCTCTACCCCGGCCAGACCCACCGCGTCGGCGGGGCGGGGGTCAGCCAGCATCTGTGGAAAACGATTTTCGATTTCCTCGATCGCCATGCGGGCGAGGGGGCGGGGGCTGCGGCCACAGCGACCGCTGCCACCGAATAACCAAAACCCGTTACCCCGGTCGAAGTGCCGGGGTCCACCGGGCGGCAGGGAATAAGGCTGGAGTTTCACGTGTTGCTCAAGCGGCTTGGTGGACCCCGGCACTTCGGCCGGGGTGACGAAGGGGCAGGCGGCGAACGCATTCCCCTTGCGCCCGCCACCCCCCATCCGGCACAGGCTGGGCCCATGACGGTGCAAGTGGATATGGGGGTCGATTCCGCCGGGCGGACGGTGGCGATGGACTTAGAGGAATTGCTCGCGACCCGGTTGCTCGTCCAGGGCAATTCGGGATCGGGCAAGTCGCATCTGCTGCGTCGCCTGCTTGAGAAAAGCGCGGGCCGCGTGCAGCAGGTTATCATCGATCCCGAAGGCGATTTCGTCACGCTGTCGGACGCCTACGGCCATGTCTCGATCGACGCAGTCGATTATTCGGAACGCGAGATCATCGCCTTCGCCCGCCGCATTCGCGAACATCGTGCGTCGGTGGTGCTCAGCCTCGAAGGACTGGAAGCCGAAGGCCAGATGCGCTGTGCGGCGGTGTTCCTGTCGGCGATGTTCGATGCGCCTCGCGAGCATTGGTATCCCGCGCTGGTGGTAGTCGATGAAGCGCAATTGTTCGCGCCCACCACCGGCGGCGAGGTTGCCGAAGAGGTTCGCCGCGCCTCGCTGTCCGCCATGACCAACCTGATGTGTCGCGGGCGCAAGCGGGGCCTTGCGGGCGTGATCGCGACCCAGCGGCTGGCGAAGCTCGCCAAAAACGTCGCGGCGGAGGCGTCGAATTTCCTGATGGGCCGCACCTTCCTCGACATCGACATGGCGCGCGCGGCCGACCTGCTCGGCATGGAGCGGCGGCAGGCGGAGCAGATCCGCGACCTTCAGCGCGGCACGTTCCTGGCGCTCGGTCCTGCCGTGTCGCGCCGTCCGATCGGCGTGACCATCGGCACGGTGGAGACCTCGGCGCGCAGCGGCAGCCCCAAACTCGTACCGCTGCCCGATGCACCCGGCGGCGATTTCAAGGACATTTTGCTCGCGCCCATCGCCGACACGACGCCACTCTATGTGCCGCCACCACCTCCACCGCCCCGTCCGGTCGAGGAATTGTTGTCGGACATCCGCCCGCCCGAGGACGCGACAGCGCCGCCGCCGGAGTTGTTCGACGCGATCGACGCCGAGCCGATCGTCGCCGACGTGATGCGCGCGATCGTCGAGGAACCCGATTCGGCGATGCGGCAATCGGCGGTGCTGTTTCAGGATTTTCAGGTTCGTTGCCGGATGCAGGGCCTCGCCCGCCCGCCGCTCGATCTCGCCAAATTCGTGCGGCGGCTGTCGGCGGCGCGCGCCGGAATCATTGACGGCATCGACGATGAGTGGGCGCCCGCGTTCGATGTGGCGAAGGAATTGCCCGATGATATGCTCGGACCGTTCCTGCTGGTCGCCCGCGCGGCCAAGGAATGCGAACCGACACCGACCGATGCCGAGATCGCGGCGGTGTACGGGACCAGCTCGCTCGGCCGCGTCCGCCGCCTGATCAGCTATATCGAGGGGCGCGAGCTGATCGTGATGCGCACCGATCTTTCGGGCAAGCGCTCGATCGCGATCCCGCGATTGGGATGGACGACGCGGCCTGCCGAGGCGGGCTGAGAGTGAGCAGGTAAAGATCGTCATTGCGAGCGCAGCGAAGCAATCCAGAGTTGTTCGCATGGCGCTGAATTGCTTCGTTGCGCTCGCAATGACGGATTAGTTCGAACTTCAGCTTTGCGTCACCCAATACACCGCTTGCTTGCTTGTCCGTCGCATCCGGCCTAGCGCCAGCCGCACATCTCACCATCGGAGCGCATCATGGGGTATCGGGTCGTCGTCGCAGGAGCCACGGGCAATGTCGGGCGCGAAATGCTCAACATTCTGGCCGAGCGCGAATTTCCGATCGATGACCTGGCGGTGCTCGCATCGTCGCGCTCGACCGGCGAGGAAGTCGATTTCGGCGAGACCGGGCGCAAGTACAAGATCCAGAATATCGAGCATTTCGATCCCAGCGGCTGGGACATGGCGTTGTTCGCGATCGGGTCGGAGGCGACCAAGACCTATGCGCCCAAATTTGCCGCCGCGGGCTGCACGGTGATCGACAATTCGTCGCTCTACCGCATGGACCCCGACGTGCCGCTGATCGTGCCCGAGGTGAACCCGGAGGCGATCGACGGGTACAGGGCACGCAACATCATCGCCAATCCCAATTGCTCGACCGCGCAGATGGTCGTCGCGCTGAAGCCCATCCACGACGCCGCGAAGATCACTCGCGTCGTCGTCGCCACCTATCAATCGGTGTCGGGCGCGGGGAAGGACGGCATGGACGAGCTGTTCGAACAATCGCGCAACATCTTCGTCGGTGACCAGGCGACGCCGACGAAATTCACCAAGCAGATCGCGTTCAACGTGATCCCGCACATCGACAGCTTCCTCGACGATGGATCGACCAAGGAAGAATGGAAGATGGTCGTGGAGACGAAGAAGATCCTCGATCCAAAGATCAAGGTCGTCGCGACCTGCGTCCGCGTGCCGGTGTTCGTCGGCCATTCGGAAGCGATCAACATCGAGATGGAAAACGAATTGTCGGCCGAGGACGCGCAGAAAATCCTGCGCGAAGCCCCCGGCATCATGCTGGTCGATAAGCGCGAGGATGGCGGCTACGTCACGCCCGTAGAATGCGTCGGCGAATATGCGACCTTCGTCAGCCGCGTGCGCGACGATTCGACCGTGGAGAACGGGTTGGCGCTGTGGTGCGTCAGCGACAATCTGCGGAAAGGCGCGGCGCTCAATGCTGTGCAGATTGCGGAGCTGTTGGGGCGGCGGCATTTGCAGAAGGCGGATTAAATCATCCTTCCTCCGTCACCCCGGACTTGTTCCGGGGGCCACCGCGCGGCGAACGACATCTTGCCAGACCGCGTGCAGCGCAAGCCGCTTAGTGGACCCCGGAACAAGTCCGGGGTGACGTGGAAGAGGGATTCTCAGCTTAGCCGACCAACCCCCATAATTGCTGCCCCGCCAGCGCCACGAACAACAGCGCCGACCCCGCCAGCGTCACATTCGCCAGCCACCCGTTGCGCGCTCCCTCCGGCAAGTCCTTGCGGTTGAGCAGCAGGAGCAGCGTGATCGCCAGGAACGGCATGAACAGCGCCCCGAACGCGCCGTAAATGACCGCGAGCAGGAACGGTTGCTGCGCGAACAGCAGCAGCATCGGCGGGAAGGTCAGCCACGCCAGATACGCACGGAACGGCAGGCTCTTTTCGGTTTCTACCCCGACCTCTGCCTCGACCCCGCGCACTTGCCGATACCAGTCGGCGAAGAACAGGCTCATGCCGTGCCACACGCCGAACACCGAAGACAGCGCGGTCGCTGCAAACCCCACCAGGAACAGGGTCGCGATGGTGCGCCCGAACCGCTCCGCCAGCACGTCGGACAGCCCCAGCAATCCCCGGTCGCTCGACTGCAAGGCGATCCCGGCCGAAAACAGCAGTTCCGCGCCGACGATCAGCATCGCGATCACGAACACGCCGGTAATCGTATAGGCCAGCGCATTGTCGATCCGCATCAGCGGCAACCAGCCAAGGCCGCGCCAGCCCTTGGTCTGCACCCAATAGCCATAGGCCGCGGTGGTGATCGTGCCGCCGACGCCGCCGATCAGGCCCAGCGTATAGAACAACGCGCCATCGGGCAGCGCGAAGGTCAGACCGGACGCCAGTTCGGGCAGGGTGGGCGCGACGAGGATGGCGAGGCCGACCATGATGACGAACATCACGCCGACCATGATCTTCATCACCAGCTCGAACGTCGAATAGCGGTTGAACCAGACGAAGACCAAGCCGGTGAGCCCGGTGATGACCGCCCATCCCCAGAGCGGCAGGATCGGGAACAACGCGGTCAGCGGCAACGCCGTCGCACTCATCGCGGTGGCGCCGTAGATGAAGCCCCAGATCAGGACATAGATGCCGAAATACCAGCTCGTCCATGTGCCCAGCGACCGCCATCCGGCAAGAATCGTCGATCCCGTGGCGAGGTGATAGCGCGCCGATCCTTCCGACAGCGCGATCTTGACGATGCACCCCAGGATCGCCGCCCACAGCAACGCATAGCCGTAGCGCGACCCCGCGATCAGCGTCGCGACCAGATCGCCCGCGCCGACGCCGGTGGCGGCGACGACGATGCCGGGGCCCAGCTGCCGCCAGCGGTTGCGGGTCGGGGGTGTGGTTGCGTTCGTCTCGTTCACCCGGCGCGGCCCCTTTTGTTTGGCGCACCTTGGGCGACGGAGCCGGGCCGCGCAACCATCCCTCCCGGCATTCCCGCGAAGGCGGGAATGACAAGATTAAGCGAGCGCGCTTGCCGCACGCTTTCTCGACTTCGCTCGAAACCAACGGCATGGAGAAGCGCAGCAGGAGATCGCCCCAATGCCCGACGCCGCGTCCGCAGATTTCACCACCCATCGCTACAACGGTTTCCACGATGCGGACCTTGCCTGGCACGAAATGGGCGAGGGGCGCGACGTGGTCCTGATCCACGGCTATTTCTCAGACGCCTATACCAACTGGATTCGCTACGGCCATGCCGCCGCCATTGCCGCCAAGGGCTTTCGCGTGATCATGCCCGACCTGCGCGCGCATGGGCAAAGCGCCCGGCCGCATGACGCCGCCGCCTATCCGGCGGATGCACTGGCGATGGACGGGGAGGCGTTGGTCGAGCAACTCGGGCTTACCGACTACGATCTCGGCGGCTATTCGCTCGGTGCTCGGACGACGGTGCGGATGCTGGCGCGCGGAAACATTCCGGCCCCCGGCAAGGTCGTGATTTCCGGCATGGGTTACGAGGGCCTGACCGACACCGGCAAACGCGCCGGGCATTTTCGCCGCATCCTGACCAATCTCGGCAGTTTCGAGCGCGGATCGCCCGAATGGATGGCGGAGGCGTTCCTCAAGACCACCAAGGGCGATCCGAAAGCGTTGCTCGGCATCCTCGACACCTTCGTCGATACCCCGCGCGAGGACATCGCCGCGATCGATCAGCCGGTACTGGTGCTGGCGGGCGAAGAGGATGACGACAATGGCAGCCATCAGGCGCTGGCCGACCTGCTCCCCGACGCGACGCTGGTCGAGACGCCTGGCGGGCATATGAGCGCGGTGACCAAGCCCGAATTGGGGCAAGCGATCGCGGATTTTCTGGCTGCTTGACCACCACCCCCGCCCGGGCGCAGAACCGGTATCAAACGTGACCATCTTTCATCCAGGGACGCATTTCATGAACCGTTTTGCCGCTTCCAGCCTGGCGCTGGCCTGTGCGCTTGCCGTCGCGGGCTGCGCCGCTTCCAACGCCACCACCGCCGGGCCGCAAGCCGCGTCGCCCGCCGCAGCGATGACGCCTGCCGCCGCCGATGCCTTCGTCAAATCGGCCGAGGATCGCCTCTACGCTCACAACCTGACCGCCGCGCGCGTCGATTGGGTCAACGCGACCTATATCAACGACGATACCGATGCGTTGTCCGCCGAATATGCCGAACGCGGCACCAAGCTGCGCGTCGAACTCGCCCTTGAAGCCGCGAAATATGCCGAGGTGCCCGGCCTGTCGGCGGATACCGCGCGCAAGCTGGACATCATGCGTCAGGGCATCACGCTCCCTGCGCCGACGCGTGAGGGCGCGGCGGGCGAACTGGCGCAACTGTCGACCAGCATGGCGTCGGCCTATGGGCGCGGGCGCGGCACGCTGAACGGCAAGCCGATCAGCGGCAGCGACATCGAAGCGGCAATGGGCACCAACCGCAACCCCAAGGAACTCCTTGAGATGTGGACGAGCTGGCATGACAATGTCGGCGCTCCGATGCGCGACGATTATGCCAAGGCGGTGACCATCGCCAATGAGGGTGCGAAGGAACTGGGCTTCACCGATGTCGGCGCGATGTGGCGGTCGGGATACGACATGCCCGCCGACGAATTCGCCGCCGAAACCGACAAGCTCTGGAAGGAAGTGGAGCCGCTCTACATCGCGCTCCACACCTATATGCGGACCAAGCTGAACGAGAAATACGGCACCGCGGTCCAGCCCGCGACCGGCCCGATCAACTCGCATCTGCTCGGCAATATGTGGGCCCAGGGGTGGAGCGGCATCTATGACATCGCCGCACCCGCGGGGGTGGGTGATGTCGGGTACGATATCGGCGATCTGCTCAAGGCGCAAAATTACGACGCGCTGCGCATGACCAGGAGCGGCGAGCAATTCTTTTCCTCGCTCGGCTTTGCGCCGCTGCCGCAGACCTTCTGGGAACGCTCGCTGTTCGTGAAGCCCGCCGACCGCGAGGTGCAATGCCATGCGTCGGCGTGGAATCTGGACGACAAGGACGATCTGCGGATCAAGATGTGCATTCAGGTGAATGCCGACGATTTCATCACCATTCACCACGAACTCGGCCACAATTATTATCAGCGGGCATACAAGGCGCAGCCGCTGCTGTACCGCGACGGCGCCAATGACGGTTTCCACGAAGCGATCGGCGACATGGTCGCACTGGCCATCACGCCCGATTATCTGGTCCAGACCGGCCTGTTGCCCAAGAACCGCGTGCCCAGCGCCGACAAGGATATCGGCCTGTTGCTGCGTCAGGCGATGGACAAGGTCGCGTTCCTGCCGTTCGGGCTGATGGTCGATCGCTGGCGCTGGGGCGTCTATTCGGGCCAGATCGCGCCGGGGGCGTATCAGAAGGGCTGGGACGATCTGCGCCTGCGCTATCAGGGCGTGAAGCCGCCGGTCGCGCGCGACGAGACCAAGTTCGACCCGGGCGCCAAATATCATATCCCCGGCAATGTGCCGTATACGCGCTATTTCCTGGCGCACATCCTGCAGTTCCAGTTCTATGAGGCTGCGTGCAAGCAGGCCGGATGGACCGGGCCGCTGCATCGTTGTTCGTTCGCGGGCAACAAGGAAGTCGGCGCGCGCTTCAACGCGATGCTGGAAATGGGCCGTTCAAAGCCGTGGCCCGATGCGCTGGAGGCGTTCACGGGGACGCGCGACATGTCGGGCCGCGCGCTGGTCGAATATTTCGCGCCGCTCAAAGCATGGCTCGACGAACAGAACAAGGGCAAGCCGACCGGCTGGTGAGGTATTGGGTCGGTGGATTGATGACCGGTCGCGAGAATTAGGCCGGTTGCCACCATCCCTCCGTCACCCCGGACGCAGTGCGGGGGTCCACCGGGCGGCAACCTTGTCCGTTAAAGTCAGATCAGGCGCGCAAGCTGCAAAGTGGACCCCGTGACTGCGGCTGGGGTGACGAGGTGGCGGTGCTTCATCCCTTGGTGTCGGGAATCGTCCCTTCGTCGGCGATCCCTGCCTCGAACGAGGCGCTGGAATCGGTGCCGTCGGCCTGGTGCGCGCTGCCCTTCGGCCCCGCATCCTGCTTGCGGAATTTCAGGAAGCCGAAGGTCATGCCCGCGAGCGCGGTCGCGGCCATTGCTACCAGTCCGCCATTTCGGAAACCCCGACCGACCGCTGTTCCGCCCGCGGGCTTCGCAGCGGGCGCGCGCTTTGTCGCCGCGGGTTTGAGCGGTGCGGCGGGCTTGGGCGGCGCGGGATTGCGGGCAGGGGCCGCGCGCGGCTTCGGCGCGGTCGGCTTCGCAGGTGCCGTTTTGCCAGAGGTCGATTTCGCCGTCGCAGCCTTGCTGGCTCCGGCGGACTTGGTCGGAGCCTTGCGCGTCGCCGCGGTCTTGCGCGGTGCGGCAGGCTTGCGCGTCGCCGACGGGTTGCGTGTCGAACCGGCGCCGCGCCGTGCTGGCGTCTTTGGCGGTGGCGGCGTGGCGCTGCTCGGCGGCGAAGGGGGAGGGGGTGGCGGCGTGGTTTCGTCGGTCATATCGGCCCCGTGATGTTTCTCACCGCATCAAGCGCGGGCAGCGGCAAATGTTCCGCCACCCGCCAGCATCACCGGAATGGCGGTTCGTTGAACGCCCGCAATTTGCGGCTGTGGAGTTTCGGCCCTTCGCGCCGCAGCTCTTCGACCGTCTCGATGCCGATCCGCATATGCTCGTTGATCGCGCGTTCATAGAAGCGGTTGGCTTGGCCCGGCAATTTCAGTTCGCCGTGCAGCGGCTTGTCCGACACGCACAGCAGCGTTCCATAGGGCACGCGGAAGCGATAGCCCTGTGCCGCGATCGTCGCCGATTCCATGTCGATGCCGACCGCGCGGCTGAGCGAGAAGCGCAGTGCCGAAGTCGAGAAGCGCAGTTCCCAGTTGCGGTCGTCGGTGGTAACGATCGTGCCCGTGCGCAGGCGGCGCTTCAGTTCCTCTCCCGACTGGCCGGACACCGTTTCTGCTGCGCGCGCCATCGCCACCTGAATCTCTGCAATCGCGGGGATCGGAATTTCGGGCGGCAGCACGTCGTCGAGGATATGGTCGTCGCGCAGATAGGCGTGCGCGAGCACATAATCGCCGATCCGCTGGCTGGGGCGCAGCCCGCCGCAATGGCCGATCATCAGCCACGCCTCGGGACGAGTCACCGCCAGATGATCGCAGATCGTCTTCGCGTTCGACGGACCAACGCCGATATTGACCAGCGTGATGCCCGTCCGGTCGTCGGCCATCAGGTGATAGGCCGGCATCTGGTGCCGCCGCCACGCGCTGTCGGTGACCAGCTTGTCGGGATCGTCGCCCGCCTTGATGACGATGCCGCCCGCGCCCGACAGCGCGGTGAAACGATTGTCCTCGCCCAGCATCTGGATGCCCCAGCGGACGAATTCGTCGACATAACGGTGATAGTTGGTGAACAGCACGTACTGCTGGCAATGTTCGGGCGGCGTGCCGGTATAGTGCCGCAGCCGCGCCAGGCTGAAATCGGTGCGCAAGCCATCGAACAGCGCAAGCGGACGGGTGCCGTCGGGATCGACGAAACTGCCGTCTGCAATCTCGTCGCCGATATGCGCCAACTCGGTCGCGGGGAAGAAGCGCGCGAGTTCGAGCGCGGACACCTCGTCCAGGCTAAGCGCATGGCCGGGGTCGAGCACATAGGGGAAGGGGATTTCCTGCCGACCGGCGACGGCCTCCACTTCGACCTCGTAATCCTCGATCAGGAAGGTGAGCTGTTCGGTCAGATAGTCGGCGAAGATCGCGGGTTTGGTCACGCTGATCCGGTATTCGCCCGGAGTGACCAGCCGCCCGAACGAGCGCAGCGGCGCGGCTTTTTCATCGCCGCCGCGATAGCGGACGCGGATTTCGGGATAGGCGAACGACCCGTCGTGCCGCGCTTCGGGAGCGGGCGGTCCGCCGCCTTCGAGATAGGTGGTGAGGGCTGCCTTCAGCCGGTCGACCGATCCGGTGTAGAGACGGTCGAGTTCCTTTACGATTTCCTGTGCTCTTGTCATCTGCTGTCGCTAACGAGCGCAAGTGACGCTGGCAAGACAGGGGCGTGAGAAACGACAATCGCGCCGGAGCGGGGCTCCGACGCGATGGCGATCATGCGACATACGGCAGACCGTGCTCATCCTGAGCGCGGCTGTTCGCCGAGTATTTCTTGCCGAGTTATTTCTTGGCAGTGGTCGATTTTGCCGCCGTTGTCTTTGCAGCAGGCTTACGAGTGGCCGGCTTGCGCGCGGGGGCTGGTTTCTTGGTCGTGTCCTTGGACAATTTGGTCGCGGCGACGGCGACGCCAGCGATTGCGGCGGCCGCACCCGCGGCGATCGCGGCCGCCGTTTTCGGATTTTTCTTGGCCGCATCCACGGCCGTCTTGGTAGCCGACGACGTCTTCTTCGAGGCCGTATCAAAGGTTTCCTTTGCCGACTTCGCCAGATCATTCGTCAAATCGGAAGCCTGCTGCTTGATCGTATCGGCGGTGTTCTTGATGTCGGCCATGTAATATACTCCCTTTCACGGATATTGCGTTGCGGTGACAACGCCAACCCCAAGGGGTGGTTCCGCCCGCGTTACAGTCGCGCGAGCGGAAACCCAATTACAGCGTGCCGAGCAGGTGTTCCGCCGAGCTTACCTTGAACTCGCCGGGCGCCTCGACGTTCAGCGATTCGACCACGCCGTCATTGACGACCATCGAATAACGCTGGCTGCGCGTGCCCATGCCGAATTTTGAGCCGTCCATCTCCAAGCCCAGTTCTTTGGCGAACTGGCCGTTGCCATCGGCGAGCAGCGTGATCTTGTCGCCCGCGTTCGACGCCTTGCCCCACGCGTCCATCACGAACGCGTCGTTGACCGATACGCAGGCGATTTCGTCCACGCCCTTGGCCTTCAGCGCTTCGGCATTGTCGATATAGCCGGGCATGTGCTTGGCCGAGCAGGTCGGAGTGAAGGCGCCGGGAACGGCGAACAGCGCGACCTTGCGACCGGCGAAGAAATCGTCGGTCGAAACCTGGTCCGGGCCGTTTTCGGTCGCCTTGACGAGCGTTGCGCTCGGCAGCTTGTCGCCTACCTTGATCGTCATGCCTATTGTCTCCCTTGCTGGCGCCGGGGTGGCGCGGGTCGCTGTGCAACTTGGACGCTCGACCCTGCTTTTCAAGCATGGCGCACGCCGAAATCGCTCCCTATGCTGAAGGCAATGGAGCCGAATTTTCTTACCGGACAATTCCTGCTGGCGATGCCCGGCATCGGCGACCCGCGGTTCGAACGCGCGGTGATCGCGATCTGCGCGCACGACGTGGAGGGCGCGCTGGGGATCGGCATCGGCAAGACGTTCGACGGGCTGACCTTTCACGACCTGCTCGGCCAGCTCGATATCGAACCCGGCGTCGCCGCCAATGTCGCCATCCATATCGGCGGACCGGTCGAACCTCAGCGCGGTTTCGTCCTCCACTCGCTCGACTGGAGCGGGCAGGACACGGTGGAGGTCGCGGGACGCTGGGCGTTGTCGGGGACGCTCGACGTGTTGAAGGCGATTGCCGACGGCAGCGGGCCGACACGGTGGATGGTGGCGCTGGGCTATACCGGCTGGGGGGAGAAGCAGCTCGACGAGGAAATGACCCGGCACGGCTGGTTCAACGTCCACGGGGCGGAGAGCATGATCTTCGACACGCCGGTAGGGGCGCGTTGGGAGGCCGGGTTCGAAGGAGCGGGGATCGATCCCCGGTTGCTGGCGGTCAGCGCGGGGACGGCCTGAACTCGTTTCCCCTTCGTCATTGCGAGCGCAGCGAAGCAATCCAGCTAGATCGCGTTCAGACGCTGGATTGCTTCGCTGCGCTCGCAATGACGAGTCATCGATCAGGTGGGCGCTCCCGAACCTCCATATAAAGATATCTTTATATCGAATTTGCATTCCGCCCGCCCCTTCTGTAAAGCGCCGGTCATCCGGCTGGGCATACGGCCCGCCGCCAACATTCAAAGCATCCAGGAGTTTGCCCGTGGCAACCGCACCCGCCATCGATACGCAGGACTATGTCATCCGCGACATCGGCCTCGCCGATTTCGGCCGTAAGGAAATCGACATCGCCGAGACCGAAATGCCGGGCCTGATGGCGCTGCGCGAGGAATATGGGGCGAAGCAGCCGCTGAAGGGCGCGCGCATCACCGGATCGCTGCACATGACCATCCAGACCGCGGTGCTGATCGAAACGCTGACCGCACTCGGCGCCGACGTGCGCTGGGCGACCTGCAACATCTTCTCGACCCAGGATCATGCCGCCGCCGCGATCGCCGCGACCGGCGTGCCGGTGTTCGCGGTAAAGGGTGAAAGCCTGGCCGATTACTGGAACTATGTCGGCGACATCTTCTCCTGGGATCATGACGTGGACGGCCAGACCGCCAACATCATCCTCGACGATGGCGGCGACGCGACGATGTTCGCGCTGTGGGGCGCCAAGCTCGAGGCCGGCCACACCATGCCCGAGCCCGAGAATGAAGAAGAAGTCGAAATGCAGCGCGCGCTCAAGGCGTTCATCGCCAAGAAGCCCGGCTATCTGACCGAAACCGTCAAGAATCTGAAGGGCGTGTCGGAGGAAACGACCACCGGCGTCCACCGCCTCTACGAAATCTCGAAGAAGGGCGAACTGCCGTTCCCGGCGATCAACGTGAACGATTCGGTGACCAAGTCCAAGTTCGATAACCTCTATGGCTGCAAGGAATCGCTGGTCGACGCGATCCGTCGCGCAACCGACGTGATGCTGGCGGGCAAGGTCGCCTGCGTCGCCGGCTTCGGCGATGTCGGCAAGGGTTCGGCCCAGAGCTTGCGCAACGGCGGCGCTCGCGTTCTCGTCACCGAAGTGGATCCGATCTGCGCATTGCAGGCGGCGATGGAAGGGTTCGAAGTCGTGACGATGGAAGAGGCGGTCAAGCGCGCCGACATCTTCTGCACCGCGACCGGCAATGCCGACGTCATCACCGCCGATCACATGAAGGCGATGAAGCCCATGTCGATCGTCTGCAACATCGGCCATTTCGACAGCGAAATTCAGATCGCTGCGCTGTCGAACTATGAGTGGGACGAAGTGAAGCCCGGCACCGACCTGGTGAAGTTCCCTGACGGCAAGCAGATCATCATTCTCGCGAAAGGCCGCCTGGTGAACCTGGGTTGCGCGACCGGCCACCCGTCGTTCGTGATGTCCGCCAGCTTCACCAACCAGACGCTGGCGCAGATCGAGCTGTGGACGAACGGCGATGCGTATAAGAATGAAGTGTACGTCCTGCCCAAGCATCTCGACGAAAAGGTCGCAGCGCTTCACCTCGAAAAGCTGGGCGTGCAACTGTCGAAACTGACGCCGAAACAGGCCGACTATATCGGCGTGCCGGCCGAAGGCCCGTTCAAGCCGGATCATTATCGTTACTGATTTTAGTTAGGTTTCCGTAACGTCATCCGGGCCGCGCCCGCCATCCGGCGAGCGCGGCCTTTTTCGTGTGGCAGAAAGTCAACACCGGTTGATAAAAGTCGCTCGCTACGGGTTGCCTTCTCGCCGTTTTCGGTGGGAAGGGGGCATTCTTCAAACCGTAATTGTAAGCGTGAGGCTTTATAAATGACTGATCTTTCCGTGCGCCTTCGTGTCGGCGCCGCCACTACTGCGCTTATCGCCGGAGTTTTAGCGACATCGCCTGCCCTCGCTCAGGAAGTTGCTCCGGTAGGCACCGCAGTTGCAGACCCGGTGGAGCAGGAAGCCGATGATGTTCAGGGTGGCGAGATCATTGTCACCGGATCGCGCATTCCGCGGCCCAACCTTGATACCGGCCAGCCTACGCTTGTGCTTGGAAGCGATCTGGTCGAACAGCGCGGCTACACCAACGTCGGCGATGCGCTGAACGATCTTCCGTCCTTTGGCGTGCCGGGAAGCTCACGCGTCGGCGGACAGGCCGGATCGTTTGGTTCGGGCCAGAACTTTGTCAATTTCTTCGGCCTAGGCGATCAGCGGACCCTGACGGTGGTCAATGGTCGTCGGTTTGTTAGTTCCAATACGGCATCCATCTTTGGCCCGACCGGCTCTGGTTCGCAGGTCGATTTTAACGTTATTCCGACTCTTCTTCTCGATCGCGTCGAAACAATCGCCGTCGGCGGTGCACCGATATATGGATCTGACGCCATTGCTGGAACCATCAACGTTATCACCAAACGACAGTTTGAAGGCGTCGAACTCGACGCACAGTATGGTATTTCGGAAGCAGGTGACGGCGCCGAGTTTCGTATCCGTGGATTGGCCGGTACGCGGTTCGGTGACGGTCGAGGAAGCATCATGGTCGCTGGCGAATACAGCGAAGAGAACGGTCTGACGAATGCCGCTCGGCCCGGTAAACGGCTTAACAGCTTCTTCACGACGCCACTTGGCGATTCGCCATTTTCCAATGTCTTGATCGGTGATCGCCGCATCCCCGCGCTGAACGAGTTCGGTGCACCGGTGGTAACCGACTTCATTCCGCTTTCTCCGGAACAGGCCGCGGAGTTCGGGTTTCAGCCTTCGGTCGTCGATGCCGCCGGAAACCCGCTGGCATTTGACGCGGCGGGTAATCTCGTTCCGATCGATTTTGGCGAGCGGACGGGCAATCTGATCAACTTCAACGGGGGGAACGGGTTCGTCCTGCCGGGCAATCTGCTTTCGCCAGTTCGCCGTTACCTCGGTACCGTTCTTGCTGAGTATGAGATCAGCGACGGCATTCGGTTGTTCGGTGAAGGCTGGTACGCAAACAGTCGTGGTGAGCAGCTTCGTGACCAGCCGGTTTACAACACCGGTCTGTTTGATGTCGCAGGCGCGCCGGATGGTAATTTGGTCCTGAGCATCGACAATCCGTTTCTCTCGCCTGAAGCGCGTCAGACCATCGTGGCTAATCTGGCCACCAATCCGGCGTCGGATTCGCTGACCACGTTCCAGCTTGGTCGCGCAAACACCGATCTCGTATCTGGCGCTGGTTCATCGACAGTCGAACTTTACCGTTTCGTCGGTGGCGTCGATGGCAATTTCCGGGCGCTAGGCCGCGACATGCGCTTCGAGCTGGTCGGGAACTATGGTCGCTCAGTGACTGAAGGCAACGAGCGTGTTTTGGTCCAGCAGAATTTCGAGAACGCGCTCAACGCCGTTCGGGACGCAAGCGGCAACATCGTCTGCGCGCCCGGCGCGGTTAATGCGAATATCCCGACGCTCAGCAGCACCTGCTCACCGATCAATCCGTTTGGGCAGCAGATTTCCCAGGCAGCGCGCGATTATGTTACGGCGATCGCCGATCCGCGGGCGGTTAATGAGCAATGGCTGGTGACCGCGTCGGTTTCCGGGTCCCTATTTACGCTGCCAGGCGGTAATGTGGGCTTTGCGCTCGGCTATGAGCATAGGGATGAATCGGCCGATTTCGACCCTGGGGCATTTTATCGCGGCGAGCTCCAAGCTGACGGCACGCGGGCGCAATTCGGTCGATCGGTTCCGATCGATTCAATCGCTGGCGGCTTCAACACCGATGAATTCTTCGGCGAAGTCACTCTGCCGTTGATCGGCTCGGCCAACGACATCCCGTTCGTTCACGCGCTGGAACTCCACGGCGCCGCGCGCTACATTGACAACTCGCTGGCCGGAAGCGACTGGACTTACACCGGCGATGTGCGCTGGGAGCCGATTCAGGGCTTTGCATTCCGCGGTAACTACACGCGGTCGGTACGGGCACCCGCAATCACCGAGTTGTTCAATCCGGAAAGCCAGATCTTTACCACGGCAAGCGATCCTTGCGATTCGCGTTTCATCAACAACGGTCCTAATGCAGCGGCGCGTGCAGCCAATTGTGCCGCCGACGGCCTACCTGCCGACTTCCAGTCGAACATCGTCGATTTCACGTCGCGCGGTTCGTTGTCGGGCAATACCAACCTTCAAAACGAAACGGCAAAGGCCATTACGGTCGGCGCCATCCTGACACCGACCTTCTTGCCCGGCTTCAATGCCTCGGTGGATTGGGTGGATATCCGTCTGTCCAACGCAATCGAGAGTCTGAACGCTACGCAGGTGCTTGAGGGGTGCTATGACAGCCCTTCCTTCCCGGGTGATTTGTGTTCGAGCTTCACTCGTGATGCCGACGGACAAGTCACCTTCATTCAGACCGGTTTCGCGAATGCTGCCGAGCGCAAGTTCCGTGGTCTTGTGGCGCAGGTCGGATATCAGATTCCCGCCACCTTCCTTGGCAATGGCGGGGCGATCAATCTGTCCGGCCAGTATCAGTACACAGATGAGCTTGTCGTTCGTGTCGGCGAAGGCGACCAGACGACTTTGCGCAACTCGATCGGATATTCGCCGCACAAGGGTCAGGCAAACGTCGCGCTCAGTAACGACGAATTCAGCTTGTCGGTTCAGTGGCTTTATTACGGCAAAACCAAGCTGGATCCGGACGCACCGGACTCGACTTACGAATTCCCGAACGTCGGAGCGGTGAGTTTCTTCAACACGACCGCGCAGGTGAAGGTTGCTGAAGACTTCTCGCTTCGCTTCATCGTGAACAACCTCTTCGATCAAGGTGCTCCCTTCCCCGTTCCTGCTTTTGGCGGAACTGGCACCTACTTCGATGCATTTTTCGGACGCAGCTTCAAGGTTGGGGCGAACGTCCGGTTCTAATTTGTAATGTCGGATGAAAGGGGCGGCGACCTGACCCGGGTTGCCGCCCCTTTTTTGTTTGGGTGGTTCACCTAACGCGCAACTCGCCTAAAGAGACGCACATGGACAGTGTGTATCCTGCGTCGACATCGGTTCGGCGTTCATGACAACGGTTGAGGTTTCGACCTCTATTTTGCTGGTCGTCGGTATCCTACTGATGACAATGATTGCGTGTGCGGTATGGGCGCTGGCGAAAGGCCTTGGCGCAATGCGGTCTGCCGCGGAAATCCGCGAAACTGCGCTCCAGCTCAGGGTGCAGAGCGACGCGTCGCCTGCGCGACCGATGCTGGTGCGGGCCGATGGACGGGTCGAGGTGGGCTCGGCGGTGGTCGGCTGGCTCGGCCTGGCGTTTCCGCCGGAAACCTTGAGCGATCTGTCGCATGCGGACAGCGGGATCGAGCATGACGACGCCGCCGCTCTGCGGGGCGACATCATCGCCGCACAGCGAGCGGCACGACCGTTTCGGCGGCAGATCCGCGTGCAAGACGCGCGGCGGGCATTGCTGGCGGTCGGCGATCGTGCGCCCGCGGCGCTCAACGCGCCCGGCGGGGTGCTGGTCTGGTTCTTCGACGCGACCGAAGTGCAGGGAGAGGTGATCCGCCTGGACAGCGAATTGCGCGAGCTGCACGCAGCATTCGACGCCCTTGCCGGGCTGATCGAAGTAGCGCCGCTGCCGATGTGGTATCGCGACCGCGACCTCAATCTGGCGATGGTCAACTCGGCCTATGTCAACGCGGTGGAGGCCGAGGGGGCGGGCGACGTGGTGCGCCGCCAGGTCGAACTGATCGAGGGACAGGGCACCGGCGGTCCGCTGGCCCAGCCCGCCAGCGCGCGGGAGACGGGCAAGCCGCTGGTCAGCCACCTGCCCGCGACGATCGGCGGCGAACGGCGAATGTTGCGCGTTCACGACGTACCGTTGCCGAGCGGCGGTACTGCCGGGTTCGCGGTCGATATCGACGAGCTGGAACAAGCGCGCGCAGGCATCAAGCGCTTTGCGATGGCGCAGCGGTCGATGCTCGACCTGTTGTCGGCAGGCGTCGCGCAGTTCAGCCCCGAACGCACGCTGACATTCTGCAACCAGCCGTTTCGCCGCATGTTCGCGATGCGTACCGAATGGCTGTCCGACCGCCCCGAATTCGACCGCGTGCTGGAACGGATGCGCGAAGCCAAGCGCGTCCCCGAAGTGCGCGACTTTCCCGGCTGGAAGGCGGAGCGGCGCGAATGGTTCACCGCGGCCGAAAGTGCCACCGAAGAGGCGTGGAACCTGCCCGGCGGCATCCATCTGCGCGTCGTCGCCCAACCGTTGCCCGAAGGCGGGTTGCTGCTGATCTTCGAGGATCGGACCGAACAGGTGCAACTGGCATCGGCGCGCGATACGCTGCTGCGGACGCGCACTGCGACGTTCGACAATCTGTCGGAGGCGATCGGGGTGTTCGCCGCCGATGGCCGGTTGCAGCTGTGGAACAACAAGTTTCGTGCGATCTGGGGATTTGAGGAAGAATTTCTGGCCGGCCATCCGCGCGTCGACAGCCTGGCGCAAAAGGCCGCGCCGCGCCTGGCCGACCCCAAACGCGCGTCGGTGATCGGCGAGCTGGTTCGGTTCGCGACGGCCGAGCGGATGCAGCGCGGCGGGCGCGTGCAATTTGCCGATGGCCGCCATTTCGATTTCGCTGCGGTGCCGCTGCCGGACGGCAACGCGCTGTTCACGATGCTCGACGTCACCGACAGCCGCCGGATGGAGCGCGCGCTGCGAGACCGCAACGAAGCGCTGGAGGCCGCCGACCGGGTCAAGACCGGCTTCGTCGCCAGCATGAGCTACGAATTGCGCACGCCGCTTACCTCGATCCAGGGTTTCGCCGAAATGCTGCACGGCGGCTATGCCGGTCCCTTGACCGAGGGTGGACGCGATTATGTCGAGGCGATCCTCAATTCGGTCGCGCGGCTGTCGGTGCTGGTCGATGACGTGCTCGACCTGACCCAGAATGAGGATTTCGAACCGGCACGCAAGCCCGTCGATCTGGAATTGCTCGCCCATGCTGCGGCCGAATCGCACGCCGACCGGATCAGGGCGAAGCAGATCGATTTCGCGGTCGAGATTGCCGGGAGCGCCGGATCGGTCGCGGGCGAACAGCGGCGATTGCGCCAGGTCATCGAGCATGTGCTGAGCCACGCGATCGGCCACACCCCGTCCGGCGGGCGCGTGTTGCTGCACATCGACGGCGACGAGCGATCGGCGCGGATCGTCGTATCCGACAATGGCCCCGGCATGTCGAAGGCGGAGATCGAGCGCGCGTTCGACCGGTTTGCGCGGCACGACATATCGCGCGACGACGAACGGCCGCTGGGGCTGGGCATGCCGCTCGCCAAGCGGTTCGTCGTCGCGCATGGCGGCAGCATCGAAATGGTGTCGGAGCCGGGACAGGGGACGATGGTCACGATCATCCTGCCGCGCGAATGAGCGGAGAATCCATGCTGCTCGACGGGCCTGAGGCGTCGCTGGCGTTCGGCGCGAAGCTGGCCGCGGTCGCGGCGCCCGGTGATTTGATCGCGCTGATCGGCCCCCTGGGCGCGGGCAAGACCAGCATCGCGCGCGGGCTGCTCGCGGCGCTGGGGCTGGAGGAGGAAGCGCCGTCGCCTTCGTTTGCGATCGTCCAACCTTATGATCCGCCGGAGGTCGCGTTTCCGGTGCTGCACGTCGATCTCTATCGGATCGAGGACCCTTCCGAACTTGCGCAATTCGCGTTGGACGAAGCGCGCGAGGATTCGCTGCTCGTCGTCGAGTGGCCAGAACTGGGTGGCGTCGACCGGTGGCCCGATGCGCTCATCCTGTCGCTGGCGGTGACAGGCGACGGTCGCCGCGCCTTGACAGCGCAGGTGCCCGCGTCATGGAAGGACCGATGGCCTCCGACATGATTCCGCCGATTGCGGCGCGCGATTTCCTCGACAGCAACGGCTGGCGCGATGCGGTGATCGAACCGGTGGCGGGCGATGCCTCGTTCCGGCGCTATTTCCGGGTGAGACAGGGCGACCGACACGCGATCCTGATGGACGCACCGCCCCCGCACGAGGACCCGCGACCCTTTATCGCGGTCGCGCGCTGGCTGGGCGAGCGCGGTTTTCGCGCGCCGACCATTCATGCCGAGGATCTGTCGCACGGCCTGGTCCTGCTGGAGGATTTCGGTGACGCGCGCATGCGCGAGACGGTGGATGCCGATCCCGCGCGCGAAGATGCGCTTTATGCCCAGGCGATCGACCTGCTCGTCGCATTGCGCGCGCATCCGGCGGCCGATGTCGATCCCTATGACCGCGCGACGTGTCAGCGCGAAGCGGGGCTGCTGACCGAATGGTATTGCCCGGCGATCGGACACGATGTCGATGTTGCGGGTTATGAGGCGGCGTGGGACGCGGTGCTGGAGGGCGTGGATTCGGTTCGCGACGTGATGGTGCTGCGCGATTATCATGCCGAGAACATCATGCTTCTCGAAGAAGGGGCGCTCGGCCTGCTCGATTTTCAGGACGCGCTGGCGGGGCATCCGGCCTATGACCTGGTTTCGCTGCTTCAGGATGCGCGGCGCGAGGTGCCCGCCAGCGTGGAGGCGGAAATGCTGGCGCGATACAAGAACGCGACCGGCGAGGGCGATGCGTTCGACGCGGCCTATCATGTGCTGGGCGCGCAGCGGAATGCGAAGATCGTCGGTATCTTTACGCGCCTGTGGAAGCGCGATGGCAAGCCGCGTTACCCGACGCTGTGTCCGCGCGTCTGGGGATATCTGGAACGCGACCTTGCGCACCCGGCGCTTGCGCCGGTCAGGGCGTGGTTCGACGCCAATATCCCCGCCGAACTGCGCGGCGATCCGATGGCGATCGCGGGCCGATGATCCGCAGACTGCGCCCCAATCCCGACGTC
The DNA here is from genome assembly GCF_054457155.1 of Sphingomonas aestuarii. Taxonomy (NCBI): domain Bacteria; kingdom Pseudomonadati; phylum Pseudomonadota; class Alphaproteobacteria; order Sphingomonadales; family Sphingomonadaceae; genus Sphingomonas; species Sphingomonas aestuarii. The sequence goes on along the minus strand of NZ_JBTKVV010000001.1, from coordinate 557,190 downwards.
GCCGTGCCCGAAACGGCGATGGTGATGGCGGCGGGACTGGGCAAGCGGATGCGCCCCCTGACCGCGACCCGGCCCAAGCCGCTGGTGGAGGTCGCGGGTAAACCGCTGATCGACCATGTATTCGACCGATTGCGTTCGGCGGGCGTCCGCCGTGCCATCGTCAATGTTCATTATCTGGCCGACGCGATGGAAGCCCATCTGCGCGCGCGGGTGAAGGATATCGACGTCGCCATCTCCGACGAACGCGCAAAACTGATGGAGACGGGCGGCGGGCTGGTCCAGGCGCGCGCGATGATCGGCGATGCGCCGTTTCTGTGCGTCAACAGCGACAATCTGTGGGTCGATGGCCCGATCGATGCGATCGTCCAGCTGGCGCAGCACTGGGACGACGAGACGATGGACGCGCTGCTGCTGCTGGTGCCGCTGGCGCGCGCGCATTGTCACGGCGGGCAGGGCGATTTCCACCTCGATCCGCATGGGCGGATTACCAAACGCCGCGCGCCGGGACGGCTTGCGCCGTTCGTGTTCACCGGGGTTCAGATCCTGTCGCCTCGAGTGATCGCCGACTGGCCGGAAGGACCGTTCTCGACCAATCTGTTCTGGCAGCGGGCGATCGAAGCGGGGCGGATGTTCGGCGTCGTCCACTCGGGACTGTGGTTCGATGTCGGATCGCCGCCTGCCATCGCCACGACCGAAGCGATGCTCGCCGATGGGTGAGCGCGGGAAACCGTCGCTTTATACCATCCCGAGCCACCGGGCGTTCGGCGACGCGCTGGCGAACGGGCTGATTCGCCGCTTCGGCAGCGATCCGATGGCGCTGGCACGCGGCACGATCCTCGTCACCAACAACCGCGCCAAGTTGAGCGTGCGCGACGCCTTCGTACGCGCGAGCCAGGGCGGCCTGCTGCTGCCGCGTCTCGTTGCGATCGGCGATCCCGAACTCGACGAGAGCGTCGGCGCGATGCTCGACGCCGCCGACGACAGCGATCCGGTCCCGCCCGCTATCGATCCGCTCCGGCGCCGCATGATCCTCGCGCGGCTGGTCAGCGAAGCGCGCGTGCGCAGCGGCCAGCCGGTCGATGCAGGCGAAGCGGTGCGGCTGGCGGGCGATCTGTCGCGCACGCTCGACCAGTTGCTGGCCGAAGAGGTGCCGCCCGCGAAGCTACGCGACATCGAACTGGCCCCCGAATTGTCCGAGCACTGGCAGCGCGCGCTCGAACTGTTCGGGATCGTATTCGACGCCTGGCCGCGCGCACTGGAACGGCTTGGCCGGATCGATCTGGCGACGCGGCGCTCGTTACTGCTCCACAAGGTTGCCCGGCGCTGGCGCGAGACGCCGCCTGAGGGCTTTGTGTGCGCCGCCGGGATCGCCACCTCGTCGCCTGCGGTTGCGCGAATGCTGCGCAGCATTTCGGAAATGACGCACGGCATGGTGGTGCTGCCGGGACTGGCGACCGACATGCCTGACGATCAGTGGGAAGCGCTGGGGCCGCACGAACCCGACCCCGTAACGGGCACGCGGCGGCGACCGATCGAGACGCATGGGCAATATCACCTGAAGCTGCTGCTCGATCGCATGGGCATCGCCCGCGGAGAGGTCATGCGCTGGCGCGACGGCAGCGAGCATGACGCACCGCCGCAGCGCGGCCGCGCGGTTGCGCATGCGCTGGCCCCGGCCGAATTCACGCATGGCTGGACCGACTTGCCATCGGCGCAGCGGCGGTTGCCCGACGTGTCGCTGATCGAAGCGCCGACCCCGGCTGCCGAAGCCCAGGCAATTGCTATCGTACTGCGCGAGACGCTGGAGACGCCGGGGCGGACCGCCGCATTGGTGACGCCCGATCGGATGCTCGCGCGGCGCGTGGCCGCGCACTGCCGACGCTGGGGGATCGAGATCGACGACACCGCCGGACAGCCGCTGTCGTTGATGCCGCCGGGGACGTTGCTGCTGGGCATTGCCGAGGCGGCGGCGCAGGATTTCGCGCCGGTCGCGTTGCTCAACCTGCTCAAACACCCGTTGGTGATGGCGGGGAATCGCCGCGCCGACTGGCTGGATGGCGTGCGGCTGCTCGACAAGGCGCTGCGCGGCCCGCGTCCGGCGGCGGGGCTGGTTGGGGTGGATCGGCACCTGAGCGAATTTCCGCGCGCCGCCGGGTGGTGGCCGACGGCCCGCGTGCTGCTGAAGCCGGTCGAGGCGGCGGCGGCGAGCGGTGCGCAGCCGTTGCCCGCGATGGTGGCGATGCTGCGCGAGGCGGCGAATGCGCTGGCGGGCGATGCGGCGTGGGCACGGCCAGAGGGACGCGCGGCGGCGGACCTGATCGATGCGCTGGAACGTGAAGGCGCCCATGGCCCGTCATCGATCGATCCGGCAAGCCTGCCCGCGATGCTGCGCACGCTGATGGACGAGGTCGCGGTGCGCCCGCCCCAGGGCGGACATCCGCGGCTTGCCATTTACGGCTTGCTCGAAGCGCGATTGCAGACCGCCGACCGGATGATCCTGGGCGGCCTCAACGAAGGCATATGGCCGCCGCTGCCTGCGCCCGACCCGTGGCTCGCCCCGCGCATTCGCGCCGAACTTGGCCTTCCCGGACTGGAGCGACGCATCGGCCTGTCGGCGCATGATTTCGCGGGCGCGATGGGCGCGCGAGAGGTGGTGCTGACGCGCGCGCATCGCGACGCGACCGCACCGACCATCGCCTCGCGCTTCCTGTTGCGGATGACCGCGCTGTCGGGCGGGCTGGAGCGCGCGGGCGAGGTCGCGCGGCTTGCCGATGCGATCGACCGGCCTTGCGAATACACCCCCGCCAAACGACCCGAACCGTCGCCGCCCGTCGCGCTTCGCCCGCGTCGGATTTCGGTGACCGAAGTCGACCGGCTGAAGGCCGACCCCTATGCCTTCTACGCGCGGCGTTATCTGGGGCTGATGTCGATCGACCCGGTCGATGCCGACGCCAGCGCGGCATGGCGCGGCACGGCGGTGCACGACGTGCTCGAACATTGGGCGCGCGAGGATGGGTGTGATCCCGAAAAGCTACGCCCGCGTGCAGAGGCGATGCTGCGCGACGAACGCACCCATCCGATGCTGCGCGCGCTGTGGGGACCGCGACTGATCGAGGCGACCGACTGGATCGCGACCGAGATTGCCGCGCAGCAACAGCGTGGCCGCGCGGTGATCGATGTCGAGCGTGAAGGACGGATCGAGATTGCCGGGGTGGAATTGCGCGGCAAATACGACCGGATCGATCGGATGCCCGACGGCAGCCTGGGGATCGTCGATTACAAGACCGGCCAGCCGCCATCGCCCAAGGCGGCGCGCGCAGGGTTCACGTTGCAACTGGGGCTGCTCGGCCTGATTGCCGAGCGCGGAGGGTTCGATGGCGTGTCGGGCAAGGCCAGCGCGTTCGAATATTGGTCGCTCGCCAAATATCAGGGCAAGTTCGGCCGTATCGCCTCCCCCGTCGATCCCGAAGGCAAGCGCGACAAGATGCTGCCTGCCGAGTTCGTCCCGAATGCCGCGCAGCATTTCTCGGACGCGACGGCGCTGTGGCTGACGGGTAGCGAGCCGTTCAAGGCCAAGCTCAATCCCGAATATGCACCCTGGGCCGATTACGATCAGTTGATGCGCCGCGACGAATGGTATGGCCGTGAGTGATCCCCAGAAATCGGCAAAGCCGCTCCCCACGCTGCTCGGCAATCAGGCCGCGGCCAGCGATCCGCGCCTGCACGTCTGGCTCGCCGCCTCGGCGGGCACGGGCAAGACGCAGGTGTTGTCGGCGCGCGTCTATCGGCTGTTGCTGCGCGGCGTCGATCCTGGCGCGATCCTGTGCCTGACCTTTACCAAGGCAGGCGCCGCCGAAATGGCCGACCGCATCAATGATCGACTGGCGCGATGGGTGCGGATGGGCGAACCCGATCTGAAGCTGGACCTGATCGCGCTGGGCGAGGAGCCCGATGCGAAGCGGATCGCGCGGGCGCGGAGGTTGTTCGCGCAGGTGCTGGACGCGCCGGGCGGCGGCATCCGCATCCAGACGATTCACGGCTTCTGCCAGACCTTGCTGTCCGCCTTTCCGATCGAGGCGGGGCTGGTCCCTGGCTTCCGCCCATTGGAAGCGCGCGAGGAAAGCGTGATGGCGCGCGAGGCGCTGGCCGAACTCCTGACCGACGAAGCCGCGATCGGGCGATCGACCCATGCCGACGCGATCGGGGCGCTGAGTCTGCGGCTGGGCGAGGGGGCGGCAGAGGCGTTCCTGCTCGCCTGCGCCCGCGCGCCCGATGCGATGGCGGGGCTGCCGAGCGGCATTCAGCCTTTCTTGCGCCGCGCGCTCGACTTGCCGTCGGGTGATGTCGAGGCGGCGCTGGAGGCGGCGTGTTCGGACGATGCGTTCGATGTCGCTTCGCTGCGCCGGATTATCGACGCCAATCGCGCCTGGGGCACGGCGACCGGCAGCGACCATGCCGAGATCGGCGATTATTGGCTTGAGGCGGCCCCCGCCGAACGCGCGCGCCTGATCGACGACCTGCGCAGCATTGCCCACACCGCGAAGGGCGAGCCGCGCAAATATTCCGCGAAACTGTCCGCCGCCGATGCCGATTATGTCGAGCTGGCCGTCGAATTGGGAGAGGCGTGCGCCAAGCTCGCCTCGATCCGCGCGCGTGCCGCCTTCGCCGACTTGCTCGCCTCGTCGCTCGACGCCGGGCGCGCCTATGCCGATGCCTATGGCCGCGCCAAGCGCCGGTCGGGCGCGGTCGATTTCGGAGACCTGATCCGCGAGACGGTCAACTTGCTGCGTCAGCCGGGAATCGGCGAATGGGTCCGCTTCAAACTCGACCAGGTCACCGACCATGTCCTGATCGACGAGGCGCAGGACACGAACTGGGACCAGTGGACGATCATCTCGGCAATGGCCGAGGAATATTTCGCGGGCGAAGGCACCGGCGGCGCGCGCCACCGCACCCTGTTCACCGTCGGCGATTACAAACAGGCGATCTTCGGTTTTCAGGGCACCGACCCGTTTTTCTATGCGCTCGCACACCGCAAATATGAAACGCTCGATGCCGGACTGGCGGGTGCGGATGCCGATCCGGCACGGCTCAGCACCCTGTCGCTCACCCACAGCTTTCGCTCGACGCGCCCCATCCTCGAATTCGTCGATGCCGCGATTGCGGCGATGCCGGAGGGCGGCATGGGCAGCCATTCAGACGCCGAGCCGCACGCCAGCGAAGTGAAGGGACCGGGGCGGGTGACGCTGTGGTCGCCGACGCTGGCGGTATCCGAGGATGCCGAGGAGGAAGGCTGGATCGACGACGCCGTCCGCGCGCATGCCAAACGCATCGCGCGGCATATCGCCGGGCTGATCCGGTCGGGCGCGACTTTGGGCGCGAAGGGCAGGGCGTTGACCCCCGGCGACATCATGGTGCTGGTCAAACGGCGCGGCGAACTCGCGTCGTTGATCGTCGCCCGGCTCTATGCGGAGGGCGTGCCGGTCGCAGGCGTCGACCGGTTGCGGCTGAACGCGCCGCTTGCGGTGCAGGACCTGCTCGCCGCGATTCGCTTCGCGCTTCAGCCGGAGGACGATCTGTCGCTCGCCAGCCTGCTCGTCTCGCCTCTGATCGGCTGGAGCCAGGATCAATTGATGCGGGCCGCACCCCGCGAACGGGGAAGCCTGTGGCGGCATCTGCGCAACACCCAGCCGACGGAGACGCTGCGCCCGCTTCTCGACATTCTCGCGCGCGCCGATTTCGAGACGCCCTACCGTTTCCTTGAGGCGATGCTGTCGGGCAATCTCGACGGCCGGCGCAAGCTGGTCGCCCGACTGGGCGAGGAGGCGCGCGACCCGATCGAGGAACTGCTGAGCGCCGCGCTCAATTTCGAGCAGATCGCGACTCCGTCGCTGCAACGTTTCCTCGACTGGTTCGATCGCGGCGATGTCGAGATCAAGCGCGATCCGTCGCAAGGCGCGGATGCCGTGCGGGTGATGACCGCGCATGGCGCCAAGGGATTGCAGGCGCCGCTCGTCATGCTGGCTGACGCTGCCGCCGACCCCGACAATGTCGAACGCGCGCATCTGGCGTGGCAACCCAAGGACCATGACGGCCCAGCCTTCCCGATCTTCCGTCCGCGCGGGGCCGAGAAATCGGACGCGCTGGAGGGGCTGGTCGCGGATGCCGAGCGCCGCGAGATGGAGGAGCATTGGCGGCTATTCTATGTCGCCGCGACACGCGCAGAGGAAGAATTGATCGTCACCGGCGCGCTGACTCCGGGGACGGGTGGCGAGGTGCCCGAACGCAGCTGGTATGCCGTATCGGCGGCGGCGTTCGATGCGCTGGGGATCGCGGATGGCGACGAGGATGGCGAGCGCCGGTTCGAAGGCTTTGCGCCGCAACCGCCGGTGGCGATGCGCGGGCAGGCGACCGCTACGCCGAGCGATCCCACGCCGCTTCCCGTCTGGCTGCGCGCACCCGCTCCGCAAGAAGCGCGCCCGCCGCGTCCGCTCGCGCCATCATCGATCGGCGCGGACGATGCCGCCGATCCGCCGCCCGGCCCGGCGCTGCGTGCGGCGGCCGAACGCGGGCTTATCCTCCACCGCTTGTTCGAACGGCTGCCCGCAGTCGCCCCCGCCGATCGCCGCGCCGCCGCATTGCGCTGGCTGGAGCGCGCGTGCGGGATCGATGACGAATCCGAACGCGAAGGCCTGGCCAACAACGCGCTGGGCGTGATCGACGATCCGCGCTTCGCCGATCTGTTTGGACCCGATGCGCTGGCGGAAGCGCCGATCGCCGCGGTGGTGGACGGCGCGGTGGTGGCGGGCACGGTCGATCGATTGCTCGTTACCGAAACCCGCATTCGCGTCGTCGATTTCAAGACCTCACGCCACGCGCCTGCCGGCATCGAGGCGGTGCCCGACGCGCATGTCCGCCAGATGGCAGCCTATGTCGCGGCGCTGTCGGTGGTGTTTTCGGGCCGCGCGATCGATGCGGCGCTGGTCTATACTGCGGGGCCGGTCGCGATCGAGGTGCCCGCCGAACTGATCACGCGCTACAAGCCCGGCTATGGCGCGGCCGAACAAAGCTTCGTCGATGGCGCTTGAGCCCGGCGCCCGCGCTTCATAGATACGTCTCAATTCGATTTTCAGGAGATTTCCCCATGCCGACCAAGGCGATCAGCGACACCAGCTTCGACACCGACGTCATCAATGCCGACAAGCCCGTGCTGGTCGATTTCTGGGCGGAATGGTGCGGGCCGTGCAAGATGATCGGCCCCAGCCTTGAGGAACTGTCCGAGGAACTGGGCGAACAGGTGACGATCACCAAGCTCAACATCGACGAAAATCCCGATGCGCCGGGCAAATACGGTGTTCGTGGTATCCCGACGATGATTCTGTTCAAGAACGGTCAGCCCGCCGCGACCAAGGTCGGTGCGGCGCCGAAAAGCCAGTTGAAGGCGTGGCTGGAAAGCGAGCTTTAAGCGCTGATGACCGTTACCCCGGACATGCTCCGGGTCCACCGAGCGGCTGACGCAACGTTCGATATGTGAGCGTATGCAGGCGGCTTAGCGGACCCCGGAACGTGCGGGATGATGGAAAAGATGTGAGTCAGCGCACGAAATTATCGCATAGCCCGCCATTGCATACGCGCAGTTTTCGGTTAAGGCGCACCGCATGGCCACACGCCCGCTCACGCTCTATGAAAAAATCTGGGCCGATCATGTCGTCGAACGGCGCGAGGACGGCACCTGCCTGATCTATATCGACCGGCATCTGGTGCACGAAGTCACGAGTCCTCAGGCATTTTCGGGGCTTCGAGCGAATGGGCGCCGCGTCCGCCGCCCCGACCTGACGCTGGCGGTCCCCGACCATAACCTGCCGACCACGCCGCGCGTCGGGGCGGATGGTGCGCGCCTGCCGATCGCCGATCCCGCGTCGGCCGAACAACTCGTCGCGCTTGAGCGCAACACCGCCGAATTTGGCATCGATTACATCGATGCGACCGCCGCCGAGCAGGGCATCGTCCATGTCGTCGGCCCCGAACAGGGTTTCACGCTGCCCGGCACCACGCTGGTGTGCGGCGACAGTCACACCTCCGCCCACGGCGCGCTCGGCGCGCTCGCCTTCGGCATCGGCACCAGCGAGGTCGAGCATGTGCTGGCGACGCAAACCTTGCTGCTGCGCCAGTCGAAGACGATGGAAATCCGCGTCGACGGGACATTGGGCTTCGGCGTGTCGGCCAAGGACGTGGTGCTCGCGATCATCGGCAAGATCGGCGCGGCGGGCGGAACCGGGCACGTCATCGAGTTTACGGGCGAGGTAATCCGTGCGCTGTCGATCGAGGGGCGGCTGACGATCAGCAACATGTCGATCGAGGGCGGGGCACGCGCTGGCCTCATCGCGCCGGACGAGACGACCTATGCCTATCTGAAGGACCGGCCGATGGCGCCGTCCGGCGACGCATGGGACCGCGCGCTCGCCTATTGGCGGACGCTGCCAACCGACGCGGCGGCGACTTATGACGCAGTCGTCAAACTCGACGCGACCGACATCGCGCCATCGCTGACCTGGGGCACCAGCCCCGAAGACGTTGTCCCGATCACGGGTATCGTCCCCGATCCCGACAGCTTCGCCGACCCGTCAAAGCGCGTCGCCGCGCGTAAATCGCTCGATTATATGGGGCTCGCGCCCGGCACGCGGATGCAGGACGTGGCGGTCGACAACATCTTCATCGGCAGTTGCACCAACAGCCGGATTGAGGATCTTCGCGCCGCCGCCGAAGTGGTGAAGGGCCGCCGCGTCGCGGACGGGGTCCATCAGGCGCTGATCGTCCCCGGCTCAGGCCTCGTCAAACGACAGGCCGAATCCGAAGGGCTCGACCGCATCTTTACCGAGGCCGGTTTCGAATGGCGCGAACCCGGCTGTTCGATGTGCCTGGCGATGAACCCGGATAAAGTGCCACCCGGCCAGAGATGTGCTTCCACTTCGAATCGGAATTTCGTAGGGAGGCAGGGTCCGGGTGCGCGAACGCACCTCATGTCGCCGGCAATGGCCGCGGCAGCAGCCGTCACGGGGCGGTTGACCGACGTTCGCGAACTGTTGGGGGGTCGAGTATCATGAAGCGCGTAATGTATCTGCTGATTGCCGGCACGCTGTTGACCGGCGCTGCCGCCATTTATTCCACAGGTTCGATGAAGGCCGAAGCCGCCGACGCGCCGGTTCGCGCCACCAACTAAACCCGCGCGGATTCGCGCCGGGGGGAGTGACAAGATGCAACCCGTCGTGACCGTATCGGGCCGCGCCTATCCGTGGGGCGCGAAGAATGTCGACACGGACATCATCATCCCCGCCCACTGGTTGAAGACGACCACGCGCGAGGGGCTGGCAAAGGGCGCGTTCGAGACGGTGCGCGCCGAAACCGGCAACCTGTTCGACGATCCGACCTATCAGGGTGCGCCCATCCTGATCGCGGGCGAGAATTTCGGCTGCGGATCGAGCCGTGAGCATGCCGCCTGGGCGTTGGCCGATATGGGCGTGGCGGCGGTGATCGCGCCCAGCTTCTCCGACATCTTCTCGGGCAATGCGTTCAAGAACGGCATCGTCCCCGTCGTGCTGCCGCAGGAGGCGGTGGACCGGCTGGTGGAGGTGGCGCGCGATCATCCGGTCACCGTCGATCTCGACACGATGACCGTCACGACGCCGCTTCAGGACCGGTTTTCCTTCGACCTCGATCCCTTTCGCCGCGACTGCCTGATGCAGGGATTGGACGAGATAGGGTTGACCTTGGCCAAGGATACCGCGATTTCGAAATTCGAGGACGGCACGTCGCGTGCGCGTCCATGGATATCGAGGGAGAGCGGACATGCGCGCATTGCTGTCGAAAGCGCCGGGCGGACCTGAAACTCTAGAACTGGCCGATGCGCCGGATCCGGTGGCGAGCAAGGGACAGGTGGTGGTCGCGGTAAAGGCCTGCGCGATCAACTATCCCGACGTCCTCATCATCCAGGACAAATACCAGTTCAAACCCGAACGGCCCTTTGCGCCCGGCGGCGAGGTGTCGGGCCTGATCGATAGCCTCGGCGAAGGCGTTGAGGGCTGGTCGGTCGGCGACCGGGTGATCGCGATGACCGGCTGGAACGGTCTTGCCGAAAAGGTCGCGGTCGATGCGGTCAAGCTGCAACGCCTGCCCGAAGGCCGCAGCTTCGCCGAAGGATCGGCGCTGTTGCTGACCTATGCGACCACGATCCATGCGTTACTCGACCGGGGCAAGTTGCAGGCCGGGCAGACCCTGCTGGTGCTGGGCGCGGCAGGCGGCGTCGGACTGGCCGCGATCGAACTCGGCAAGGCGTACGGCGCGCGCGTCGTCGCCGCCGTGTCGAGCGAGGAAAAGGCCGAAGCCGCCCGCGCGGCGGGCGCGGACGAGACGATCCTCTATGGTCGGGCGCCGTTCGACAAGGACGCGTCGAAGGCACTGGCGGAGCAGTTCAAGGCCGCCGTCGGCCCGAACGGCGCGGACGTGATCTACGATCCGGTCGGCGGCGACTATGCCGAACCCGCACTGCGATCGATCGCCTGGGAAGGCCGCTATCTGGTCGTTGGTTTTCCTGCGGGCATTCCCCGTCTGCCGCTCAACCTCACCTTGCTCAAGAGCTGCGACGTCTGCGGCGTGTTCTGGGGCGCCTTTGCCGCGCGCGATCCCAAGGCGAACGCGGCGCATAGCGAGACGCTGTTCCGCTTGTGGGAAGAAGGCAAGATCAATCCGCGCGTCACCGAAACCTATGCCTTTGCCGATGGCGGTCAGGCGATCGCCAAGATGGGCGATCGTGGTGCGATCGGGAAGCTGGTGGTGACGGTGGCGGCGTAGCCCAACCCTCTTCAGTGCTCTTGAGTGCTTCTGCGAAAGCAGGGGTCGTGGCCGCAGGCGAATCGCAAAATGGCCAACGCTCCTGCATTCGCAGGAGCACCGGTTGCTGATGAACCATCGAAGCTCAGCCTGAGCACGAATGGGTTGGCCATCTGGTCGGCAGCCCGTTGCCAGTGCGCCCCACCGCCCCTATCTCGGCAGTTCACAGCTTCCAGGGGACGGTGACTGAAATGACGACATTTGATGATCGCGAAAAGGCGTTCGAGGCAAAGTATGCCCGCGACGAGGAAGTGGCGTTTCGCGTCACCGCGCGCCGGAACCGGCTGGTCGGCCAATGGGCAGCGGCCAAGATGAATCTGACGCCGGAGGAGACCGACGCCTATGCCAAGGCGGTGGTCCAGGCCGATTTCGAGGAAGCCGGCGACGCGGACGTGGTGCGTAAGATCGTCGGCGACCTGACCGCGGCGGGCGTCGACACCGACGAGGCCGAAGTCGAGAAGGCGATTTCCGACCTGACCGTCGAAGCGCGTCGTCAAATCATCGAGGCGATCTGATCCGATGCCGATGGCTGCCGAAGAGATCGAAACGCTGATCCGCACCGGCATTCCCGATGCCGAGGTCGAGATCACCGACCTGGCGGGCGACGGCGACCATTATGCCGCGCGCGTGACGGCGGAGAGCTTTCGCGGGATGACCCGTGTTGCCCAGACCCGCGCGGTCTATGCCGCGCTTGGCGGGCGGATGGGCGGCGAGCTGCACGCGCTGCAACTGACCACTGCGGTTCCGGCCGCAAAGGAGTGACGACCATGACCGACGACGTTCAGGCCCGCATCGACGGCCTCGTCAAATCCAATGACATCGTGCTGTTCATGAAGGGCAGCCCGCTGTTTCCACAATGCGGATTTTCCAGCCGCGCGATCGCGATCCTCAACCATCTGGGCGCCGAATTCGAAAGCGTCGACGTGCTTCAGGATCAGGGCATCCGTCAGGGGATCAAGGCCTATTCGGACTGGCCGACCATTCCGCAGCTCTATGTGAACGGCGAGTTCATCGGCGGTTCGGACATCATGATGGAAATGTACGAAAGCGGCGAGTTGGCCGAATTGCTGGGTGGCGAGAAGGCCGACTGAGTGCAGACACCAAATTGGGACTACCCCCAGGATCGCGAAACGGCAGCAGGATATGCTTAGGCATGCCGACGATCCCGTCGCGCCCGGCGGGAAACCCATGCTGATCTGCGACCTGACGCAGAGCTATACGCCGCATGGCGGCGGCGGGATCAGCACCTATCTGCGCGAAAAGCGCGATTATGTGCTGGCGCATACGCCGCACCACCTGCTCCAGATCGTGCCCGGTCCCGAAGACCGGGTGACGGTCAACGGGCGGCATATCTTTGCCGAGATCGGCGCGAAGCCGGTGCGCGGTAGCCCGAACTATCGTTTCATACTGCGCACGGGGGCGGTGCGCGCGTTGCTCGCCGAATATCGGCCCGATGTGATCGAATCGCTATGTCCCTGGGTGCTGCCCTGGACCGCGATCCATCATCGCCGCGCGCATCCCCGGACGGCGCTGGTCGCCGGATACCGCACCGATTTCCCCAACGCGCATGTCTATCGCGTCGGCCGCGACAAGTTCGGCGAGAGGGCAGGGCGTGCGCTGCGCTGGCTGATCTATGGCTATGCGGAGATCACGTATCGCGAGTTCGACTGGGTCTATACCCTCGGCCAGGATGCGCGCGAGCGGCTGGCGGAGCGCGGGATCACGCGGACCGACATCCTGCCTTTGGGGGTCGATACCGCGATGTTCTCTCCCGACAAGCGCGATCCCGGTTATCGGTCCGAACTGGGTTTGGCGGGCGATGGTCCGCTGCTGGTCTATGCCGGCCGGATCGACAATGAAAAGCGCGCCGACCGGCTGATCGAGATGTTCCGCCAATTGCCCGCCGAACTGAACGCGGCGATGGTGATGATCGGCGACGGCAAGTTGCGCGAGCCGCTGATGGCGCGTGCTGCTGGCCTGAACATCGCCTTTCCGGGGTTCGAGAAGGACCGTGCGGGACTGGCACGGTCGCTCGCTTCCTCGGACATTTATGTCTCGGCAATGGCGGACGAGACATTCGGGATTTCGGTGCTCGAAGCGCAGGCGTGCGGGTTGCCGGTGGTCGGTGTCGAAGGCGGGGCGATGCCCGATCGGGTGCCGCCCGCATTGGGGCGGCTGGGCCCGATCGACGATATTGCGGCGATGGCGCGCAATGTCACGGCGATCTGGCACGACGGAGCCGCCGCGATCGGCGCGCGCGCGCGGGCAATGGTCGCGGAGCATTATGGTTGGGACCGGACGTTCCGCCGCCTCTTCGACGAAATCTATCCAAAGGCATCGGCGCACGCCGCCGCGCGCAATGCGAGCGATTCGGACGCCGGGAAGCGTCGCGATATGACAATGGTGACCGGGTAGGCGGGCCGACGCGAGAGCCGGTGAAGAGCATCGGCCCGCCTGGAAGCATCGAGAAGTTCGAGCTGTCCGACGATAAGCAGGGCACGTGCCAGTTCTGGGAACCCCAGGCAATTCCGTCGATTTTTTGGTTAATGGCACCGAACAGCCAGTATCGAGTGTAAGCGCCGCCGACACCCGGAGAAGTCGTTACGGCTGATGATCGTTCAGCCAGTGTTCAGCCGCTTGACTACAGACGTAATCAGGTTGATTACATGCGTAGTCTTGAGAGGGTGACATGAGCGAACGGATCAGCGACGCCGAACATGCGGTGATGGAGGTGCTCTGGGACGAGTCGCCCTTGTCCGCCCAGGATGTATCGGAACGCGCCGCGCCCGACCGCGGATGGAGCGCCAACACCGTCAAGACGCTGCTTGGCCGCCTGCTCGCCAAGAACATCATCGCGCATGAAGAGGACGGGCGGCGTTACCTGTACCGTCCGCTCGTCCAGCGCGACGATTATGTCGAGGGCGAATCGCGACGGCTGATGGACCGGTTGTTCGGGGGCAAATTGTCGCCGCTGGTTGCGCATCTGGCAGAGCGCGATGCGCTGAGTGCGCAGGAAATCGAAGAGATCGAAGCGCTTCTGCAGGCGTTGAAGCAATGATCGCCTGGGCCATCGAAACGCTGGTCGCGACCACCTTGCTCATGCTGCTGGTGCTCGCCATCCGAACCCCCATCCGCCGCGCGTTCGGGCCGAACGTCGCCTATGCGCTGTGGCTGCTACCGGTGCTGCGCATGATGATGCCGCCGCTGCCCGCGACGGTGCGCGATCACGGCATTGCGCCGCTGTCGGACGCCAGCCAGCAGATGCTTTATTATGTCGTCGAACCGTTGGCCGAGACGCCGGCCGTCTATGTCACCGGCGAGGGCGTGCCCTGGGCGCTGATCCTGCTGACCAGCTGGGCGATCGGGGCGGGTGGGTTCATCGCCTATCACCTGATTTCCCATCGGCGGTTTTGCGCCAACATTCGCCGACAGGCACGCGCCACCGACTGGATGGCCGATGGCCGGGTCGAGGTGATCGAAAGCGACGTCGCCCACGGGCCGCTGGCGTTCGGCATCATTCGCAAGACCGTCGCCTTTCCGCGCGATTTCGCCGAGCGTTACGACGACACCGAACGCGATCTGGCACTCGCGCACGAACTGGGTCACCACGCCCGCGGCGACCTGATCGCCAACTGGGTCGCGCTGGTGATGCTGGCGTTCCACTGGTTCAATCCCATTGCCTGGAAGGCGTTTCGCGCCTTCCGCGCCGACCAGGAAATGGCGTGCGACGCGCTGGTCCTGTCGGGCCGGGAGCCCTCGCTTCGTCACGCCTACGGGCTCGCCATCGTCAAATCCGCGCATGGCGGAGCGGTGTCGGCGGCGTGCCATCTGCACACGATCAACGATTTGAAGGGGAGGCTGAAGATGTTGCTCGACAATCAGAAACGCTCGCGGAGCCGGGTATGGGGCGGAACCGCCGCCAGCGCCGCGATCGGCCTGATCGCGCTGGGCCTAACCGCATCGGGAACACATGCCGCAGAGACGGTGCGCGCCACGGTGGAGGATCGGATCGGCGTCAAGCTGGAGGATGTGAAGCTGCCGTCGCTGGCACCGACCGTCGAGCAGGAGGCACCTGCCGCACCCGCGCCGGTCGAGGTACCTGAGTCTCGCGAACCAGGGGAAGCCGCAGCGCCGAGCGAGCCGAGAGTTCTCATCGAAAAGGACGGCACGCGCATCTATCGCGCGGAGCGGGACGGACGAAAAATCGTCATTCATAGCAGGGATAGCATGGACCCTGCCGAATTCGAACGCATGCTGGAGCGGGCCGAACGATCGCGCATCGACGGTCAAAAGCTTGCCGCCGACCTTCAGAAGCAGATGCACTTCGTCGAGGGTAATTGCGGTCCCGGCGAAGGCACCATCCACCTCGGCAAGCCCGAAGCCGACAATGGCAGGCGGGTCACCATCATCTGCAAGGACCGGATCGAGAAACTGGCCGCCGAAGCGTCCGAACGCGGCGCGCGGGCCCAGGTGCTCGCCATGTCATCGGCACGGATGGGCACCGACATGGCGCGGATGAGCCTGCGCCACGCCCGCAAGGCGATCGAGATCGACCGCAACCTGTCCGCCGAACAGCGCGCGCAGGCATTGGCCGGGGTCGATCAGGCGATGGCCGAACTGGACTCGCAAAAGGACGACTGAGCCCCTGGGGAGGGGAAGGGCGTCGGTATTCGTGTTTGCCCCTTTGCACGAATGACGCCCTTCGAAACGGGGCCGGTTCTTCCTTCGTGGGACCGGCCCCGTTTTTTTTGCGGATCAGTTTCTCATATTCCATTCCCGTTCGTTTCGAGCGAAGTCGAGAAACGCGTCCCAAGCGCGAGGCTCACGTTTCTCGACTCCGCTCGAAACGAACGGTGGGGGAAATGGGAATCCCCAACCCTTGCCTAGCACCCCCGCACCCGCCATCTGAATCCCATGACCGACGCACCCTCCGACACGATCGAGCAGATCGAACCGCTAGTCGCGCGGGTGCTGGCGGGAAATCCGTCCCCCTATACCTACACCGGAACCCAGACCTATCTGGTGGGCACGAGCGATGTCGCTGTGATTGATCCGGGGCCGGACCTGCCCGAACATCTGGACGCCCTGCTGGCCGCCGTCGCAGGCCGTCCGGTCCGCGCCATTCTGTGCACCCATACCCACCGCGACCATAGTCCGCTGGCCGGACCGCTGGCGAAGGCGACGGGCGCGCCGATCATCGGCTGCGCGGCACTGGCGCTGGAGGATGCGGGGCCGCGCGCGGATGCTGCGTTCGACCGCGGCTATGCGCCCGACCGCGTGCTGGCGGATGGCGAATGGATCGCAGGCGAAGGCTGGACGATCGAAGCGGTGGCGACGCCGGGGCACACGTCCAATCACCTGTGTTTCGCGCTGATCGAAAACGGTGCGCTGTTCACCGGCGATCACGTCATGGGATGGTCGACCAGCGTCATTTCTCCGCCCGATGGCGACATGACCGATTACATGGCGAGCCTGGCGAAATTGCAGGCGCGCGAGGATCGCATCTATTACCCCGCCCACGGCCCCGCGGTCGATCGTCCGCAGCGGCTGGTCCGGGGCATGCTGGGGCACCGCAAGCAGCGCGAGGGTCAGATCCTGCGGCTGCTGGCGCGCGACGTTCATGCGACGCCCGCGATGGTGGACGAAATGTATGTCGGGCTCGACCCGCGATTGCACGGCGCGGCGGAACGGTCGGTGCTGGCGCATCTGATTGATCTGGAACGCCGCGGGCTGGCGCGGGTTGATGGGGACAGATGGTTCAAGGTCTGACCTCCCAACCTCGCTGGCTGGTTCCCGCGCTAACCGGATTGCTCGCGGTGGCGGTCGCCGTCGCAGGCTATTTCGCGTGGGACCATTATCGCGAGCGCTATACCGTCACCGAGACCGAGACGGGCGATACCGTGACCCAGATCATCGCCGCGCGACTGTCGGCGACCAGTTCGCTCCGCGTCGCGCAGTTGAACGGCACGGTGCAATCGACCGCGGAGGACGTGCGCGGCTTCGGGATGCTCAAGACCGATCAGGTGGTGAAAATGCCGTTTGCGGTCGATTATTTCGTCGATGCCTCGCGGATCGGTCCCGACGACATCCGCTGGGTGCCCGAAGCACGTACGCTGATCGTCGACGCGCCCGACGTTTCGGTCGGCACCCCCAACGTCATGGAAGACCAGCGCAGCCTGGTCCGAACCCAGGGGCTGTACGTGACGCGCGAAGCCGGCGAGGCGTTGGCGCGGCAGGTGTCGCAGCGCGCCAATGCGCGCGCACGGGCTGAGGCGCAGTCGCCCGAGCGGATGGCTCAGGCGCGCGAGAATGGGCGGCGGGCGCTTGCCGAACTGCTCGGCGCGCCGCTCGAATCGCTGGGTTACGGCGATGCCCAGGTGGTCGTCAGCTTTCCCTATGACCGGCCGAACCGCTTGCGCGAGCAATGGGACGTCACCAAATCGGTGGATGAGGTTCTGACGAACCGGCAATGACCCGGCTTGTGCCGACGGGCGCTTTGCGGCAACCGGCGCAGCATCAATGATTTAGGGGCAGTTTCGATGGACGCACGTAACGGTATCGGGGGATCGCTGACCGGCGTCGATCTGCTCGCCGAAATCGACCGGCTGCGCAAGGAGCGCAACGCGGTCATCCTGGCGCATTATTACCAGAAGCCCGAAATTCAGGACCTGGCCGATTTCGTCGGCGACAGCCTGGACCTGTCGCGCAAGGCGGCGGAGACCGATGCCGATGTCATCGCCTTCTGCGGCGTTCGCTTCATGGCCGAGACCGCCAAGATCCTGTCGCCCGACAAGACCGTGATCCTGCCCGACATGGATGCCGGATGCAGCCTGGAGGACAGCTGCCCGCCCGACCAGTTCGCGAAATTCCGTGCCGATCATCCCGATCACATCGCGCTGACCTACATCAACTGTTCCGCCGAGGTGAAAGGGCTGAGCGATATCATCGTGACGTCTTCGTCGGCGGAAAAGATCCTGTCGCAGATCCCGGCCAGCCAGAAGATCATCTTCGGTCCCGACAAGCATCTGGGCGGGTATCTCTCGCGCAAGACCGGGCGCGACATGCTGCTGTGGCCCGGCGTGTGCATCGTCCACGAGGCGTTCAGCGAAACCGAGCTGCTCAAGCTCAAGGCGCAGCATCCCGACGCACCGGTGCTCGCGCATCCCGAATGCCCGCCGCATGTGCTGGACCATGCCGATTATGTCGGTTCGACCAGCGGCATCCTGGAATATGCCAAGACGACGCGTGCCGAGACGGTGATCGTCGCGACCGAACCGCACATCATTCACCAGATGGAAAAGGCGGTGCCCGAAAAGACCTTCATCGGCGCGCCGGGTGCGGACGGCAACTGCAACTGCAACATCTGCCCCTATATGGCGCTCAACACCGTCGAGAAACTCTACATCGCACTGCGCGATCTGGAACCGCGGATCGAGATCGAAGAGGGCTTGCGCGTCCGCGCGAAAAAATCGCTCGACCGGATGCTGGCGATGGCGAGCGGTACGGTCGGCATGGGCGACCTTGGCCCCGCGCCCGTCACGGGCGATTGATCGCAATGGCGCTGCCAGAGGGGTTCGACCTCGACGCTTTCGTTTCCGCGACGCTTGCCGAGGATATGGGCCCGAAGGTTCGGGGCGGCGGGGACATCACTTCCGAAGCCGTGATACCCGCCGATGCGCGGTTCGCGGGGGTGATGGACAGCCGCGACGCGATTACCGTCGCGGGACTTGAGATTGCCGAGGCTTTTTTCCGGCATCTTGACCCCGATGTGGTGATCGAGCGGCTGGTGGCGGATGGCGAAAGCGCAGCGCCGGGAAGCGACCTGATGCGGCTGACCGGCAATGCCCGCGCGATGCTGACGGCGGAGCGGTCCGCGCTCAACACCGTGCAGCATCTGTCGGGCATCGCGACGCTGACGCGAAGCTATGTCGATGCGATCGACGGGACCGGTGCGACGTTGCTCGATACGCGCAAGACGATTCCTGGACTGCGCTTGCTGGAGAAATATGCGACCCGGATGGGCGGCGCGACCAATCACCGTATGGGCCTGTGGGACGCCGCGATGATCAAGGACAATCATGTCGCGGTCGCCGGTTCGGTCGGCGAAGCGGTGCGGCGGGCAGTGGCAGCGGGGATTGCGCGGATCATCGTCGAGGTGGACCGGATCGACCAGATCGAGCCTGCGCTGGCGGCGGGCGCGACTCACCTGTTGCTCGACAATATGGGCGTAGAGACCTTGCGCGAGGCGGTTGCGCTGGTCGGCGGGCGCGTTCCCACCGAAGCGTCCGGCGGCGTTCGGCTCGACACGATCCGCGCAATTGCGGAAAGCGGTGTCGATTTCATCAGCGTCGGGCGGTTGACCCAGTCGGCACCGGCGGTCGATATCGGGCTCGACTTCCGCAGCATCTGACGGCACATCTGCGCCCCGTGAAATCCGAAGGGGGAAGCATGCGTCCGAAGTCGATCCAGCTGTTCGAACGGCTCTATCTCGCGTCGATCGCGCTGACGCTGATCGCGACGGCGCTCGGTTGGGATGCGCTTGTGCGCAACGCGACGATTCCGGGTGCGGAGGGCGGGGCCGCCGCCGTCGCGGGTGTCGCCATCGGCGTCGTCGTGCTGGTCCAGCTGATCCTGTGGTATTTCGTCGCCAAGCGGGGAAGCAGCGTCGCGAAATGGGCGGCCGTCCTGTTCTTCCTGCTCAACCTGTGGGGGATCGGCGCGACGGTGCAACTGGCGATGAACGGTTCGCTGCCGTCGGTGCTGACGATCGCCGCGCGCATCGTCGAACTCGCCGCGATCGCGATGCTGTTCCGCGCCGACGCGAAGCCTTGGTTCGCCTATGACGACGAGGAGGACGAGTTACCCGGCGCATGATCCGGATGGGGCTGGCGATCGGGCTGGTCGCACTGCCCGCACCCGCCGTCGCGCAGGCCTATCTCTGCGCCTTGCCAACCGAACTCCCGCGCCCGCGCCCCGATGGTCCGACCCAGAGCCAGCCCAAGCGTGATATTCCCATTGGCAGCTATACGCTGGCGATCAGTTGGCAGCCGCAACGATGCCGCAATGCCGGGCGCGACGACCGCCTCGCGTGCAACAGCGGCAATCGCTTCGGATTTACGCTGCACGGGTTGTGGCCTGACGGAAAGGGGCGCGATTGGCCGCAATATTGCCGCCCCGCCGCATTGCTTTCGGAACCCGTGATTCGCGCCAATCTGTGCATGACGCCGTCGGTGCAACTGCTCCAGCATGAATATGCCAAGCATGGGACGTGCATGGGGATTTCCCCCGCGCGCTATTTTGCCGACGCGTCGCGGCTCTATGCGTCGGTACGTTATCCGGACATGGACGCGCTGTCGCGGCGGCGTGGGCTGACCGTGGGGCAGTTCGCGGCGGCCTTTGCGCGCGCCAATCGCGGCATGACGCCCCAGATGGTCAAGGTCGCGACGACGAAGGGCGGCTGGCTGGAAGAGGTGCGCGTGTGCGTGGACACACGCTATCGCTATCGCATCTGTCCACTCCGTCAGGGGGTCGCTAACAGCGCGCCCCTCAAAATCTGGCGAGGGTCGCGCTGATTACCCGTCGATCGTCACCGTCGCCGGGTGATGCTTGTCGAGATGCTTCTTGATGATCCGCAGATTGCGGGTGTTCGACCGGAAGAAAAAGTCCGGGATCGCGCCGATCAGCGGGATCGCGCCCAACGCCCAGTCGATCGCGACATTGCCCGCCATCCGCGACATCGCGAGCTTGCTCATGCCCAGATTGCGCGCCTCCCAGATCATGTAGCTCGACAGTCCCGCACCGATGAACGAGCCGAGCACCGGAACGGCGTTCAGGATCACATCGAGACCGAAAGGCTGATTGGTGCCGGGGACGACGAAACTGCGTTCGAGCAGCCGTTCGAGCGCGACGACGCGCTTGCGGATCGATGCGGCATCGCTGCCGATCGGAAGAGTCTTGGCATAGGCGCCGATACCGCCTGAATTCATCGGGGTTGGTTTGACCATGATGCGCCTTAATTGGGGTCGCCGCGAAGGTGGTTCAATGGATGGATGGCACGCACGTTCGGCTGGAACCGCTGGAGGCGTTGCGCGGCGAGCGACCAGCGCAAGGGCCGCGCGATCGGAATGAACGGGGTGTCGGCCGCAACCGCAATGTCGGCGGCGGCAATCGCGGCGCGCCGATCGGCCAGCGTCGCGGCGGTGCGCGCGGCATCCACCGCCTCCTGCGCCTCGGGCGAACAGGGATTGCACGCCATCGCCAGATACCATCGACCGCTGTCATAGGGCGCGACCCGGTCGACCAGCCGCAAATCGGCATCGGCATCGAGCGGCACGCGGCTGACGGGCAGGCCGATGCTGGCGAAGCTGTTGGCGAGGAACGCCCACAGCACGTCCGACCCCGGACCGTCGGGGAGCGCGACACGAAGCGCTGCGGGGTTGTCGCTCTGTGCACGCCAGATCGACACCCGCGCCCGCGCCGCCAGTCGCCGCGTGGCAAGGTCCAGTATCGCCCATTCGGGGACTGCGGGTGCCGCCGCCGAATCGAGCTGATCGGGCAGCAACGTCTCCGCCGCCGCCCAGTCGGCGCGCAGCGCAGAGGTGAATCGCGTGCGCTCGAAAATTCCGGCGATCGCCGCGCGATTCACCGGTTCGGCCAGAAAGCCGTCGCGACTGACGATCGCCAGCCCGAACAACCCGGATGCCGGATCGATGCGGATCGCGGGCGGCGGAATATCGGCGGCGCGGACGATCAGCCAGTCGTCGAACCCTCCGCCCGTCACCAGATCGCTTTGCCGTTTGACGAAGCGCGCGATCGCCAGCGACGCCCGCTCGCCGCGCAACCGGACATGTTCGGCGGGCGTGGGCGGATTGGCGCTTTCGTCGGCAATCGCCTGCGGATCGCGGTCGGGCCGCAGCAGCACGCTCGACCCTTCATCCTCGATGATACGGAACGGCCCCGACCCCGCCAGCCCGCGCGCCTGAAAGATGGCGAGTTCGGGCTGGGCAAGGACCGACAACAGGTCGGGGCGCGGTGCCGACAGCCGGATTTCGATGACTTGCGGCGTCATCACCACGATCTGGTCGATCGCGGTCAGATAGGGGGCAAGGGCATTGCGGCTGCCACCGGCGGTCACGCGCTTCAACGCGGTGACGACATCCTGCGCGCTGACCTGCGTCCCGTCCGGCCAGCGCACATCGCCGATGCGAAAGATATAGCTGCGCCCGTCATCGATCACGATCCAGCGTTCGGCAATGCCCGGCTCGATTCCGCCCGCCGCATCGAACCGCACCAGCCCTTGCGCGGTCGCGCCCAGCAACGCGCGTTCGGCGGGTTCCAGCCAGCGCGCATTGGGGTTGGCGAGCGACGCTTCGCCGCCGATCAAGCTCGCCACCACCGGCACGTCGTCGGGTCGGCGCTCGCACCCGGTGGTTAACAGGGATGCGGCGAGCAGCGTGGAAAGGGCCGGGATGCGGATCACGGCAGCAAGCTCTATGGCCCGCCCGGCGCGCTGCCAACCCCGCGCTTGATCGGCCCCAATGCAACCGCTCGTTTCGAGCGAAGTCGAGAAAGGTTGGCGAGGCGTGCGTAAGCGTTTCTCGACTTCGCTCGAAACGAACGGCTAAGGGGTAGCAATCAGCAAAGCGGTGCGCTGAGCCGCATCGCTATCCCGCACCCACCCGCGCAGCCGCCATGCCGATTTCCTCGACAAAGCGGTGATATTCCTCGTCTGCCTGCACCGCGTCGGGCAGGCGAAGGAGATAGCTGGGGTGGATCGTCACCCAAACCTCGCCGCCATCGGGTAACGCGTGAGGCTGGCCGCGCATCGCCTTGATCGTCACCGCCTTGCCGAACAGCGAGCGGGCCGCAGTCGCGCCAAGCGCCAGCGTGATTTGCGGGCGGACCAGCAGGCGTTCCTGATCGATCCACCATCGGCATGCCTCGATCTCGCCGGTATCGGGTTTCGAATGGATGCGGCGCTTGCCGCGCGGTTCGAATTTGAAATGCTTGACCGCGTTGGTCAGGTAGATCGTCGATCGATCGACCCCGGCTGCCGCCAGTGCCTCATCGAGTTTCTGTCCGGCGGGTCCGACGAACGGGCGTCCGGCCAGATCTTCCTGATCGCCGGGCTGTTCGCCGACCAGCATCAGCGCGGCATCGACCGGGCCTTCGCCAAACACGGTCTGCGTCGCGTGTCGGTGCAATGGGCAGCGCGTGCAATGCGCCGCCTCGTCGCGCAGCTTTTCCCATGCGACCAGGCTGTTGCCGCCGGGCCTGCGGCGCGACGCTTCGACCATGCCAACCTCGCGCGCCTGTGCGCCCGCGATCAGCGCCGGGATCAGCGCAGTTTCGGGCATGTTCTTCCAGTATTTGCGCGGCATTTCCTTGGTCATCGCGCCGATCTTCACGCGGGCGGGATTGAAGATTGATGCGTAATAGGTGCGCCACATCTCCTCCAGCGGATCGCCCTGCGGTGCATCCGCCTGCGTCGCGCCGGGGCCTTCGGTCAGCCGCTCGCCATCCCAGTGGATCGACAATTCGGGGGTCAGGATCGACCAGTGCATCGACGCGAAGCGCCGGACGAAGAACCCTGCATTGGTCCGCACGATATGATGATCGGGCTCGAACCAGGCGACGAAGCGGGGTTCGGCACCCGGCTCGGCGGCGATTTCGCGGAAGCGGACGAAGGCGCGCATCTTGTGGATGTCACGTCGCACCGACTTTGCCATGTCCTCGATCCGGCGGAGCAGCGGGTCGGCGCGGTCGCCCATGCTGCCGGGCCGCGCGCGGAGTTGCAGCAGCAGCGTATAGAGCAGGGCGAAGCGTTCGGGATCGCTGTGGCAGATCGCCGATTTTGCCAGCGTCACGAAATCGCGCGGTACCGAGAACGCGCCCTCGGGAGCATCGTCGGGCGCATCGGCATCGGCGGCAAACAGGTCGCCCGGCACGTCGCCCACTTGCCAGACGATATCGGCAGGCGCGACCTTCGCCAAGGCAAAGCGACGCGCGGCGTCGCGCCACCCGTCGAAATCATCCTCATCGGCAAGATAGGCGATGTGCATCAGGGGGACGCGCCCGTCACTTTAACCCCCGGTCGTTTCGAGCGAAGTCGAGAAACGTGGGGCAAGCGCCAAGATCGCGTTTCTCGACTTCGCTCGAAACGAGCGGGGGGGCATGCATTTCGGCACCAACCGATCAGGCGGCAAAAAGTTCGAGTTGCTCGCGTTTCGGCGCCACGATCGGCTCAAGGTTGGCGCGGTCGCCGAGCAGAGTCGGCCGCCATCCGTCAGCGATCAGGAACGGGCGCAGCTTGGCGATCGATACGGTCAGCCGTGCGACATCCTCGATTCGCAGCCGCCGCCAGCGGCGCGCGGACAAGATGCCATTAACCGCCTTAACCCCCAAGCCCGGCACGCGAAGCAGCATTTCGCGCGGGGCGCGGTTCACATCGACGGGAAAATGCTGGCGATGCTTCAGCGCCCAGGCGAGCTTGGGGTCGATATCGAGCCGGAGCATCCCCGACGCATCCGTCGCCGCGCCGACTTCCTGCGGGGAATAACCGTAGAATCGCATCAACCAATCGGACTGATACAGCCGGTGTTCGCGCATCAGCGGCGGGCGTTGCAGCGGCAACACGCTGCTGGCGTCGGGGATCGGACTGAATGCCGAATAATAGACGCGGCGCAGGCCGAATTTGCCATAAAGACCGCTGGCGGTGGTGACGATATCGGTATCGTTGGCGCTGTCGGCGCCGACGATCATCTGAGTCGATTGGCCTGCGGGCGCGAAGTTGGGCGCGGACTTGAACCGCTTGCGCGCATCATGCCCGTCCTCGATCGAGCCCTTCATGTGCCGCATCGCGCCTTCGATCCGCGGTGCCGACTTTTCGGGTGCGAGCCGAGACAGGCCGGAAACCGTAGGCAATTCGACATTGATCGACACGCGGTCGGCATGCAGCCCGGCGGCGTGCACGAGCGCCGGATCGGCGTCGGGAATGGTTTTCAGATGGATATAGCCGCGGAACTGATGATCCTCGCGCAGCCGCCGCGCGACCTCCACCAATTGCTCCATCGTGTAGTCGGGACTGCGGATGATGCCCGACGACAGGAACAACCCCTCGATATAATTGCGGCGATAGAAGGAGAGGGTGAGGTCGACGACCTCCTCGACCGTAAAACGAGCGCGCTGAACGTTCGAACTCTTGCGATTGATGCAGTAATGACAATCGAACACGCACGAATTGGTCAGCAGAATTTTCAGAAGCGAGATACAGCGGCCATCGGGGGCGTAGCTGTGACAGATGCCGCTGCCCTCGGTCGAACCGAGGCCGCCTTTCTTGCCACTCGAATCGCGCTTGGACGTGCCTGACGACGCGCACGACGCATCATATTTGGCGGCGTCCGCCAGGATAGAGAGCTTTGCGCGGGTATCGAGGCGGGACATTTATGTTCTAATAATGTTCTTCGCCCGCAATGTCCAGTTCGCGGTTCGTTTCAGTGGCTTGTTCCGCCCCGGCGATGTCGTGCGAAGAACGCCCACATCGCGTCATTGTCGGCCACGGTCCAGTTGTGGCCGCCATCGGTATCGATCACCGATACGACCTCGGAGCGCGCGGTGCATCCGCCGCGCGCGTCGACGATCACGTCGGCAGCGCGGTGGTAGCGGGGAAGGGCGGGGCCGCAGCGGTTGATCGTCGCCCAACGCGCGACCGCAGTGTCGAGGCTGTAGCCCCAGCGCGCGCCTTCGCCGCCTGCATTGGGGTTGGTGCGATCCGCGCCGCCCGAAAACGCCATGACCGGCATTGGGTTGGTTGGCGTGCAATTGGCTTCGTCTACCTGGGTCAGATCTTCCGGGCGGGCGCGGCCGGCGCGCAGGCCCACGACCGGCGCGATCGCGGCGATCCGGCCGGACAGCGCGCAGCCCAGCCACGAACTCATGCGACCGCCGCCCGACAGGCCGGTCGAATAGACGCGCGTCTTGTCCACGCAGGCGCGCGCGGCAAGCGTATCGATCAGCGCGGCGGTAAAGGCGACGTCGTCGGCATCGTCCGGCCCCGGCACGTCGCCAGTGATGGTGGGCACGCCGGGGATGTTCCAGACAAACCCCTTGCCGTCATTGACCGGGATGCCCGCATCGGGCGCGGCGACGATGAAGCCGTGCTTGTCGGCGGTCGCGGCCATGCCCGAACTTTTCAGCTGTTCGGCGCCGCGCGATCCGCTGCCGTGAAGGTTGAGCACCAGCGGCATCCGCGTCCGGCCGTCATAGCCGGTCGGCAGATGCACCAGCACCTGTCGCGTCGTTCCACCCGAGGTGACGGGGATCATATTCTCTCCCGGCTGCAAACCCGGCCCGCACCCCTGCGCCGCGGCGGGAGCAGCGATCGCGAGCAGGGGAAGGGCAAGGAAGGGCAGTCGCGAAGTCGTCAATCGGAACACGGCTCAATCCGGTAATGAATGGGCTTGAAACTGCCGCCGTTCGAATCGGGAGCGGAGCAGGCGGTCAGGCCGATTACCAGATCGATCGCGGCGCGAAAAACGATGCTGTCGCCCGCCTTGCTGATCGGCGGCAGCACGCGCAGCCTTCCCGTCTCGCCATCAACGGGCACGTTCATGAAGCAATTGAACGCGGTCGGAATGCGATCGGGCGTCACCCCGTAAGGGGCCAGCGCCTCGGCCAGATTGCCGAAACAGCCGCGATGGCGGTCCAGCTTGGGATAGAAATGATCGAAGGTATCGACGCTGCACGGGGTCAGCAGGAAATCGTGACGCCCGACGCTATCGGCGACGATTTCCAGCAGCACGTTCGAACGGTTCGAATAGAGCTTGTGCCCGGTCGTCAGATAGATCGTCTCCGCATAATCGAAGGTGCGGCCCGACGAGATCACCTCGTCGATGTCGGCGGCGTTGAACGCCAGCAGGTCGGCGACCTGTTCGCCGCGCGGGTCGATGACGTGCAGCAATTCGCCCGCCTTCAGTTTGAACGCGGTGCCCGATCGTTCGGGAATGTGACAGGTCTCTATGGCTTTTCTCCGCGATATTCGAATGGCGCCTGCCAGTCGGGATCGACCATGCGCCCGCTATACTGCCGGGCTTCGCTTGCTTCGCCGTGGCGCGCGAGCATCGGGTTGCGGCTGCCCGCCAGCCCCTCGTCGCGCACCAGAATCTTTTCGCGCATCCCTTCATATTTACCCTCCGCGCGTAGCGTTTCGAACTGGTCGTGGAGGTTGAAGATGATCGCGGGTCGATCGAACCGGCGCGCCGGGCGGCTGGCGTTGGGATGGAGGCCGACGAGGAAGAATGCCGAGCCGCCGAAGCTCAACGAAAAATGCGGGTTGGCGGGATCGGGGCTGACCGCGGCGTCATAGGCCTGGCCGCGCCATACATCCTTGTCCGACAGCGACTGGACACGCTTCCACAGCGCCGCTTCGAACTCGGCCTCGGTCAAATCGCCGGGGCCGTCGAACACCACCGCAAAGCTGCGGAACAGCCCCGGATCGCGGCGATAATCCTCGGCCCATTTCAGCAGGCCGTCATGAATGCGCAGATCGTCCCACGCGCTGTCGATCCGATCGCAGGCAAGTACGGCCAGCGTACCCCTGGCGAGCGCCGCCTTTGCACCCACGCAGGGAAACTCGTCCGCCTTCACATGCGCGAACAGCAGCGCTTCCAATTTTTCCTGCGCGTCGTGCCTCCAGGCAAACATGGATCAAGATTCCTAGGATTTCCGTGGGTTGTATCGCCCCCATTACGATTCCGCCGGTGCAAAGGTTCCGTTCGCTGGACGGTTTCGGAGCGATGCTACATGATGCGGGCGATGACGACATTGCGCCTCGACAATTTCCTGCCCTATCGCCTGTCGGTGGCCTCCAACCGCGTGTCGGACATGATCGCGCGCAGCTATCGCGCACGGTTCGGGTTGCGAATCCCCGAATGGCGGATGATCGCGGTGCTCGCCGAAAGCGGGGGCATGACGCAGCAGGCGCTGACGCACCGGACGCGGATGGACAAGGTGACCGTCAGCCGCGCGGCGATTGCGCTTGCTGACCGCGGTCTGATCGAACGCCTGCCCAACGCCGCCGACCAGCGGTCGCACCTGCTGGCGCTGAGTGCTGAGGGGCGGGCGCTGTACGAGGAGATCGCACCGCTGGCGATCGAGACCGAAAAGCGGCTGTTCGCGGGATTTGCGCCGGACGAAGTCGAGCGATTGGCCGCGATGCTCGAACGATTGGAAGCAGCAGCGGAAACGCTTGGGCGCGAAACCGCGACGGAGTGAGTTTGCGCAGGCATCGTGATCCGCTATCCCCTGCCGCCATGAAAACCCTGTTCCTCGCGTTCACCGCATTGGCGCTCCACGCCGCCCCCGCCATCGCGCAGGAAGCCAGGGCGCCCGGCGTGTTCAAGACCGGCGAGCAGCTGTATCAATCCTGCATTTCCGCCGTGGCGAGCGACGTGAAGGCGTGCGACTGGTATCTGATGGGCGCGCACGACATGGCGGCGATGGCGCGCGATCTGGGCTGGATCGACCGGGACAATTTCTGCATGCCGCGCGATGTCGACATCGTCCGGCTTCGCGGGCTGGCGGTCGAATTGTGGCGCGATAACGCCGACAGCCGCCGATATTCGGCGGTCAGCGCGGCACTGAACGCGATCACCGCTGCCTATCCGGGGGCGTGCAAGGCCGATCAGTAACGGTCGCGGCGCGGCTTCACCTGACGCTTGCTGGGCAAGGTGTCGGCCATCGTCGCACCGCGTTTGCCCAGTGGGCGTTCGTGTCCGATGGTGGTGTCGATGCCGGTCTGGCGTTCGGCCTCGGCATTGATTTCCGCGCCGATCAGCACCGCATAGCTCGACACGAACAGCCACATCAGCAGCACGACCACCGCGCCCAGCGCACCATAGGTCGCGTTATAGTTGGCGAAATTGGCCGCATAGACGCCGAATCCCAGTGTCGCGACCAGCCATAACAAGGTCGCCGCCACCGAACCGACCGACAGCCACTGCCACCGCGCCCGCGCGCGATCGGGGCCGTAGCGATAGACGAAGGCGAACCCGGCGCTCGCGATGGCACCTGCCACCAGCCACGTCACGGTCTGGATCAGCACGACCCCGGTCGGGCCAAGCACTTCAACAAATGTGCCGAGATAACCGAGCGCCCCCGCCGCAAGCAGCCCGACGATCGCCGCCAGCACCGCGCCGACCGTCAACAGTGCGGCGAGCAAGGTGGTTTGAAAGAAGTTCCGCTCATCCTCTTCCTCATAGACGACGTTAAGCGCCTGGATCATGGCGCTCGCCGCGCGCATCGCGCCGAAGATCGAGATGGCCAGCGCGACGACCAGGCCCAGCCCGGCCTGTTCGGCAGCGGTGGTGACGACCGCGATCAACTGATCCTCGATCAGCCGCGCCGCATCGACGGGGACGATTTCGAAGATCGTGTCCATGTGCCGCCCGACGGTCGAGGGATCGGCGATCAGGCCATAGGTCATGACGATCGCGCCCAGCAAAGGCACGAACGACAGAAACGCATAGAAGGCGACGCCCGCGGCCATCAGCGTCAGGTTGTGAAAACCGTTCATCGCATAGACGCGCAGCAGGATCGCGCGCCAGGCGGGCCAGGGATGCTGCCAAGGCCGCGTCGATTCGATGCCCGGAATCGGCTTGTTCTCGTCGCTTTGTCCGGTCGCGTCGGTCGTATCGGTCATCGGCCCTGTTCCCCTTTTTCGTTTCGCCAACGCGCCCTGTGGCCATTTGGATGCAGTGCGGCAGAAACTTTCGCCAATGAATCTAAGCGGATGGGAAAATAGTTATGGATCGAATAACGACGAGGATCGTTCGGGCCATGTTCGTGCGGGGTTCATTTGGGAAACTCTCCGCGCGGGCGAAGGGGGAACTGCGTGATTTCATCGGGTCGTGATCGTGTCGTCTTGAGCGCGTTGCTCGGCGTCGCCTTCATTCCAGCCTTGGCTATCGGCGCGCCCGCATTCGCGCAAACGGCGGCCCAAAACACGCCCAGCCCGACCCCCGCGCCGCAGACCACGCCGCCGCCGGTGGCGGAGGCCGATCCCGATGGCGATGCGCCGGTGATCCCCGATGCCGAATTCGAGGAAGCGGTGCCCGAGATCACCGACGATATCGACGCGCCGATGGAGCCGATTTCGCCGTCCGCGCAGACCGTGCAGCCGATTGCGCCGCCCGATCCCGATGCGCCGCTCAACGATCCCGAAACGCTGGCGCCCGCCGTGCCTGCACAGGACGCGGCGGAACTGAGCCAGCCGCTGCCGCCGATCGACAGTTTCGACACGACGCCGGTCGAGGTGGCGGGGGTGGAAGCCGAAACGGCGACCGAACTGCGGTACGACGTGGTGGTCAACGGCCTCGACGAACTCGACCTCGACGGGCGGTTCCGCGAATTGTCGGCGCTGGAGGAAGGCGACGGGCGCGCGGCGAATGCGACGATGGTCGCGGCGCGCGCACGCGAGGACGAAGGGCTGGCGGTACGGCTGCTCCAGTCGCTCGGCTATTATGACGCGACCGCGCTGTCGGTGATCGAGCCTGCGACCGAGCAGCAGCGGCTCCGCGCCGTCATCACCGCGACGCCGGGCAGGCGCTATGATCTCGGTTCGATCGACATCAGGGCGAACCCGGTGACGCCGCCCGACCTCATCACCGCGAACCTGCCGCTAAATGTCGGCGATCCGATCGAGGCCGACCGGATTCAGGGGGCGGAAGCCAATGTCAGCCTGAAGCTGCCCGAAAACGGATATCCCTTCGCCCAAGTCGGCCAGCGCGACATCCTGCTGGACGAAACGACTTTCACCGGCGCCTATACGCTGCCGGTCGATACCGGTCCCCGCGCGTCGTTCGGCGGCATTCGAACCGAGGGCAACACCGTATTCGACGTCGATCATATCGAAGTGCTCAGCCGGTTCGAGCGCGGCGAACTCTATGATAGCCGGATGGTCGACGATCTGCGGCAGGCGCTTGTCGCGACCAGCCTGTTCTCCACCGTTTCGGTCGAGCCGGAACGGACCGGCGAGACGGCCCCCGACGGCACCGAATATGTGACGATGCTGGTGCGGCAGGACGCCGGGCCACCGCGCACATTGGCGGGCGAGGCTGGCTTTTCGACCGGCCAGGGCTTCCGGCTGGAGGGAAGCTGGACGCACCGCAACCTGTTCCCGCCCGAAGGCGCGCTGATCGCATCGGGCGTCGCAGGCACGCAGGAACAGGGGCTGGGCATCACGTTCCGCAAATCGAACTGGAAGCAGCGCGATCGCACGCTGCAACTCCGAGCCTCGGCCAGCCGCCAGGATTACGAGGCCTATGAGGCGTTCACCGGCGTCTTGTCGGGGCGCGTGTCCTATGATTCGACGCCGATTTGGCAGAAGCGTTTTACCTATGCCTATGGTCTCGAACTGATCGCGACCAACGAGGATCGTTATGATTTCGACCTCGCCGAGCGGGTCCGCGACACCTATTTCGTCGGGGCAGTCCCACTGTTCGCCGGGTTCGACACGTCGGACGATCTGCTCAATCCAACGAGCGGCTATCGGCTCAAACTGAACCTCAGCCCCGAAGCCTCGATGAATGACGGGACGCGGCCCTATGTGCGGGCGATCGTCGAGGGGACGGCCTATTACCCGTTGAGCGACAGTCTGGTGATCGCGGGCCGCGCACGCGCGGGCACGATCCAGGGGATCGAGCGCGATGCATTGGCCCCGTCTCGGCGCTTCTATGCGGGCGGTGGCGGGTCGGTGCGCGGCTTCGGCTTCCAGCAACTGGGTCCGCAGACGCCCGAGCTGAACGAGGACGGCGAGCCTGCGCCGAGGCCCATTGGCGGGCGGTCGTTCAACGAATTTTCGATCGAGGCGCGCTATCGCTTCGGCAATTTCGGGATCGTGCCGTTCCTCGACGCGGGCAATGTCTATGAAAGCGAGTTCCCCGACGCGAGCGGCTTGCGGTTCGGCGCAGGCATTGGTGGGCGTTTCTACACCAATTTCGGACCGTTTCGCATCGACGTCGCCACCCCGATCGGTCGTCGCGAAGGCGAACCGCGCGTCGCGCTCTACCTCTCGATCGGGCAGGCCTTCTGATGGTCGAGGATACGCCCCCGGTCGCAGACCAGCCCATCCATGAAGAGCGCGTCGTGGTGCGCCGTCCGCTGTGGCAGACGATCGCCAAATGGACCGGCATCGTCATCGGCAGCCTGGCGCTGCTGATCGTCGCGACGATCTTCGTCATCAATACCGGACCCGGCAAGCGGTTCGTGGTCGAACAGATTGCCGGATACGAGCTGGAAAACGGCCTTAATGTCCGCATCGGTCGGATCGACGGGTCGCTCTATGGCGCGATGACGCTGCGCGACGTGCAGGTCTATGACCAGCGCGGCATGTTCGCGGCGTCGCCCGAAATCAATCTCGACTGGCGGCCGTTCAAGTTCATCAACAACCATGTCGACGTTCGGTCGCTGACCAGCCCGCTGATCCGGCTCGACCGTCTTCCCGAACTCCGCCCCTCGACCACGCCGACCGATCCCGATGCGCCGCTGCTCCCCGATCTCGATATCGACATCGGCGAACTGCGCATCGATCGACTCGATATCGGCGCGGCGGTCAGCGGTGAGCGGCATGTCGCACAGATCAACGGGCGTGCGCGGATTGCCGACCGGCGCGCGCAGCTGGTCGCAGATGCGCGCACACTCGATCTGGCGGATGCGGCGGGGGGCGACCGGATCAGCCTGCGCCTCGACGCGGTGCCCGACGACGACAAACTCGACCTCGCGCTGCGCATCGATGCGCCGCAGACCGGTTTCATCGGCCGCATGGCGTCGCTCGAAGCGCCGCTGGCGGTCGCGATCGGCGGGCGCGGGGCGTGGTCGAACTGGCAGGGCAAGGCGGTCGGCACGCTGGGCGGCGCGCAGCTTGCCAACCTGAACCTGACGGCGCGCGACGGCGCGATTCAGGTGCGCGGCGGCGTGCGGCCCGGCCTCTATCTCGAAGGTCCGGTCGAGCGGCTGACGGCGCCGTTCATGCAGGTCGGGATCGACGCGACGCTGGACGAGCGACGCGCGGATACGCGGATCGCGCTGAGGTCTGATGCGCTGATGGTGCGCGCCAATGGAGGGCTCGACCTCGGCAACAGCCGGTTCGAAAATTTCCGCACCGAAGTCATGCTGCTGACGCCGGGTGCGATCGCGGAAAATCTCAATGGTCGGTCGGTGCAGGCGGCGGTCGTACTCGACGGCCAGTTCGCGACGCCGACGGTCGATTACAAATTGCAGGCCGCGTCGATCGGCTTCGGCGATACGGTGGTCGAGCGGCTCTATGCAGAGGGCCGCGCGACGATCGATGCCGACCGCATCCTGATCCCGGTCAACGCGCGCGCGCTCCGCGTCAGCGGGCTGAACGCGGCGGTCGGCGGGCTGGTCACCAATGTCCGTATCCAGGGCGACCTGGCGATCAGCGGCAGCCAGATCCTGTCCGACAATCTGGCGATCCGGTCCGACCGGGTGAACGCGACCGCGATCGTCGTCGCCGATATGGCGACCGGGCGCTACACCGGCGCGCTCAAGGGGCGGGTCAACAATTACATGATCGACGGGATCGGCATCGTCGATCTCGAAACCGATGCCGATCTCTATACCGCGCCGCAGGGCGGGTTCGGGATCCGCGGTCGGGTGTCGGCGCGGACGCAGCAAATCTTCAATGACGGCGCCCGCGAGTTTCTGGGCGGCAATGCCTATCTGTCGGCACAGGTCGCGCTAGACCCCGACTTCATCGTCAACGTGTCGCGCATCCGCATGAACGCGCCGCAATTCCGCATTACCGATGGGTCGGGACGCTACGATCCGGCGGGGCCGATCGCTTTCAACCTGAGCGCTGTGTCGAATCAATATGGCCCGCTGACCGCGACCGCATCGGGCACGCTGACCGCGCCGGTAGTACGGCTGCGCGCGGCGCGCCCCGGTGTCGGCATCGGCCTGGTTGATCTCGACGCGACCTTGCGCGGACAGGGCAATGGCTATGCCGTCGTCGCATCGGGTGGCACCAATTACGGGCCGTTCGATGCCGATCTGCTGATCGCCACCGCGCCGACGCTGACCGTCGACATCCGGTCGGGGACGTTTGCGGGCATGGACCTGTCGGGCCGGGTGCAGCAGACCGCTGCCGGGCCGTTTGCGGGGCAGGTGCGCTTTGCGGGTTCTGGCGTCAACGGCCTCGCGACGCTGGGCGCGCAAGGGCAATATCAGGCCGCCAACGTGCAAGCACGCGCCTATAACGCTCGCATTCCGGGCCAGGCGGAGATGACCATCGGTCGCGCGATCATCGATGCGCGCGTGGTGCTCTATGACGACGCGCCCGCGATCGTCGCCGATGCGCAACTTGCCAATTTCCGCTCGGGCCAGTTCGTCGTCCAGCGCGGCCGCGCGAAGGTCGATTATCGCGGCGGTCGCGGCACCGCGCAGCTGCTGGCCGAAGGATCGACCGGTGTGCCATTCCGCGTCGCCGCCAACGCGCAATTGACGCCCGAACTCTATACGATCGCGTTGCAAGGCCGCGGCGACCGCGTCAATTTCCGCACCGGCACGCCGATGCGTATCCGCCCCGAAAGCGCCGGATACCGTTTGCTGCCGACTCGCATCGATTTCGATCAGGGGACGATGCGGATCGCCGGGCTGTACGGCGACGGTCTCGCGATGCAGGCACGCCTCGACAAGATGGACCTCGCCGTCATCAACGGCTTCGTCCCCGGTCTGGGATTGCAGGGCAACGCGACCGGCAGCCTGGACTTCACCCAGCCGAACCCGAGCGCGTTTCCCGATGCGAATGCGCAGCTCAACATCACCAATTTCCGCCGCACCAGCCTGGCGGCGGTATCGGATGCGGTGAACATCGCCTTCGTCGGCGCGCTCGAACCCGAAGGCGGCAGCGCCCGGGCGCTCATCAAGCGCGGCACGACCACCATCGGCCGGATGAATATCGGCCTCAACCCGTTGCCGCCGGGCGCGGGCAGCTGGACGACGCGGTTGCTCGCCGCGCCCTTGTCGGGCGGCATCCGCTATAACGGGCCTTCCGCCGTGCTGTTCTCGTTCGCAGGCCTCCCCGATCAGCAATTGTCGGGGCCGATCGGGGTCGCCGCCGATTTCTCCGGCCGGGTTCAGGCGCCGCAGCTGACCGGCATCGTGCGTGCGTCGAACCTGACCTATACCAACGAAACCTATGGCACGCGTCTGACCAACATGCGGCTCGACGGGCGGTTCACCAACGACCGGTTCGAACTGACCAACATGACCGCGCGTGCCGGGCAGGGCACGGTTCAGGCACAGGGCCGCGTCGGGCTGGGGTCGGATGCGGGCTTCCCGATCAACATCGTCGCCAAGCTCGACAATGCGCAGCTTGCCGAAAGCGATGCGCTGGGCGCGGATGCGACCGGCACGATCCAAGTCGTCAACGACGGCGAAGGCGCGCGGGTCGTTGGCGATCTGGTGATCCCCGAGGCACGCTATGTCGTGATCCGCCAGGGAGCGGCCGAAGTCCCGACGCTGACCGGCGTGCGCCGCCGCAGCGACGCGCGTAACCGTCAGGAAGCGGAAGAACGCGCCGGACCGCCGGGCCTGTTCGCGCTCAATATCCGCGTGCGCGCCGACAACCGCCTGTTCGTCAGCGGCATGGGTCTCGAATCCGAATGGTCGGCGGACATCCGCATCCGCGGCACCTCCGCCAACCCCAGCGTTACCGGTCGCGCCGACGTGATCCGCGGCACCTACAGCTTTGCCGGCAAGCGGTTCGAGCTTGAACGCGGGCGGGTGCGGTTTGAGGGCGGACCGATCGGCAATCCCGTGCTTGACATTCTCGCGACGACCGAGGCCGAAGGGATCACGGCCAGCATCGCCATCACCGGCAGCGGCCAGAACCCGCAGATCGCCTTCACCTCGACACCTGCGCTGGCGCAGGACGAAGTGCTGTCGCGGCTGTTGTTCGGAAGTTCGGTGACGAACCTGTCGGCGACACAGGCGATCCAATTGGCTTCCGCCCTCAACGGGTTGCGCGGCTCTGGCGGCGGACTGAACCCGCTGGGTTCGTTGCGTTCGGCAGCGGGCATCGACCGGTTGCGCATCCTGGGCGCCGACGAGGCCAGCGGGCGCGGCACGGCGCTGGCAGCGGGCCAGTATCTGACCGACGATATCTATATCGAGATCATCACCGACGCCCGCGGCTTCACCGCCACCCAATTGGAGGTCGCGCTGAGCCGGGCGCTGAGCATCCTGACCCAGACCGGGTCGTTTGGTGGGTCCAGCCTGAACGTGCGGTATCGCCGGGACTATTAAAGACCGCCGTCGCTGCGAGCGGAGCGAAGCAATCCATCGTGCACAACTGGATTGCTTCGCTACGTTCGCAATGACGAAGGCGGCGGCGATACTCACACTCATGTCAGTTAACGGTTGACCTGATCCCGCTTTTGCGATGCCATGCGATTCGAACGCGCGGTATGGGATTTGGGCGGATGGTCGAGCATTTCGACGTGGTGATCGTGGGTGCCGGTATCTCCGGCATCGGCGCGGCGTGGCATCTGCAAAACCGCTGTCCCGACCGCAGCTTCGTCCTTCTCGAAGGGCGCGAGGCGATCGGCGGGACATGGGACCTGTTCCGCTATCCCGGCATCCGGTCGGATTCGGACATGTACACGCTGGGGTTCGGCTTCAAACCCTGGACCGCGGCCAAGGCCATCGCCGACGGCCCGGCGATCCTGTCCTATCTGAACGAGACGGTCCGCGAGAACGACATCGATCGGCACGTCCGGCTGTCGCACCGGGTCGTGTCCGCCGAATGGTCCACGCCGGATGCCCGCTGGACGGTGGAGGTCGATCGCGCGGGCGAACGAACGCGGTTCACCTGCAATTTCCTCCACCTCTGCTCGGGCTATTATAATTACCAGCGCGGCCATTCCCCCGAATTTGTCGGCGCGGACGATTTCTCCGGGCGCATCGTCCACCCGCAATTCTGGCCCGACGACCTGGTCTATGCCGACAAGCGCGTCGTGGTGATCGGCAGCGGCGCGACTGCGGTAACGCTGGTCCCCGAAATGGCGAAGCAGGCGGCGCACGTCACCATGCTCCAGCGCTCGCCCACCTATGTCGTGTCGCGCCCGTCGGAGGATGCGGTCGCGGAATGGCTCAAGCGGCGTCTGCCACCCAAGGCCGCCTATGCAGCGGTCCGATGGAAGAACGTGCTGCTCGGCCAGTTCTTCTTCAGCCGCGCGCGCAAATACCCGGCCAAGGCGAAGGAGCGGCTGCTCGGCTGGGCGCGCGAGCATGTCGGCGAAGAGATGGTCGCGAAGCATTTCACGCCGACCTACAATCCGTGGGATCAGAGGCTGTGTCTGGTCCCCGACGCCGACCTGTTCGCCGCGCTCAAGAAAGGCGACGCGTCGGTAGTGACCGACCGGATCGACCGCTTCACGGCGGACGGCATCCTGCTCGAATCCGGTGAAACACTGCCTGCCGACATCATCGTCACCGCGACCGGGCTGGAACTGCAATTGATGGCGGGGATCGAACTGGCGATCGACGGGACTCGCGTCGATCCGGCCAAGTCGCTCAATTACAAGGGAATGATGTTCAGCGACATCCCCAATCTCGCGCTGTCGTTCGGTTATACCAACGCCAGCTGGACGCTGAAGGCCGATCTGACCGCAGGCTATCTGTGCCGGTTGCTCAACACGATGCGCGAGCGGGGGCTTCGCCAGGCGACGCCGCGACTGGGCGACGAGCCCTTGGAGGTCGTGCCGTTCCTCGACTTCACCTCGGGCTATGTTACCCGCGCGATGGACAAGTTTCCCAAACAGGGGAGCAAGGCGCCGTGGCGGCTGCACCAGAATTATCTGAAAGACGTATTCGCGCTGCGCCACGGATCGATCGACGATCACATGGAATTTTCGAATCCCGAGCCGGACAAGGCAAAGCGCGCGGCTTAAAGCGCGGACTGTTCCAGCCCCCGTCATCGCGAGCGCAGCGAAGCAATCCAGAGCCCCGCGTGTGACTCGCTGGATTGCTTCGCTATGCGCGCAATGACGAAGCTAGGCACGCGATGCCGCCACTTTTTTCGCTATCGCAACAAATAATCGGGAACCCTTTGGGGCGCGGCTGCATTGGCCCTTCATCCTGGGAGGCAAGCAATCGCAATGACCGCTTCGGCGCAGACCGAGAACCCGTGCGCCCCGATGGGCGACCCTCTTTTACGCCCGCCGCTCGACCTGTTGAGGGGGGCGGCGCTGTTCCTCGATTTCGACGGCACGTTGGTCGATATTCAGCCGCGTCCCGATGCGGTGTCGGTCGATGACCGGCTGCACGATCTGATTGCGACGCTGGCCGACCGGCTCGACGGGCGGGTGGCGATCGTCAGTGGGCGGTCGATCGATCAACTCGACGCGCTGTTCGGCGGGCTGACGCTGGCGACCAGCGGCAGCCACGGCGCCGAGCTGCGCGCGGCAGGCGGGACGGGGGATGTTCCCGACCGGCCGGGGTCGCTCGACACGATTGCCCTGACGCTCCAGCGGTTTGCCGACGCCAATCCGGGGACCGAGGTCGAGGTCAAGAGCTTCGGCATCGGCCTCCATTATCGCGGCGCGCCGCATATGCGCGATGCGGCGGACGCGCTGACCCGCGAACTTGCCGACGCCGCCGAGCTATCCCGTCAGGAGGGCAAGATGGTGTTCGAGGTGCGTGTTCCCGGCGACAAGGGCGCTGCGATCGCACGGTTTCTGGACGACGCGCCGTTCGCGGGCGCGCGACCGGTGTTCATGGGCGACGACCTGACCGACGAACCGGGCTTTGCGGCGGTCGCCGAACGCGGCGGCGCGGGCATTCTGGTGGGGCCGCCGCGCGATACGGCGGCGACCTATCGGTTGGACGATGTCGGCGAGGTGCTCGACTGGCTCGCTCAAGCGGCGGAGGCGGCATGACCCAGCCCACCCTCGACCTGTGGCCGATCGGCAATTGCCAGGTGTCGGCATTGATCGACACGAGCGCGCGCTTCGTCTGGGGCTGCGTCCCGCGAGTGGACGGCGATCCGCTCTTTTCTTCGCTGCTCGACGGGCACGACCCGGAAAAGAACGGCGCGGTCGGGTTGTGGGCGATCGACATGATCGACCGCGTGTCGGTGACGCAGGAATATCGGCGCAACACGCCGATCCTGGTATCGACGCTGACCGACGCGCATGGCGGCGCGATCGAGATCATCGATTTCTGCCCGCGCTTCGAACGGCTGGGGCGGATGTACCGCCCGGTCGCATTCGCGCGGATCGTTCGCCCATTGCGCGGCAGCCCGCGAATCAAGGTACGGCTGCGCCCGACGCGCGGCTGGGGCGATCCGGCGGTGCAGACCACCAGCGGGTCGAACCATATCCGCTATCTGCTCGAAGGGTTGCAGCTGCGGCTGACCACGACCGCGCCGGTCGGTGCGCTGACCGACGAGCGGGTGTTCCGGCTCGAAAAGCCGCTGCACTTCTTCCTCGGCCCCGACGAGAGTTTCGGCGGCGACATTGCGATCACGATCGAGGAGATGCTGACCTACACCACGCGTCACTGGCAGAACTGGTCGCGCGGCCTTGCCACGCCGTTCATGTGGCAGGATGTGGTGATCCGCTCGGCGATCACGCTGAAGCTGTGCCAGCATGAGGAAAGCGGTGCGATTGTCGCCGCGCTGACCTCCTCGATCCCCGAACATGCCGGGTCCGAGCGGAACTGGGACTATCGCTACTGCTGGATCCGCGACGCCTATTACACCGTCCAGGCGCTGAACCGCGTCGGCGCGCTCGACGTGCTGGAGGGCTATCTGGGTTACCTCCGCAACATCGTCGACGAAGCGAAGGGCGGTTATATCCAGCCGCTCTATTCGGTGCTTGGCGAAGCCGAATTGACCGAGGTTCAGGCGCCGCGGCTGGCCGGGTATCGCGGCATGGGACCGGTGCGTGTGGGCAACGAGGCCTATGTTCAGGTCCAGCACGACGCGTACGGCCAGATCGTGCTGTCGAACGTCCAGGCCTTTTTCGACGAGCGCCTGTTCCGCATGGCGGGCGAGGAAGATTTCGAAAGCCTGGAACGCGTCGGCGAGCGCGCGTGGGAATTGCACGACAAACCCGATGCGGGGCTGTGGGAACTGCGCACGCGGCAATCGGTCCATACCTATTCGACCGCGATGTGCTGGGCGGCGTGCGACCGGCTCGCCAACGCTGCCGAGCGGCTTGGGCGCGAGGATCGCCGCGATTTCTGGCAGGACCGCGCCGACCGGATCAAGGCGACGATCCTGGACAAGGCATGGCGGCCCGACACCAACCGGCTGTCGGCGACCTTCTCTGGCGACGATCTCGACGCCAGCCTGATCCAGCTGCTCGACCTGCGCTTCATCGCACCCGACGATCCCAAGTTTCTGGGCACATTGGAGGCGGTCGAACATGGGTTAAGGCGGGGCAGCCACATGCTGCGCTATGACACGGAGGATGATTTCGGACTGCCGGAAACCGCGTTCAACGTCTGTACCTTCTGGCTGATCGAGGCGCTGCACTTCACCGGCCGCGACAAGGACGCGCGCGAACTGTTCGAAGAAATGCTGTCGCGCCGCACCCCCGCTGGGCTGCTTTCAGAAGATATCGACCCTGTCACCGGGGAATTGTGGGGCAATTATCCCCAGACCTACTCGTTGGTCGGCATGATCAATTGCGCCGTACTGCTGAGCAAGCCCTGGAGCGCGATCCGTTGAGCCGCCTGATCATCATTTCGAACCGGGTGTCCGCGCCCAAGGAGAAATCCGGCGCGCAAGGGGGACTCGCGGTCGCGCTGTCGGCGGCGCTGCGCGAATATCGCGGATTGTGGTTCGGGTGGTCGGGCGACGTCACCCGCAAATTCACCGGCCAGATCAATTTCGAACGCGTCCAGGGCGTGACGACCGCGACGATCGACCTGGAACAGCAGGATGTCGAGGAATATTACAACGGCTATGCCAACCGCACGCTCTGGCCGCTCTTCCACTACCGCATCGACCTTGCCGAATATGAGCGCGGCTTTGCGGGGGGCTATGAGCGGGTCAACGAACGCTTCGCCGATACGGTTCGGCCGCTGATAGAGCCCGACGACGTAGTGTGGGTGCAGGATTATCATCTGTTCCCGCTGGGCCATGAACTCCGCGCGCGCGGGTGCCAGAACCGGATCGGTTTCTTCCTCCACATTCCCTGGCCGCCGCGCCGCCTGCTCGGCACGCTGCCCGAGGCGGCCGATCTGGTCAAAAGCCTGTTCGCCTATGATCTGGTCGGCTTTCATACCGAAGAGTGGCTCGACAGTTTCCGCGACTATGCGATCAAGGATCTTGGCGCGGTCGAAAGCGAGGACGACGTGCTGCTGCTCGATGGACGTGCGCTGCGGGTGATCGCGGCGCCGATCGGGATCGACACCGAGGAATTCGTCGAAGCATCCAAGACCCCGATTGCCCGGCTCGCCAATCGCCGAATGCGCGACAGCGCCGACGGGCGCGACATGATGGTCGGGGTCGATCGGCTCGACTATTCGAAGGGACTGGAAGAGCGCTTCCTGGGATACGAACGCTTTCTCGCCGAGCATCCCGAGGAGCGCAAGGAAGTGTTTTTGCTCCAGATCGCGCCACCGTCGCGCGGCGAGGTCGAAAGCTACAAGAAAATCCGTGCCTCGCTGGAGGGCATGTCGGGACGGATCAACGGCGCGTTCGCCGACACCGACTGGGTGCCGATCCGCTACGTCAACCAGGGTTATCCGCGCGCGCAACTCGCCGGTATTTACCGCGCGGCGAAGATCGGCCTGGTGACCCCGCTTCGCGACGGGATGAATCTGGTCGCCAAGGAATATGTGGCGGCGCAGGATCCCGAAGACCCCGGCGTGCTGATCCTGTCGCGCTTTGCAGGGGCGGCAAAGCAGCTTGAGGGCGGCGCTGTTCTCATCAATCCGTACAGCGCGGAGGAAATGTCCGACGCGATCATCAAGGCGCTGAAAATGCCGCTGCGCGAACGCAAAAAGCGCTGGCGAGCGATGATGGACAATGTGGAACAGGAAGACGTGATCTGGTGGCGCAAACGCTTCACCGATGC
Source organism: Sphingomonas aestuarii (assembly GCF_054457155.1). NCBI lineage: Bacteria > Pseudomonadati > Pseudomonadota > Alphaproteobacteria > Sphingomonadales > Sphingomonadaceae > Sphingomonas > Sphingomonas aestuarii. Next base: position 515,197 of record NZ_JBTKVV010000001.1, on the reverse strand, counting down.
GTTGATGGGTGAGCGGGCGACCGCCGAGGTTTAGGCGCTTTATCCTGCCGTCATTGCGAGCGCAGCGAAGCAATCCAGTTGCGGGACCCTGGATTGCTTCGCTGCGCTCGCAATGACGACTGCGGTTAGCGATTGCGAAGGAGCAGCCAGGCCTCGGTCACGGTATTGCGCGCGAACAGCCAGAGCAGTGCGGCATAAGCGACCGCGCCCGCGCTCGCGAGCACCAGCAGGTGCAGCAGGGGGGAAAGCACCGGTAATAGTTCGTCCACCCCGACCACCACCAACCCCATCGCCAGTGCCGCCAGCCCCCCCGGCGCGACCGCCGCCCCCAAGACTCGCCACGATGCTCCGATCACCGGCATCGACCGGATCGCCGTCACCAATGTCAACGCCGCCATCCCCGTCATCCACGCCATCGACAGTCCGGCAATTCCCCACGCGATTCCCACGGCGAACGACACCGGCAGCAGCAACCCCCCCGCGATCGAATTGCCGAGCGCAATCCCCGGCTTGCCCAGCGCATTGGTCGCAGGCGCGAACAGAATTTGCAGCGTCAGGAACGGCATGGCGAGCGCCAGGATCGGGATGATCGCCGCCGTCTCCACCCATTTCTCGCCCAGGAACGTCAGCACCATAGGTTCTGCGGTCGCGGCCATGCCGACATAGGCGGGCATGGTGACCAGCAGGATCAACCGCACCGTCTTGATGAAGCCCTGCGCCAGCATCGCCCGGTCGTCCTGAATCTGCGCGTATGCCGCAAACGCAACCTCGTTCAGCGCAGGCACGAATTTGGACGCGAGGATCTGGGTGAGGAACAAGGCGGTGGTGTAGATGCCGAGATCGTGCGCCGAGAGATACCGCCCGCCGATGAACACGTCCGACTGGCTCTGCACGAACCAGAAAAACTGGACGAGCATCATTGCCCCGCCGAAGCGGAACAGATGAGTGGACCCGCGAAAATCGAAGCTGGGCCACATCCAGGCGCGTGCCGCCCAGCTCATCCCGATTCCCTCGGCAAAGAAATAAACCGCAGGGGCGGCGACCAAAGTCCACACGCCCCAGCCGGTCGATGCGCAGGCGAAGGCGGTGAGCGCGCTCAGCGTCGCCGACACCATCCGCACCTGAGCCTGCCGCTTGAAATCCATCCGCCGAGCGAGCAGCGCGCTGGACAAGGCCATGAACGGGTTGGCGATGTAGAGGATCGCCTGCACCCTGAGCAGCGTCGCCACCACCGGTTCGTCGAAATAATCGGCCGCCAGCGGGGCGAGCAGGAATTGCGCGGCACCCAGACTGAAATTGAGCAGCACCAGCATCCCGAACACCTGGCGCTGCTGGTGGTGGGTGCAGGCTTCGTCGCGCACCAGGGCCGAGGCAAAGCCCCAGCCGTTCATCAGGTTGAGGAGCACCAGCACGACCTGAGTCATCGCGAACAGGCCGTAATCTTCGGGCTCCAGCAGGCGGATGACGAGGAAAGTCGATGCCCACATCACAAGCTGCGCCGCAAACTGGCTGCCCGATCGCCAGAATACCGCCGACCGCACGCGCGCGATCAGGCCGCTCGCGCGGTCCTCGGGCGCGGCCTCGATGGGCGTCTGGATCGTCATTCGACCAGCGCGATCGAGGTCGCGGCGATCATGCCGGCCAGCAAGATCTGTTCGAGATTGCCGACGGGGTCGCGCTTCCTCGCGCCTTCGGCCGCCGCCGCGATCAGTTCGTTGTTCCAGGGTTCGTGGGGCGAATCGTCGTCGGTGTCGGCGCGCTGTCCGCTTTCCCATTTCAGGCGCAGCAATGCGGCGGCGGAGCGGTTGCGGACGAACAGATAATCGTGGATTTCGGAAGACGGCTCGGCGCCGATCTCGCGCTTGTAGCCGCTGTCGCCGGTGCCGAAATCGACGTGCGCGATGCCGGCTGCGCGGGCGTCGGCAAGCTGGTGATAGGTCACGATCTTGCCCACGCGGTAGTCACCGAATGCGGCGTCGAAGCTCGATGCGATGGCATATTGGCGGTCGCCGGAGACCAGGTCGAAGCTGAACGCGATGGGCTTTTCGTCCAGCCACAGGATCGTCGCCGAGAGTGCGTCCGCGAGTACCGGATCGGCCACCACCCGCTGCCAGATGTCCCGTTGGTCGGCGCGCAGGAATTTCGCGCCGCTGCCGTCGGTGCCGGTGCCGACCCAGCTCGCAGCTTCGATTTCGGCAAGTGACTGGAACACGCTGGTCGTCCAGCCCGTACCACGCGCCGTTTCCAGCCGGACCTCGCCCAGCGCCTCCAGCTTGCGGCGGTATCCGCTCAGCCGTTTCAGCGTCGATTTGCGCGGCCAGTCCGGCTTCGTCAGATCGAGCGTGAAGCTGCGTCCGGCGCTGCGGGTCAGGACCGTCCAGCGCGCGCGTTTCGCCGCGCGGACCAGTGCCACCGTCGCCGGTTGGTCGGCATAGACCGGCCCCATCCGCCACATCGGCGACAGCGACGCGCGGGCACCGGCATGGGCCAGCATCGCCGCGAGTTCGGACCAGCTTGCGTCCGCTGCCACGACGGCCGAACGGAATGGCCAATAGCTGCCCGGTACGTTGCCGAGGCCGATCATCATCGGTCCGACCGGGGCGATCGGGATCGCGGCGATGGGCGATCCGTCTAGCCTGCGCCCGACCAGCGTCGACCCACCCTCGGTCGCCGCCGCCGCGAACCAGGCGGCGCGCAGGAATTGCTGGCCGTCATTCGCGCGCGCCGCCAGCGCGTCGATCGCTGCGGGGAACCCGGCGTAGAGATCGACGTCGACCGCGCTCGTCCGGCGCGCGCCGATCGTGGTGATCCGGTCGATCGCGGTCACGGTTTGCTGTCCCAGGGAAACACGCGTTGCTGCATCCTTTGGCGGATTAGCGCCAAAATCCTAAGAATCGTAAAAGCGCGCGCCCATGCTGGATCGTTCGGTGCGGTGTCGTGCGTTCGTAAACAGTTCTTCAAAAATGCGGAATTTCGATTAGAAGCCCGCGGCAAGGAGAGACACATGCACGATTTCGATTTCGCGTTGGGCGACAATGCGGACATGATTCGCGACGTGACGCGGCGCTTCGCCGCCGACAAGATCGCGCCGCTCGCCGCGAAGATCGATGCCGAAGACTGGTTCCCGCGCGACGATCTGTGGACCCAGATGGGGGAACTGGGCCTGCACGGGATTACCGTGGCGGAGGCCGATGGCGGGCTGGGGCTCGGTTATCTCGAGCATGTGATCGCGTGCGAGGAAGTCAGCCGTGCTTCCGCCTCGATCGGGCTGTCCTATGGCGCGCATTCGAACCTGTGCGTCAACCAGATCGCGCGCTGGGCATCGCCCGAGCAAAAGGCGAAATACCTGCCCAAGCTGATTTCGGGCGAGCATGTCGGCAGCCTGGCGATGTCGGAGGCGGGGGCGGGGTCCGATGTCGTCGGCATGAAGCTGCGCGCCGAAGCCGCAGACGGCGGCTATGTCCTGAACGGCACCAAATTCTGGATCACAAACGCCGCCTATGCCGATGTGCTGGTCGTCTATGCCAAGACCGGCGAGGGTTCGCGCGGCATCACCACTTTCCTGATCGAAAAGTCGTTCAAGGGATTCTCGATCGGTCAGAAGATCGACAAGATGGGGATGCGCGGTTCGCCGACGGCAGAGCTGGTGTTCGACGATTGCTTCGTGCCGGAGGAGAACGTCATGGGGCCGGTGAATGGCGGCGTCGGCGTGCTGATGTCGGGGCTTGATTACGAGCGCACCGTGCTGGCGGGCATCCAGCTCGGCATCATGCAGGCGTGCCTCGACGTGGTGCTGCCCTATGTCCGCGAGCGCAAGCAGTTCGGCCAGCCGATCGGCGGGTTTCAACTGATGCAGGCCAAGATCGCCGACATGTATGTCGCGCTCAATTCGGCGCGCGCCTATGTCTATGCGGTGGCAAAGTCGTGCGACGCAGGCCGGACGACACGGTTCGATGCCGCGGGCGCGATCCTGCTGGCCAGCGAAAACGCGTTCAAGGTGGCGGGCGAGGCCATCCAGGCGCTGGGCGGGGCGGGTTATACCAAGGACTGGCCGGTCGAACGGTTCCTGCGCGACGCCAAGCTGCTCGACATCGGCGCCGGCACCAACGAAGTCCGCCGTATGCTGATCGGCCGCGAACTGATCGGGGCGGCGGGGTGAGCGCGCCGGTTCTCCAGAGCAAGGTTGCACCCGACAGCGACGATTTCCGCGCCAATGCCGCGCATAATCGCTCGCTGGCGCAGCGGCTGCGCGGCGATGTCGCGCAGGCCGCGTTAGGCGGCAGCGAAAAGGCGCGCGAGAAGCATGTCGCGCGCGGCAAATTACTGCCGCGCGAGCGGGTCGAGCGGCTGCTCGATCCCGGTTCGCCGTTTCTGGAGATTGGTCAGCTTGCCGCGTGCGATATGTATGGCGGCGAGGTGCCGGGCGCGGGTTTGATCGCCGGGATCGGGCGCGTGTCGGGGCGGCAGGTGATGATCGTCTGCAATGACGCCACGGTAAAGGGCGGCACCTATTACCCGATGACGGTAAAGAAGCATCTCCGCGCGCAGGAGATTGCCACGGCCAATCGGTTGCCGTGCATCTATCTGGTCGACAGCGGCGGCGCGAACCTGCCACATCAGGCAGAAGTGTTTCCCGACCGCGACCATTTTGGGCGGATTTTCTTCAATCAGGCAAACATGTCCGCCAAGGGCATTCCGCAAATCGCCTGCGTAATGGGGAGCTGCACCGCGGGCGGCGCCTATGTCCCCGCCATGTCGGATGAGACGGTGATCGTCCGCAATCAGGGGACGATCTTCCTCGCCGGTCCGCCGCTGGTGAAGGCGGCCACGGGCGAGGTCATCACTGCCGAGGATCTGGGCGGCGGCGACCTGCACGGGCGCAAGTCAGGCGTGGTCGATCACGTCGCCGAAAACGACGAACATGCGCTGACCATCGTGCGCGATATCGTCAGCCATTTGCCCGCCGATCGTGCGGTCGATCTGGCGCTGAAAGACCCGCGCGCACCGAAATATGCGAGCGAGGAACTCTACGGCCTCATCCCGCAGGACGTGCGCGCGCCCTATGACGTGCGCGAGGTGATCGCGCGGCTGGTCGATGGCTCCGAGTTTCACGAGTTCAAGGCGCTGTACGGCACCACGCTGGTGTGCGGTTTCGCGCATCTCTGGGGGATGCCGGTCGGGATCATCGCCAATAACGGCGTGCTGTTCAGCGAAAGCGCGCAGAAGGGCGCGCATTTCATCGAGCTGGCGTGCCAGCGGCGCATTCCGCTGCTGTTCCTCCAGAACATCTCGGGCTTCATGGTCGGCGGCAAATATGAGGCGGAGGGGATCGCGAAGCACGGCGCGAAGCTCGTCACCGCCGTCGCCACGGCGACCGTGCCCAAGATCACGGTGCTGATCGGCGGCAGTTTCGGCGCGGGCAATTACGGCATGTGTGGGCGGGCATACGACCCGCGCTTCCTGTTCACCTGGCCCAACAGCCGGATCAGCGTAATGGGCGGGGAGCAGGCGGCGAGTGTGCTGGCGACGGTCCACCGCGATGCAGAGACTTGGGATGAGGCGCAGACCGAAGCGTTCAAGGCTCCCGTCCGCCAGAAATATGAGGATGAGGGCAACCCCTGGCACGCCACCGCGCGGCTGTGGGATGACGGCATCATCGATCCGGCCCAGACCCGCGACGTATTGGGACTGGCATTCGCCGCAACGCTCAACGCGCCGATCCCCGAGCGCCCGGCGTTCGGCGTGTTCCGGATGTGATGGACATTAATATGAACAACTTAGGTTTGTTTTCGAGAATCTGGCTCGTCCTCTCCGCGTTATGGCTAGTTGTATTCGGTCTTTCGGCTTGGGATGCATGGTCCGAAGCCAATTTGATGACTAATCGGTACGAGGACGTTCGCGCGGATGCGTGGGCAGAAAACTTCTTTGAGAGTCGAGGCGTTGGGTCATACGCAGGCGCCGCAGATGAAACTGAGGGCCGACTTGACGAGCTAAGAGAACTTAAGAACGAATCAGACTCAAAACGTAATTGGTCGATATTTTTTCTCTTGATTGGTCCGATTGCGATCGGCGCAGTTCTGAGATTGATGCGATGGGTTGCTCTTGGCTCGAAGGTCGTGAAGTAAATGATTACCTCCCTCCTCATCGCCAATCGCGGCGAGATCGCTTGCCGCATCATCCGCACTGCGCGGGAGATGGGCGTTCGCACCGTCGCGGTCTATTCGGATGCGGATGCGCAGGCGTTGCATGTGCGTCAGGCGGACGAGGCGGTGCATATCGGGCCTTCGCCCGCGCGCGAAAGCTATCTGGTCGGTGACAAGATCATCGCGGCGGCCAAGGCGACCGGCGCGGAGGCGATCCATCCCGGTTATGGCTTCCTGTCCGAGAACGCGGATTTCGCGCAGGCGGTGATCGACGCCGGGCTGATCTGGGTCGGCCCCAATCCCGACAGCATCCGGGCGATGGGGCTGAAGGACGCCGCCAAGGAGCGGATGATCGCGGCGGGCGTGCCGGTGACGCCGGGCTATCTGGGCGAGGACCAATCGCCTGAGCGGTTGCGCAGCGAAGCCGACGCGATCGGCTATCCCGTGCTGATCAAGGCGGTCGCGGGCGGCGGCGGCAAGGGGATGCGGCGCGTCGACGCTGCGTCCGATTTCCTCGACATGCTGCTGTCGTGCCAGCGCGAAGCGGCATCGTCGTTCGGCGACAATCGCGTGCTGATCGAGAAATACATCCTGTCGCCGCGCCATATCGAAGTGCAGGTGTTCGGCGACAAGCATGGCAATGTCGTCCACCTGTTCGAACGCGACTGTTCGCTCCAGCGCCGCCACCAGAAGGTGATCGAGGAAGCGCCTGCACCGGGTATGGACGAGGCGACGCGCAAGAGCATCTGCGCTGCTGCCGTGCGCGCGGCGCAGGCGGTCGATTATGTCGGCGCGGGCACGATCGAGTTCATCGCCGACGCGTCCGAAGGCCTTCGCGCCGACCGCATCTGGTTCATGGAAATGAACACCCGGCTTCAGGTCGAACATCCGGTGACCGAGGAAATCACCGGCGTCGATCTGGTCGAATGGCAGTTGCGGGTCGCGAGCGGAGAACCGATCCCCAAGCGGCAGGACGAACTGGCGATCGACGGTTGGGCGATGGAAGCGCGGCTTTATGCCGAAGACCCGGCGAAGGGGTTTCTCCCAAGCACCGGGCCGCTGACCGAGTGCTATCTCGCCGACCACGGCATCCGCGTCGATACGGGCGTAGAGGAGGGCGGCGAGGTCACGCCGCATTACGACCCGATGATCGCCAAGCTGATCGCGCATTCGCCCGACCGCGCCGAAACGATCGACTTGCTGGCCGACGCGGTGGCATCGAGCATCGTGTGGCCGGTCAAGACGAACGGCGCGTTCCTGCTGAAGGCGCTGGCGGACGACGATTTCGTCAGCGCGCGCATCGACACCGGCCTGATCGAACGACGCGGCGAGGCGCTGATGCCCGATGCACAGCCGTCGCGCTTCGCGCTGGCGGCGGCGGCGGCACAGTTTGCGGAAGCGTTCGCGTCGCACCCCGCGGTTGGCGGATTTCGACTGAACGCCGACCCGGTCCGCCGCGTGCGGGTGTCGGTTGCCGGGCAAACGCACGAGGTGGAGCCCTCGGACGACGAGGGCGCTTGGGTGCGTAGCGACGGCGATCAGGTGCGGCTTGACGAGGGCGGCCAGACCTTTGCGATCGTGCTCGCCCGCACCGACGGCGCAGGGGGTGGCGGCGCATCCGACGGCGCGATCCTGTCGCCGATGCCGGGCAAGGTGATCGCGGTCGAGGTCGCCGCGGGTGATGCCGTGGTCGCGGGGCAGAAATTGCTGACGCTCGAGGCGATGAAGATGGAGCATTCGCTGACGGCACCGTTCGACGGAGTCGTGGCGGAGTTGAATGCGAGCATTGGCGGGCAGGTCAGCGAAGGTGCGCTGCTGGCGATGGTCGAGCGGGCGGAATAACCCTCTCACTCCCGTTCGTTTCGAGCGAAGTCGAGAAACGCAGCGGCTGGAACAGGTTTCTCGACTTCGTTCGAAACGTACGGACTTGGGGTGGCATATGGCCGGTAAGCATTATGACGAATGGCGGGTCGGCGACACGATCGCACACGATCTGCGCCGCACGGTGACCGAGACCGACAATCTATTGTTCTCCGCCATGACGCATAATCCGCAGCCGCTGCACCTCGACGCCGAAGCCGCGCGGATGAGCGAGTTCGGGCAGATCCTCGTCAACGGCACCTTTACCTTCGCGCTGATGGTCGGGCTGTCGGTGGGCGACACGACGCTCGGCACGCTCGTCGCCAATCTGGGATACGACAAGGTGGTGATGCCGAAGCCGGTGTTCATCGGCGACACGATGCGCGCGACGAGTGAAGTCGTCGAATTGCGCGACAGCAAGTCGCGGCCCGAGGCGGGACTCGTCACCTTTCGCCACCGCCTGATCAACCAGCGCGACGAGGTGGTGTGCGAGTGTCTCCGCACCGCTTTGCTCAAGCGAACGGCGGCATGATGCGGCTGCGCTCGCTGCTGTTCGTGCCCGGCGACCGACCGGAGCGGTTCGACAAGGCGCTGGCGTCGGGGGCGGATGCGCTGATCCTCGATCTCGAGGATTCGGTGGTGCCCACGAAGAAGCCCGAAGCGCGCGCGGCGGTGGCGGCGTTTCTACAACGCAAGCACGACGCGCACATCTTCGTCCGCGTCAATCCGCTGGGCAGCGAATGGAATGCCGGCGACTGCGACATCGCGCGCCAGGCGGATGGCGCGGTGCTGCCCAAGGCGGAAGGCGCGACCGATATCGAGCGCGCGGCGGCGATGCTGGGCGATGTGCCGATCCTGCCGGTCGCGACCGAAACCCCGCGCGCGGTGTTCGCGCTCGGCGATTACGGGTCGGTCGCGGACCGCTTGTGCGGGCTGACCTGGGGCGCCGAAGACCTGCCCGCCGCGATCGGCGCCGTATCGAGCCGTGAGGAGGATGGCGGCTATACCGATCCCTACCGGGTCGTCCGTGCGCTCACCCTGTTCGGTGCCCATGCTGCGGGCGTGCCCGCGATCGAAACCGTCTATCCCGACATCAGGGATCTGGACGGCCTGGCCGCCTATGCCGCGCGGGGCAATCGCGACGGGTTCAGCGGCATGATGGCGATTCACCCGGCACAGGTCGTCGCGATCAACGCGGCTTTCACGCCGGACGAAACCGCAATCGCACACGCGCGCGCGGTGGTCGATGCATTTGCCGCGAACCCGAATGCGGGCGCGCTGCAACTGGATGGCCGGATGATCGACGCCCCGCATCTGAAACAGGCGAGGGCTCTGCTGGCCCGCGTCTGAAAGGCGCAGAAAACCGCCATTTGTCATCGATCTGTCATCAAATCCTAAGGTGAAATTTACCAGCGGCGGGTTAGCCGCCTTGCATGGTCGCTCTTCCTGATTCTGCCGATCGGCAATCGGCTTCGCCGGCGTGGCTCACGCCCGAGGAACGTCGTCCGCAGCGCGTTCGCCACGACGCGCCGTTCGGCGACGTGATGGAAATGTTTCGTAACCAGCCGGACATGCGCGTGTTGCCTGTGGTCGATGCCGACGATCGCCCCCTGGGTGGCGTGTTCGATCGCGATGTGCGGCAGTTGCTGCTCAATCCATTCGGTCACGCGCTGCTTCGCAACCCCAGCTTCGGCGGCAATCTGGGCGCGTTCATCCTGCCGATGCCGATTGCCGAAATCAGCCATTCGGTGCCGCGCCTGATCGATATCTATCGAACGGCGCAAGGGTCCGAAGGGATGATCCTGACCGAGCGGGGGAAACTGGTCGCGGTGATAACCAACCGGCGGCTCGTCAATCTGGCAGCCGAGCATGAAGTCGCGCGCGCCAGGAGACAGTTGGAACGCAGCCGAAGGATCGCGGCTGCCACCGAAACCTTCGAACGCCATGTCGAGACCCTGTTGGCGGACATGACCGAACTGGCGCGCACGGTTCATGAAAATGCCGCGACCACCGCCGAGCGATCGGTCCGCACCGGTGCCCATGCCGGTGCCGTAGCGGCGGCGGTCACGCAAGGCAGTGAAAACCTATCGGCGATCGAGGAGCAAAGCCGGGGACTTGTCGCGTCGCTGGAGCAGGTTCGCCGTAGCAGCGGCGATGCGCGCGATCTGGTCGAGACAACCGTGTCGCTGGTGGCCGAAGGCAGCCGTCGGACCGACGATCTGGAACGTTCGGTCGCCTCGGTCGATCACGTCATTGCGGTAATCGGCGAGATTGCGAGCAAGGTCAGTCTGCTCGCCCTCAATGCCGGGATCGAAGCGGCGCGATCGGGCGAGGCCGGGCGCGGTTTCGCCGTCGTGGCGAACGAGATCAAGCTGCTGTCGCACCAGACATCGGCCGCCGCGTCGCGTGTCGACGGGCATGTCGCCGATATCACAGAGGCGGTCGGTGAGGTGCGTCTGGCGCATCGCGCGGTGGAAACGGCGATCGCCCGGATTGATCAACGCTCGGTCGCCATCGAAGCAGCAGTCGCCGATCAGGAGGCGCTTACCCGGTCAATCGCCGCCAATGTGGGGGAGGCTGCGCAGGCGGCATCGGGCGTCGATCGGGATGCAGGAGCCATCGCGGCAAATGCGCGAACGGCAGCCGAACGTGCGTTGACGATGCGGGTGTCCGCCGAGCGCCTGCACATCAGCGCCGATACGATTGCACGCGAAACAAAGGAACTGATCGATCAGATGCGTTCGATCTGATCCTGCCCGGCTTTGTCGCTAGCCGATCTTTTCCTCGACCAGATCGTCCTCGACCGCGATGCGGATGGGCTTGCCCAGGATGGTCTTCACGTAAACCCGCTGGATCAGCACGAAGGTGACGACCGTGATCGGCGCGGCGAGCAGCACGCCCAGGAATCCGAACAGCGTGCCAGCGCCGACGACCGCGAACAGCAGGACGGCAGGCGGAACGTCGACCGCGTGCTTCTGGATCAGCGGTTGCAGGATGTTGCCCTGAATCTGCTGGACCAGCAGGAACAGGCCGATCGTCCAAACCGCGGTCATCGGCGATACGGTAAAGGCCAGGATCACGGCGGGAACGGCGGCGATGATCGGGCCGACGAACGGAATGATGTCGAGCAAGCCGGCGATCAGGCCCAGGCCACCGGCCGCAGGCACGCCGAGCAGCAACAGTCCGACCCAGGTGAGCGCGGCGACCACCGACATCGACATGAGTTGCCCCACCATCCAGCCGCGCAGCGCGGCGGTCGCATCGTCCATCGCCTTTTCCGCCGTCGGCTCGGCGCGTTCGGGGATCAGATAGAGGAAGCCGCGACGATAGACGTCGGGTTGCGTCGCGAGGAAGATCGCACCGACCAGCACCAGTGCGAAATCCGCCAATCCGCTGCCCACCGACACGACATAGCCGCCTGCGCGTCCGACGATCGAGGACAGGTCGCTGGTGCCGCTGGAGATCACGCTGCGCAGCCGCTCGCCCAGGCCCCAGGTGTTGAGCTGGGCTTCGATCGCGGCAAGCGCTTTGGGGAATTGCTCGCGGATCGTTTCGAACTCCTGCGCCAATTGCGTGCCGAACAGCACGAAGACGCCTGCGAAGGCGCCGAGCAGCAACAGGATGCCGAGCGTCAGCGACCAGCCGCGCGGCAGGCGGGTGATCCGGCGGATCAGACGCGCCATCGCGTCGAACACCACGGCCAGAACGATCGCGGCGAACAGCAGCAGGAACAGGCCGGTCAACTGAAGCAACAGCGCCGCGACACCGACCAGCGCGATCAGGATGACGACGCGGCCCGCAAAGGTGGCGGCACTCGGGCTCAGCCAGCCCCTGTCCTGTTCCTGCATATAATTCCGTTCCCCCGCGACTGTCTTAGCCGTCTGATACGCGACAAAGCGCGGGGTCGGCAATCGTTCCCGCATTGCGCTTGGCGCTTCGCGCCGCAATAGTCGCGCCCAATCAACCAGAGATTGAACAAGGGGAACTCCATGAAATCGCTCGCGCTTGCGCTCGTCTCGCTTACCGCGCTTGCCGCTGCCGATGTGCAGGCGCAGGTCGCACCACAGCCCGCCCCGCCGGTAGAGGCGACCGAAGCACCCGAGGACGAGACGCTGCGCGAAGGCGAAGAACCCCAGCCATTGCCCCAGCCCGCGCCCGCCGTTGCCGTCGCGCCTGCCGCTCAGCCGGCACAGGCCGCCGCGACCACTCCGGCCAAGGCCGCCAAATGGGACGTCAATCGCCCGACCGGCGCGCCGATTCGCCAGGTGCCGATCCGCGTGTCGGAAGGCAGCTGGATGGATGTCGACGTATCGCCTGACGGGCGGACGATCGCGTTCACGCTGCTCGGCGATATCTACACCTTGCCGATTTCGGGCGGCACGCCGACACGGATTTCCGAAGGGCTGGCCTGGGAAGTCCATCCGCGCTTTTCGCCTGACGGTCGCCGCATCGCCTTCACCTCGGACCGCGGGGGCGGCGACAATATCTGGGTGATGAACGTCGATGGGTCGGACAAGCGTCAGGTGACGAAAGAGGATTTCCGCCTCTTGAACCAGCCGAGCTGGTCGCCGGACGGACGCTACATCGTCGCAAAGAAGCATTTCACGACCGGCCGCTCGCTCGGCACCGGCGAGGTGTGGATGTATCACGTCTCGGGCGGCGCGGGCGTGCTGCTGGTCAAGCGGCCCAACGAACAGCATCAGAAGGAACTGGGCGAGCCGGTTTACGCGCCCGACGGCAACAGCGTTTACTACACGCGCAACGTCACGCCGGGTCCGATCTTCGAATATGCTCAGGATTCAAACACCGGGCTGTTCGATATCGAACGCTATGACCTCGGCACCGGGGAAGTCACCAAGGCGGTGACGGGGCTCGGCGGATCGGTGCGTCCGCAGCCTTCGCCCGATGGCAAGAAGATCGCGTTCGTCCGGCGCGAGGCGACGCGGTCGAAGCTCTATGTCAAGGACTTGGAATCGGGCGTCGAGCGCAAGATCTACGACGATCTCGATCAGGACGTTCAGGAAACCTGGGCGGTGACCGGCGTCTATCCGAACATGGGCTGGACACCCGACAGCCGCTCGATCGTGTTCTGGGCCAAGGGCAAGATCAACCGCGTCGATGCCGACGGGGCGAACGCGCGCGAGATTCCCTTCACCATCGACGACACCCGCGACGTGATCGATCCGCCGCAATTCGCGGTGGAGGTCGCGCCGGAGCAATTCACGACGAAAATGCCGCGTTTCGCCAGCGTCTCGCCCGACGGACGTCAGGTCGTGTTCGAAAGCCTGGGAAAGCTGTACGTCAAGCCGATGGGTGGCGGCGCGGCCCGGCGACTGACGCGCGCCGGTGATGGGTTCGAACTGTTCCCCAGCTGGTCGCGCGACGGGCGGCAGATCGTGTTCGTCGGCTGGACCGATACCGGGCTGGGCACTATCCGCACCGTGGCGGCGGGCGGCGGCAACGCGCGTGACGTGACGACGCGGCCCGGCCATTATGCGCGGCCGCATTTCTCGCCCGACGGTCGGACCATCGTGTTCGAGCGCAATGCGGGCGGCAACCTGACCAGCCCGCGCTGGTCCGAAGACCCCGGCGTGTATCGCGTCGCAGCGTCGGGTGGCGCGCCAGAAATGGTCGCGCGCGGCATGGGCGCGCCGCATTTCGGTCGCGACAGCGACCGCGTGTTCATGATCGGTCAGGATGCGGGCAAGCGCCAGCTGGTCAGCACGAACCTGACTGGCGAGGCGAAGCGCGTCCATGCAGCGGGCGAACTCGTCACGGATTATGTCGTGTCGCCGACCGGCGAATATGTAGCGTTTCGCCAGAATTACGAAGCGTTCGTCGTGCCATTGATGCCCGGCAACCAGACGGTCGAACTGTCGGCGACGTCGACGGCGCTGCCGGTGACCAAGGTGTCGGGTTCGGGCGGCGATTACATCCACTGGGCATCGAACGGGAACCGGCTGCACTGGAGCCTTGGGCCCACGGTCTATACCGCCGAAACCGCGCAGATCTTCCCGGCAGCACCGCGGCCTGAAGGCGCACCGGGCTTCGTCGCGCCAACATCGGGTGTATCGCTTGCGATGCAGCAGGATGCGGCGATCCATCGCGGGACCACCGTGCTGACCGGCGCGCGCATCGTTACGATGGCAGGGCAGGGCGGCGGCGTGATCGACGACGGCGTGATCGTTGTGCGCGACAACCGTATCGCCGCGATCGGCCCGCGTGCGAGCGTCCAAATTCCCGCAGGTGCACGCACCGTCGATCTCGCGGGCAAGACGATCATCCCGGGCCTGATCGACGCGCATGCGCATGGTCCGGCGGGAACCGGCGAGCTGATTCCGCAGACCAACTGGGCGATGGTCCAGAACCTCGCGCTCGGCACCACGACGATCCACGACCCGTCGAACCGCGCGAGCGAAATCTTTGCCGCCTCGGAAATGCAGCGGGCCGGGCTGATCCTTGCGCCTCGCATCTTTTCGACCGGCGAGATCGTCTATGGCGCGCGCGCAGCCGACGTCTATGCCGAGATCAACAGCCTCGATGATGCGCTCGCGCATGTCCGCCGCCTGAAGGCGCAGGGCGGGCATTCGGTCAAGAACTACAACCAGCCGCGCCGCGAACAGCGGCAACAGGTGGTGGAGGCCGCACGGCTGGAGAATATGCAGGTCGTGGCCGAGGGCGGGTCGCTCTACGGCATGGACATGAACCTGGTCGCCGACGGCAACAACACGCTGGAGCACAACATTCCGCTGGAGATATTCTACGACGATGTGGTGCAGATGTATCGCCAGACCAAGGTCGCCTACACGCCGACATTGGGCGTGACCTATGGCGGTCTGGCGGGCGACCCCTATTGGCGGCAGGCGACCGATGTCTATGCCCAGCCGCTGCTGAAAGCGCATACCCCGCCCGCACGGCTGCTCGCCGACAATGCGCGGCGGACGAAGGCGCCCGACAGCAATTTCGTGATGATGATTCGGCACGCGAAGCCCGTAAATTGATGCAGGCGGGCGTGCCCGTTGCGGCGGGCGGTCACGGTCAGCAGGCGGGCATCGCGATGCACTGGGAACTCTGGTCGTTCGTGCGCGGCGGCATGACGCCGCTGGAGGCGCTTGCCACCGGCACCAGCGAAGCCGCGCGTTCGCTGGGCATGGCGCGCGACATCGGCACGCTGGAGGTCGGCAAGCTCGCCGATCTGGTGGTGCTCGACGGCGACCCGATCGAGAATATCCGCAACACCGAACGCGTGTCGCGGGTGATGCTCGGCGGGCGACTCTACGATGCGGCCACCATGCGGGAGGTCGAGACGGGGAACGGCGGGCGCGGTGCCTATTGGTGGGAGAACCAATAAACCCAAAACCGTTCTTGCTGAGCTTGTCGAAACATTGTCCTTCTTGGTGCCAAGGACAGTGCTTCGACATGCTCAGTACGAACGGGAGAGCGGGCGTAAGGAAAACGAGCGTTTCGGTGGGCGGTAACGCTTGACGGGGCACGCACCATTCAGCGACTGCTGCCCTCAACACAGGAGACATCCCATGAAAACCCGCGCCGCCGTCGCGTTCGAAGCGAAACGCCCGCTTGAAATCGTCGAACTCGACCTCGAAGGCCCTCGGCCAGGCGAAGTGCTGGTCGAAATCATGGCGACCGGCATCTGCCATACCGATGCCTACACGCTCGACGGGCTAGATTCGGAAGGCATCTTCCCGTCGATACTGGGGCATGAAGGGGCAGGGATCGTGCGCGAAGTCGGCGCGGGCGTCACCAGCGTCGCGGTCGGCGATCACGTCATCCCGCTCTACACGCCCGAATGCCGCCAGTGTAAATCGTGCCTGTCGGGCAAGACTAATTTGTGCACCGCGATCCGCGCCACGCAAGGCAAAGGGCTGATGCCCGACGGCACGACGCGGTTCAGCCACAAGGGGAAGCCGATCTTCCATTATATGGGCTGCTCGACCTTTTCGAACTTCACCGTGCTGCCCGAAATCGCCGTCGCGAAAATCCGCGAGGACGCGCCGTTCCAGACGAGTTGCTACATCGGCTGCGGCGTGACGACGGGCGTCGGTGCGGTTGTGAATACCGCCAAGGTGCAGGTCGGCGAAACCGTCGTGGTGTTCGGGCTGGGCGGCATCGGCCTGAACGTCATTCAGGGCGCACGGCTGGCGGGCGCATCGATCATCATCGGCATTGACGTCAATCCGGACCGCGAAGACTGGGGCCGCCAGTTCGGCATGACGCATTTCCTGAACACCAAGGGCATGAGCCGCGAAGACATCGTCGCCAAGATCGTCGAGATGACCGAGGGCGGCGCGGATTACAGCTTCGACTGCACCGGCAATACCGAGGTGATGCGCACCGCGCTCGAATGCTGCCACCGCGGCTGGGGCGAATCGATCGTTATCGGCGTCGCCGAAGCAGGCAAGGAAATCGCGACGCGGCCGTTTCAGCTCGTCACTGGCCGGGTCTGGAAAGGCACCGCGTTCGGCGGCGCGAAGGGGCGGACCGATGTGCCGAAAATCGTCGACTGGTACATGAACGGAAAGATCGCGATCGATCCGATGATCACCCACGTCCTGACGCTGGACGAGATCAACAAGGGCTTCGACCTGATGCACGCGGGCGAGAGCATCCGGTCGGTGGTGGTGTATTGAAGTCCCCCCCGTTCATTTCGAGCGAAGTCGAGAAACGTGAGCCAGGCGCTCGGGATGCGTTTCTCGACTTCGCTCGAAGCGAACGGTGGTAGGGACAATAGGGAGAGAAAAAATGTTCAGCCATGTCATGCTCGGCGCCAACGATACCGAGGCGTCCAAGGCATTTTACGACGCCACGCTCGGCGCACTCGGCGTTCGTCCCGGCCGCACCGACGACAAGGGCCGCGTGCTTTACATGCACAATGGCGGCATCTTCATGTTGACCAAACCGATCGACGGCAATCCCGCCTGCCACGCCAATGGCGGCACCGTGGGCTTCGCCGCCGCGTCGAAGGAAGAGGCCGATGCGTGGCACGCAGCGGGCCTCGCCAATGGCGGCACCGCGATCGAAGACCCGCCCGGCATCCGCTCCAACGCGTTCGGCAGCCTTTATCTCGCCTATCTGCGCGATCCGGCGGGTAACAAGGTTTGCGCGATGCACCGCCCCGCCCAGTGAGCGAAGCCGGCTGGATATTGACGCTGACCTGTCACGACCGGGTTGGCGTCGTGGCGGGGGTGACCGGGCTGCTGGCACGGCATGACGGCTTCATCCTCGACAGCCAGCAATATGCCGATCTGGAGACGGGGCGCTTTTTCATGCGCGTCGTCTTCACCGGCGGCGGGCCGCGCTTTCCTGCCAGTGCCGACAAGCTGCGTCAGGCGCTCGGCGGCGTCGCGGCGGAATTCGAACTCGACTGGTCATTAACGCGCGCGGATGCCCGCCCACGCATCGTCGTCGCGGTGTCGAAGGGCTCGCACTGCCTGAACGATCTGCTCCACCGCCAGCAATCGGGCGCGCTGTCGGCAGAAATCGTCGCGATCGTGTCCAACCACGACAAGTTGCGCGGGCTGACCGAGTGGCACGGACTTCCCTATCATTTGCTGGACGGCGACAAGGCCGTGCAGGAAGCGGCAATCGACGCGGTGATGGCGGATGCGGACGCCGATTTTCTGGTGCTGGCGCGCTACATGCAAATCCTGTCGCCCGATTTTGCGGGCCGACTGACGGGCAAATGCATCAACATCCATCACAGCTTCCTGCCCGGCTTCAAGGGGGCGAGACCCTATCACCGGGCGCATGAGCGCGGCGTAAAGCTGATCGGCGCGACCGCCCATTTCGTCACCAGCGATCTCGACGAAGGCCCCATTGTCGAGCAAGCGGTCGATCGCGTCGATCACCGCGCGTCGGTCGATGACCTGATCCGCATCGGTCGCGATATCGAGGCGCAGGTGCTGGCGCGCGCGGTGAATGCGCTGGGCGAGCGGCGCCTGTTCCTGAACGGCAACCGGACGGTGGTATTTCGATGAGCATGAAGACGGTTTCGACCAACAAGGCGCATGACGGGGTGCAGGGCGTTTATCGCCACGCATCGACCGCGACCGGCACCGACATGACCTTCTCGGTCTATGTCCCCCCGCACGAAGACGGCGCGAAGCTGCCCGTGCTGTGGTATCTGTCCGGCCTGACCTGCACCCATGCCAACGTGACCGACAAGGGCGAGTTTCGCGCGGCTTGTGCCGAGCATGGCGTGATCTTCGTCGCGCCGGACACGTCGCCACGCGGTGACGCTGTGCCCGACGACGACGCCTATGATTTTGGCCAGGGGGCAGGCTTCTACGTCGATGCGACGCAAGAACCCTGGGCGGAGCATTTCCAGATGCGCCGCTATATCGAGGACGAATTGCCCGCGCTGATCGCCGCGGAGTTTCCCTCTGCCGACATGACGCGTCAGGCGATCACCGGCCATTCGATGGGCGGGCATGGTGCGCTGACCATCGCCCTGCGCAATCCCGACCGGTTCAAATCCGTCTCCGCCTTCGCCCCCATCGTTGCGCCGTCGCAGGTGCCGTGGGGTGAGAAGGCGCTGGGCGGCTATCTGGGCGACGATCGCGCGGTCTGGCGGCGGCACGATGCCTGCGCGATGATCGAGGATGGCGCGCGCGTCGCAGAACTGCTGGTCGATCAGGGCGATGCCGACCAGTTTCTGGCCGAGCAATTGAAGCCCGAATTGCTGGAGGCGGCGTGCGAGGACGCGGGCATCGACCTGACGCTCCGAATGCAGCCCGGCTACAACCACAGCTATTATTCCATCGCCACCTTCATGGCCGATCATATTGCCTGGCACGCTGAGCGGCTGAACCGCGGATAAATTGAGGCTATGCTGAAAGACGGGGTCGATTGGCGATTGGCCAGCCTTGCAAGTTGGGCGATGGCGGCCATTTCGTTCGTTGCGACCGTTCTTTTCTTCGCCATGGGCTACCGGATCGCACTGTGGTTGACGCTCCATGCGATCATGGTGGTGGCGAGCTTGTTGCTGGCATTTCGGTTCCGCTGCGGTGCCTGCGACAAATCGATTTTTGCGCGCGAATTGACCAGCGGCAATCCCCTTACCGGAGAGCCGGTCATGGTGCGGCGGTTCTTCCCGGAATCGACCTGTTCGCGATGTCGGACGAGACTTGACTGAACAGGACCGGGAGCAACTCTCGCGACACGGCCGAACCAAAGAGCAGGAAGGGGGCGGGGAGTGGATTTGGAGGCCCGAGCCGGAATCGAACCGGCGTGCACGGATTTGCAATCCGCTGCGTCACCACTCCGCCATCGGGCCGAGAGCGGCGCAGATGGGGCAGGCGAGGGGCCGGTGTCAACTCCCGGAAAGCGATAAAAGGCGGACAGACCGGCTTGGCGCGGAAGAGCCGCGCGGATACAAGCACTAATCCGCAATGTGTATTGCAATACTAACACAGTTATGCGACAGGGGTTGTCGATGATGAGCACTGCCACCGATTCCACCCGGCCCGCCGCCCCGTTCGCGACCATGCGCGATGCGATGGTGGTCAGCCAGCTGCGCACCAGCGGCGTGGACGACCGGCGCCTGATCGAGGCGATGGCCCGCGTGCCGCGCGAGGATTTCGTGCCGGATGCGGTCAAATCGCTCGTTTATCGTGACACGCAATTGCCGCTGGGCGGCAGGCGGATGCACAACACGCCGCTCGCGACCGCGCGGTTGCTGAACGAGGCGGGGATCGAGCCGGGCGACCGGGTGCTGCTGATCGGGGCGGCGGGCGGTTACGCGGCTGCGCTCCTGTCGGGACTGGCGCACAGCGTCGTCGCGGTCGAGGAAGCGCCGCTTGCCGCCGATGCGCGCGCGGCGCTGGCCGGGTTGCGCAATGTCGAGGTGGTCGAAGGCAAGCTGTCCGATGGCGCGCCCGACCATGACCCGTTTGACGTGCTTATGATCGACGGCGCGGTCGAGGCGTTGCCCGATGCGCTGGTCGAACAGGCCAAGGACGGTGCGCGAATCGTCACCGGCCTGGTCGATCGCGGCGTCACGCGGCTGGCGGCGGGGCGGCGGACCGCCGGCGGGTTCGGCCTGTTCGATTTCGTCGATATCGATTGTGCGGTCCTGCCCGGCTTCGACAAGCCTCGTTCGTTTCAGTTTTGAGCCAAGGAACTTTCCTTATGCGTTGTCGGCTGTTGATCCTGAGCGCGAGCATCGTCGCACTGTCCGCGCCGATGATCTCCGCCGCGCAGACGGTTCAGCCGCTGCCGACGCGCCCTGCGCCGCAACCGGTCACGACCATCGGACAAAGCACGCTGGGACAGGCGCTGGCGACCGCCTATCGCACCAATCCGACGCTGGCGGCGGAGCGCGCCAACCTGCGTGCCAATGACGAAAACGTGCCGATCGCACGCTCGGCCGGGCTGCCGCAGGTGACGAGTTCGGCGACCTATCTGGAAAACCTTCACAATTCGTCGAACGGATCGGGTCAGAACAGCTTCGGCAACCCCGCGCGCCAGGTGACGGCGGGCGTCGATCTGTCGGTGCCGATCTATTCGGGCGGCGCGGTGCGCAATTCGGTGCGTGCGGCGGAAACCCGCGTTCGTGTGGGCCGCGCGGATTTGCGGAGCGTCGAAGCGCAGACGTTCACGAATGTCGTCGCGGCCTATATGGACGTGATCCGGGACGAGGCGATCGTTGCGCTCAACCAGCAGAATGTCCGTGCGCTGGGCGTCAATCTTCAGGCGTCGCGCGACCGGTTCGAGCTGGGCGACCTGACCCGCACCGACGTTGCCCAGTCCGAAGCGCGGCTGGCGATTTCGGAAGGCCAGTTGCGCAGCGCGGAAGCGCAGCTGATCTCGACGCGCGAAAACTATATCCGCATCGTCGGCGAGGCGCCCGGCGTGCTCGCGCCGCCGCCGCCGCTGCCGGGGCTGCCCGTCGCGGTCGAGGATGCGACGCGCGTCGCGCTCGACCAGAATCCCAATCTCGATTCGATCCGGCTGGCGGCAGAGGCGAGCGATTACGATATCGATGTCGCCCGCGCCGCGCGACTGCCGCGCGTGTCGGCATTTGTCGGCGGCGATTACAATAATTTTCTCGGCTCTTTGGGATCGGGCACCGGCGTCGATATTCGCCAGGACAGTAGCTCGGCTCAGGCCGGGCTGTCGCTGTCGATGCCACTGTTCCAGGGCGGGCTGCCCGCCGCCCGCGTGCGTCAGGCGCAGGCACGCCGCTCGCAGACGCTGGAGATCGCGACCGAAGTCGAACGCGGCGTCGTCGCGCAGACGCGCTCGGCATTCGCGGTGTGGCAATCGTCGCAGCGCGTGATCGAAACCGCGCAAGTCGCGGTCGATGCCAACCGCCTGTCGCTGGAGGGTGTGCGCGCCGAAAACAGCGTCGGCACCCGCACCATTCTCGACATCCTCGATGCCGAACGCGAATTGCTTAACGCTCAGGTGACGCTGGTTGCGGCGCAGCGCGATGCCTATGTCGCCGGCTTCGCGCTGCTTGCGGCGATGGGGCAGGCGGAGGCGCGCGACCTGGGCCTCGACGGCGGGCCGCTTTACGATCCGACGGTCAATTACAACCGCGTGCGCGGGCGGATTTCGGACTGGGCGGACGATCCCGAGCCGGTGTCGGTCAGCACGCCGACCATCGCCACGCCCGCGCAGAACGCGACCGTCATCAACCAGCCCGATCCGTCGACGATCGCCCGCCCGCCGGAAACGCCGATCGGCGATTGATCCCGGCGCGGTTGACAGCGCCCGCCTTCTGACCGAAACCGGCCGCTTGTTAAGACCATCGGGCGACAGGGTGCCGGATATGGGGGATATCAGCTCCGAACGATCGATGGAGGACATCCTCTCGTCGATCAAACGCATCATCGCCGAAGAAGGCGATGTGGGACAGCGCCCGCGCCGCCCGCGCGTGCCCGCGCCGGAGCTTTCGGCCCGTGACGAAGACGCGGACAGCGACGAGGCGGTGCTCGAACTCGCTACTTATGCCGACGAACCCGGACCGGTCGAACCCGAGGCGGCAATCGCTCCTTCATCCGAGGCCGAAACCACGCCCCAGTCCGACCCCGAACCGCTGAACGAACCCGCGCCCTCCCACGCGCGATCGGACGAGGCGATCCTGTCCGAACGCGCCGCTCAGGCGACTCGCGGATCGCTCGATGCACTGTCGAAACTGATCGTGCGGCCACCGGTTTCGGGAACGGACACGCTTGAGGGGCTGGTGCGCGACATGCTGCGCCCGATGCTCAGCGACTGGCTCGATGCGCATCTGCCGGAGATCGTTGAACGAATCGTCCAGCGCGAAGTCGAGCGCCTGACAAAGCGGTAATGGTTCGCGTGGGTAATGGGAACTTGTCTCGAGCCATTGGGTTTTTGGCGGCATGAACGATGGTCGCGACCTTCCCGGCGATAGCGACGCGCTCTATGCCCGATTGCGGGGGGAGGTGTCGAACGCCGCGATCGAGGCGGACGAACGGCACGACATTTTTTTCGCGGCGGTAGAGACCACGCGGATGCCGATGATCGTCACCGATCCGCACCGCGACGACAATCCCATCATTTTCTGCAACCGCGCATTCGAAAAGATGACGGGATACCGGCAGGAAGAGATTGTCGGCCGTAATTGCCGCTTTCTTCAGGGGCCGGAGACCGATCAGGACACTGTGTCCCAGGTTCGCGAGGGGATTCGCCGACGGGAGGACGTGGCGGTCGAGATCCTCAATTACCGCAAGAACGGATCGACTTTCTGGAACGCGCTGTTCGTTTCTCCGGTCAACGACGCCAATGGCGAGCTTCGCTATTTCTTCGCCAGCCAACTCGACATTTCGCGCCGCAAGGAAGCTGAAGAGGCGTTGAGCCAGGCGCAGAAGATGGAGGCCGTGGGCAAGCTGACCGGCGGGATTGCGCATGATTTCAACAATCTGCTGCAAGTCATCACCGGCTATACCGACATGCTCGACGCGCGGCTGGACAAGGACGATCGCATCGCTCGCCGCTCGTTGGAGGCGATTTCGACCGCGGCGTCGCGCGGCGCGCAGCTTACCCAGCAATTGCTGGCGTTCGCGCGCAAGCAGGAATTGCGCGACCGGCTGCTCAACATCAACACGCTGATCGGCGATTTCGAAGGCATTGTCGGACGGGCTGCGGGCGACAAGGTGCGCGTCCGCTACGATTTCTCCGACGATCTGTGGAATGCGCGGATCGATCCGGTTCAGGCCGAAATGGCGCTGCTCAACATCGTCTCCAACGCGCGCGATGCGATGGGGGGCGCGGGCGACCTCACCATCGCCACCGCCAATGCCGTCTCCACCGTCGATGCGCCGCTCGCGCCCGGCCTCGAGCCCGGCGAATATGTGTGCGTGTCGGTGACCGACACTGGCACCGGCATCGACGATCAGGCGATGGCGCAGATTTTTGATCCCTTCTTCTCGACCAAGGCGGTGGGCAAGGGGACGGGCCTCGGCCTGTCGATGGTCTATGGCTTCATGCGCCAGTCGGGCGGCGGCGTGTCGGCGGAAAACCTGCCCGAGCGCGGCGCGCGATTCGCGCTCTATTTCCCCCGTGCGCGCGGCATCATCGATCCGGCGACGGTGCAGAGCCCACAAATGATGGGCGAGGGTGAGCGCATCCTGATGGTCGAGGATCAGCCCCAGGTCGCCGAACTGGGCCAGGCGATCCTCGAGGATCTCGGCTATGCCGTCGTCCATGTCGACAGCCCCCCGAAGGCGCTGAAGCTGCTCGAAGGCAACAGCGATTTCGCGCTGCTTTTCACCGACATTGTCATGCCCGGCGACATGAATGGCGTCGAACTGGCGACCAGCGTGCGCGGCGAATATCCGGGAATCGAGATTTTGCTGACGACCGGCTATTCCGACCGCGCGCTCGATGCGGAAAGCCGTAACTTCCCGCTGGTCCGCAAACCCTGGCGCCGCGCCGAACTCGCCCAGCGCATCCGCACCCTGCTCGAAGGCCCGACGGGGGTAAGCTGAACCCTTGCGCCACACGCTCGCGCGGGTAATGCGGGCGGCTATGACCGAGCTTTCCAAGACGTTCGACCCTGCGGCCATCGAGCAGCGCTGGTATCCCTATTGGGAAGAGAATGGCCTGTTCCGGCCCGACCGGCCCGGTGCGGAGCCCTGGACGATCGTCAACCCGCCGCCCAATGTCACCGGCAGCCTGCACATCGGCCATGCGCTCGACAATACCTTGCAGGACATCCTGGTCCGCCACGCCCGGTTGCAGGGCAAGGATGCGCTGTGGGTGGTCGGCACCGACCATGCCGGCATCGCGACGCAGATGGTGGTCGAACGCCAGATGGCGCTCAAACAGCAGAACCGCACCGATTTTACCCGGGACGAATTCGTGGCGAAGGTGTGGGAGTGGAAGGAAGAAAGCGGCGGCGAGATCACCGGCCAGCTCCGCCGTCTGGGCTGTTCGATGGACTGGGCCAACGAACGCTTCACGATGGACGAAGGCTTTTCGAAAGCCGTGCTCAAGGTCTTTGTCGATCTCTACAACACGGTGAAACCTGACGGATCGCGCCTGCTCTACCGCGACAAAAGGCTGGTGAACTGGGACCCCGGCCTCGGCACCGCGATCAGCGACCTTGAGGTCGAAACGCGCGAGGTCAAGGGCAGCTTCTGGCACCTGCGCTATCCGCTGGAGGATGGATCGGGCTTCATTCACGTCGCGACGACGCGGCCGGAGACAATGCTGGCCGACATGGCGGTCGCTGTAAATCCGAACGACGAGCGTTACACGACGCTGGTCGGAAAGCAGGTGCGCCTGCCGATTACGGGACGACTGATCCCGATCGTTGCCGACGAGCATGCCGATCCCGAACTGGGGTCGGGCGCGGTGAAGATCACGCCGGGGCATGACTTCAACGATTTCGAGGTCGGCAAGCGCGCGGGGATCAAGGCGTCGGACATGCTCAACATGCTGGATGCCAAGGCGCGGGTTCAGCAGACGGCGGACGGACTGATCCCGGCTGATCTCATCGGCCTCGACCGCTTCGATGCGCGTGCGCTGGTGGTGCAGCAACTGAAGGACGGCGGCTTCCTGGTCCCGTATGTCGACAAGGATGGCGTCGAACACGATGCCGAACCGCGCACGATCCAGACCCCCTATGGCGACCGGTCGAATGCGGTGATCGAGCCGTGGCTGACCGACCAATGGTATGTCGATGCCGCGACGCTGGCCAAGCCCGCGATCGAGGCGGTGCGATCGGGCGCGGTGCAGATCGTGCCGAAGTCGTGGGAAAAGACCTATTTCAACTGGATGGAGAATATCCAGCCCTGGTGCGTCTCGCGGCAACTGTGGTGGGGGCACAGGATTCCAGTTTGGTTCGACGCGGACGGAAAGGTCTATGTGGCCGAAACCGCCGAGGAAGCTCAGGCGCTTGCAGGTGAAGGCGTGGTGCTTCGTCAGGATGAAGACGTTCTCGACACCTGGTTCTCCTCCGCGCTTTGGCCGTTCGCAACGATGGGCTGGCCCGATACCCCTCACCCCTCCCCTTCAGGGGAGGGGCCGGGGGTGGGGCCTGCCCGTCTCACAGAGACCGACGCGCGTGGGGAAACGCCCCACCCCAACCCCTCCCCTGAAGGGGAGGGGCTTAAGGCACCCAAGCTCGGTGGCCGCTATCCCAACGACGTGTTGATCTCCGGCTTCGACATCCTGTTCTTCTGGGACGCGCGGATGATGATGCAGGGGTTGCACTTCATGGGCGATGTGCCGTTCAAGACGCTGTATCTCCACGGGCTGGTCCGCGCCGCCGACGGCTCGAAAATGTCGAAGTCGAAGGGCAATACCGTCGATCCGCTCGGCCTGATCGACCGCTATGGCGCGGACGCGTTGCGCTTCTTCATGGCGGCGATGGAAAGCCAGGGCCGCGACATCAAGATGGATGAAAAGCGGGTCGAGGGGTATCGCAACTTCGCGACCAAGCTGTGGAATGCCGCGCGTTTCTGCCAGGCGAACGGCATCGGCGCATCGACCACGCTGTCCCCGCCCGAGGCGACCCGCGCGGTCAATCGCTGGATCATCGCGGAAACGGTGTCGGCGGTGCAGGCGGTCGATCTCGCGCTTGCCGAATACCGGTTCGACGGCGCGGCCAACGCGATCTATCAGTTCGCGTGGAGCCGCTTCTGCGACTGGTATCTGGAACTGATCAAAGGTCAGATCGACGACGAGACCAAGGCGGTTGCGGGCTGGGTGCTCGACCAGATTCTGGTGATGCTCCACCCGTTCATGCCGTTCATCACCGAAGAGCTGTGGCACGCGATGGGAGATCGAGATTATCCGATCATCACCGCCAAGTGGCCGATGGCGGATGCGAAATCGCTCGATGTCGCCGCGCAGAAGGAAATCGACTGGCTGATCCGGCTGGTGAGCGACATCCGCTCCAGCCGCACCGAACTCAACGTGCCGCCGGGCGCGCGCCTGCCGTTGCACGTTCGCGACGCATCGGCGGAAACGATGGCGCGGCTTGAGCGTCAGGGTGCGGCGCTGGCGCGGATGGCGCGAGTCGATCTGAACGATGCGGAGGCGCCGGCTGGCGGTGCGGCGCAGGTCGTGGTTGACGAGGCAACCTTCGTCCTCCCGCTCGAAGGCGTCATCGACCTCGACGCCGAGCGCGCACGGCTGGCCAAGGCGATCGCAGCGGCGGAGAAGGAACGCGATTCGCTGTCGGGGCGGTTGTCGAACCCGAGCTTCGTCGAACGCGCCAAGCCCGAAGCGGTGGAAAAGGCGCGCGCCGATCATGCGGAGAAGTCGGAAGAAGCGGCGCGGCTGCACGCGGCGTTGGGGCGGCTGGGGTAATCCGCTCGCAATGACCGTTTTGTGGGCCTGACAGCGGCTCAATGCCCCATCATTCGGCCCGAGCAGCGCCGCTTCACCGCCCCACCGGCGCCATCACATAAATCACCCCCGCTGCGACCTTCGCGGTGACCGGCGTCTTCGCCAGTACTTCGCCGTCGATCGAAATCGCCATTGGCGGGTCGGTCCGCACCTCCAGCGCCTTCCCGCGGAACGACACCGTGCCCTTCTTGCGCGATTCGAGCCGCAGGATGTTCGCGCCCCAATTGGCGATCAGGCGGCGCTTCACCCGTCCCGTGACCGCCTGGATCACGATCTCTCCCGAATCGAGGGTCGCTTCCTCGACCAGTTCGGTGCCGCCATGATAGGAGCCGTTCGATATCCGCACCTCGACGGTTCGGACGCGGCGTTCCTTTCCGCCATTGGTGACGATCAGCGTGAACGGTTCGAACCGCATATACTGGACCGCCGCCCAGCCCAGATAGCCCGCCCGCCCGAACCAGCGTTTCAGCTTGTGCGGCACCGTCTCCGCGATTTGCGGCGACAGGCCGATCGCGGCGCAATTGGCGAAATAATCATGGTCGATCATGCCCAGGTCGATGCGCTTGGGCTCGCCAGTCCGCAGAACCTCGACCGCGCCCTCGACCTCCAGCGGGATGCCCAGCGTCCGCGCGAAACTGTTGGCGGTGCCCAGTGGCAGGACGCCCAGCGCCACGCCCTTGCCGACCAGGTGATCGACCAGCCCGCTGATCGTTCCGTCACCGCCGCCCAGCACCACCAGATCGGGCTTTTTCGCCAGGATCGCGGCCATCATATCGTCCAGTTCTTCCGGGTCATGGACGGCATGGGCATCGACCGGATAGGGCAGCCCGCGCATTGCGTCGCGCGCCTGTTCGAACATGGCTTCGCCGGTACGCGACATCGCGTTGACGATCAGGGCTGCGGATTTGATCTGGATCATGGCCGCCATAACGCACGCTGTCGATTAAGGTCCCATGACTTGCGCGATTGTCGGCGATCCCGCACAAAGCGCGCCATGTCCGCCCGTTACCCCGCGCTCCGCCTGCGCCGCACCCGCGCATCCGAGTGGAGCCGCAGGCTTCATGCCGAAACCGTCCTGACCGCCGCCGATCTGATCTGGCCGTTGTTCGTCTGTGAGGGACGGGGCGAAGAGCAGCCGATCTCCAGCCTGCCCGGTGTATCGCGCTGGTCGGTGGACCGGTTGGTGGAGCGGGCAAGGGAGGCTCGCGCGGTGGGCATCGCCTGCATCGCGCTGTTCCCCAACACGCCTGCCGATCTTCGCAGCGACGACGGGGCGGAGGCGCACAATCCCGACAATCTGATGTGCCGCGCGATCCGCGCATTGAAGGATGCGGTGCCCGAGGTCGGCGTGCTGACCGACGTCGCGCTCGATCCCTATACCAGCCACGGCCATGACGGGCTGGTGGATGGCTCGGGTTACGTCCTGAACGACGCGACGGCGGAGGCACTGGTGCGGCAGGCGCTGGTTCAGGCAGAGGCGGGCGCGGATATCGTCGCCCCGTCGGACATGATGGACGGCCGCATCGGCCTGATCCGCGACGCGCTGGAGGCCGGGGGGCATCCCAATGTCCAGATCATGTCCTATGCCGCAAAATATGCGAGCGCCTTTTACGGCCCGTTCCGCGACGCGGTGGGCAGCCGCGGGCTGCTGAAGGGCGACAAGAAGAGCTATCAGATGGACCCCGCCAACCGGCAGGAAGCGCTGCGCGAGGTTGCCGCCGACCTGGCGGAAGGTGCAGACAGCGTGATGGTGAAGCCGGGCCTGCCCTATCTCGACATCATCCGCGATGTGAAGCAACGCTTCGAAGTCCCTGTATTCGCTTATCAAGTGTCCGGCGAATACGCGATGATCGAGGCTGCCGCCGCCGCCGGAGCGGGCGACCGCGACGCGCTGGTGCTGGAAACGCTGATGGCGTTCAAACGCGCCGGCTGCTCGGGCGTGCTCACCTATCACGCGCCGCTCGCCGCACGGTTGCTCGGCGCGTGATCTCATCTTCTTCGTCATTCCCGCGAAGGCGGGAAGCCATCTTTCAACCGTCGCCCCCCGTACCACGGCCGGAAATGGCCCCCCGCCCGCGCGGGGGTGACGGTCATTATGGATATGTGAACCCATGACCGCAGACAGCGAAACGAGCGTCCCTGCCGACAAGCCGCCGGTGGATGGCGTCTATACCGACGATCCCGCACCCAAGAGCGGCATCGGCATCCTGTTCGTCGTTGCGATCCTGTCGGGGTCGTTCCTGCTGTTTCTCGTTCAGCCGATGATCGCGCGGATGGCGCTGCCGCGGATCGGCGGCGCACCGGCGGTGTGGAACTCGGCAATGCTCGTCTATCAGGCGTTGCTGCTCGGCGGCTATGCCTATGCCCATTGGCTGGGGCGGGTGCCGCTCCGGCGCCAGGCGGCGATCCATCTCGGCGTGCTCGCGGTCGCGGCGCTGTGGTTGCCGATCGGGCTGCTCGCGATCCGCCAGCCTGCCGGGCTCGACGCGGTGCTGTGGGTGCCATTGTTCCTCGCCGCGTCGATCGGCCCGCTGTTCTTCGCGATTTCGGCTCAGGCGCCGCTGCTCCAGCGCTGGTTTGCGGCCGCATCGGGCGGGCGCGACCCCTATGCGCTTTATGCCGCCTCGAACATCGGCAGTTTCGGCGGGCTGATTGCCTATCCGCTGATCGTCGAGCCGACGCTTGCCCTGCACAATCAGAGCATGGTGTGGAGCATCGGCTATGCGCTGGTGTTCGTGTTGATCCTGATCTGTGCGCTCCGCCTGCCCAAGGCCAGCGCATCGGCCCCGACCGAGCACCACCCGACCAGTCCGAAACCATCGACACGCCGCGTCCTCCACTGGATCGCGCTTGCCATTGTGCCGTCGGGGCTGATGCTTGCCACCACCACCTTCCTGACCACCGATATCGTCGCGGTGCCGATGCTGTGGGTGCTCCCGCTCGGCCTCTATCTGTTGAGCTTCACCATCGCCTTCGCCACTCAAAGAACGGCGGCGAACCTGATCCAGAAACTCGCGCCGGTCACCATCCTTCTGTTCGGCGGCACGCTGATGGCGGGCGCCCAGTCCGAAGCGTTCTTGAGCGCGCTGATGGCGCTCCTGCTGCTGTTCGTCGTCGCGATCACCATGCATGCGCGGATGTACGACCTGCGCCCCGATCCCGACCGACTGACCGGATTCTATCTCGCCATGTCGGTCGGCGGCGCGCTGGGCGGTGTGTTCGCGGCGGTGATCGCGCCGGTGATCTTCGACTGGACCTATGAATTTCCGATCCTGATCATCGCCGCCGGGCTGCTTGCGGCGCAGCCCTATCTCCTCCCCGCGTTCGAACGATTCTGGGAGGGGAGTGAACGCCGCGCCAACATCGCCGGGGTCGCCGCCGTGCTGGTCGTCGGCGTGCTGGTGGTGCTGGGCATTGCCAATCCGGGGCAGATATTGGGCGCGCGGGCCGAATCGATCGCGTTTCTCGGCATGGCGGTCGTCGGCGTGCTGGTCATCGGCCAGCGACCGCTCTACGTCTTCGCGCTGGTCGCCTCGCTGTTCCTGTTCGGCGGCTATCGCGCGCTGGAGTTGAGCTTCACCACCGATGCCCGCACCCGCAGCTATTTCGGCGTCTATACGATCCGCGAATATGCCGACATGCGGACGCTGGCGCACGGCACGACGCTGCACGGCGTCCAGCTGAAGGGCGCGCCCGAACTCGAACGCACCCCGACCAGCTATTACCTCCCCGGATCGGCGGTGGGCCAGGTGATGCAGGCCGCGCCCGCCCTCTATCCGCAGGGCGCACGGGTCGGCGTGGTCGGTCTGGGGACCGGGACCCTCGCCTGTTACGCGCTGCCCAACCAGCAATGGACCTTCTACGAAATCGATCCCGCGGTGCTCGACATCGCGCGCAATCGCTTCACCTTCCTCCAGCAGTGCCTGCCGCAGGGCGTCGATCTGGCGCTCGGCGACGCGCGGATTACCATCGCCGATCAACCGGCGGGGAGCCTGGACGTGCTGGTGCTCGACGCCTTTTCGTCCGACGCGGTGCCGATGCACCTGATGACCCGCGAGGCGTTCGACACCTATGCCCGCGCGCTTGCGCCCGATGGCGTGCTCGTCGTCCACATCTCCAACCGCTATCTCGCGCTGGAGCCGGTGGTGGAGGCGGCGGCGCGACTGGGCGGATGGAGCGCGGCGCTGCTGACCGATTATGCCAGCGACACCGGAATCATGGGCGGCAGCACGTCGGACTGGGTGGTGATGTCGAAGGACGGCGCGACGCTCGCGCGGCTGACCGCGAACGACCTGCGCTGGCGGACGCTGCGCGCCTATTCGGGGTTCACGCCCTGGACCGACGATTTCGCGACCATCGTGCCGCTGCTGCGCGCGCTGAACAAGGATCTGCCCGCGGAGGACTGAGGGGCGGGGCGATCGCATCGCGACGCTCCGCCCCTTCGGTTCAGCTCCGGTAATCGGCGTTGATCGAGATGTAGCCGTGCGTCAGGTCGCAGGTCCACACGGTGGCGCGGCCTTCGCCGATTCCCAGTTCGACGCCGATCTCGATCTCGCTGCCTTTCAGATGCGCTGCCACAGGCGCTTCGTCATAGCCCTCGACCGCCAGCCCGTTTCGCGCGACCTGAGTCGTGCCGAAGCGGATGCACAATTTGTCGCGCTCGGCGGGTTCGCCTGCCTTGCCGACGGCCATCACCACCCGGCCCCAATTGGCGTCCTCGCCCGCGATGGCGGTCTTGACCAGCGGCGAATTCGCGATCGACAGCCCGATCCGCCTTGCGCTGCCGTCATCCTCAGCACCCTCGACGTCGATGCGGATGAACTTGGTCGCGCCTTCGCCGTCGCGCACCACCAGATGCGCCAGTTGCAGGCACAGGTCCGCCATCGCCGCGCGGAAGGCGTCCGCGCCGATACTGTCGGCATCGACGATCGGCGCATTCCCGGCTTTGCCGGTCGCAAAGGCTAGCACCGTGTCGCTGGTCGAAGTGTCGCTATCGACCGTGATGCACGAAAAGCTTGCACGGTTCGCATCGGCCAGCGCGCCGTGCAGGATGGTGGGGTCGACCGCGCAATCGGTAAAGATGAACCCCAGCATCGTCGCCATGTCGGGCGCGATCATCCCCGACCCCTTGATGATGCCGACCAGTTGCACGGTGCGCCCGTCGACCACCGCGTTCGTCACCGCCGCCTTGGCAAAGGTGTCGGTGGTCATGATCGTCTCGGCGGCTTCCTCCCAGCCGCAGGGCGCGGCGGCAAAGGCGGCGTCGAGCCCCGCCTCGGCCTTGTCGACCGGCAGCGGCACGCCGATCACGCCGGTCGATGCGGCGAATACATCGGACGGCTTGCAGTCCAGATGGCGCGCGACCTTCGCCACCATCGCCTCGACCGCCTCGCGCCCGCGATTGCCGGTGAAGGCGTTCGAATTGCCGGCATTGACGACCAGCGCGCGCGCCTCGCCCAGCACCAGCGCCTTGCGGCACCATTCGACCTCGGGCGAGGGGCATTTGCTCTGCGTGGTGACGCCCGCGACGGTGGTTCCGGGCGACAGCTCGACATAGGTCAGGTCGCAGCGATCCCAGCTCTTGTAGCGCGCGCGCGCGGTGCGCAACGTCACCCCATCGACGCGGGGCAGCGCGGGAAAGATGGCGGGGGCCAGCGGCGAACGCGCAATCGACATCGACTAAATCCTCTCGGTCCGAACCGCCCCTTCGCGCAAAGCTGCGCCTCGCGCAATCACAGCCCTTCGCCGCCCACCCAATGCGCGTTCGACAGCCGCCGCGCCAGCGCCCAGGTCTGCTGCCTTATGTCGGGCACCGCGACGATTTCCCAGAATGCGCCGCGCGTCATCGGCCCCAGCGCATAGAGCCAGTCGTTGGGCTGGCCATTGGCGGCGATCGTCCGCGCCTGATTGTCGACATCGATCCCGATCCGGTGCGGGTCGGCGCGGATCAGACCGCGCGCGGTCAGGTCGCGCAGCAGCGGATCGGCGGTGCGCCCCAGATCGCCGAGCGGCCCGGTGCAGTTGATGACGCGCTGGACGGTCAGTGTCTCCGCCGCATCGGCCCCGCGTGGTCGCCAGTCGACATCGACACCCGTCGCCGTCTCGCGTGCCGTCTGCGTCTTGCCCGACAGGATGGTCAGCCGTCCGCTCGCGATCAGCGCGTCGATCCTCGCCGCGACTTCCGGCGCTAGTCGATGGCGATGCACGTCCCACCACGGGCGAAGGTGCCGCAGAAAGCGGCTGCGTTCGGCCTCGCTTGCATTGCCCCACATGAACTGAGTGAAAGGGCGCAGCTCGTCGACCGCGTTGCGCCAGCCGATTGTCTTCGCGCGCTGGCGGAGCGACGCGACCAAGGCGGACGCCACCGTCTCGGGCCGCTCGCCGATCCTGTCCCAGCCAGCCCCCGGCGCTTCATGCGCGCGCGGGATCAGCCCGCGCCGCGACAGCGCGACGATGCGCCCGCGAAACCCGCAGGCGTCGAGGCTCAACACCGTGTCGATCATTGTCAGCCCGGTGCCGATCACCAGCACGGTTGCGTCTTGCGTCAACCCGTCGGTCACGTCCGCAGCCCAGGGGTCACCGAAATAGCGTGGCGGCGACAGCGTGTCGGGATCGAACCCCGGCGGGGTATGCGGCGGCAGGTTGCCGACCGCGAGCACCGCCGCATCGGCCTCGATCGCATCGCCGTCGGCCAGCGCGATCCGCGCCCCGCCGTTCGTCGAGCGTTCGACTTGCGTCACCTCGCCGCGCACGATCCTCAGCCGCCCGCCGCAAGTCGCCACCGCATCGTCGAGCATCGATTTCAGATAGCGTCCGAACGTCCGCCGCGGCGCGAACTGTCGCGCGGCGTCGGCAACGCCTTCGCCTTCGAGCCAGCGCACGAAATGGCCCGGATCGTCGGGCAGCGCGCTCATGTTTCCGGCGCGTACGTTCAGGATATGGTCGGGTCGCGCCGCGCCGTACGCCAGGCCCAGGCCCGGCTGCTCGGCACGCTCGATCAGAGTCGCGCGAGGTCCATCATGGCGAAGCAGGTTGATCGCCTGGAGCGTGCCCGAAAAGCCCGCTCCGACGATGGCTACATGGTGCGTCACGCAGTCGCTTCAGACTCAGATTTCATATTCGAGTTGCCATTGCGGTTCCTCGAACGCCGGGCGTTGCTGTGAAAAGGCAGGTTGGCGCGCTTTCATCCGGCCATAGAGCCGCTTGACCGTCTCGCTCGCCGTCCGCTCGAACAGAGCCGGGACGACGGCATGGACCACGCAGGCGACGCCGCCCACCACCATTTCCATTCCGAACCGCCCTGCGGTCGCGGCGTGCTCGACATAGCTTTCCCCGACGGTACGGGGATGGGCGCGGAACAGGCGGTCGATCATGGCGCGGGGCTCAGACTGAGTAGGGGCATCCAGCGACGATGGCCCGCGCGCGCGGCGGAGGCAAGCTCAGCGCAACTCGCGTTCCATCCAAAGAGCGAAGGCGCTGAATGTGGCGTCGTCGATCAATTCGGCGATGCAGTCGTCGACGGGACCGGTGCGTGCGCCTCCATCGTCCAGAAAGTCGATCAGGATTTGCGGGAAACAATCGCCATGCGGCCACACCGCGATGCCGTCGCTGTCGTCGGAAATCGGCGCGATCGAGCGTAGCCCGGCATGGACCATCACCGGCCGGTCGGTCGGCAGTCCAAGCATATTCAGCTGCGCGGTCAGGGTCTGACGATCATGCATCGGACGTTGTGGTGCCGGTTGCAGGAATCGAACCCGCGACCTTCGGTTTACAAAACCGCTGCTCTACCAGCTGAGCTAAACCGGCACTGGCTGCGCCTATTGCGTCAGACGATGCCAAAGGTCCAGCCCTCGGTTGCGGCGATTTCGGGGGTGAGCGCGCGGGGGTGCCAGATTTCCGCGCGATCGGCATTGGCACGCAGCCAGGCGGCGGTCAGTAGCGCGTCGCTCCTGTGATCGTCGATCGGGCCGGAACCGCCGAACGGCGAACTGCCGAGTGCTTCGAGGCCCGCGTCCAGTTCGGCGTGGGAGCGTATCTTGGTCCGCCCCTTGGCGCGGCCCGCGGCGATCGCGGCCAGGCTGGTATAGATTTCGACCACGACGGAGCCGCGCGGGGGCAGCGGATCGAACGGCCAGACGGGAACGCGCCCGGCCAGTCGGTGGAGCACGCGCATCCCCGTCAGGCTCGACTTGCCGACCTGCGCCGCGCCGACGAGGTTGAGGTTGCTGTAGGGATTGAGCCCCTGTCCGCGCTGTGCCTGCTCGGTCACGCGCAACCGTCCGCGTCCTTCGAACTGCGCGCCCTTTCGCCCCCCGTGGCGGCGAAAATGCTCCGACGCGTGGCGATGATCGACGAAATCGCAGGCCGCCAGATGCGGATTATCGTCGCACATCGCATCGACCAGCGCCCACAGGCGGCGTGCATCGGGCGGGCTGTCATCCCAGCCGGGAAAATAAGCGCCACGATCGACGAAGGGCAACGATGTGCCGAGATCAAGACCGACCAGTGTATCGGTCGGCATGTCGTTCACCAGCCAATCAAGGATTTCACCGCGCGACCAGCGATGGCCGGGGCGGACAAGCTCGGGCGCGGCGGCGCCCGGCGCACAGAGTGCAAGCGCCAGTCCCGCATGGCGTTCACCCTTCGCCCCCGACCAGTCGATCGCCGCGAAATGGCGGAAACGCATCACCAATTTCTCCCCCGTCGGGGGAGGTGGGCGCGCGCAGCGCTGACAGAGGGGGAATGCCGCAAGCGGTGCGCTGCGGGGTCAGCCCCCTCCATCAGTCGCTCGCGCGTCCGCCACCTCCCTCTGTCGGGGAGGATCAATTCGGCATCGCCTTCAGCACATCGGCCGCGAACTTCGCGATGTCGAACCGCGCCCCCGCCGGGTCTTCGCCGCGACGCACCACGACGATGCGGCGCGACGGGATCACCATGATGTACTGGCCGCGATTGCCCTGCGCGGCATAGCTACCGGCGGGTAGCCCCTGATCGGGGCCGAACAGCCACAGCGTCGCGCCATAGCCGGGGCCGCTGGCAGGTTGCGGTCCGCTGGGGGTGGTCATGTACCGCATCCAGCCATCGGGCAGCAGGCGTTTTCCCTGCCACACCCCATCGTTCAGCCAAAACAGCCCCAGCCGGGCGAAATCGCGCGGCGTCGACCAGACCTGGCTGGAGAGGATGTAATTGCCCTGCCAGTCCCGCTCGGCGATCGTCGCGGACATGCCGACAGGTCCGAACAGCAATTCGCGCGCGAAATCATCGTTGCCGATTTTGGCCCTCATCGCGCGGACCGCGAGCAGCGTATCGTTGTTGGCATAGCGGAACCGGCTGCCGGGTTTGACCGCCAGCGGCCAGGCGACGGTCTCTTCGGTGACGGCGGTGCCGCCGAAATAGATCGCGTCGGTGCGATTGCCTGCAGTGTCGCTGTGTAACCCGCTCGCCATACGGAGGAGCTGGTCGAGCGTGATCGCGGCGCGCGGATCGCCAGGAGTCTGCCATTCGGGGACCGGCGCGGGGGCCTGCGGATCGATCAGCCCCTTGTTGACCGCCGCACCGATCATCGTGCCGGCGATGCTCTTGGCTACCGACCAGGTGCGGTTGGGGGTGTCGGGACCGAAACCCTCGGCATAGCGTTCGGCGGCGATTGCCCCCTGTGCGTCGAGGATCAGTACGGCGGTCGTGTTGCTGCCCTTGCCATAGCTGCCGTTGAACGCGGCGTTGGTGACGGGTGCCAGCGCGCGCGAGGGCGGGGTAACGCGATCCGGATTGCCGGCCGGCCACGGGCGTTCGCGCCGCGGCCCGGTGCGCACGCTGACGTTCCCCCGCGGCATGGTCGCGGTGCCGATCGGAGCCAGCACGCAGCCGTTGGCCGCAGCATCGCGCGCAAAGCGCGGCGGCATGGCGGGATCGTAGGGGACTGCGACACCCGCATCGCTGACCTCGGCCGTCAACATGGGCAGCAGCGCGTCGTAATCGGCGTATGTGCCGCGAAGCTCGTTGGCCTCGACACTCGCGACACTGCGTTTCCCGCCTGCAACCTGCGCGCTGTTGAGCGCGCCGCACAGCATCAGCGCCTTGTATCCCGCGGCGATCGCGCGGTCATGGGCGGTCCTGTCGGGCAAGGGAATGGTCTGAGCGGCAGAAAGGGAGGTTGCGAGAGCCACGGAGGCGAGCGCGACGGTCAGCGTGCTGGGCATTGGCGAAGCTAAGCAGACGGATCGACGGATGGAAAGGGCCGGTTATTCCCCCCGGCCACCCCGGCGTTCGTCCCACCACGCCATGCGCTCGGCGATGCGCTTTTCCAGCCCGCGATCGGTGGGCGTGTAGAAATTCTGCGGCGTCATCTCGTCCGGCCAGTAATTGTCGCCGCTGAACCCGCCCTCGGCGTCATGGTCATAGGTGTAGCCGCTGCCATAGCCGATTTCCTTCATCAGCTTGGTCGGCGCGTTCAGAATGTTCTGTGGCGGCATCAGCGACCCGGTTTCCTTCGCGGTGCGGAACGCAGCCTTTTGCGCCTTGTACGCGGCATTCGATTTGGGTGCGGTCGCGCAGTAGAGGCAGGCTTGGACAATCGCCAGTTCGCCTTCGGGACTGCCGAGAAAATCATAGGCATCCTTGGCGGCAAGGCACTGCACCAGCGCCTGCGGATCGGCGAGGCCGATATCCTCGCTCGCGAACCGCACCAGCCGGCGCAGCACGTAAAGCGGCTGCTCGCCCGCGGTCAGCATCCGCGCGAGATAATAGAGCGAGGCCTGCGGATCGGACCCGCGGAGCGACTTATGCAGCGCGGAGATCAGATTGTAATGCCCCTCGCGATCCTTGTCGTACACCGCGACGCGGCGCTGGAGCAGCGCGGAGAGGCCCGCAGGATCGAGTGGCGCGTCGAGCCCGACCGAAAACAGTGTCTCCGCCTGGTTGAGCAGGAACCGCCCGTCGCCGTCGGCGCTGGCGATCAGCGCCGCGCGCGCCGCTTCGTCGAGCGGGAGGGGGCGGCCCTCCGCTTCCTCTCCGCGTGCCAGCAATGTCTCCAATGCGCGCGCATCGAGACGGTGGAGAATGAGCACCTGTGCGCGGCTGAGCAACGCGGCGTTCAACTCGAACGACGGGTTTTCGGTCGTCGCCCCGACCAAGGTCACCGTGCCATCCTCGACGAAGGGCAGAAACCCGTCCTGCTGCGCGCGATTGAAGCGATGGATTTCGTCCACGAACAGCAGCGTCTTCTTGCCGATCCGCGCGTGTTCCCTGGCTTCGGCGAACACCTTTTTCAGGTCGGCAACGCCCGAGAACACCGCCGAAATCTGCGCGTATCGAAGCCCCACCGCATCGGCGAGCAGCCGCGCGACGGTGGTCTTGCCCGTGCCCGGCGGTCCCCACAGGATGATCGAAGTCAGCTTGCCCGCCGCGACCATCCGCCCGATCGCGCCTTCGGCACCGGTCAGATGTTCCTGCCCGACGACCTCGCCCAGCGCACGCGGGCGCAGCCGGTCGGCGAGCGGGCCGTCGGCAGGGGTTTCGGGCGGGGGCGGCGGTTCGTGTCCGGCGAAGAGATCGGCCATGCGACGATAGATAGGGGGCGTGGGGGCCGGTGCCAAACCCCTCCGTCACCCCGGCCGAAGTGCCGGGGGGGCCACCGGGCGGCCGGCACATCATTCTCCAACAGCACGGCGCCAAGCGGGCTTGTGAACCCTGAGCAAGTCCGGGGTGACGAAAGGAGAAGGGGTAACGCCCGCATCGCACATCTCTTGCCAAAACTCGTTCAAGATATATCTTAGAGGCATCGCGACTCGCACAGGATGAGATTTATGTTCGGAATGCATGGCAATCACCGCAGGCATCGGCACTTTGGCGCGACCAGCGGTTCGCGGCGCTGGGGACCGTTTGAGGTGCGCTGGGAAATCGAGGGCGACGCCACATCCGGCCCGCGCGGTCGCGGGCGGCGGCGGATGTTCGACGGCGGCGAATTGCGACTGGTGCTGCTGAAGCTGATTTCGGAAAGCCCGCGCCACGGATACGACCTGATCCGCGAAATCGAAACGCGGACCAGCGGCGGCTATGCGCCGTCGCCGGGCGTTGTCTATCCGACGCTGACCCTGCTCGACGAGATGGGGCTGATCGCCGAAACCCAGGCTGACGGAGCGAAGAAGGTCTATGCGATCACCTCGGACGGAACGGCGCATCTTGCCGAACGGGTCGAAGAAGTCGAAGCGCTGATGGCCCGGCTCGCTTCCCTTGGCGCGCACCGCGACCGCCACGAAGCACGGCCCGTCCGCCGCGCGATGCACAATCTGAAAACCGTGCTGCATCACCGGATGGGCGAAGGGGGCGACGATGCCGACCGCCTGCACGACATCGCGGCGATCCTCGACGAAGCGGCGCAGCGGATCGAGCGGCTGTGAGTGGCTTCACCGCGACGGCGGCGGTGCCGACGGCGAATGGCGGCCGGTATCTCCAGCAGCTCTGCAAGCATTGGGCGCACAATCTGAGCGTCGAATTCGATGCCGGGCAGGGCCGAGTGGTGTTTCCGAAGGACGCTCGCGGGGCGGATCATCCCGGCGACGGCGTTGCGACGATGACCGCGGGCGGCGATACGCTGATCGTGCGGATCGACGCGACCTCGGCGGAGCAACTGGAGGGGTTGAAGGGCGTACTCGAGCGGCACCTCGACCGGTTTGCGTTTCGCGAAGCGCCGCTGACGTTTGAATGGCGCTAGTCCCGATCGTCACTCCGGCCGAAGTGCCGGGGTCCACTAAGCCGCTTGCGCAACGCCACCAACGGGCCGAATCGATTGCCGCCCAGTGGACTCCGGCACTTCGGCCGGAGTGACGGTTATTTGGGCTTCACAATCCCCAGATACGAGTCGAGCACCGCCTGGTTGATCCGATCCCAGACAAAGCCCTGCGCCTTGGTATGGCCGCTCGCACCCAGTCGCTGACGCAGCGCGTCATCCTCGCAAAGCCGCTGGATCGCGTCGGCATAGGCCTTTACGTCGCGCGGGGGGACCAGGAATCCGGTCTCGCCTTCATCGACCAGCCCCACCGCGCCGCTGGCATGGGCCGCCACGACGGGAACGCCGCACGCCATTGCCTCCAGCGTGACATTGCCGAAGGTCTCGGTGACCGACGGGTTGAAGAAGATATCCATCGACGCCACCGCACGGCCCAGATCGTCGCCGGTCTGGAACCCCGCGAACACCGCATCGGGCACGCGCTCGGCGAACCAGGGGCGGGCAGGGCCGTCGCCGATCACCAGAATCTTGTGACGAACCCCGCGCGCCTTCAATTCGGCGGCGACTTCGGAAAAGATATCGAGGCCTTTTTCCAGCACCAGTCGGCCGAGGAACGCCACCGCGACTTCATCGTCGGCGATCCCCAGCGAGCGCCGCCATTCCAGGCTGCGGCGCGTCGGACTGAACCGGTCGTGGTTCACCCCGCGCGACCAGATGCTGATCGGCGTCGTCACCCCCCATTCGCGCACCAGTTCCTGCATCCCGCGCCCCGGCACGACGACATGGTCGACGCGGTTGTAGAAGCGCTTCGACAGATAGACCGCCAGCGGCTCCAGAAAGCCGATCCCGTAATAACGCGGATAGGTTTCGAACCGCGTGTGTAGCGACGCAAGGCACGGGATGCCGTTGTCGCGCGCATAGCTGACGGCACGGTGGCCGGTGACGTCGGGGGCGGAGACATGGATCAGGTTGGGCTTGTACGTCGCCAGATCGTCGCGGACGATCTGCGGAAGTCCCTTGCCCAGCCGATACTCGCCGCGCCCGCCGGGCAGCGCATAGGCGGGCACATCGACCAGATCGCCGGTCGGCGGAAAGGCCGGTTCGGGCACGGTCGGCGAATAGACGCGCAGGGTCACGCCCGCATCGAGCAGATGCCGCGCCAGCATGTTGAGCGCCTGGTTGGCGCCGTCGCGGACATAATTATAGTTGCCGCTGAACATGGCCACGCGGAGGTCGGTCGGCTTCATGGGGCGCGGCCATAGCCGACGCGTTCGCCAAACGCCAACGGAACGAAGCGGGCGCGATTCCGGTTGTCGGAAAACGTAACGATTGGGAGCGATGATTTCCGATGTCGAATGGCTATCGCAAGGGCGCGAAGGTGCGCTGGAACTGGGGCAACGGCACCGCGACCGGCACGATCGAGGAGCGGTTCGAGCGACGCGTCCAGCGCACGCTGAAAGGATCGAAGGTCGTCAAGAACGGCACGGCGGACAATCCCGCCTATCTGATCGAGCAGGAGGACGGGGCAAAGGTGCTGAAGCGCGGGTCCGAATTGTCGTCGGCCTGACGCGCGCGCCGCTCGCCTGAACGTAGCCTGCCAGATTGGTTCAGTCTTCCTAACGCTTTCGGTCGTTACGTATGCGACCATGACCGAAGCGCGGAGCATCGACACCGCCCGGACCGGGCAGGATGAGGACACGGCACGGATCGCGGAGATTCTGGCGGCGACGTTCGACGCCGACAATCACGATACGCTGGATGCCGATATCACCCGGCTGATGCTCGACCTGTCCGCGGAAATGGACCTGGAAGGGATCGCTCTCCGCGCGCAAGGCGACGAGCGGTTGCGGACAGTGGTGAAAGCGGTGCTAATGGCGCTGCGCGGGCGCGGGCCGGTGAGTGGGTAGGACGCGGAATCATCCATTGCGAGCGTAGCGAAGCAATCCACCTCCCCGCGCGCGACCCTGGATTGCTTCGCTACGCTCGCAATGACGATTAAAGTCCAGATTATGCACTGAGGAACATCGCGATCCAGACGGTCGTTTGCTCGGGGTCGTTCCAGGTCACGCGGTGGCGGCAATGGGCGGGAATGAACAGATGATCGCCGGTCGAGAGCGAGACTTCGCCGCGATCCTCAAGCCATAACCGCGCGGCGCCCTGCGCGATGTACACCCATTCGTCCTCGGCCTGATCGTAGGTTTCACTGTCCGGGGTGACATGGCCGCAGGATTCGATGCGCTCGACCCGGACGCCCGGCCGGGTAAGCAGCGTGGTGACGGTTTCGCCGGTTTCGATTGCGGTCAAACTCGCCCCCTCGTCGCACAAACGAAGCAATTATCGTCATTCCCGCGACGGCGGGAATCCATCTTCTGTCCTCGCCAATCAAACCACGGGTGAGAGGTCGGGAGATGGATTCCCGCCTGCGAGGGAATGATGATGAAATGGGTTCAATACAGGAAAACGAGCGAAGCTCAGCCTCAAGCCGGAAGCAGCCGCCGGTCGCCCGCCAGCCGCATCATCGCCTTTTGCAGCTTTTCGAACGCGCGCACCTCGATCTGGCGGACGCGTTCGCGCGACACGCCGTACACCTGCGACAATTCCTCAAGCGTCTTGGGATCGTCGGTCAGGCGGCGTTCGGTCAGTATGTGGCGTTCGCGATCATTCAGGTCGTCCATCGCCTCGACCAGCATGCCGTGGCGGACATCGGCCTCCTGTTCCTCTGCAACCACTTGATCCTGCAGGGGCGCGTCGTCCTGCAACCAGTCCTGCCATTGACCTTCACCATCCTCTCGCATCGAGACGTTGAGCGACGTGTCGCCGCCCATCGCCATGCGACGGTTCATGCTGGTCACTTCGGCCTCGGTCACGCCCAGGTCGGTGGCGATCTTGGTCAGGTCTTCGGGTTTCAGGTCGCCGTCCTCGAACGCGTCGAGCTTGGCCTTCATCCGGCGCAGGTTGAAGAACAGCTTCTTCTGCGCCGCGGTAGTGCCCATCTTCACCAGCGACCAGCTGCGCAGAATGAACTCCTGGATCGACGCCCTGATCCACCACATCGCATAGGTGGCGAGGCGGAAGCCCCGGTCGGGCTCGAATTTCTTCACGCCCTGCATCAGGCCGATATTGCCTTCGGAGATCAGCTCGCTGACCGGCAGGCCGTATCCGCGATAGCCCATCGCGATCTTGGCGACGAGCCGCAGGTGCGAGGTCACCAGCTGCGCGGCGGCATCGGGATCGCCATGTTCCTGAAACCGCTTGGCGAGCATATATTCCTGCTCGGGCGCGAGGATCGGGAATTTCTTGATCTCCGCCAGATAGCGGTTGAGGCTAGCCTCGTTGCCGAGGGCGGGGATCGTCGCGGGGACGTTGCTGCCGCTGGCCATGATCTTCACTCCCTTGCTTGGATGCGCGCGCCCTTAGCGGACGCAG
Organism: Sphingomonas aestuarii; assembly: GCF_054457155.1. Classification (NCBI taxonomy): domain Bacteria; kingdom Pseudomonadati; phylum Pseudomonadota; class Alphaproteobacteria; order Sphingomonadales; family Sphingomonadaceae; genus Sphingomonas; species Sphingomonas aestuarii. Next base: position 472,198 of record NZ_JBTKVV010000001.1, on the reverse strand, counting down.
CATCGAAATCTATACGTCAAGCTGCTTGAACAGTTCCTGCATGTCGTCCGGCATTTCGCTATCGAACGACAAAGCGTTGCTATTTATCGGATGGATGAACCCCAGCCGCGCCGCGTGCAAGGCCTGGCGCAGGAAACCGATCGTTTCCAGCATCTGGCGGTGCGACGGGCGCGCCTTGCCGTAAACCGGATCGCCGACCAGCGGATGGCCGATCGAGGCCATGTGCACGCGCACCTGATGCGTGCGGCCCGTCTCCAGCCGACATTCGACGAGTGCGGCGTCCTTCAACACCTTGGTCAGCGTCCAGTGCGTCACGGCACGCTTGCCGGACGCGACGATCGCCACCTTCTTGCGATTGTGCGGGCTGCGCGCGAGCGGTGCATCGACGGTGCCGCCGCCGGTCAGCACTCGGCCCGATACGATCGCCTGATATCGCCGATCCACGCTATGCGCCTTGAACTGGCGCGCCAGCCCTTCGTGCGCGCGGTCGGTCTTGGCGACGACCAGCAGCCCGGACGTATCCTTGTCGATCCGGTGCACGATGCCGGGCCGCGCAACGCCGCCGATCCCCGACAGCGACCCCTGACAATGGTGGAGCAACGCGTTGACCAGCGTACCGTCGAGATTGCCCGCAGCGGGATGGACGACCAGCCCGGCGGGCTTGTCAACGACGATCAGATGCTCGTCCTCATACGCGATGACGAGCGGGATATCCTGAGGCACGTTATGCGCGGGCGTGGGATCGGGAACGACCACCTGATAGGTGCCGCCGCCCGTCAGTTTCTTCGACGGATCGCGGATCAGCCCGTCCGGCCCCGTGACCTGTCCGGTCGAGATCAGCGCCTTCAACCGCTCGCGCGACAGGGTCGGCACGGCGTCGGCGAGCGCACGGTCCAGCCGCCAGCCCCTGGCCGTGTCGGCGACCTGCGCCTCGATGGTGGAAACCCCCCGGTTCATTGGCTAACACAAATGGGGATGACGCCCCGGCTTTCAAGCAAGACCCTGATCGATCTTTTTGCGGCTGCGAATGCGTCGCCGGGTGCGGAGATTTGTGGGCTTCTGCTGGCGGAAGACGGGGAGATGGTGGCTCGACCCGCGCGGAACGTCGCGCGCGACCCGTCGCGGTTTTTCGAGATCGATCCCGCAGTCCTGATCGCCGCGCACCGGGCTGCGCGGGACGGCGGCCCGGCGATCCTCGGCCATTACCACTCGCATCCCTCGGGCGATCCCGATCCGTCGCCGCGAGACGCCGCCGATGCCGCGCCCGATGGGTCGCTGTGGCTGATCCTGACGCGCGACCGGGCACGGCTATGGCGCGCCGTGCCGCACGGACAGGTGCATGGCCGGTTCGATGCGGTTGCTTTCGAGTGCGCGACTGTTAATCGGGTGGAGCCCGGCGTGCGATGCGTGTCGCGGGTGGAGGGGTCGCAAGCCTGGAGCCTGACTTTTGACGATTGAACCGACCGATTTCGCCAGCCTGCTATGCTCGCGCCTGTGCCACGATCTGTTGAGCCCGGTGGGCGCGCTGAACAACGGGCTGGAATTGCTGGCCGACGAACAAGACCCCGAAATGCGCAAACGCTGCCTGGAATTGCTGGCGGACAGCGCGCGGGCGTCGGCGAACAAGTTGAAATTCTTTCGCCTGGCATTCGGCGCGGCGGGCGGTTTCGGCGAAACGGTCGACACCCGCGAGGCGAAGAACGCGATCGAGGGGCTGTTTTCGGACAATAGCCGCCTGACCATCGGCTGGATGGTCGCCGAGCCGGTGCTGCCCAAACAGGCGATCAAGGTGCTGCTCAACCTCGCGCTGATCGGCGGCGATGCGCTGGTGCGCGGCGGGCAGCTCGATATCGGTGCGGAAAGCGTCGAAGGAGGGATCGAAATCGTGATCCGCGCGGACGGACCGCGCATCGTGCTCGATTCCGAATTGCGCGATGCGCTGTCGGGCGCACGCGGCGATGCGGGCATGACGCCCCGCGCGGCGGCGGCGCATCTGGTCCACGCGCTGGTGCAGCAGGGCGGGGGATCGCTTCAGGTATCGCCGCCCGACAGCGAAGTGCTGCTGTTCGGTGCCACGCTGAAGGCGCAGTAAACTCCGCCTTAACCCTTGATCGCCAAAGTCCGCAGCCGGGGAGCGCTGGGACCAGATGGACGATCTGCTACAGGAATTCATTGCCGAGACGCGCGAGACGCTGGAGGCGTTGTCGGGCGAGATCGTCGCGTGGGAAGCCGCGCCCGACGATCGTGCGCGGCTCGATGCGATTTTCCGCTTCGTCCATACTGTGAAGGGCAGCTGCGGCTTCCTCGACCTGCCGCGCCTCGAAAAACTCTCCCACGCGGCCGAAGACGTGCTGGCGCAGGTGCGCGACGGCGAACGTCGCCCCGACCGTGCACTGGTCAACGCCGTGCTCGCGATCGTCGACCGGATCGGCGAGATCGTCGAGGCGATCGACACCGGTGCCGCGCTCGACGATTCGGGCGAGGAATTGCTGATCGCTGCACTGGCGGAGGGCGCTGCCGGTCCGGCCCCTGCGCCGCACGCAATGGCGGTCGCCCAGCGCGCACCGTCGCGAAGCGTGCGCCTGTCGGTCGACCTGCTCGACCGGATGATGGGCGGCATGTCCGACATGGTGCTCGCGCGCAACGAACTCTCCCGGCGTCTGCGCGAGCAGAATGTCGATCCGGCGGTCGAGGCGGCGCTGGAGCGCATGTCGGCGACCGTATCCGATCTGCGCGACACGGTGACCCGCACGCGGATGCAGAAACTCGACGCGCTGTTTTCCGCGCTTCCCCGCATGGTCCGCGACACCGCGGCCGAACTCGGCAAGTCGGTAACGCTGGCGGTCGAGGGTGCCGATGTCGAACTCGATCGCGAGATGATCGAGGTGATGCGCGATCCGCTGGTTCATATCATCCGCAACGCGATCGATCACGGGCTGGAAACGCCCGACGAACGCGCGGCCGCGGGGAAACGCCCCAACGGGCGGCTTGTCGTCAGCGCGCGCCAGTCGGGCAACCAGATCATCATCGAGGTCGCCGATGACGGTCGGGGCATCGACGTCGACCGCGTTATCGCCAAGCTGGCCAGCCAGGGTCGCGATGCGGCGGCATTGCGCGCTCTGCCGGAAAAGGCGCGGCTCGGGCTGATTTTCGAACCCGGTTTGACGACCAAGGACGCGGTCACCGCGATTTCGGGTCGCGGCGTCGGCATGGACGTGGTGCGATCGTCGATCGACCAGATCGGCGGGCGGCTCGACCTCGACAACCGGCCCGGCCAGGGGCTGTCGATCGCGATCCATGTCCCCCTGACGCTGTCGATCATGTCGACCATCGTCGTCGAGGTGCGTGGCCACCGTTTCGCCATCGCGCGCCAGGCGATCGAGGAAATCGTATCGACGGGCGGAGAGGCGATCCGCATCGACCGGCTGGGCAGCGCGACCGTCGCCACCGTGCGCGACCGTCGCCTGCCGCTGATCGATCTGGCGGGATTGCTGGGGCTGGCCAAAAGCGGACCCGGCGACGCGTCGCCGATGCTGGTGATCGTCAATCTGGGCAATGGCAGTTGCGCGCTGGGAGTCGACGGCGTGATCGACAATGAGGAACTGGTCATCAAGCCCGCCGCGCCTTCGGTGATGGCAGCGGGCGTCTATGCCGGGCAGACGCTGCCCGACAGCGGGTTGCCGATGCTGCTGCTCGATTGTGCGGGCGTGGCGAGTGCGGCGGGACTGCGGTTCGACCGCGACATCTTCGTCGCCGAAGACGCAGAGGCGGGGGAGCCCGAGGAACCCGCCGTGCCGATGCTGCTGTTCGACGATCTCGATCGCCGACGACGCGCGGTGCCGCTGGTGGCGGTCGACCGGATCGAACAGGTCGGATGCGAACAGGTTCAGCGGTCGGGCGGGCGGCTGCGGCTGTCGATCGACGGGCGGCTGATCCCGCTGTTCGCCACGGGCGAACTGAGCGCCGATCGCAGCCAAGTGTCGGTGTTGCGACTGAGCGACGGCACCGCCGAATGCGCCTATGCCGTCGCATCGGCGGTCGATATCGTCGATCATCGGGGCGATATCGTCACCGCCGACGGCGACGGGCCGATTGCGGGCGTGGCGCTGATCGGGAGCGACCCGGTCGAGGTGATCGACCCGTTGTGGATCTTGTCCGACCTGCCGCATACCATCGCCGATACCGGAGTTGCGCCGCTGTGCCTGATCGCGGGCGAGGATGAGGGCTGGGCGCGGATGTTCCTGCGTCCGCTGATCGAGCGGGCGGGCTACCGGGTCGCGAACCGCGCGGCGCCGGGCGAACTGCCCGCACTGGTGCTGGCCACCGACGAGGCGACCGAGGTTCCCGATATCGGCGTTCCGGTGATCCGGCTGGCGACCAGGCCGGGGCGGGGCGACTGCATCTATCGCTATGACCGGGCGACGCTGGCGGCGGCCTTGTCCGCCCTGCCCGCGGTTGCCGCGAAGGGAGCCGCGTGATGACCGAGTTGTTTCTGATCGCCGAACTCGCCGGACGGCGCGTGGCGTTTCCGTCCAGCCATGTCGAATCGGTGGTCGATGTCGGGGAGATCGTGCCGGTGCCGCGCGTCGCGCCAGCGGTCGGCGGGGTCGCTGCCCTGCGCAGCCGGGTGGTGACGGTGATCGACAGCCGCGTCGCGCTGGGGATGGCGCGCGACACGCGGGTGCGCAAACGCGCGGTCGTCGCTGCGGTCGAAGGGCACAGCTATGCGTTGCTGGTCGATTCGCTCGACGATGTGACGCCGCTCGAATGCCAGAGTGTCGGCGGCGGCGTCGCGCTCGACCCCGCCTGGCAGCGCGCGGTGTGCGGGCTGGTCGAGCGCGATGGCGAGCCGATCCCGGTGCTGCATCCCGCCGCGCTGGTGCCGGGTGCGAATGCGGCACTCAATTAACGCGACGCTTACGAAATTCTGTCAGGCATGATGGCTGGGTCCAGTGCCTTTGGGGGCGTACAACACATGAAATCCTGTCTGGTCGTCGACGATTCGAAAGTCATCCGCAAGGTTGCGCGGCACATCCTCGAAACGCTCGATTTCGAAGTCCGCGAAGCCGCCGACGGGAAGGAGGCGCTCGATGCATGCTTGGCATCCGCGCCCGACGTGATCCTGCTCGACTGGAACATGCCCGTCATGAACGGCATGGATTTCCTGCGCGCGCTGCGTGAGACCGATCTGCCGACCCGGCCAAAGGTCGTGTTCTGCACCACGGAGAACGGCATGGCCTATATCCGCGCCGCGATCGAGGCGGGGGCGGACGAATATGTGATGAAGCCGTTCGACCGCGAAACGATCGAGAGCAAGCTGCAAATCGTCGGCATGGCGTAACGCTTCCGATGTCGGCGCTGGCGCGATCCCTGAACGAACCGGTCGTCGCGGCTGAACGTCCGCGCGTCCTGATCGTCGACGACAGTTCGGTGGCGCGCGCCGTGATCGAACGGATCATCGGCGATACCGGCCGGTTCGAGGTCGCTGCCGCGCTGCCCGATGCGGCGACCGCGCTGGACTGGCTGTCGCGCGAGCGCGTTGATGTGATCCTGCTCGATATCGAAATGCCGGGCGTGGATGGCCTGACCGCGCTGCCCGACCTGATCGCGGCGGCACGGGGCGCGCGCATCCTGGTGGTGTCGTCGTCCGCGCAGGACGGGGCATCGACCAGCGTGCAGGCGCTGGCGCTGGGCGCCGCCGATACGCTCGTCAAGCCGGTGGCGGGAAGCCTGGCGGGCCAGTTCACCCATGCGCTCGCCGATCGGCTGGCGCGACTGACCGGCGATGGCGACGCCGTCGAAGTGCGTGGCGAGCGCAGTCCCGTTACCAACGCCCAGCCGTTCGGAAAGATCGACCTGCTCGCGATCGGCGCCTCGACCGGCGGCATCCACGCCCTGGGGCAATTGCTCAGGGCCTTGCCGGGCAGCTTTGACGCGCCGATCCTGATCACCCAGCACTTGCCGGGCACGTTCATGCCCTATTTCGCGGCCCAGGTGGCGGTGCTTGCCGGGCGTCCGTGCGACGTTGCCGCCGACAGCATGCGGGTTCGCGCGGGGCGGGTCATCATCGCACCGGGCGATGCCCATATCCGCGTGGTCAGGACCAGCGACGGCACCGCGATCCGGCTGGACCGCGCGCGCGCGGCAAGCGGCTGCATGCCGTCGGTCGATCCGATGTTCGAATCGGTTGCGCAGATCTTCGGCGAACGTGCGTGCGGCGTGGTGTTGAGCGGCATGGGCCGGGACGGGCTCGATGGCGCACGTATACTTTCGAATGCAGGAGGCGCCGTGGTGGCTCAGGACAAGGCGACATCGGTGGTCTGGGGAATGCCCGGCGCGGTTGCGCAGGCGGGCATTGCGCGCGCGATCCTGCCGCCCGACGTGATCGGTCGCCTGCTGGCGACGGGACGCAGCCTGTGAGCTATCAGGCACCGATCGCGCCCGCCGCCGAGCCTGCCAGCCGCTCGATCGAGGTGATCGCGGCGACGCTGGAGGCGCATACCGGCCAGCGCATCGCCCAGAACAGGATGTGGCGGGTGGAAACATCGTTGAAGCCGTTGCTGAGGGAACACGGGCTGTGCTCGCTCGACGCCCTGGCGAACCGGCTGGCCGAGGGGCGCGACGCGCGACTGATCGGCCAAGTGATCGACGCGCTGCTCAACCAGGAAACCAGCTTCTTTCGCGATGGCGGCGTTCTCGAAGAGGCCGTCGATGCGGTGCTGGCGATGGATTTCGGCACCATGCGGCGGCGTGCACGCATCTGGTCCGCGGGCTGTTCCACGGGACAGGAGCCGCTGTCGCTTGCCATCCTGTTGTCCGAACGGCTGTCGCAGAAATCGGGCGTGTTTCCCGAGATTCAGGCGACCGACGTGTCCGAATCGGCGATCGCGCGCGCGCAGGCCGGGCGTTATTCGCAATTCGAGATCCAGCGCGGCATGCCGATCCGCCGCATGATTACCTGGTTCGACGGCAATGACGAGGTATGGAGCGCAAAGGCCGAGCTGATCCGTCGCATCACCTATCGCCGTGCAAGCCTGCTCGACGATCCGCCGATCGGTCAGTTCGACCTGATCCTGTGCCGCAACGTGCTGTTCTATTTTTCCGCCGAGGTGCGGGCGCGGGCTTTTGGCAGGATCGCCGAGGTGCTCCGTCCCGGCGGGCTGCTGGCGCTGGGCGCCGGGGAGACGGTGATCGGCCAGACCCGGCTGCTCAAGCCGTCGGCGGCGCACCGTGGATTCTACGAACGCGCGGACTGATTGAAATCATTCTCGGAAACCCGCAAAGCTGGGCGGACCTGATGTTCGGGACCGCTTATGCAAGTGATCGACGCGCCTTCGCCCAATTTCGACGACCGGTCGCTGCCGATCTCGATGATTGTGCTGCATTACACGGGCATGGAAACCGGCGAGGCGGCGATCGAGCGGCTGCGCGATCCCGCCGCCAGGGTGTCGTCGCATTATCTGGTCGCCGAGGACGGCACCGTGCTGCGGCTGGTCGAGGAGGACAAGCGCGCCTGGCACGCCGGACGCTCGCACTGGCGGGGCGTCAAGGACATCAATTCGGCCAGCGTCGGGATCGAGATCGTCAATCCCGGCCATGAATGGGGCTATCGCCCCTTCCCCGACGAACAGGTCGCGGCGGTGATCCGGCTGGTCCATGACATCAAGGACCGCTACGACATCACCCGCGGCAACGTCGTCGGCCATTCGGACATCGCGCCTGCCCGCAAACAGGACCCCGGCGAGCTGTTCCCCTGGGGGAAGCTGGCGCGGTTGCGACTGGCACTGCCACGCCCAACGAAAAATCTGATGGACCCCGGCTGGACCGATAGCGGTTTCCTGCTCGCGCTCGAACGCTTCGGCTATGATGTCGAGGACGGTCCGGCGGCGGTGACCGCATTTCAGCGCCGGTTCCGGCCCGAAATGGTGGACGGGATCATTGACGCCGAATGCCGGATGCTGCTGCTCGCGCTGCTGCTCCCCAAACCTCAGGGCGAAGATTGATCCGGTGCGGGCTATCGCGCCGCTTGTCCGCGCGCTAAGGCAGCGACGCCAGAGGGTCGGGCGACCGCGTTGCGAGTTTGTGCTCGCACCGAGGAAAGTCCGGGCTCCACGAAATAACGGTGCCGGGTAACGCCCGGCGAGGGTGACCTCAGGGAAAGTGCCACAGAGAGCAGACGGCCTGGCTTCATGCCCGGTTACGGTGAAAGGGTGCGGTAAGAGCGCACCGCGCGGCTGGTAACAGGCGCGGCATGGCAAACCCCACCGGGAGCAAGACCGAATAGGGACGGCGCATGGGCTGGTTTCGGTCCGTCGTCCGGGTTGGTTGCTTGAGGCGGCGTGCGAGCGTCGTCCTAGAGGAATGGTCGCACAGCCCTTCGGGGTGGACAGAACCCGGCTTACAGACCCTCTGGCACTATTCCTTCCACAAGTTTCGCTTGGCTTCCCTCTCGCGCGAAAGCACCCCATGTTGCGTCAGGCGGTGCCGTTCCCCTAGATGTGGCACCGCCACTTTCATTTCGACGAGAAGCACCCTTCATGACCGCCACCCATTCCACCCGTATGCTGATCCTCGGCTCCGGCCCTGCCGGGCTGTCCGCCGCGATTTACGGCGCGCGCGCCGGGATGGCGCCGATCGTCGTGCAGGGCATCCAGCCGGGCGGCCAGCTGACCACAACGACCGATGTCGAGAATTATCCGGGCTTCCGCGACGTTATCCAGGGCCCGTGGTTGATGGAGGAAATGACCGCGCAGGCAGAGCATGTCGGGACGACGATGATGTACGACACCATCGTCGACGTTGATCTGTCGCAGCGCCCGTTCAAGCTGACCGGCGACGGTGGCACCGTTTACTATGGCGATGTGCTGGTGATCGCGACCGGCGCGCAGGCCAAGTGGCTGGGGATGGAGTCAGAAGAGGCGTTGAAGGGAAAAGGCGTTTCCGCCTGCGCCACTTGCGACGGTTTCTTCTATCGCGGAAAGAAGGTCGCGGTGATCGGCGGCGGCAATACGGCGGTCGAGGAAGCACTGTACCTGACCAACCACAGCCATGACGTGACGCTGATCCACCGCCGCGATTCGCTGCGCGCCGAAAAGATCCTGCAGGATCGTTTGTTCGCCAACGAGCGCATCACGGTTCTATGGAACAAGGCAGTCGACAAGTTCGTCGGCGGCGGCCAGCCCGAGGGCCTCGTCGCGCTCGAACTGCGCGACACGGTGACGGGCGAAACATCCACGCTGGACGTCGAAGGCGGCTTCGTCGCGATCGGCCACCACCCCGCGACCGAATTGTTCCGAGGCCATGTCGAACTGGACGAGGATCATTACATCAAGGTCGAAACCGGCACGACCCGGACCAATGTCCCCGGCGTATTTGCGTGCGGCGACGTGATGGACAAGATCTACCGTCAGGCCGTGACCGCAGCGGGTACCGGCTGCATGGCGGCGCTGGACGCCGAGCGGTTTCTGGCGGAAGTGGACTTCGAGCAGGTCGCCGAGGCGGCGGAGTAGGTTGGTGGCGGGCTCTCGCGCGCTCGTCATTGCGAGCGAAGCGAAGCAATCCAGCCTCTCTGCATCCTGCACTGGATTGCTTCGCAGCGCTCGCAATGGCGTAAGGGGCTGCGACAGCGTCGCGGAGGCCTATCGACGGATACGTTCGGATGTTGCCGCGAGCGTTTCGATCACCCGATCGAACAGCCAATCGGCATCGCCTTCACGCGCGAAGCTGTGGCTGGCGGTATCGCGGACTGCTGTTTCGGCGCGCCCATGAAGTGCCGCAAAACCGGATTGCTGAAACGCTGCGCGAAAGGCGATCGCGGTGTTGTCGCGTTTGGCGAGCAGGATCGTCGTAGGTATATTCGAGGATGCTAGTGCCCTGGCCAGGTCGTCGGCAAGCGAACCGCTCTCGCCCGACGGTTTAACTGACTTCGCCAATCCTTTGACAATTTTGCCGATATTCACGCCGCCGCGCGCCAACCTCAGCCATTGGCGTGGGTCGCGCAGTCGTTCAGCATAGCGGGCGCGGATGGCGGCGGGTGGGGGGAGGTCGGTGTCGCCCTCGACTACCCAAGGGTTGGCGAGCAGCAGGGCGTCGATCCCGGCGCGCTGGTGAAACAGCGCCAGCGCGGTGGCGGCGTCGCAATTGCCGAAACCGACGATGCGTTCGACTGGCAATGCCTGGCGAAACATGCGTGCCGCCGCCGCCATATCGTCCGCGCCGTTCAGAAAGCCACGATTGTCGCCGTCGGAATCGCCGATGCCGCGTCGGTCGTAGCGGAGCACCGGATAGCCCGCCGCCGCGATCCGCTGGGCAAGGCGGGCCATGCCGCGATGCGCGCCGACGCGGATTTCGTTGCCGCCCGACACGATCAGCAAGCCGGAGCGACCCTTCGCATGATCGAGCGTTGCGGCGAGCCGGTCGCCGCCGCAATCGAAGCCGATCACTTCGCGCATCGCGCAATCCAGTCGGCGATGTCGTCGGCAAGCGCGTCGGCTAGGTCGAGATCCTGAGTGGGCTCGGCGCGTCGCCACAGTGGCGCGCCATCGAGGTAGCGATCGGCGGAGGCGGCGTCGCCGGTCAAGCGAACGACGCGAATGGGATCGCGCGGCGTCAGAGTGGCGCCATGAAGTTGGGCCAGCAAGTTATTGGAAATATTATTACCCGCAATTTCGGACGTCACCGATGTTGGCGGCCACACGATCGGCTCGCCATCCTCCAGCGCTGCCGCCTTGGCGATGCGACCGAGTTCGCGGTGCAGCGAGGGGCCGTCCTGCGGGCTCAACCACCAGCGGCTGGCGACATCGGCCTGGGCGTCGATCAGTGCACCGCCCCGGATGGCGATACCGTGAATTTCCGGATGATCGCGGCGCGCTTCCCAGGCGGCGGCGGCGTAGGCGGCCTGCCAGTCGGCCAGCCGGGCGTCCTCGGTCGCGACCAAGCTCTCGCCGGTGCCGGGCAGGTCGGGGAGCGCCACCGATATGCCGTGGACGGTAAGTTGCATCAGGACGCGCATCATCAGCGCGCGGGTGCGGTTGGCTTCCTCGAATGGCGGCAGCGCGGCGATTGCCAGCGGTTGCCCTGCCTTGCCATGTCTAACCCACGCCTCGGTCCCACCGGCCCAGGCGTAGTGACCGTTCAACGCAGCGCCTTGTCGCTGGCGAAGCGGACGAGCGCGCCGAACGTCTCCAGCGTTTCCCCGTCGATATCGTCGTCCTCGATCAGGATGCCCAGCCGGTCTTCAAGTTCGGTCAGCAGCCCCGCGACTGCCATCGAATCGAGTTCGGGCAGCGATCCGAACAGGGGCGTCGTCGCATCGAATGCCGCCACGCGTTCGGCGCTGATGCCCAGCGCGTCGCGCAACACCGCGCGGACCGCCAATTCGACCTGATCGACACCTTCCGGAACCAACGCGACCCCCAATGACCCGTCCGTGACAGGGAAACGGCGTTAGCCATTGGGACGGGCGCTGCCAAGAGCGGCTTTGTGCGGCGCATCAAGCGCGGCTATCAGAGAGGCTATGGAGCCGCTCGACCCAGTTCCCCGTCCACTCGACCATCTGACCGGCTTTGGCGCGCCCGATGCCGTCGCATGGGGCGACCGGCATGGCGTCATGACCTATGCCGAACTGGAGGGCGAAGTCGCGCGGCTGGCGGGGTGGCTGGCCGGGTTCGGCTTCGAACACGGCGCGCGGGTGGCGAGCTGGTTGCCCAAGACGCGAATCGCCTGCCTGATGCCGCTGGCCGCGGCGCGCTCCGGGCTGGTGCATGTGCCGGTCAACCCGGCGCTGAAACGCGCACAGGTGGCGCATATCCTGGCCGATAGCGCTGCGTCGCTGCTGCTGACTCAGGCGGCGCGGTTGGCGACGCTGGCGCCGGGCGACGTCCCGACAGACTGTGCGACCGCCGACGAGCGCGAAGTTCGCGATGGCGCAGAACTTGCCAAATCATCCTGTGATCCAAATACCTTGGCGGCGATTCTTTACACATCGGGTTCGACCGGGCGGCCGAAGGGGGTGATGCTCAGCCACGCCAATCTCTGGCTCGGGGCGATCAGCGTCGCGCATTATCTGAACCTCGCGCCCGGCGATCGGGTGCTCGGCGTGCTGCCGCTGAGCTTCGATTACGGGCAAAACCAGCTCTTCTCGACCTGGGCGGCGGGGGCGAGCGTATGGCCGCTCGATTACCTGACCGCGAAAGATGTGGTGCGCGCGGTTGAGCGGCATGACATCACCACGCTGGCGGGGGTGCCGCCGATGTGGACGCAAGTGCTGGAAGCGGCGTGGCCGGATGATGTCGCCGCGCGGTTGCGGCGGCTCACCAATTCCGGCGGTGCGCTGACCCCGCGCATGGTGCGGGCGCTGCGTGAGCGGTTCCCGAACGCCGATCTCTATCCGATGTACGGGCTGACCGAGGCGTTCCGTTCGACCTATCTGCCGCCCGGACTGGTCGATGCGCATCCCGATTCGATGGGGCGGGCAATCCCTTTTGCCGAGGTCATGGTGGTGCGGCCTGATGGCAGCCGCGCCGATGCCGGGGAGCCGGGCGAGCTGGTCCATGCCGGGCCGCTGGTCGCGCAAGGCTATTGGCAGGATGCCGAGCGGACCGCCGAGCGCTTCCGCACCGCGCCCGCTTTCTCCGAATATGGTGGCATGGCGGTGTGGTCGGGCGACACCGTGGTCGCAGGTGCGGACGGCCTGCTCCGCTTCGTCGGGCGCGATGACGAGATGATCAAATCTTCCGGAAACCGCATCAGTCCCACCGAGATCGAGGAAGCGGTTTTGGCGGGCGGCGAGGTTCGCGAGGCGGCGGTGTTCGGGGTGGCCGACGCACGGCTGGGGCAGGCGATCCTGGTGATCGCCAGCGCCGCCGACCGGCAAGCGGCGGAGGAAGCGCTGCGCACGCGCTTGCGCCGCGACTTGCCCGCCTTCATGCAACCCAGGGATTATGTCTGGCGAGATGAATTGCCGCGTAATGCGAACGGAAAGCTCGATCGTGCGCGGTTGAAAGAGGAAGTGACGTCATGAAGCCGATGGGGCCGATCCCGCCGGAATTTGCCGGGCGGGATGCGTTGACGATCGGCGGCATCGACGCCGAAGCGCTGATCGAGAAGGCGGGTGGAACGCCCGTATTCGTCTATGACTTCACTGTGATCGTGGCGCGCGTTCGGCGGTTTCGTGAGGCGTTCGGACCCGAGATCGCGCTGCATTATGCGATCAAGGCCAATCCGATGCCTGCGCTGATTGCGGCGATCGCGCCGCTGGTCGATGGACTGGACGTGGCATCGGCGGGGGAGTTGGCAAAGGCGCGCGAGGCGATGGACGCGGCGCATATCAGCTTTGCCGGGCCGGGGAAGCGCGACGCCGAACTCGAACGCGCGATCCGCGAGGGGGCGACGATCAATCTGGAATCCGACGGCGAAGCGACCCGCGCTTTCGCGATCGGTCACCGCATCGGCTTCACCCCGCGGCTGGCGGTGCGGGTGAACCCCGATTTCGAGCTGCGGGGGTCGGGGATGAAGATGGGCGGACGCGCCAGCCCCTTCGGCGTCGATGCAGGCGAGGCGGCGGCACTGGTCCGGCGGGTGTTGAGCGAGGGCGCGGAATGGCGCGGCTTTCACATCTTTGCCGGATCGCAGGCATTGGACAGCGACGCAATCATCGAGACGCAGGCGCAGACACTGGCGCTTGCCGCGCGACTGGCGGACGAGACGGGGGCATCGCCTTCACTCGTCAATCTGGGTGGTGGGTTCGGAATACCGTATTTCGCCAATGATTTGCCGGTCGATCTTGAGCATATCGGTGAAGCGTTGTCGCACGCGATGCTAACGCGTCCCGACAGTCTGGCAGACAGCAAATTCGCGATCGAGCTGGGGCGCTGGCTGGTGGGCGAAAGCGGCGTCTATCTGACCCGCGTGATCGATCGCAAGATCAGCCAGGGGGAGGTGTTTCTGATCGTCGATGGCGGGCTGCACCATCAGTTGGCCGCCAGCGGCAATTTCGGGACGGTGGTTCGCCGCAACTATCCGGTCGCAGTTGCGGGCGCGATGGGCGAGGCCGCGGTCGAGACGGTCAGTGTGGTCGGGTGCCTGTGCACGCCGCTCGACCGGCTGGCGGACAGGGTGGCGCTGCCGCATGCCGAGGTGGGTGACGTCATCGCGGTGTTCCTGGCGGGCGCCTATGGCCGCACCGCCAGCCCCGAGGCCTTTCTGGGCCACCCGGCGCCAACGGAATTGCTGATCGGTGCCCCAGGTTTGCGCTGAGCCATCAGCCCTAACCCTAACTTAACCTCTGATTGGCATAGCTTTGCCCAATCTGTGCGGGAAATGTGGCGTCACGCCGCGTGAGACCCCGCACCGATCGGGAGGTTCAAGGCAATGCGCGTGGTCAATTCCGGTATCCGAGTCCTGTTGCCGCTGGGGCTGGGGGTCGTGCTTGCGTCCTGCGCCTCGAGTGGCGGACGGCCCGAATTGCCGCCGGCGTCGATGACATCGACCAAGGACGCGACCACCGAACAATATCTGATCGGCCCGCTCGATTCGCTTCAGATCTTCGTCTGGCGAAACCCGGAACTGTCGGCAAAGGTCCAGGTGCGCCCCGACGGCCGCATCACCACGCCGCTGATCAGCGACATGCCCGCCGTGGGGAAAACCCCGGCGATGCTGGCCGACGACATCAAGATCGCGCTGACCGAATATATCCAGAACCCGCTGGTGTCGGTGATCGTCGAGAATTTCTCCGGCACGTTCAACCAGCAGGTGCGGATCGTGGGGGCGACCGAAAAACCCGCCGCGATCCCGTTTCGCGCCAACATGACCCTGCTCGATGCCATGATCTCGGTCGGGGGATTGAACGAATTTGCCGCAGGCAACCGCGCGCGGCTGGTTCGTTTCGACCGAGAGAGCGGGAAACAGGTCGAATATGCGCTGCGCCTGTCCAGCCTGCTGAAGGACGGCGACACCCGCGCCAACGTGCGGCTGGAGCCGGGCGACGTCATCATCATCCCGACCAGCATGTTCTGAGGGGCGCGGATCGATGGGTAGTCTTTACGAGGAAGCGCGCGGCATCGCGCATCAGGTGTGGCAGCGGCGCTGGATCGCGCTGGCGGTGGCATGGGGCGTGTGCGTGCTCGGCTGGCTGGTCGTGTCGCTGATCCCCAATCAATATGTCTCGACAGCGCGGGTGTTCGTGCAACTCCGCACCATCCTGCCCAGCCAGGATTCGAGTTTCCAGCAGATGGAACGCGCCAAGGATATCGAGCGCGTGCGCCAGACGCTGACCAGCCAGGTCAATCTGCAAAAGGTGGTGCGCGGCACCGATCTTGCCCAGACCGCGACGACCGACGCGCAGGTCGCGGCGCGTGCCGCGGGGCTGGCATCCAGGATCACCGTGGTCGCAACCCAGGAAAACCTGTTCGAAATTTCGGCGACGACCGACAGCCCGCGCCAGTCGCAGCAGATCGTCCAGAAGCTGATCGACATCTTCGTTGAGGACAATATCGCCAACCAGCGCGACGAATCGGGGCAATCGCTCCGTTTCCTCGACCAGCAAATCGAGACGCGCCAGCGGGCGCTGCAAGAGGCCGAGGCGCGCAGCGCGGCATTCTACGCGCGGTTTCTGGGATCGCTGCCCGGCACCGGGTCGCTCGACGAGCGCGTCGGCACCGCGCGCACCCAGTTGAGCCAGATCGAGGGCGAATTGCTCGCCGCGCAAAGCAGCCTGTCGGCGGTGAACAGCCAGATGGCGGGCACGCCCGCGACCGTTCCCGGCATGGCGGGAGCACCCGTGGCAGGCCCGGCGCGGGCACGCGTCGCGACGATCGAGGGGCAGTTGGCGGAGGCACGCGGTCGCGGCTGGACCGATTCGCATCCCGATGTGCAGGCGCTGCAAAGCCAGTTGTCGCAGGCCCGCGCCGCCGCGCAGGGCGAGCCGACCTATGGCGGGGGAGCGGCGGGTGCGAACAATCCGCTCTATCTTCAGTTGCGTTCGATGCAGGCCGAACGGTCTGCGCGCGTCGCCGAACTCAACCAGCGCCGCGTGCAGTTGCAGGCGGACCTGTCCACGCTTCAGGCGCAGATTAACGCCGATCCGGCGGCGGCCGCCGAACAGGCGCGGATCGACCGCGACTTGCAGGTCATGAAGGACGAATATGCCAAGCTGCTGACCAGCCGTGAGGGCGCGCGCCTGCAATCGCAGGTGCAGACCGAGACGGACGCTGTGAAGTTCAGCGTCATCGATCCGCCCGCACAACCGACCGCGCCCGCTGCGCCCAGCCGTCCGCTGCTGCTGTCGGGGGTGCTGTTCGTGGGGCTCGCAGCGGGGATCGGTGCGGCGTTTGCGCTCAGCCAGTTGCAATCGACCTTTGCCAGCGCGGGCAAGCTCGAAAAGGCGGCGGGTATCCCGGTGATCGGGTCGATCGGCGAAATCGTGAACGACGCGACGCGTGCGCTGCGCCGCCAGCGGCTCAAGCAATTCGCTGGAGCGGCCGGGGCATTGGGCGGCGCATGGCTGATCCTGCTGGCCGTCGAAATGGTCCAGCGCGGCATGGTGGCGTGAGGAAGAGACGATGAACGATCACACGCCCAATGCCTTTTCCGGCCGCAAATTCTCAGGATCGCTGCTCGAACGCGCGGTCGATTTCTACGCCTATGCGCCGTCACCGCCGCGGGCCGCCGGACCGGCGCCCGCTCCGGTCGTGGAAACGCCGGTGGCCGATGGCGCGCCGGTCGGGCAAGCACCTGTACCGCGCTTCGTGCCGGTTCGCCGCCATGCGTCGGTCGATCGCGAGGCGCTGGCCGAACGGGGCATGATCCAGCCCGGCGGCGCGATCACCATCCTTGCCGAGGAATTCCGGCTGGTGAAGCGCGCGCTGCTGGGGACGATGCGCGACATCGCCAGCGACGATGCGAATCGCGCGCGCACCATATTGGTCGGCTCCGCGCGGCCCAATGACGGCAAGACATTCTGTGCGATAAACCTGGCGCTGTCGCTGGCGGCGGAACGCGATTACGAAGTCCTGCTGGTCGATGCCGATTTCGCCAAGCCCGATGTGCTGGCGACATTGGGCATCGCCGACGGACCCGGCCTGCTCGATGCGCTGGCGGATGGTTCGATCGATGTCGAATCGCTGATCGTCGAGACCGACGTGCCGCATCTGACCGTGCTGTCGGCGGGGGCGCGCACCCATGCCGACACCGAATTGCTCGCCAGTCAGCGCGCCCGCGACCTGATCGCCGCACTGGTCGCCGACAATCCGAACCGGATCGTGATTTTCGACACGCCGCCCGCGCTCGCCGCGTCGCCCGCTTCGGTGCTCGCCGGTCTGGTCGGACAGGTGCTGATGGTGGTGCGCGCCGACAAGACGACCGAGGGCGATCTGCGCGGTGCGGTCGCCTTGCTCGATGCGTGCGAGCATCTGCAACTGATGCTGAACGCCGTATCGCTCGACACCGGCAAGGACCGGTTCGGCAGCTATTATCAGGAAGGACAGGCGGCATGATGCGCCGAACCCTAATCGCCGCGGCTGCGGTCGCGCTGGCATCGCCCGCGCACGCCCAGCGCGTGCAGATCTCACCCTATATCGAACTCGGCCAGGTGCTGACCGTCGATCTGAACGACGGCGACACGCTGACCTATTCCAGCGCGGCGGTCGGCGTCGATGCAAGCGTGTCGACGCGCCGCGTGACCGTCAGCGCCAGCGCCGAATATGAACGCCGCATCGCGTGGAACGACGATTTGGCCGACAGCGACGTGGTGAGCGGCATCGTCCGCGGCACCGCGCTGGTCGCGCCCGGCCTGTCGGTCGAAGGCGGCGCGCTCGCGACCCGCACCCGCGCCGACATTCGCGGCGACGCGCCCGGCCTGCTGGGTGGCAACGCGGCCAATGTCAGCCAGCTTTACGCCGCCTATGTCGGCCCCAGCTATGCGCGCCGCTTCGGCGATCTGGACGTGAAGGCGAGTTACGGCCTGGGCTATGTTAAGGTCGAGGTGCCCGACGTGCCCGGCTTTCTGCCAGGGCAGCAACCGCTCGATTATTATGACGATGCGACCTCGCATCTCGCGACCGCCAGCGTGGGAACGCGCGCCGGGACTTACGCGCCGTTCGGGATGACGCTGTCGGGGGCCATCGCCCGCGAATATGCCGGACAGCTGGACCAGCGGTACGAAGGGCAGTTCGTGCGGTTCGACATCGTCCAGCCGCTGACCCCCGAACTCGCGGCGGTCGCGGGTGTCGGTTACGAGAGAATCGAGATTTCGCAGCGCGATGCACTGGTCGATGGCGTCGGCAACATCGTCCGCGATGAAAATGGCCGCTTCGTCACCGATCCGGCTTCGCCGCGGCGAAACGCGTTCGAGACCGACGGCGTGTTCTGGGACGCAGGCGTGCTGTGGCGGCCATCGCCCCGCACCACGGTCGAGGCACGGGTCGGGCGGCGTTACGACAGCTGGACCTATATCGGATCGGCCAGCCACCAGACCGGTCCCGGTTCGGGTGTTCAGGTCGGCGTGTACGACGCGGTGCAGACTTACGGCCGGTCGCTGCTCAACGGCCTGCGTCAAATCCCGCTCGAATTCGATGGCGGATCGAGCGATCCGTTCAGCGACAATTTCAACGGCTGCGTGTTTTCGACCGGCTCGACCGGCGTCGGCGGCTGCCTGAACGGGGTGTTGCAAGCCGCGACCACCAGCAGCTTTCGCGCGCGCGGCGTCGATGCGGTCTATGCCGTCAGCTATGGTCCGACGCGGCTTGGCGTTGGTGCGGGCTATGCCAATCGCAGCTTCTACGCCCCCGACAACATCCCCGGCATCGTCGTGACGGGCCTGGATGACGAGGCATTCTATGCCCAGGCCTTCGGCTCGTACCAGATCGACCGGGTGTCGGCGGTCAACGGCACGCTGTTCCTGAACCGCTATGCGACCAGCCTGCCGCTGTCGCCCGATGTGTGGAACTGGGGCGCGCAGGGCAGCTATAACCGCAGTTTCGGACGCCTGCGCGCCCAGGCTTCGGCGGGCATTTACGGGTCCGAGATCGAAAATATCGCCAACGACGCTTCGTTCCAGGCCTTTCTGGGCCTGGGATACCGCTTCTGAACCGGATCCAAGAGAATCCGCGTGGAGACGATGAATGTATGACAGCCATTACGGGCTGACGGGTCGCCCGTTCCAGCTGACCCCCGATCCCGAATTCTGGTTCGAAACCGCGACGCATCGCAAGGCGATGGCCTATCTGGGCTATGGATTGAGCCAGGGCGAAGGCTTCATCGTCATCACCGGCGAACCCGGTGCGGGCAAGACGACGTTGGTCGGCCATGTCATGGGCCAGATCGATGCCGAGCGGCTGCACGTCATCAAGATCGTGACCACGCAGGTTGCCGCCGACGACCTGATCCGTATGGTCGCGCAGGGGCTGGGCGTGAACGCGACGGGGCTGGCCAAGGCCGACCTGCTCGCCGCGATCGAACGCGGGCTGCACGCGATCGCACGGACGGGCAAGCGCACGCTGCTGATCGTCGATGAGGCGCAGTCGTTGCTGGTCGGCAGCCTGGAAGAGCTGCGGATGCTGTCGAACTTCCAGCTGGGCGGGCATCCGCTGCTTCAGATTTTCCTGCTGGGCCAGCCGGAGTTTCGCGTGCTGCTTCAGGGCAGCGACAAGCTGGAGCAGTTGCGCCAGCGCGTCATCGCCATGCATCACCTCGACCCGATGGCAGTCGAGGAGGTCGAGGCGTATCTGGCGCATCGCCTTACGGTTGTCGGCTGGAACGGGCAGCCGCGCTTCGGGGCGGAGGCGATTGCGGAAATGCACCGTTGGTCGGGTGGCATCCCGCGCAAGCTGAACCAGATCGCCAACCGGGTAATGCTGTTCGGCGCGATCGAGGGGATCGAGGAATTCACCGGCGAGGATGTCGCGCAGGTCGTCTCCGACATCGACGGCGACATGCACAGCGCCGCGCGCGACGGCACGATGCCGAACTGGGTCGATGACAGCGCGCCCGTCGAACCGGTCGCGGAAACCGTCGCCACGCC
Organism: Sphingomonas aestuarii; assembly: GCF_054457155.1. Classification (NCBI taxonomy): domain Bacteria; kingdom Pseudomonadati; phylum Pseudomonadota; class Alphaproteobacteria; order Sphingomonadales; family Sphingomonadaceae; genus Sphingomonas; species Sphingomonas aestuarii. Next base: position 452,181 of record NZ_JBTKVV010000001.1, on the reverse strand, counting down.
TCAGCCGGACCTGACCGCCTTCGCCGAGCAACTTGCCGAGATCGAAGCGCGATTGACCGAGCAGGACCGCGCGCTGCGCCGCGTGCTGACGCTGCTTGTCGACTGGGTGGAAAACGACCAGCGTCGCCACGATTATCAGTCCGACGCGGCCTGACGCGGCGGGCAAGGGGGCACGGCATGTTTCATTCGCGGATCGCGACCGAGGGTGACGCCTCTGTAAACGCGCCTGTGCTCAACGCCATGTCGGTCGATGTCGAGGACTGGTTTCAGGTCGGGGCGTTCGAAAACACCATCCGCCGCGCCGATTGGGACGGGCTGGAACACCGGGTCGAGGCGAACGCCGACGCGGTGATCGCGCTGTTCGAGCGGTGCGGTGTGAAAGCGACGTTTTTCACGCTTGGCTGGGTTGGCGAACGCTATCCCAAGCTGATGCGCCGGATCGTCGAGGCGGGGCATGAGCTGGCGAGCCACGGTTACGATCACGTGCGCGTGTTTACGATGAGCCCGCAAGCGTTCCGCGCCGACATCGCCCGCACGCGCGCAATCCTGGAAGACGCCAGCGGGCAGGCGGTGACGGGATACCGCGCGCCGAGTTTTTCGATCGACCAGCGCACCCCCTGGGCGCACGAGACATTGGCGGCGGAGGGCTATGCCTATTCCTCAAGCGTCGCCCCCCTCAGGCACGACCATTATGGCTGGGCGGATAGCCCGCGCTTCGCCTGGCGTCCGGTAAAGGGCGCGGCGATGATCGAGCTGCCGGTGACGGTGACCGCGATCGGGCCGAAACGGATCGCGACGGGCGGCGGCTTTTTTCGCCTGCTGCCACGTGCGCTCACCACCCATGCGGTACGGACGGTCAATGCCGACCAGCGGCCCGCAATCTTCTATTTCCACCCTTGGGACATGGACCCCGATCAGCCGAGGGTCGCCAATGCGCCGCTGCGGTCGAAGCTGCGTCACTATCCGCGACTGGGCGCGATGGAAGGCAGGCTGGAGGCGCTGATGCGCGACCATGCGTGGGGGCGCACCGACCGGGTTGCCGCGATCGAGGCCGCGCGGACGCCGTGAACGCGCCCTTTGCCCTGTCCACCGTGACGGTCCGCGCCGTCGATCCGGGCGACGCGAGCGAACGCGCGCGCATTGCCGCGTTCGTCGATGCGCATGACGCAGCAACGCCATTCCACTTGCCAGAATGGGGAGTGGCGGTGGCCCGCGGTTGCGGGCAGGTGGCGCATTCCCTGATCGCCGAGCGCGGCGATGGCGAACTGGCCGGTGTGCTGCCGCTGACCGAGGTGCATTCGCCGCTGTTCGGCAGCGCGCTGGTATCGAGCGGTTTTGCGGTCGGAGGCGGTGTGCTGTCGACCGATCCGGGCGCGGTTGCGCCACTGGTCGATGCGGCATGGGTGCTGGCGGAGCGGCTGTCCTGCCCCACGCTGGAGTTGCGCGGCGGGGCCTTGCCGCAAGGTGAGGGCTGGCACCGCGATACGACCAGCTATCTGGGCTTTGCGCGCGACCTGGCCGGGGATGACGAGGCCGAGCTTCTGGCGATCCCGCGCAAGCAGCGGGCGGAAGTGCGACGGTCGCTGGGCTTCGACTTGACGGTCGAAACCGGCAGCGATCAGACACAACGTGATGCGCACTACGCTGTCTATGCCGAATCGGTTCGCAATCTGGGGACGCCGGTATTTCCCAAGCGGCTGTTCGCCGAAGTGCTCGACGCGTTCGGCGACCGTGCCGACATTCTGACGGTCCGGCATCAGGGCCGCGCAGTGGCGAGCGTGCTGAGCCTTTACTGGCGCGGCACCGTCTATCCCTATTGGGGCGGCGGCACGGCGCAAGCACGCGCGCTGCGCGCCAACGACCGGATGTATTATGCGCTGATGTGCGATGCCCGCGCGCGCGGCTGCACGCGGTTCGATTTCGGGCGTTCGAAGGTCGGCACGGGGGCCGCCGCCTTCAAACGCAATTGGGGGTTCACTGGCGAACCGCTCGCCTATGCCAAGCGCGCCGCTGATGGTGCGGCCCCGCGCGAGATCAACCCGCTCGACCCGAAATACCGGTTGCAGGTCGCCGCCTGGCAGAAACTGCCGCTGCCACTCGCCAACCGCATCGGCCCCTGGATCGCAAAGGGGCTCGGCTGATGGGCGACATCCTCTTTCTCTGCCACCGGATGCCGTATCCGCCCAATCGCGGCGACAAGATCCGCGCGTTCAACATCCTGAAATATCTGTCGAAAAAGCGCCGTGTTCACCTCGTCACCTTTGCCGACGAATGCCGGGATATGGAGCATAAGGCGGCACTTGCCCGCTACACCGCCAGCCAGTCGGTCGTCTGGCGCGGCAAGAGCGACGAAGCGGCGGCGCTGGAGGCGCTCATTCGCCGCAAGCCGGTGTCGCTGACCGCGTTCGAAAATCGCGCGCTGCAATCGGCGGTCGACCGGCTGTTCGAGCATTCGGACATCGACACCATCTACTGCTTCTCCGGCCAGATGGCGCAATATGTGCCGTTCAGACCGCGCGGACGGTTCATCATGGATTTCTGCGATGTCGATTCGGCCAAGTTCGCCGACTATGCCAGGACTGAAGCGCTCCCCAAAAAGCTGATGATGAAGCGCGAGGCGCGGCTGCTCGCTGCCTATGAGCGTGGCATCGCCAGCCGCGCTCGCGCCAGCCTATTCGTCAGCGAAGCGGAGGCAGAGCTGTTTCGTCGTCGCAGCGGCGCTGAGCGGGTGATGGCGGTGGAAAACGGCATCGACACCGGCCATTTCGATCCGCGCGCGGCGTTTCAGCCGGTGGAGGAGGCGGAGCCGCTGATCGTCTTCACCGGCCAGATGGATTATCCGCCGAATGTGGAGGCGGTGTGCTGGTTCGCGAACGACATTTTGCCGCGCATCCGCGAACGCCATAAGAAGGCGCGCTTCGCGATCGTCGGGCGCAACCCGACCGAGGCGGTGAAGGCACTCGCGTCCGACAGCGTGATCGTCACCGGCGAGGTCGATGACGTGCGCGGGTGGCTGGCCGCGGCCAGCGTGGCGGTCGCGCCGCTGAAACTGGCGCGCGGCATCCAGAACAAGGTGCTGGAGGCGATGGCGATGGCCTTGCCGGTGGTTGCGACGCCATCGGCGGCGGAAGGGATCGACCATGACGGCACGATCCTGGTCGGCGGTGACGCAGGCGACTTCGCCGAACAGGTCGCGGCGTTGCTGTCCGACCGCAAGGGCGCGCGTGCCAGGGGCAAGGCGGCGCGCGAGCGGGTGATTGCCCGCTATGGCTGGGATGCGCGGCTGGCGGCGCTCGACGATCTGGTGGGGCAGGGGCGACCGCAATCGGCACGCTTGCGCGACGCGGCGTGACGGTCGCATTCCACCCCGAGTTCGCGGCGAAAGACGACGCGCACGCGATGCGCTGGCGTCGGCACCTGATCCTGCTGGCGGCGAGCTGGGCGGCGTTGCTTGCGATCTTCCACGGCGACGTCGCCGATCTGGCGGGCATCTACTGGAACAGCACGACCTATGGCCATTGTCTGTTCGTGCTGCCGGTGGTCGGCTGGCTGGTGTGGCAGCGCAGGGACGACCTGGCGAAGCTGACGCCGACGGCGTGGTGGCCGGGACTGGCGCTGGTCGGTGCGGGCGGATTCGGCTGGCTGATCGGCGACGCGGCGGCGGTCGGGCTGTTCCGCCATGCCGGGCTGGTGCTGATGCTGCAGGGCGCGGTGGTGACGCTGCTGGGGCCGCAGGTCGCACGGGGCATGTTGTTCCCGCTGTTCTATCTGAGTTTTCTCGTGCCGTTCGGCGATTTCCTTGAAAAACCGCTGCAAGACCTGACGGTCGCAATGATTATGCCGTTGCTCCATGCATTCGGCGTGCCTGCGACGGTGGACGGCGTGCTGATCTACACCCCCAGCGGCGTGTTCGAGGTGGCGGAGGCGTGTTCGGGGTCGAAGTTCGTGATTGCGATGATCGCGTACGGCGCGCTCGTCGCCAACGTCTGCTATGTGTCGTGGCGCCGTCGCGCAGCGTTTCTGGCGATGGCGTTCGTTGTGCCGATGATCGCCAATGGCTTGCGCGCCTGGGGGACGATCTATGCCGCGTGGTGGACCTCAATCGAGCAGGCCACGGGGATGGATCATATCGTCTATGGCTGGGTGTTCTTCGCCCTTGTCATGGCGGCGGTGCTGGCGATCGGCTGGCGCTGGTTCGATCGCGATCCCGACGCGCCGTGGTTCGATGCGGCTGCGCTTGACAAGCCCGTAACGCGGCGGATCGATGCGGTGACGGCAACCGGTGCGATCCTTGGCATTCCGGTGCTGTTCGCGATCTGGGCGAGCGTGATCGCCGCGCGCGCGGATACGCTGCCTTCGCAAATCGCGCTTCCCGACGTGCCGGGATGGCAGCGGGTGCCGATGAACGCGCGCGCGCCGTGGACACCCTATTATCCCAATGCCGACCATTTCCTGATCGGACGCTATGGCGACGGTCAGGGCAGGGCAGTCGACCTCGCCATCGCCGTCTATGACAGCCAGCGCGAGGGCAAGGAACTGATCGCCTTCGGTCAGGGCGCGATCCGCGAGGAAGGCGAGTGGATCCGCGTTCAGGACTTGGCCGACATCGCGGGCGGATCGGCGGTGCGGATGACACGACCGGGACTGGTGGAGCGCGACGCGGTGACGTGGTATCGCGTCGGCAATGTCCTCTCCAGTAGCGCAAACGCCGTGAAGCTCGAAACCCTGAAAAACCGCATGTTGGGCGGCCCCCAGTCGGGCGTCGCGATCCTCGTCTCCGCCGAGCGGACCGACGGGAGCGCGCGTGATGAGATCGAGGCGTTTCTGGCCGCGCTCGGACCACTCGATACGCTTGCCGACACCGCTGCCGGACGTGCCGACTGATGTGCGGCATCGCGGGGATTTTCTACCCCGCCACTCCCAAGCCGGTCGACCCTGCGCGCATCGCCATGATGACCGACGCGATGGAGCATCGCGGCCCCGACGGGTCGGGGGTGTGGACCGCGCCGGGCATCGGCCTTGGTCATCGCCGCCTGTCGATCATCGATCTGGGCGGCGGCGCGCAGCCGATGACCGACGATGCGCTGGCGGTCAGCTATAACGGCGAAATCTATAATTTCCGCGAAGTCCGCGACGAATTGAAGGCCAAGGGCGCGCGGTTCCGCACCAAGAGCGATACCGAAGTGCTGCTCCACGGCTGGCGCGCCTGGGGCCCGGATTTGCTGGCGCGGCTGAACGGCATGTTCGCCTTTGCGCTCTACGACGGCGAGCGTCAGACCCTGTTCCTTGCGCGCGACCGGATGGGGGTGAAGCCGCTTCACCTCGTTACCCTGTCGGATGGCGGCATCGCCTTTGCGTCGGAACTGAAAGGGCTGCTCGCGCATCCGTTGGTGCGGCGCTCGCCCGATGTCAGCGCGATCGAGGATTATCTGACGCTGGGCTATGTCCCCGACGATGCGTGCATCGTCGCGGGCGTCGAGAAGCTGCCCGCCGGGCATTTCCTGATGATCGAACGCGGCAAGCCGGTGCCGCGCCCGACGCAGTGGTGGGACATCGATTTTTCGAGACGGGCCAAGGGATCGGCGGCCGACCTGATGGCGGAGTTGACCGAGCATCTGCGCGCGGGGGTGCGGTCGCGGATGGTGGCGGACGTACCGCTGGGCGCGTTTCTGTCTGGGGGCGTCGATAGCTCTGCCGTCGTCGCGCTGATGGCGGAGGCGAGCCGGTCGCCGGTCAAGACCTGCACCATCGGTTTCGACGAAGCGGGGCATGACGAACGCGCGCATGCCGCGCTGGTCGCCGAACGCTTCGCCACCGATCACCGCACGCGGACGGTGGACGCCGACGATTTCGGACTGATCGATACGCTGACGACCGCGTTCGACGAGCCGTTCGCCGATGCCTCGGCGCTTGCCACCTATCGCGTTTGCCAGTTGGCGCGCGAGCAGGTGACGGTGGCGCTGTCGGGGGATGGTGCGGACGAGGCGATGGCCGGATACCGTCGCCATAAATTCTTCGCAGCCGAAGAACGCGTGCGCGGGCTGATCCCCGATGCCCAGCGCGCGAAATGGTTCGGCAAGTTGGGCGCTCTATACCCGAAAGCCGACTGGGCGCCGCGTCCGTTGCGCGCCAAATCGACGTTGCTGGCGCTCGCGGCGACCAGTGGTCAGGCCTATGCCGATGCGGTCGGGGTGACGACCTTCGCCAACCGCCAGCGTCTCTATTCCGACGCGATGCGCCGCGCGCTGGGCGACCATCGCGGCGAGACGCGGATCATCGAGACGATGCGCGACGCGCCTGCGCGCGATTGGCTGGACCGGGCGCAATATGCCGATTTCAAGCATTGGCTGCCCGGCGACATCCTGACCAAGGTCGATCGGACCAGCATGGCCGTCAGCCTGGAAGCGCGCGAGCCGCTGCTCGACCACCGGCTGATCGAATTCGCCGCCACGCTGCCGCCGTCGATGCGGATCAGCGGCGGCGAGGGCAAATGGTTGATGAAGAAGGGTATGGAGCCCTATCTGCCCAAATCGATCCTGTATCGCCCCAAAATGGGCTTCGTGACGCCGATCAGCGCGTGGTTTCGGGGGAGTCTTGCCGGTGAGGCGATGGCGCTCGCCAAATCGCCCGTGCTGGGCGTGTGGTTCGATCCGCACGCGATCCAGACGATCGCCGCCGATCACCAGTCGGGCCGCGCCGAACATGGCCGGACGCTGTGGCAATTGCTGATGCTCGAACGCGCCGCCAAGCGGCTGTTCGGCTGACCGCGCTTGCCTTTGGGCGGCTCGCCGACTAGGGGAGCGCCACTTTCCCAACCCCTATTTCAGGAGCTGCGACCGACATGGCCGCCACCCGTACCTTTTCGATCATCAAGCCCGATGCCACCCGCCGCAACCTGACCGGTGCGGTCACCAAAATGCTCGAGGAAGCCGGCCTGCGCGTCGTCGCGTCCAAGCGTATCCAGATGACCAAGGAACAGGCCGAAGGCTTCTATGCGGTCCACAAGGAGCGCCCGTTCTTCAACGACCTGGTGTCGTTCATGATTTCGGGGCCGGTCGTCGTGCAGGTGCTGGAAGGCGAAAACGCCGTGCAGCGCAACCGCGACATCATGGGCGCGACCAACCCTGAAAACGCAGATGCCGGCACGATCCGCAAGGAACTGGCCGAATCGATCGAAGCCAATTCGGTCCACGGTTCGGATTCGGAAGAGAATGCGAAGATCGAGATCGATTACTTCTTCAAGCCCGAAGAAATCGTCGGCTGAACCTGATTAACCCCTCCCCCATCGGGGGAGGGGGACCATCCGCAGGATGGTGGAGGGGGAAAGCCGCGAGCGCAGCGATGCGTGGCGCCCCCTCCGTCAGTCGCATTCGCGACTGCCACCTCCCCCGATGGGGGAGGAATTATCTGCCGCCCGCCTCCAGCAAGCGGCGCGGCGCGACCAGTTCCCAGCTGATCGCCACGCGGTCGCCGATATGATCCCAGTCGGTATCCGGCCCGCCCACGCGGATCGCGACCCAGCCCGATGGGCCGAGATAGGGCGGCTTGTAATAAAGATCGGGGTCGCGTTCGATCAGCATCGCCTGTTCCTCGACGCCGCTGGTCTTTACCAGCACCGCGGTTTCGCCGTTCGCATGGCGATCGTGGCTGAAATAGGCGAAGGCCTTGCCCTTTTCGATGTAGAACATCGGCGCGCCGTGCGAGATTTTCTCCGCTGTCTCGGGCAGCGCGAGCGCGATGGCGCGCAATTTGGCGATATCGGCTTCGGGGTCTGGACTCATCGCTGCACGAACTCCGCAAGGGTCTTGGGATAGAGGCGATGTTCCTCCACCAGCACGCGGGCGGCAAGGCTTTCCGGCGTGTCGCCCGGCAAAATCGGCACGCGTGCCTGACCCAGTACCTCGCCGCCATCGAGTTCCTCGGTCACGAGATGGACCGAACAGCCTGCCTCTGCGTCACCTGCTTCGATCGCGCGCGCGTGCGTGTCCAGGCCCTTGTATTTGGGGAGCAGCGAGGGATGGATGTTGACGATCCGCCCGCGCCATTTTCCGACGAAATCGTCGGAGAGCAGGCGCATGTAGCCGGCGAGGGCGATCAGCTCGACGCCTGCCTCTCGGAGCGCGCGGTCGATTTCGGCTTCGTAGGCTGGTTTGCCGATGCCCTTGGGCGATAGCGCGAAGGTCGAGATACTGTGGTCGCGCGCGAAGGTTAGGCCGGGGGCGTCCGGCTTGTCGGATGCGACCACAGCGATCTCATAGGGGCAGATGGGATCGCGGGAAGCCTCCACCAGCGCCATCATGTTGGAGCCGCGACCTGAGATCAGGATGCCGACTTTTACGCGATCCGCCACACATCATCCGTTCGTTCGGACCATACCCCTCCGGTCGTTTCGAGCGAAGTCGAAAAACGCTCGCGCGCGCCCGGCTCACGTTTCTCGACTTCGCTCGAAACGAACGGGGTGGGGTTATGCATGGTGCGTGGCGGTCCAGTCGGCGGCGCTCGCGAAAGAACCAGCCGGTCCGCGAACCGTGCAGCCCTTCTCTCCGGCCTCGACTTGGCCGATGCGGAACACGCGTTCGCCCGCTGCTTCCAGAGCCTGCGTCACGCCCGCAACCACGTCCTCGGCCAGCACCACGACCATGCCGATCCCGCAGTTGAAGGTGCGCGCCATTTCCTCGGGCACGATCGCGCCTTCGGATTGCAGGAAGCCCATCAGCGCGGGCAATTCCCACGTCCCGGCGTCGACCACCGCGTGGCATCCGGCGGGCATCACGCGGGGGATATTCTCCAGCAGACCGCCGCCGGTGATGTGCGCCAGTGCGTGGATGCGACCGGCCTGCACCAGCGGCAGCAGCGCCTTCACGTAAATCCGCGTCGGCGCCATCAGCGCATCGAGCAGGCTTTGCGAGCCGTCGAAGGGGGCAGGGGCGTCCAGCGCCCAGCCCTTGTCTGCCGCCAGCCGACGAACCAGCGAGAAGCCGTTGGAATGGACGCCGTTCGACGCCAGACCGAGGATCACGTCGCCAGCGGCTACCTTGTCTCCGGTGAGCAACCGGTCGCGTTCGACCGCGCCGACGCAGAAGCCCGCCAAGTCGTAATCCGCATCGGCGTACATGCCGGGCATCTCCGCCGTCTCGCCACCGATCAGCGCGCAGCCCGCCTGGCGACACCCTTCCGCGATTCCCGCGATCACGCGCGTCGCGACCGCGTTGTCGAGCTTTCCGCTGGCGTAATAATCGAGGAAGAACAGCGGCTCGGCCGCCTGGACGATCAGGTCGTTGGCGCACATGGCGACCAGATCGATGCCCACCCCGTCATGCGCGTCATGTTCGATCGCCAGTTTCAGCTTGGTGCCGACGCCGTCATTGGCCGCGACCAGCAGCGGATCGCTGTATCCGGCGGCTTTCGGATCGAACACGCCGCCGAACCCGCCCAGATCGGCATCTGCGCCCGGACGCCGCGTGGACCGCGCCAATGGCCCGATCGCACGGACCAATGCGTTGCCCGCATCGATCGAAACACCCGCCTGGGCATAGGTGTAGGGGCCGGACTGTGGGGCTGAACCCTTCGCTTCGTCGCTCATGGCCATGCGCGTTAGCCACATCGTGCTTGGATTTCCACTCACACCGCGTCAAAAGGGCGGCGCACATGGCCAGTCGTAACATTTTCCGCATCGCCGCTTCCCTGTCCGCGCTCGCGCTGGTCGCGACCGGCACGGCCGTTGTCGCGCAGATGGACGAAGCAGGCGACCGCGTCGATTCGTCGGGCAGCTTCGAGGTCACCGGCATCGTCGTCGATGTGCGCGGCGAAACCGCGGATCAGGCGCGCCAGAATGGCTGGCGGCTGGCGCAGCGCAAGGGCTGGCAGCAATTGTCGCAGCGGCTGCGCGGCAGCCCGTCGTCGCTGCCCGATTCGGCATTGAATGGCCTCGTCACCGGCATCGTCGTCGAAAACGAACAGATCGGCCCGAACCGCTACGTGGCGCGGCTGGGCGTCAATTTCAGCCGCGCGCGCGCCGGGCAGCTTCTGGGCGTTGCCGTGACCGTGCCGCGCTCGCCGCCGATGCTGGTCGTGCCGGTGCAGATTTCGGGCGGCGCGGCGACCGTTTACGAGCGCGATACCGAATGGAATCAGGCGTGGAATCGCTATCGCACCGCGGGCTCCACGATCGATTATGTCCGGCTGACCGGCACCGGCCCCGATGCGCTGTTGCTCAATCAGGGGCAGACCGGGCGGCGCGGGCGCGGATGGTGGCGGCAGATCCTGAACCAATATGGCGCGCGCGACATGGTGATCCCGCAGGTGGAGCTGTATCGCCAATGGCCTGGCGGTCCGGTGGTGGGCGTGTTCACCGCCGGATACGGCCCCGACAATATCGAGCTGGAGCGCTTCTCGCTGCGCGTTCGCGACGCCGACGGCATCCCTGCGCTGCTCGACGAAGGCATACGCCGTATCGACGCGGCCTATCAGCGCGGCCTCGCGAGCGGCATCCTCCGTCCCGACGCGCTGCTCAGCTTCGTGCCGCCGTCCGAACAGCCCGAGGAGGTCGTGCCCGTCGAACTTCCCACCGAAGACGTGCCGGTCGCGGTTACGCCAAGCCCGACGACCACGCCGGGACAAAGCTTTGCGATCCAGTATGACAGCCCCGGCGTCGGCGCGGTGTCGTCGTCCGAAGCGGCGCTGCGCGCGATCCCCGGCGTGTCGGCGGCCAATACCAGCAGCCTGGCGCTGGGCGGCGTGTCGGTGATGAGCGTGACCTATTCGGGATCGTTGTCGGCGCTGCGCCAACAGCTTGAGGCGCGCGGCTGGCAGGTTCAGGAAGGGCCGGGGACGCTGCGCATCCGCCGCGCCGCTGCGGCTCCCGCCGCGCCGGCGGAGGACACGGAGCCCAACGGCGAATGACCCAATTCGACCTGCCGCTCGGCTGGCCGGAAGAATTGGGCGACGACGATTTTCTGGTGTCCTCCGCCAATGCGCAGGCGGTCCAGCAACTGGAGCGCTGGGCAACCTGGCCGGTCATGGCCGCGCTGATCGTCGGTCCGCGCAAATCGGGACGCACGTTGCTGGCGCGCGTCTTCTCGGCCAAGACCCGCGCCGCGATCATCGACAATGCCGAAAGCGTCGCCGAAGCCGAGATATTCCACGCGTGGAACCAGGCGCAGGCGCTGCACAAGCCGCTGGTGATCGTCGCGGACGCTGCCCCGCCCGAATGGCCGGTGCGGCTGCCCGATCTCCGGTCGCGGCTGGGGGCGACGCCCGTGCTTCGGATCGACCTTCCCGACGATGTGTTGGTGCATGACCTGCTCGCACATTTGCTCGAGCGTCGCCGACTGGATGCGCGACCAGAGGTCATCCGCTGGCTCGCGCGAAGGATCGAGCGCAGCTATGTCGCGATCCTGATGGTGGTCGAGGCTTTGGAACAGGAAAGCTGGCGCAGGGGTTCGGGTCGATTGTCGATTCCCGTCGCAAAAGCCACATTAATGGCACACAAGCTGCTTATCGAGGTTCCATGACCACCCGACCCGCCGCCAATCTGAACGACGAAGACGACGATCCTTTCGTATCCAACAGCGGCTCGGTGCGGCTGTTCAACCGCGAATTGTCGTGGCTGGCCTTCAACCGCCGGGTGCTGGAAGAGGCGTGCAACGCCGCGCATCCCCTGTTGGAGCGCGTGCGCTTCCTGTCGATTTCGGCGTCTAACCTCGACGAATTTTTCATGGTGCGCGTTGCCGGGCTGAAGGGGCAGCAGCTCCAGGATGTCGAGCAGCGCTCGTCGGACGGGCTGACCCCCGGCCAGCAGCTTGCGGCCATCGTGCGCGAAGCAGCCGCGCTGGTCGACGATCAGCAGGCGGTGTGGAACGATCTGCGCCGCGAACTCGCCGCCGAACGGATCGAGGTGCTGGTCGAAAGCGACATCACCGGCGAGATCGAGGACTGGCTGTCGCAATATTTCCGCGAGCAGCTTTATCCCGTGCTCACCCCCCAGGCGCTCGACCCCGCGCATCCGTTTCCGTTCATCCCCAACCGGGGGTTGAGCGTCATCTTCGATCTGGTGCGCGAATCGGACGGCGAGCGCATTCGCGAGCTGGTGTTGCTGCCGCCGTCCTTGCCGCGGTTCGTGCGGATGCCCGGCGAACCCGCACGCTATGTCGCGGTCGAACGGCTGATCGAGCGATTCTCGGCGATCCTGTTCCCTGGCTACCGCGTGCGCGGCGCATCGGCATTCCGGGTGCTGCGCGACAGCGATATCGAGATCGAGGAGGAGGCCGAGGATCTCGTCCTCTATTTCCGCTCGGCGATCAAACGCCGCCGCCGGGGCCGGGTCATCCGCATGGAAGTTGAGGACGACATCTTCGCCGAACTGGAAGCGGTATTGCAGGAGGAACTGGGCGGCGGCGACGCGGTGCTGTCCGAACGAGGCGGACTGATCGGGATCGCGGACCTGGCGTTCATGGTCGAAGAGGATCGACCCGACCTGAAATTCACCTCGTTTAGCCCGCGTTTCCCGGAGCGGGTTCGCGAATATGGCGGCGATTGCTTCGCAGCGATCCGCGCCAAGGACATCGTCGTTCATCATCCGTATGAGACGTTCGACGTCGTGCTGGCGTTTCTGAAGCAGGCCGCCGCCGACCCCGATGTGGTCGCGATCAAACAGACGCTATACCGCGCCGGCAAGCAGTCCGCCGTCGTCAATGCGCTGATCGCCGCGGCCGAGGCGGGCAAGTCGGTGACTGCGGTGGTCGAGCTGAAGGCGCGGTTCGACGAGGAGCAGAATCTGCTCTGGGCCTCCGCGCTGGAGCGGGCGGGCGTGCAGGTCGTCTATGGCTTCATCGACTGGAAGACGCACGCCAAGGTATCGATGGTGGTGCGTCGCGAAGGCGGCCAGTACCGCACCTACTGCCACTTCGGGACCGGCAATTACCATCCGGTCACCGCACGCATCTATACCGACCTCAGCTTCTTCACCGCCGACCCGCGGCTGGGGCGCGATGCGGCACAGCTGTTCAATTACATCACCGGCTATGTTCAGCCCGAGGCGCTGGAACTGCTCTCGCTCTCACCGCGCGACCTGCGTGATGACATTCTGAAGTCGATCGATGCGGAAATGGCGCATGCCAAGGCCGGTCGACCGGCTGCGGTCTGGGCGAAGATGAATTCGCTGGTCGATCCGGCACTGATCGAAAAGCTTTACGAGGCAAGCGAAGCGGGTGTCGAGGTCGAGCTGATCATTCGCGGCATCTGTTGTCTGCGCCCCGGTATTCCGGGCATGTCGGAGAATATCCGCGTCAAGTCGGTCGTCGGGCGGTTTCTGGAGCACAGTCGCATCTGGTGCTTCGGCAATGGCAAGGCGCTGCCCAATGACGGCGCGCACGTCTTCATCTCGTCTGCGGACTGGATGCCGCGCAACCTGGACCGGCGGGTCGAATATATGCTGCCGATCCTGAACCCGACGGTACATGACCAGATTCTGGATCAGGTCATGGTCGCCAATCTGATCGACAGCGAACAAAGCTGGGAATTGCAGCCGGACGGCAGCTACACCCGGATCGAGCCGGGATCGAACCCGTTCAACCTGCACCGCTATTTCATGACCAATCCGTCGCTGTCCGGGCGCGGTGCGGCGCTCGAATCGCGCGAATCGATGCCGCAGAAACTGTCGCTGCGCAGGCGACGCGCGATCCACCGCGAACCCTGATGGCAACGCGCCTGTTCAAGCGCCGGCCCGAGGCGACGCCAGCGGGCAAAAACCGCAGCGCGATCATCGATATCGGGTCGAACTCGATCCGGCTGGTCGTCTATGAAGGCCCGCGTCGCCTGCCCGCGCCGCTGTTCAACGAAAAGGTGCTGGCGGGGCTCGGCAAGTCGCTGGCGAAAAACGGCAGCATCGATCCCGAAGCGCTGGCCGTCGCGCGCACCGCGCTGGCCCGCTTCGCGCTGCTCGCGCGCGAGATGGAGGTGAGCGAGCTGCGCACCGTCGCCACCGCAGCCGTCCGCGATGCGTCGAACGGGCACGAACTGATCGAAACGGCACGGCTGCTGGGCCTCGACGTCGAACTATTGTCGGGCGAGGACGAGGCGATCGGCGCAGGGCTGGGCGTGCTGTCCGCCATTCCCGATGCCGACGGCATCGTCGGCGATCTGGGCGGCGGGAGCCTGGAACTGGTGCGGGTGAAGGGCGGCGAGGTGCTCGACCGCGCATCCTTTCCCTTGGGCGTGCTGCGCATCCCGCAGATGCGCGGCGCGGGCAAGGCGACGTTCGAACGCCGCGTGGCCAAGCTGATCCGCGATGCCGGATGGAGCGGACGCGGCAAGGGCCTGCCGCTGTACATGGTCGGCGGCTCGTGGCGCGCGCTTGCGCGGCTGGAAATGCATTTGTCGGGTTATCCGCTGCCGGTCATTCATGCCTATCCGATGGACCCCGCCGCCGTGTCGCGCATCGCGCGCAGCGTCGGGCGCATGTCGCGCGGTCGGCTGAAGGCGGTGCCCAATCTGTCGGGCGGGCGTATCCCGACTTTGGTCGATGCATCGGCGCTGCTGTCGATCCTCCTGCGGCAACTCGGCTGTTCGACCACCATCGCATCGGCTTACGGCTTGCGCGAAGGGCTGCTCTACGAACGCCTGTCGGCGGAGGAACGCGCGCTCGACCCGCTGATCGAGGCGGCGCGCGACGAGGGCGCGCGACTGGGCCGGTTCACCGAACATGGCGACCTGATCGCGCGCTGGATCGCGCCGTTGTTCGACGATCCGCCAGGGGACGAGCGGCTGCGCCACGCGGCCTGCCTGCTCGCCGATGTCGGGTGGCAGGCCAATCCCGAATTTCGCGACGAACGGGGGCGGGAGATTGCGCTCCACGGCAACTGGGTGGCGATCGACGCGCGCGGGCGGGCGATGGTGGCGCAGGCGCTGCACACGGCGCTGGGCGGCGACATGGATGCGCCCGAACCGCTGACCGCGCTGGCCGACTGGAGCGAACTGGCGCGCGCCGCGCAGTGGGGACTGGCGATCCGGCTGGGCCAACGACTTAGCGGTGGCGTTGCCGGACCGCTCAAGCGGTCGAGCGTAGGGATCGAAGGCGAGGGACTCGCGCTGAACCTGGAGCCGCGCGACGCCGCGCTGTACGGCGAAGCGGTGGCCAAGCGGCACAAGACGCTGGCGGGCGCGATGGGGTTGAAGCCGGAGCGGGCGTGACCCAATCGTCATTCCGGCGAAAGCCGGGATATCATGCGTTTGCGCGATACGGCCTGATATCCCAGCTTTCACTGGGATAGCGGACAGGGGCTTAGCCGCAGCGCGTCGCGGTCACGACATTGCGCTCCGTCACCTCGATGTTCAGGCGGTCGGTACGATAATCCATCGTCACCGGCTGCCCCGGCTTGATGACGCGGGTGGTGCGGGCGCCGGCGCGCTTCTGTGCATCGGCGACCAGCGTATCGGTCGCGGTCTTGCCGATGATGTCGGACAGCTTCGACGCATCGCAGTCACCCGCGCCCATCACGGGGGTTTCGTCGACGGGCGGCACCTGTGCACAGGCGACGAGCGGCAGGGCGACCATTGCCGACAGGGCGGGGGCTAGGCGGATCATGCGGTTTCCTCCGTTCGGGTCATCTTCAACTTGCCGTCCAGCACCGCGAACGCCATGCGCCCTTCGACCAGGGCCAATGCGTCGCGTCCGAACTGTTCGTAGCGCCAACCCTCAAGGATGGGCATTTGATCCCTGACGCCCGCCGCCAGCGCTTCCAGATCGTCGGTGCGTGCCAGCAGTTTAGACGCGACGTTGATTTCCTTGGCACGGATTTTCAGCAGCAATTTCAACAGATCGGCGACCAGCGCGCCGTCCTTGCCCAGCGACGGCTTGCGTTCGTCGCGGCCCGGCATTTCCGACGACGGCATTGGCGTCGCCGCCTCCAGGGCGGCCATCATCCGGCCGCCGATATCGTTCCCCGCCCAGGCTGCGGACAGCCCGCGTACCTTGGACAAGTCGCTCTGCTTTTTGGGCGGGTGCGACGCGATATCGGCCAGCGTTTCGTCCTTGACGATGCGCCCGCGCGGCAGATTCTTGTTCTGCGCCTCCAGTTCGCGCCAGCGGGCAAGCGATTTCAGCCGACCCAGCACGTCGGCCTTGCGGCTGTTGATGCGGATGCGCTGCCATACCTGATCGAGATCGACGCGGTAATTGTCGGCATTGCCGATCCGCTCCATCTCCTCGTTCAGCCACAGCCCGCGCCCGGTCTTGCGGAGCTTTTCAAGCATCCGCGGGAAAATCGTCGCCAGATGAGTGACATCGGTGATGGCGTAATCGATCTGACGCGTGTCGAGCGGACGCCGCGACCAGTCGGTAAAGCGCGCGCCCTTGTCGACCGCGATCCCCAGATAGCTCTCGACGAGGTTTGAATAACCGACCTGTTCGCCCTGACCCAGCGCCATCGCCGCGATCTGGGTATCGAACATCGGGTGCGGCGTCTTGCCGGTCAGATTATAGATGATCTCCAGATCCTGCCCGCCGGCGTGGATGACCTTCAGCACATCCTCATTCTCGGTCAGCAGATCGAGCAGGGGTTTCAGGTCGATGCCCGGTGCCATCGGGTCGATCGCGGCGGCTTCGTGCGCGTCGGCAATCTGGATCAGGCAGAGTTCGGGATAATAGCTGTTCTCGCGCATGAATTCGGTGTCGACCGTGACGAAATCGGCGGTGGACAGGCGGGCGCACAACTCGGCGAGGCTTTTCGAGTCCTCGATCAGCGGATGAATCTTCATCGCGCCCCCATAACGCGCCCGCGCGCCTTGACAAAGCGCTCCGTGACGCGGATTCGCGCGGGCCTGAATTTAAGGCGTCATTCCCGCGTAGGCGGGAATCCATATTCTCTGACGTTCGAGGTTATGGATCCCCGCCTCTGCGGGGATGACGACGTTATAGGGATACGAGAATGCACGCCTATCGCACCCACAACTGCGCCGCGCTTCGCGAAAGCGATGTCGGCAACACCGTCCGCGTATCGGGCTGGGTGCATAAAAAGCGCGACCATGGCGACCTGGTCTTCATCGACCTGCGCGACCATTATGGCATCACCCAGATCGTCACCGAAGTCGACGGCCCGGTGTTCAAGGTGATCGAATCGTTGCGTAACGAATCGGTCGTGACGATCACCGGCAAGGTCGTCGCGCGATCGGCGGAGGCGAAGAACGCCAATTTGCCGACCGGCGACGTCGAAATCCGCGCGCTGGAGGCGACCGTGCAAAGCATGGCGGGCGACTTGCCGTTGCCCGTCGCGGCCGAGGCCGACTACCCCGAGGATGTGCGTCTGCGTTACCGTTTCGTCGATCTCCGACGCGAGCGCATCCACCAGAACATCATGCTGCGCTCCAACGTGATCGCGAGCTTGCGTCGCCGGATGAACGATCAGGGCTTCACCGAATTCCAGACCCCGATCCTGACCGCGAGCAGCCCTGAGGGCGCGCGCGACTATCTGGTCCCCAGCCGCGTCCATCCCGGCAAATTCTACGCGCTGCCGCAGGCGCCTCAGATGTTCAAGCAGCTGCTGATGGTCGCGGGTTTCGACAAATATTTCCAGATCGCGCCCTGTTTCCGCGACGAGGATGCGCGCGCCGATCGGTCGCCGGGTGAGTTTTATCAGCTCGATTTCGAAATGAGCTTCGTCACCCAGGAGGACGTGTTCCAGGCGATCGAGCCGGTGCTGCACGGCGTGTTCGAGGAGTTCGCCGACTGGCAGGGTCGCGGGCGTCAGGTGTCGCCGCTGCCGTTCAAGCGCATCCCCTACCGCGAATCGATGCTGAAATACGGGTCGGACAAGCCCGACCTTCGCAACCCGATCCTGATTTCGGACGTGAGCGAGCATTTCCGGGGTTCGGGCTTCGGCCTGTTCGACCGCATTGTCGAAGGCGGCGGCGTGGTCCGCGCGATCCCCGCGCCCAAGACCGCGGAAAAGAGCCGCAAATTCTTCGACGAAATGAACGACTGGGCACGCGGCGAAGGCCATGCGGGACTGGGCTACATCACCCAGAAGGGCGGCGAACTGGGCGGCCCGATCGCCAAGAACCACGGCGAGGAAGCGACCCGCAAGCTGATCGCCGAACTCGGCCTTGGTCCGGACGATGGTATCTTCTTCGCGGCGGGCAAGGAACTGGCGGCAGCCAAGCTGGCGGGCGCGGCGCGTACGCGGGTCGGGGAGCAACTCGGCCTGATCGACGAGAACCGCTTCGAGTTCTGCTGGATCGTCGATTTCCCGATGTTCGAATATGACGAGGACGCCAAGAAGATCGATTTCAGCCACAATCCCTTCTCGATGCCGCAGGGCGAGATGGACGCGCTGGAAACGAAGGACCCGCTCGATATTCTCGCCTATCAATACGACATCGTCTGCAACGGCGTCGAGCTGTCGTCGGGCGCGATCCGAAACCACAAGCCCGAGATCATGTACAAGGCGTTCGAGATCGCCGGCTATTCGCAGGCCGACGTCGACGAGAATTTCGCCGGCATGATCAACGCGTTTAAATGCGGCGCGCCGCCGCATGGCGGCTCGGCCCCCGGCATCGACCGGATGGTCATGCTGCTGGCGGGCGAACCCAATATCCGCGAGGTCGTGCTGTTCCCGATGAACCAGAAGGCCGAAGACCTGATGATGGGCGCGCCATCGACCGTGTCGATGAAGCAGCTTCGCGAATTGTCGATCCGCATCATCGACGGGCCGGGAATGACGAAGGAAGCGCCAGCGCAGGTGGCCGCGCCGGAGTAACCACGCGCCCACACCCGTCGTCCCGGACTTGTTCCGGGGTCCACTGTGCCGCACACCCTGCATCTGCGGCGCCTGCCGCCAGGTGGACCGGACCCCGGCACTCCGGCCGGGGTGACGAGTGGGAGTGATGCGGTGACGATTAACCTCGGCGACTATGAACGCGGCCAGCCGTTCGACGGCGATTATCGCAAGGCCATCGAAAAACTCCAGTCGCGGCTGGAGCGCATTCAGGTCGCGCATATCGTCCACAAACGTCCCGCGATCCTGGTCTTCGAAGGCTGGGATGCGGCCGGGAAGGGCGGGATTATCAAGCGGCTGACCGCCGATTGGGATCCGCGCTGGTTCAACGTCCACCCGATCGCAGCCCCGAACGCGGAGGAACAGGCGCGGCATTATCTGTGGCGTTTCTGGACGCGCCTGCCCGCAGCGGGTGAAATCGCGATCTTCGACCGGAGCTGGTACGGGCGCGTGCTGGTCGAGCGTGTCGAAGGCTTTGCGACCACGCCCGAATGGCAGCGCTCCTATGACGAGATCAACGCGTTCGAGGCGGAGCAGGTCGCGAATGGCGCGACCGTCCTCAAACTGTTCGTCCATGTAACGCAGGAGGTGCAGGACCGCGAATTGCTGGAGCGCGTCGATACCCCGCACAAGCGCTGGAAATTTGCGGCCGACGATCTGCGCAACCGCGCGCGGCGGGCCGAGTATCTGGACGCGATGCACGATATGTTCGCGCGTACCGACACGCCGCATGCCCCCTGGATCGCGATCGACGGCAACGATCGCAAGGCGGCGCGGATCGCGGCGCTGACCGTCATTGCCGATGCGCTCGAACGCAACGTCGACATGACGATGCCCGAACTCGATCCCGCGCTGGAGGCGGAGGCGCGTCGAACGCTATCGCCCGCGCGTCAAGCATAGCAAAAGGGCACCCCGATCGCTCGGAATGCCCTTCGTAACCGGATAACCGGTAGTCCGGTCGCCCTGGGGCGACCGGGACCAGATTACATCTGGTTGGCGACGATCGCGTCTTCGTCGTTTTCGGCCATTGCTTCTGCGTTGTCGGCCATGTTTTCATACATGTCCGAAGCGACTTCGTTCGAGGTCATGTCCGCCATCGCGTCATAGTTGTCCGCGGTGTCTTCCAGGTTCTGGACGACGGCGTTTTCTTCGACTGCTGCGTTGTTGCAGGCTGCGAGCGACATCAGGCCAGCGGCTGCCGCTGCGAAAACGATCTTCTTCATGTGGATGCTCCCAAGCATAATTCATGGTCGCGCCGGACAAATTGCCGTCGCGAAGTTGCCGCAATAGCGCCCGGAGCGGCCACGTCAACCGCAAACTTCACCGCCTGGCAACGATCCGGCCACATTTTTGCCATTAATTGGGGCGGGGTGAGGCCCGCATTTCCTCGGGTGCGGCGGTAGTTATGGCGAGCATCGCGGTCCAGGCTGCCACATTTTGCCGCAATTGGACGGGGTCAACCTTGTCGAGCGTATCGTTGGGCGTGTGGTGCAGATCGAAATATCGGGTGCCGTCCTGCGACAGGTCGATCGCGGCGACGTTGCTCGCGCGGATGACGGGGCCAATGTCCGCGCCGCCGCCCGCGCGTGCCGGGCTGTAGCCGATGCCCAGGGGGGCGAGCGCGACCGCGAGCCGGTCGGCGACCGGCTTCGACGCCGCATCGAAGCTGGTCGAGAATCGCCAGATGCGGTCTGCGCCGAAATCCGATTCGGCCGCCACCGCATGGCGTTCGCCGGCATGGCGCCGGGCATAATCCTCGCCGCCGAAGATGCCGACTTCCTCGGCGCCCGCCCACAAGATGCGGATGGTGCGGCGGGGCTGGCCGGCGTCCATGATCCGCTTGGCGGCAGCGGCAACGATGCCGCAGCCTGCCGCATCGTCGAACGCGCCGGTGCCCTGGTCCCAGCTGTCGAGGTGGCAGGCGATCAGCACCATGCCCGCGTTCGGATCGCTGCCTGGCACTTCGGCGATGACGTTGCCCGATTCGTGGTTGCCGGTCTGGCGCGGAGTGAGCGTCAGCTTGATCCGCACCGGCAGGCCGCGCAGGAAGATGCGGTCGAGCTGTTCGGCGTCGGGGATCGAGAGCGCGGCGGCCGGGATCGGCTTCACGCCCTGAGCGAAGCTCTGCACACCGGTATGCGGGTTGCGGTTATAGTCGGTGCCGATCGAGCGGATGACGATGGCCGCCGCGCCCTTGCGGCTGGCGATGGTCGGTCCCTGACGCCGCGCCGCGCCGAACTGGCCATATTGCGAGCCGTCCTGCGTCGCGGTCATATTATGGGTGACATAGACGATCTTGCCGCGCACCGCGCTGTCTGGGGCGGCCTCGAGGTCGGCGACATTCGCGAACCGGATTACCTCCGCAGTGAGCCCGCGAGCAGGCGTCGCGCCCGAATTGCCGAGTGCAGTCAGCATCAGCGGTTGGGGAAAGGGGGCGACGATCTCTGCCTTTTCTTCGCCGCGTTCCCAGACGGGCATGGTGAAGGGTTCGATGCGGACATTGGAAAAGCCCATCGCCTTGAGCTTGGCGACGCTCCAGGCGCGGGCGCGCGCCTCGGCCTCGGTGCCCGCCATGCGCGGGCCGACTTCGGTGGTCAGCCCCTCGGTAATGTCCCAGGCGATGGTGTCGGTCAGCGCCGCATCGCGCAGCGCGGCGACGCGGGCGGCGTCGGTTGTGTCCTGGGCCATTGCGGGGAGGGGAAGGCTGGTCAGGGGCAGGGCAGTGGCACAAAGCAGCGCGGTGGCGAACAGACGCATGAATTTCCTCCCGTTTCTTGGGGGCGGGATAGGCAGGGGATGAGCCGCGAGCAAGCGGTCGCTCTCAGCTGTCACCCCGGACGTGTTCCGGGGTCCACCGGGTGGCGAATGCATCCTTAAGTGACCGACGCTGGCGCAAGCGGCTTAGTGGACCCCGGAACACGTCCGGGGTGACGGGTGGTGTTGGCGAGGGTGCGATCCGCATCCCACCCCGCCGACATTGCCTTCGCGCGCCCGCGTCGCTACATGCGCGCACGACCCTTTCCAGACTTTTCGCAATCCAACGGAGACCCGCGTGGCCGCCTCATACGCCTATGTCATGAAGGACATGACCAAGACCTTCCCCGGCGCGCCGAAGCCGGTGCTGTCGAACATCAACCTGCAATTCTATCACGGCGCCAAGATCGGCATTGTCGGCCCCAACGGCGCGGGCAAGTCGACGCTGATGAAGATCATGGCGGGAATCGACACCGACATCACTGGCGAAGCCTGGCCGGGCGAGAACATCACCGTCGGCTATCTGCCGCAGGAACCGCAGCTCGATCCGACCAAGAACGTGCTCGAAAACGTCAAGGACGGCGCGCGCGAAGTCGCCGATATGGTCGACCGGTTCAACGCGATCTCGGCCGAAATGGGCGATCCCAAGGAGGATACCGATTTCGACGCGCTGATGGAGGAAATGGGCGAGCTTCAGGGCAAGATCGACGCGGTCGACGGCTGGACGCTCGACAATCAGCTCGAAGTCGCGATGGAGGCGTTGCGCTGCCCGCCGTCCGACTGGTCGGTCGAGAATCTGTCGGGCGGTGAAAAGCGCCGCATCGCGCTGACCCGCTTGCTGCTGCAAAAACCGTCGATCCTGCTGCTCGACGAACCGACCAACCATCTCGACGCCGAAAGCGTCAACTGGCTGGAAAACCATCTGAAGGAATATCCCGGCGCGGTGCTGATGATCACCCACGACCGCTATTTCCTCGACAATGTGGTCGGCTGGATCCTCGAAATCGATCGCGGCAAATATTTCCCGTACGAAGGCAATTATTCGACCTATCTGGAAAAGAAGGCGAAGCGTCTGGAACAGGAAGAGCGCGAGGAATCGGGCCGCCAGACCGCGATCCGCAACGAGCTGGAATGGATCCGGCAGGGCGCCAAGGCGCGCCAGACCAAGTCCAAGGCGCGTATCGCCAAGTTCGACCAGCTGGTCGCCGCACAGGAAAACCGCACCCCCGGCAAGGCCCAGATCGTCATCCAGGTGCCCGAGCGCCTGGGCGGCAAGGTGATCGAGGTCGAAAACGTCACCAAGGCGTATGGCGACAAATTGCTGTTCGAAAACCTGTCCTTCTCGCTGCCCGCGGGCGGCATCGTCGGGGTGATCGGCCCGAACGGCGCGGGCAAGTCGACGCTGTTCAAGCTGCTGACGGGTCAGGAACAGCCCGATGAAGGCACGATCGACATCGGATCGACCGTGCGGCTGGGCTATGTCGATCAGAGCCGCGACCACCTGAATCCCGCCAACAATGTCTGGGCCGAAATCTCGGACGGGCTCGATTTCGTGAAGGTCAACGGCCACGACATGTCGACGCGCGCTTATGTCGGCGCGTTCAATTTCAAGGGCCAGGACCAGCAGAAGAATGTCGGCAAGCTGTCGGGCGGCGAGCGCAACCGCGTCCACATCGCCAAGATGCTGAAAAAGGGCGGCAACGTCCTGCTGCTCGACGAACCGACCAACGATCTGGACGTCGAAACGCTGGGTGCGCTGGAAGAGGCGATCGAGAATTTCGCGGGCTGCGCGGTCATCATCAGCCACGATCGCTTCTTTCTCGATCGTCTGGCGACCCACATCCTGGCGTTCGAGGGCGACAGCCATGTCGAATGGTTCGAAGGCAATTTCGAAGCCTATGAAGAGGACAAGCGCCGCCGTCTGGGCGACGCCGCCGATCGCCCGACGCGCCTCGCCTACAAGAAGCTGACCCGGTAACGCGGGTGGCCGTGGTCGAGGAAGCACCCAGCGACGCACCGCCACCCGGCGGGGATGCGATCGAATATCGCCTGAGACAGCAGCGCATCCTTGCCGAATTCGGCATGGTCGCGCTGCGGTCGCGCGATATCGGCGCGCTCCTGCAACGTGCGACCGAATTGTGCGCGCAGGGCATGGCGGCGACCCACTGCAAATTCCTCGACGCGCCCGATGACGACGAGCGGATGAAAATGGTTGCGGGCGTGGGCTGGGAACCGGGCATGGTCGGCACCGCGACACTTGGCGCGGATGCGGCGTCGCCCGCAGGCTTTGCGTTCAAGACCGGCGAAGCGGTGATTTCAAACCATCTGGAGCAGGAAGAACGCTTCCGCACGCCGGATCTGATGGCCGAGCATTCGATCCGCCGCGCGATCAACGTGCTCGTCGACGCCGACGGCAAACGCTATGGCGTACTGGAAGTCGACAGCCCCAATGACGGCAAGTTCGACGAGGACGACCTGGCCTTCATGCAGGGCTTCGCCAATCTGATCGGTGTCGCGATCGAGCGGCAGCAGGCCGAGGCGAAGCTGTCTGCGGCGATCGAATATCAGGAAATGCTGACGCGCGAGGCGTCGCACCGGGTCAAGAACAGCCTGGCGATGGTGTCGTCGATGCTGGAGCTTCAGATGCGCGAGGACGACGATCCGCGCATCCAGCGGCTGCTGGGCGACGCGCAGGCGCGCATCACCGCGATCGCGCAGACGCACGACCGGCTGTGGCGCGGCGAACAGGTCGGGCTGGTCGATCTGAGCGATCTGGCATGTGGCCTTGCGGAAACGCTGGCCGAAACCGCGCCTGCCCACGCCGTGCATTGCCATGCCGATCCGGTGGTCATCAGCGCCGACGCGGCAATCCCGATCGGCCTGATCCTGACCGAGCTGCTGACCAACGCCATCAAATACGCCTATGATGAGGCCGGCGGCGAGATCGAGGTGCGGATCGAAGCGAAGGACGGCCAACTGATCCTGACCGTCACCGACCATGGCCACGGCATCCCCGCCGATTTCGATCCCAAGGCGGCGGCGCGCACCAGCCTGGGCACGCGGATGATTACCAGCCTCACTCGCCAGCTGCGCGGCGAGGTCGCATACGAAGACGCCGCCCCCGGCACCCGCGCGCGCGTGACGATGCCCGACCCGCGCGAGGGGTGAGCGGCATCAGGCGGGCGTGTTTGCCAGCCTGTCTTTCCCGCTCTCCATCAAGCTGACAATGACGATCGCGGCGAAGGACACCGCAAAGCCCGGCACGATTTCGTAGAGCGTTTCGCTGAGACCTGCGAAAATCCAGACGCCGACGGTCGCCGCGCCCGAGAGGATGCCTGCGAGCGCTCCGTTGCGCGTGGTTTTCTCCCACATCAGGCTGAGCAGGATCAGCGGGCCGAACGCGGCGCCGAACCCGGCCCAGGCGTTGGAGACGATCGACAGCACCGAACTGTCGGGATCGCGCGCCATGAAGATCGCGACGAGCGCCACCGCCAGCACCGACAGGCGCCCGGTCAGAACCAGTTCGCTCTGGCTCGCCTCGCGGCGGAAGAAGCGGCGGTAATAATCCTCGGTGATTGAGCTGGACGACACCAGCAGCTGCGAACTGATCGTCGACATGATCGCGGCCAGGATCGCCGCGAGCAGGAAGCCCGAGACCCAGTCGTTGAACAGTATCTTGGTCAGGACAATGAAGATCGTCTCGGGATCGGAGAGCGTCTGGCCCTGCGCGGTCATGTAGGCGAGGCCCGCAAAGCCCGTCCCCAGCGCGCCGACCAGCGTCACCAGCATCCAGCCCATGCCGATGTTGCGCGCGGTGGGTACGTCGGCGACCGAGCGGATCGCCATGAAGCGGACGATGATATGCGGCTGGCCGAAATAGCCCAGACCCCATGCGAGTGCGGAGATCAGGCCGAGCAGGCCGACTCCTTCGAACCAGTCGAGCCGGCTGGGATCGACCGAGCGGACCAGGTCCATCGACACGTCCCAGCCGCCCGCCATCTGAAGCGCCACGATCGGCACGATAATCATCGCGACGAACATGACGCAGCCCTGGACGAAATCGGTCAGGCTGACCGCCAGAAACCCGCCGAACAGCGTGTAGGCGACGACCACCCCCGCCGTGACCCACAGACCAAGTGTGTAGGACTGGCCGAGCGCGGAATCGAACAGCTTGCCGCCGGCGACGAGGCCCGAGGCGGTATAGACGGTGAAAAACACGATGATGACGGCGGAGGAAACGACACGCAGCACGTCGCCCTTGGGAAAACGCTTGCCGAGATAATCGGGGATGGTCAGCGCGTCGCCCACCGCGACGGTGCGTTCGCGCAGGCGCGGCGCGACCAGCATCCAGTTTGCAAATGCGCCCAGCGCCAGCCCGATCCCGATCCACGCGGCAGACAAGCCGCTGGCGAACATCGCCCCCGGCAACCCCAGCATCAGCCAGCCGGACATATCGGAGGCGCCCGCGCTAAGCGCCGTGACGCCGGGGCCGAGCGACCGGCCGCCGAGCACATAGCCATCGATATCGCTGGTCGATTTGCGCCAGGCATAGACGCCGATGCCCAGCATCAGGATGAAATAAAGGGTGAGCGCTACGATTTCGCCGGTTCTCATGGCGCGGGGGTGTAACAATCGGGGAGGGGGCTGGCCACCCCGTGCCCCGGATCACTGCAAACAATCCCCATCCGTTCGTTTCGAGCGAAGTCGAGAAACGCGAACTTGGCGCTCGCGAGCGTTCCTCGACTTCGCTCGAAACGAACGGAGAGGTTTTGGCTTGGGCTGGTCCTACCGCAACCGCTTCACGTATAGCCGCCCGCCTTCGCGACGTTCGGTCTGGAAATTCGGAATCTTCTCGATCAGGTCGGACAATCGCCGCACGCCGTAATTGCGCGCGTCGAAGCTCGACCGATTGCCCGCGCGCTGGCCGACTTCGGAGACGCTGGCATAGCCTTTCTCGTCGCGCTTCGATGCGTTGTAGGCGTCGATCAGCACCGCCAGCACATCGGGGTCGAGCGGCGATCCGCTGGCCTTTGTCTCGGCCGCAGCGGCCTTGGTTTCAACGCGCTCGCTTTCATGCGCCTTTACCAGCGCGCCGACGTCGATGAAGCGGGTGCAGGCTTCGCGAAACCCCTCGGGCGTGCGGTCGGTGCCGAAGCCATAGACGGGCACGCCTTCCTGGCGAATCCGCATCGCGAGCGGCATGAAATCGCTGTCCGACGACATGAGGCCGAACCCGGTGACGCGACCGCGAAACAGCAGGTCCATCGCGTCGATGGTCATCCGCATGTCGGTCGCGTTCTTCCCCTTCGTGATGTCGAATTGCTGGAAGGGTTCGAGCGCGTGTTTGAGCGCAAGGTCGGCCCAGCCTTTTAGCGCCGGTTTCTTCCAGTTGCCGTACACGCGCCGGATATTGACCGTGCCCAGTTCGGCGAGAACCGTCAGCGCCGGATCGATCGCGGCGGGCGACGCATTGTCGGCGTC
This sequence comes from Sphingomonas aestuarii, assembly GCF_054457155.1. NCBI lineage: Bacteria > Pseudomonadati > Pseudomonadota > Alphaproteobacteria > Sphingomonadales > Sphingomonadaceae > Sphingomonas > Sphingomonas aestuarii. The sequence goes on along the minus strand of NZ_JBTKVV010000001.1, from coordinate 425,176 downwards.
GATCAGCAGCGCGATGTTGCCGGGGCGGGTGGAGCCGTTTTCGCCGTTCATGATGGGCCTTTCGAATGTCGCGTCGTTCGTCTGTCCCTCCCTTAACCGGGCGTCAGGACGCCGGATAGTCTATCGCCATGACCTCATAGTAAATCGCGCCTGCGGGCAGTTCGACCCGCCGCACATCGCCCACCGCCGCGCCACGCAGCGCGCGCGCGATGGGGGAGTTCCACCCGACGCGCCCTGCGCCCGCATCGGCCTCGTCGTCGCCGACCAGGCTCAGCGTGCGGTGATGGTCGTCTTCGTCGGCGATGGTGACGGTCGCGCCGAACCAGATTTTGGACGTATCGGGCTGCGCAGCCGGATCGACGATCCTGGCCGCCTTCATCCGCCGCGACAGCCAGCCCAGCCGACGGTCGATCTCGCGCAGCCGCTTGCGACCATAGATGTAATCGCCGTTTTCCGACCGGTCGCCATTGCCCGCCGCCCAGGAAATCACCTCGACCAGAGCAGGGCGTTCGGTTGCGAACAGCGATTCATATTCGCGGCGCAGCGCGGCATAGCCTGTTGGGGTGATGTAGTTCGGGCGGTCCATCAGGTTGAGTTCTAACCCAACCTCACTCATTTCGTCACCCCGGACTTGTTCCGGGGTCCACCGGGCGGCAGGCTAAAGCGCAAGAGGTTTGTGCGATGCGCGGGCGGCTTGGTGGACCCCGGAACAAGTCCGGGGTGACGGTTGATTGGGCGTGTTCTGCCCTTACCGCGGCGGGCGCCGCCCCAGATACCAGCTGACGTGATACGGCCCGCGCGATTTGGCGCGCGTCGGGTTCATCAAGTCGTACACCACCGCATTCTCGACCACGCGCTGGACGTAATTCTTGGTTTCGAAGAACGGAATATCCTCGATCCAGTTGAGCATATCGACATTGCCGCTGCGCGGGTCGCCGTTCGACGCCAGCCATTTGTTCATGTTGCCCTGGCCCGCATTATAGGCGGCAAGCGCGAGCACATGGTTGCCGTTCTGGTCCAGCCGCCGCTGGAAGTAGCTCGACCCCAGCTGGATGTTGTAATTGGTATCGCTGGTGAGCGAGGCGGGCTGGTAGCTCATGCCCAGTGTCCGTGCGACGTCGCGCGCGGTGCCGGGCATCAGCTGCATCAGGCCGCGCGCACCCGCATGGCTGACCGCGCCGCGATCAAATTCGCTTTCCTGACGCGCGATCGAATGGATCATCGTCCAGCTGCTGGCATATTGGGTGGGCACCGGGACGGTCGGGAAGCCCGCGCCGACAAATTGCTGCAACCGGTTGTTGAGCGCCGACTTGCCGACCCAGACCGCCATTTCGGGGCGACCCATCATCCGCGACAATTCGATGCCCAGCGCATGATCGGCTTCGCTGGTGGCGTCGGCGGCGATCTGGCGCAGGAACAGCGCCTGATCGCGTCGATCGCCCTGCGCCCCGAGATATTGCGCGGCGCGGACCACGCCCTGCTGGAAATAAGCCTGGCGCAGATTGGGCGCGACGTTCAGCGCGGGCGTGGGCGGGGGTGGACGCAGCGGCTGGCCGCTCTGCTCCATCGCCAACATGCCGTAGAATAGCTGCGGATATTCGCTCGCCTGGCGGTAATAATTTGCGGCGACGTCGCGCTGCCCGGCGAGTTCCGCCGCGCGGCCCGCCCAATACAGCCCCTTCGACCGGGTCTGGGCGGTGCGCGATCCGTTGCCATAGCGCGAATACATGCCGATCGCATCGGCCGGGCGGCCCATATGACGATGCGCCATCTGGCCCGCGAGCCAGGTCAGGCTGGTATAATCGTCGCGGATGCCCAGCGACATCGCCGAGATGTCGGCGCCGGCCGGAAACGCGTCGTCGACCTGACGCGCGATGTTATAGGCGACAGCATATTGCCGGTCGTTGGCCGCGCCGCGCGCGTTGGCGAGCAGCACTTCATACCATTTCTCGGGGTCGCTCGGGCGATGGGTTAGCCCGCTGCGCGGCTGGGCGAGATAGTTGCGCGCGGCGATGCTGTTGCCGGTGTCGCGCAGCCAGCTGGCGCGGTCGGCGATATAGCCCGCGTCGCCGCGACCCATCGCCTCTGCCGAAGCGGCAAGGCTCGCGGCGTCGGGGGCGCGCGTCCGCATCGCGAGGCGCGCCGCGAATACCGGACGGCGCGCGGACGACACATAGGAGAGCTGGCGGCTGGCCGCCGTCGTCCCGCCCTGCCACAACAGCGCGTCCATCCGCTCGTCATGATCGGCAGGCGTCAGGCTGGGGCCGTAAAAGCTAATGAGCGTCGCTTCGTCCTGCGGGCGCAGCGCTCCCATCGTCCAGGCGGCGCGCGCCTGGGTGACGGCTTCGTTGCGTCGGCCGGTCGCCATCAGCGCCTCGGCATAGCGCAGCTTGCCCGCGGCGGTCAGCGGCGGGAATTGTCCGAAGAAGCGCGCCACCAGTGCGGGGTTCTCCGCGCCCGAGCCAAGCGACGTCTCCGCTGCCGATCGCCGTCCGGTCTCCCCAGGCCAGCCGGGATTGGCGAGCAGGAAATTGGCGTAAGCGGAGAAAGGCAGGTTGTCCGACTGGCGGATGCGCCGCCATTCGGTGACGGCATTGCCGATCGCATAGTCGCTCGACGCTTGCGGGATGGCCTGAACCACCTCCTGCGGCGCGGGCGTCAAGGCGGGCATTGCCGTCGCAAGGGTTGCGACTGTCTGCTGTCCTGGGGGCGTAAGTACCGCGAGTCCGGATACGCCGGCGAACAACAGGCCGATTTTGATCGTGGAGACTGCCATGCTGGACATGATACGGAATCCCCCCCTATCTGCTAGTCCCGATTGCGGCTTTTCTGGAGTTTTTTAAGGGCATGTTCTCTGGTTCGATCCCGGCGCTGATTACGCCGTTCCGTAACGGCGCGTTTGCGGAGAGCGATTTCCGCAAATTCGTCGACTGGCAGATCGAACAGGGATCGTCGGCATTGGTCGCGTGCGGCACGACCGGGGAGGCGGCGACGCTGTCGGCGGACGAGCATTTCCGTGTCGTGCGGGTCGCCGTCGAACAGGCCGAGGGCCGCGTGCCGGTGATCGCGGGGGCAGGGTCGAACGATACGCGCGTCGCGTGCGACAACATCCGTGCGGCCAAGGATGCCGGGGCGTCGGCCGCGCTGATGGTCCCGCCCTATTACAACCGACCCAATCAGGAAGGCATCTTCCGCCATTTCGAAGCCGTGGTCGCCGCGAGCGACTTGCCGATCGTCCTCTACAACGTCCCCGGCCGCACGGTCACCGACATGGCGGTGGAGACGGTAGCCCGCATCGCCAAGGCATTCCCCAGCGTCATCGGCATCAAGGACGCAACCGGCCAGATCCACCGCGTGTCCGCCACGCGCGCCGAATGCGGGCCGGATTTCGTGCAGCTATCGGGCAATGACGAACTGGCGCTCGCCTTCAACGCGACCGGCGGGGTGGGGTGCATCTCGGTCACCGCGAACGTCGCGCCGCGTCTGTGCGCCGATTTCCAGGCGGCGTGCGCGAGTGGCGACTGGGCAAAGGCGCTCGACCTCCATGATCGCCTGTTCGCGCTGCACATCGCGCTGTTCACCGACGCCTCGCCGGGGCCGGTCAAATATGCGGTGGGCAAGGTGCTTGAGGGTTTCCCGACCGACCTACGTTTGCCGATGACGGCGGCGGGGGAGCCCAGCCGGGCTGCGGTGGATGCGGCGATGGGGCGGGCGACTCTGATCTGAGGTCGGTGGGCGTGGCAAGCGCCACGCCCGCCCGGTGCCCCTTACCGGTTCCCGAAGCGCATCGTCGCGGTCACGCCGTAGAAACGCGGTTCGCCGGGGATGAAGGTCGGGATGCCGAAGCCGCCGCCGGTATTGCCTGCGTCCAGCAAATAATCCTCGTCGAAGGCGTTGCGGATGAAGCCTGCGACTTCGAACGCCTCGTCGGCGAAGCTGACGCCCGCGCGGGCGTTGACCAAGGTCACCGGGCCTTGCGAGATCGCGTTGTTGTTGGGCACTTCGAAGAAGATGCGGCTGCGATGCGTGACGCTGGGGGTGGCGAAGAAGCGCGCGCCGCCACCCAGCGGCGCGTCGATGGTGAAGCCTGCCGCCGCCTGCCATTCGGGTTGCAGACGGAAGCGCGCGCCCGAGAATTGCGGGGCGAAGCTGTTGTCTTCGTCGATGCCGCCGTCGATATAGCCGACATTGCCGAAGATGCTCAGCCAGTCGGTCGGGCGCAGTGTCAGTTCGGCCTCGACGCCCAGATTGCTGGCGGTGCCCGCGCTCTGGGTGCGGGCGACGCCGTCCGATCCGACCACCGTTACCTGAAACCCGTCATATTTCTGGTAATAGACACCCAGCGACCCCGACAGGATGCCGGTCGCGCCCTTCAGTCCGACTTCGTAGTTCCAGACGGTTTCCTCGTCGATCAGGCTGCGGTTGGGCACCGTCACCCCGCCGACGCGCGCGGCGTTGAGCGATACGACCGGCGAGCGGCGGCCCTTGGAGACGGTCGCGAAGACGTTGGTCGAAGGGGTTAGGCGATAGAGGATGTTGAAGCGTGGCAGTATCGCCTGATAGCTGCGCTGCGCCGTGAAGGTACGACCGCCGGTGTCGATCTGGCCGGGAATCAGCGATAACGCGAGGTTGGGGAGGGCGGCCAGCAACGGTGCCCGGAACTCGGCGGGCAGCAGGCCCGGCAGAACGGGCACCGGGACGTCGGCAAAATAGCCCGATTTGCGCTGTTCGATCAGGAAGCGAACGCCGCCGGTGATTTCGACCGCAGGCGTCGGAATCCAGGTCGCGTCGGCGAACATCGAATAGCTGTCATTCTCGCCCTGATTCTCGAACACCGATTGATACGGGATTGCGGCGAGCGCGCCGCCAGTGATGGCGGGCGTGACCTGTGCCGCGGTGACCACCCCGGCGGCATTGATGCAGCCGGGGGGAACGATTCCAGCTCCCGCGAAGGCATTGGTCAGGCACTGGATGAAAATGCCTTCCTCCGAGGAGAAGGGCACGTTCTGCCTGCCCTCTTCGACGAACACGTTCCACCCGAACGACGCGCGCCAATTGGGGTCGGAATAGTCAAAACGGCCTTCGTGGCTGGCCTGCCAGCCGGTCGCGAGTTCGGCGAATTCCAGATACCAGGCGGCCGACCCGTCGGCGTCGAACGTCTCCAGACTGTCGAACTCGCGATAGCCGTTGACGGTGGTGAAGGTCAGGCCCGGCGCGAATTCATAGGATGCGGTCAGGTTGATGTCGTAAACGTCGCGGTCCAGCCCGAGTTTTTCCTTGCCCAACACGCTGGCCGAGAGCGGCGACCCGCCCAGATGCGCGCGCCCGAACGGATTGCCGGGGCCATCCTCGGTGCCCAGCGCGCGCGAGATGAACGGCGTGCCGCTGTTGCGCTGGCGGTCATAGGTGCCGATCAGATCGACCATGATCGCGTCGGTGGGCGTCCAGCGAAGCGACGCGCGCACGCCCAACTGGTCCTGTGCGTAGAGGTCGTCCTGAACGTTCGAGAGATTCTCGACATAGCCGTCGCGCTGGCGCCATTCGAATGCGACGCGGCCTGCCAGCGTGTCGCTGCCTGCGTTCAGGAAACCCGATACAAGCGTCTGGTCGAAATTGCCGTAGCCACCGGTGAGCGCGCCCGAAAAGCCTTCGCGCGGGCGGGCCGAGGTCAGGCTGATCGCGCCGACGGCGCTTGCGGTGCCGAACAGGGTCGCCTGCGGCCCCTTGATGACCTCGACGCGTTCCAGATCGTAGATCGCCTGATAGGAACCACGCGAGCGCGAGATGTCGACGCCGTTATAATAGAGCGAGACGCGCGCGCCTTGCTGGGCCGATCCCGAATCCGACGTGATGCCGCGAATGACGACGCCGGGGTTGTTGGCGCTCTGTTCCTGGATGTTGAGGCCGGGGATATAGTTGGACAGCTCGTCCAGATCGGACACGCCGAGTTCGGCAATGCGCGCACCCGTGACCGCCGAAATGGTGATCGGCACATCGACCAGGCGCTGTTCGATCTTCTGCGCGGTCACGACGATTTCGGTGACGTCGGCGACGCCGGCGCCCTGATCGTTTTCCTGCGCCGCAGACTGGGCGAGGGCGGGGGCGGCAAAGGCGGTGCTGGCTAGCAGGGCGGCGGCGATCGGTGTCATCTTCATTGTCGTTGTCCCCGGTTCGAGTCGCACGGCCAATGCGCCGCACAAAAGTCTGCCGCGCTGCAAAAATATTGCGGAGGTATGACAAAGGCGGGTGCTTCCCTTTCGCGCCCGCAACCCCTATCTCGCGCGGAACAATGTCCCGTCCGCGCCCCGAAACCTTCGACAAAGTGAAGACCGTCGCCGAAAACCGGCGCGCGCGTTTCGATTATTTCATCGAACAGAAATTCGAAGCGGGGATCGCGTTGTCGGGGACCGAAGTGAAGTCGCTGCGCTTCGGCGAAGGGTCGATCGCCGAGGCCTATGCCGAGGTGCGCGACGAGGCGGTGTGGCTGGTCAATGCCAACATACCCGAATTCAGCCACGGCAACCGGTTCAACCACGAACCCAAAAGGCCGCGTAAACTGCTCCTTCATGCGCGTGAGATAAACAAGCTCCACGGTGCGGTCGCGCGCGAGGGGATGACGCTGGTGCCGCTGTCGATTTATTTCAACGGTCGCGGGCGGGCCAAGGTCGAACTCGCACTCGCCAAGGGCAAGAAGGTCCATGACAAGCGCGACACGATCAAGGAACGCGACTGGAACCGCGACAAGCAGCGGCTCCTGCGCGATCGCGGCTGAGCGCGTGGCGGACGACAAGCAATTCGGCATGCGCGTCATCCGCTGGATCCAGCGGCAGATGCCGACGCGCGAGCAGATGGAGCGGAACAAATGGCTCCGCCCGATCGCGCACCGCGTGCTCGCGCCCGAATTATGGCGCTTTACCCGCCGCTCGGTGCCGCGCGGCGTCGCGCTTGGCATGGTGGCGGGCGTCATCATCCCGATCGCACAGATTCCGGCAGCCGCCGCCTTTGCGCTGCCGCTGCGCGCCAATATTCCGGCGGCGGCGGCGACCACCTTCATCACCAATCCGGCGACGACGCCGATCGTCTGGGTGATCGCCTATCGGGTCGGGCGGTGGCTGCTGCGCTGGGATGCGGAAATCCCCGGCCAGCCGATGACCCAGGTCGCGAGCGACCCCAACTGGGTCCACTGGTTCATGGCCGAAGCCGGTCCGGCGACCATCGTCGGGCTGCTGTTCCTGGCGGTCGTCGGCGCGGCGCTCGGCTATGCGGTCAGCGCGATCGGCTGGCGGCTGTTTATCGCCAACAAATGGCGGCGCCGAAACAAGCGAATGCACCGACCGAAGGGCTGATGGCGGCGGCTTGTGGGCCTCCATAGGCGCGTGGAAACGCGCTTGAGCCACGAATCTCGTCATTCCCGCCTTCGCGGGATCAGCGGGACGAGTGTTGTTTGTCGTTCGTCGTGAGCCGATACCGTGTCGCCCGGCCTTGATCCGGCGTATGATCGCGCTAAGACAGCGGCGATCAATCGTTTCAGGAGTGGGCAAACATGCGTCGTTCGATCCTTCTATCCGCCTTGCTGGCGGGCACCGGGCTGGTCGCCGGGTGCGCGACGGCACCGATGGGCACCGAAACCGCCGAAGCGCCCGCCAGCCGTGGCACGCCGGAAATCGGCAGCTTCGGCTTCGACACGGCCGGCATGGACAAATCGGTCGCGCCGGGCACCGATTTCTACAATTACGCCAACGGCGCGTGGGAACGGAACACGCCGATCCCCGACGACAAGTCGAATTACGGCATGTTCACCGTGCTCGCCGACCTGTCGCTGGAACGCACGCGCGGCATCCTTGAGGCCGAACGCGCCAACCCCAATTCGCAGATCGGCAACGCCTATGCCGCCTATCTCGACACGGCGGCGATCGAGGCGAAGGGGCTTGCGCCCGTCCAGCCCTGGCTGAACCGCGTGAAGGGGCTGAACGACAAGTCCGGCTATGCCGCGCTGGTCGCCGAAGCGGCGAAGAATGGCGTCGGCGGGCCGTTCGGCGCCTATGTCTCGATCGACGACAAGCAGCCCGATCAATATGCGTTGCAGATGGGCCAGTCGGGGCTGGGCCTGCCCGACCGCGATTATTATCTGTCGACCGACGCCAAGATGGTCGAGACCAAGAACGCCTATGTCGCGCACATGGCGCGGATGCTGACGCTGGCGGGCGAACCCAATGCCGAAGCGCGGGCCAGAGCCGTTCTCGATTACGAAACCCGGATTGCCCGTGCGCACTGGACTCGCACCGAAAGCCGCGACGCCAACAAGACCTATAACAAGATGACGGTGGCGCAGCTCCAGAAGCTCGCCCCCGGCTTCGACTTCGCGACGATGCTGCGCGCGTCGGGCGCGAATGTGACCGACGTGATCGTCGCCCAGCCGTCCGCCTTCACCGGCACCGCGGCCGCGATTCAGGCCGCACCCGTCGCGGTGCTGCGCGACCAGATGCTGCTGCGTTCGCTGCGCAGCTATGCCTCGGTCCTGCCGACTGCGTTCGACCAGGAGAATTTCGCCTTCTACGGCACCACCCTGTCGGGCACCCCGCAGCAGGAGGAACGCTGGAAGCGCGCCGCGAACTTCACCTCGGGCGCGGTCGCCGACGAAGTGTCGAAGCGCTACGTCGCCAAATATTTCCCGCCCGAAACCAAGGCGGCGGCCGACCGGCTGGTCAAGAACGTCACCGACGCGATGGGCCGGCGGATCGATAATCTCGACTGGATGGCGCCGGAAACCAAGGCGAAGGCGCGCACCAAGCTCGCCGCCTTTACCGCCAAGATCGGCTATCCCGACCAGTGGCGCGATTATTCGACGCTGGAAATGCGCCGCGACGATGCGTTTGGAAACGCGCTGCGCGCCAACCAGTGGGAACATGCCTACAACCTCGCCAAGCTCGGCAAGCCCATCTACCAATGGGAATGGCTGATGACCCCGATGACGGTCAACGCCTATGCCTATCCGCCCGCGAACGAAATCGTGTTCCCGGCGGCGATCCTGCAGCCGCCCTTCTTCGATCCCAATGCCGACGATGCGATCAACTATGGCGGCATCGGCGCGGTGATCGGACACGAGATCAGCCATCATTTCGACGATCAAGGCAGCAAATACGATCCCACCGGGCGGCTGGCCGACTGGTGGACGCCGCAGGACATGGAGCGGTTCAACGCCCGCACCAAGCAGCTTGTGGATCAGTATAACGCCTATGAAGGCCTGCCGGGTCTGAACGTCGATGGCCAGCGCGCGCTGGGTGAAAACATCGCCGACCTTGCCGGGCTGACCGCGGCGTGGGATGCGTATCAGACCTCGCTCGGCGGGCGTCCGGCGCCGGTGATCGATGGCTTCAACGCGCAGCAGCGTTTCTACCTCGGCTGGGCGCAGATCTGGCGCCGCAACTATCGCGAGGCGGATTTGCGCCAGCGGATGCTGACCGCGCCGCACTCGCCGTCGCGCCAGCGTGCGTGGATCGTTCGCAACCTCGATCCCTGGTATGAAGGCTTCGACATCGAACAGGGCGCGCCGCTGTACCTCGCGCCCGCGGACCGCATCCGCATCTGGTAAGGCATGGGGGCGGGCGGTCCGGTCGGGCTGCTCGCTCCTGTTTTAATCGCATCCGTTTGTCCTGAGTAGCCATTTGGCGAAGCCGAAGCCCCTCTTCAGGACGGACGGCTTGATGGCGCAGCTTGAGGTGCATGACATCCCCTCCGCCTTGACGCCGCCCGCGCCGGGTTCCACCACCGCGCGATGGCTTCCGCTCCCGATTCAACGCTGACGCGCCTTGCACGGACCAACGCCCATGCGCCGGTGATGATCGCCGGGTCGGTGGGGCTGGCGGTCGCGCTGGCGGTGTTGCTGCTGATCGGCGACCGGGCGGTGGCGACCGGGTTCGTCGGCGCGGGGCTGCTGATTGGGGTGGCGTTCTTTCTCTATGCGCGGATCGGCGCTGCCCGCGATGCCGAACCGGTCGAGGTCGACTGGTCGGTCGCCCGCGCGCTGGCGCAGGCGAGCCCGCACGCGCTGGCGGTGACCGACCGCGCCGGGCGGTTCGTGTGCGCCAACGATGCGTTCGCGCGGCTGTTTCCGGGCTATCCCGCGCCGCCCGGCCTGCCGGTCGGCGATGTCGCGGCGGCGGCGCTGGCGCGTGCGGGCCGCGCGGCGTGGCGCGACGGTGAGGGGGACGCCGGGAGCATCGACCATAATGGCCGTACGCTGGCCGTGACGATCGCGCGCGCGGGCGACGAGATGCTCGTCTGGCGATTCGAGACGCGCGAGACGGTCGATGTCGCGGCCGAGGTCGAGCGGCTGATCGGCGCGGAGACCGGCGACCGGCTGGGCGGCGCGGGGGTGATGGCGGTGACGCTGACCCCCGACGGACGCATCCGCGCCGCCAATCGCGTGTTCCGCACGCGCGCGATGGGCCACAGCGAAGCGGCGATGGAGGGCCGCGAGTTCGGCCAGTTCCTGCGCACCGACAGCGCCGGGCTGATCCGCTTCGATCGCGAAGGCGATGCGGGCAATCCGCTGCGCCTGCTGCAACTTCCGTTCGTCGCGGGCGACACCGCGCCGATGCTGGTCGCGCTGATCGACGACGAGGAACGCGTCGCCGCCCCGGTGCTGGACAGCGATGCCGCCGCGCATGTCCGCGGGCTGATCTCGCTGCTGCCCGCGCCGCTCGCGCTGGTCGATCGCGAAGGCCGGTTCCTGCACATGAACGACGCGTTCTTCCGCGCGGCGACGATCGATGCGAAGCGTCCGCCGCTCTATCCCGGCGATCTGGTGGTGCGCGAGGACAAGGCGGCGTTGAGCGATGCGATCCGCCGCTTCGCCAATGGCGCCGCGCATGCCGCCGACATGGCGATCCGGCTGAAGCATCACCCGGACGAGACCGTCAACGTGACGATCGCGGGCGCGCGGGGCTTGGGCGAAGCCGCCGTGCTGCTGTCGATCCATGACAAGGGCGAGGAAACCCGACTGAAGCGCCAGGTCGCGCAGGCCACCAAGATGCAGGCGGTCGGCCAGCTTGCGGGCGGGGTCGCGCACGACTTCAACAACATCCTGACCGCGATCATCGGGCATTGCGACCTGATGCTGATGCGCCATTCGCCCGGCGACAGCGATTATGACGACATCCAGCAGATCCGCGCCAATTCGAATCGCGCCGCCAGCCTGACCCGGCAATTGCTCGCCTTTTCGCGGCAACAGACCTTGCGCCCGCAAGTGCTGCAATTGCCCGACGTGATTTCCGAAGTGTCGAACCTGCTGAAACGCCTGCTCGGCGAAACCGTCAAGCTGGAGGTCAAGCATGGCCGCGGGCTGGGGTCGGTTCGCGCCGATCCGGGGCAGCTCGAACAGGTGATCGTCAATCTGTCGGTCAATGCGCGCGATGCGATGCTGACCAAGAACCCCAGCGGCGGCGGCACGCTGACGATCGAAACCTGTTCGCTGGCAGCGACCACGGTGCGCGACATGGCCGACGACGTGCTGCCGCTGGGCGATTACACCGCGCTGATCGTGACCGACACCGGCACCGGCATTCCGCCCGACGCGCTGCCCAAGATTTTCGAGCCCTTCTATACCACCAAGGAAGTCGGAAAGGGCACCGGGTTGGGGCTTTCCACCGTCTATGGCATCGTCAAACAGTCGGGCGGATACATCTTTGCCGAAAACGTGAACGGGGGCGGCGCGCGCTTCACCATCTATTTCCCCGTCCATTCGGCGGTCGACACCCCGGTAAAGCCCGTCCACACCGTTCGCGTGGCGACGGGTGCGGTCTGGGGCACCGGCACGATCCTGCTGGTCGAGGACGAGGATATGGTGCGTGCCGTTGCCGAACGCGCGCTGTCGCGTCAGGGGTATAGCGTAGTCACCGCCGAACATGGCGAGGCCGCACTCGAATGGCTGGAGCAGGGGACGCGGCCCGACCTGCTCATTTCGGACGTGGTCATGCCGATCATGGACGGCCCGACGATGGTCGCGCAGGTAAGGAAACGCTATCCCGACCTGCCGGTCCTGTTCATGTCGGGCTATGCCGAGGAGCAGTTGCGCCGCTCGATCGACCTCGACAATGTCGAATTTCTGCCGAAACCCTTTTCGGTCCAGCAACTTGCCGAAGCCGCGCGAGACGTTCTGAACGCGAAATGAGGCTTGGCGAAGGTTCCGCTTCGTGCCAAATACCGCCGCGCATGAGTAACCAGCAGAATATCCTCATCGTTGAGGACGAACCCCTGATCGCGATGATGCTCGAAGATTTCATCGACATCCTCGGCCACAAGGTTGCCGGCTCCGCCGACAGCGTCGATGGCGCATTGTCAGTGATCGAGGCCGGCGGCATCGATGCCGCGATCCTCGACGTCAATCTGCGCGGCGGCGAGCAGAGCTTCCCGATCGCCGACAAGCTGGCCGAGGCAGGTGTGCCGTTCGTGTTCGCGACCGGCGGATCGGGCGACACCATCGCCGCCGATCACCGCGACCGCCCGACGCTCGCCAAGCCGTTCACGATGGACGCGGTCGAAAAGGCGCTCGGGTCGCTTTAGGCTCCCGAAGAGGAAAAGAGCGGGCGTAAAGTTCCCCTCTTGTTCCGCAAGAACAAATCATATACACCGCCAATCACGTTGAACGCGTGATCGTCTTCCTCTACGCATCCGGAGACACAAAATGGCGGCATCCCTAAAGGTAATCGACGGACAAATGGCAGCGACCACCGACCGGCAAAAGGCGCTCGACGCCGCACTCGCGCAGATCGACCGCGCGTTCGGCAAGGGCTCGGCGATGAAGCTGGGTTCGAAGGAAACCATGCAGGTCGAGGCGATCTCGACCGGCTCGCTCGGGCTCGACATCGCGCTCGGGGTCGGCGGTCTGCCGCGCGGTCGCGTGATCGAAATCTACGGCCCCGAAAGCTCGGGCAAGACGACGCTGGCGCTGCACGTCATCGCCGAGGCGCAAAAGACCGGCGGCACGGCGGCGTTCGTCGATGCCGAACATGCGCTCGATCCCGTCTATGCCAAGAAACTGGGCGTCAACATCGACGAGCTGATCGTGTCGCAGCCCGATACCGGCGAACAGGCGCTGGAGATCGTCGATACGCTGGTGCGCTCGAACGCGATCGACGTGCTGGTCGTCGATTCGGTCGCCGCCCTCGTGCCCCGCGCCGAAATCGAGGGTGAAATGGGCGACAGCCATGTGGGCTTGCAGGCGCGCCTGATGTCGCAGAGCTTGCGCAAGCTGACCGGGTCGATCAGCCGCTCGCGCTGCATGGTGATCTTCATCAACCAGCTCCGCATGAAGATCGGCGTGATGTATGGCAATCCGGAAACCACGACCGGTGGGAACGCGCTCAAATTCTACGCCTCGGTTCGCCTCGACATCCGTCGCACCGGCGCGATCAAGGACCGCGACGATGTGGTCGGCAATTCGACGCGCGTGAAGGTGGTGAAGAACAAGGTCGCCCCGCCGTTCAAACAGGTCGAATTCGACATCATGTACGGCGAAGGCGTGTCGAAGATCGGCGAAATCCTCGACCTGGGCGTCAAGGCTGGCCTGGTCGAAAAGGCCGGCGCCTGGTTCTCCTATGACAGCATCCGCATCGGTCAGGGCCGCGAGAACGCCAAGACGTTCCTCAAGGAAAATACCGAGCTGTGCGACAAGCTCGAAAAGGCGATCCGCGCACGCACCGAGAAGGTCGCCGAGGAAATGATGACCGGACCGGATGCGGAGGACGACGACGCGTAAGCGCTGGTCGTCGTTCGAAGCGAAGAAGTTGGAACAGGCGGGGAGAGCGACGGCTCTTCCCGCCTTTCTTGTTTTTCGGGATAGGAAAAGCGTCGTTCACGCGAAGGCGCGAAGAGTAAGGGGAAGGGGTTTTTGCGCGGAGGCGCAGGACATGAATGAGGCGCAGAGAAAGTTGATTATGTTGCTGCGGAGCGCGGAGCGCGGAGCGGCTTCGAGAATCTTCGCTCACCAGCACAGGACTCGCATCGGGAAAGCCGTTTCACGACAGCATTCTTCTCTCTGCGCCTCTATGTGAAAACCCCTCCTGCTCCTCGTCCGCGCGCAGCACCTCCGCATGAACCACCCGCTTCGCGCCTTCGCGTCTTTGCGCGAACTATCTTCCTGCCTTTCGCCTCACCAACCCACTCGCCCGCCGCGCACGAATATGTCATCCCGGCAACAACGACGCCTTTGGGGAGCATTCGCATGACGATCACCGTCCACCATCTCGAAAATTCGCGGTCGCAGCGCGTGCTGTGGATGCTCGAGGAACTGGGGCTGCCCTATACGGTCAAGCGCTATGAGCGGAACAAGGTCACGATGCTCGCGCCGTCCGAACTTCGCCGCGTCCATCCGCTCGGCAAATCGCCGGTGATCGAGGATGACGGCGCGGTGATCGCCGAGACGGGCGCGATCGTCGAATATCTGGTCGAGCGCGGCAATGGACGCCTCGGCCCCCCGTCGCACCGCGACAATGCCCGGCGCTGGCGCTTCTGGCTGCATTATGCCGAAGGATCGCTGATGCCGCCGTTGCTGGTGAAGCTGGTGCTCGCGCGCATCCCGATTCTGGGCAAGGCGGCGCAAAAAAAGCTGCAACCGATGATCGACGTCCATCTCGACTATATCGAATCCGAATTGTCGCAGCGCCCGTGGTTCGCTGGCGACGAGATGACGGCGGCCGACATCATGATGAGCTTTCCGCTCGAGGCCGCGTGCGCGCGTGGCGGCCTCGACGAAACACGTCCCGCGACCATCGCCTGGCTGGAGAAAATCCATGCGCGCGCAGCCTATCAGGCGGCCCTCGCCAAGGGTGGGCCCTATGCCTATGCGTGAGGGGTCGAAGCGCCGGTGAGCGCGAGTCGGGGGACGTGAATGGACGGGATTGAAAAGGCGACGGAAAGGCGCGGTCTGACGCTGCAAATGCAGATGCTGATCGGCTTCGCGCTAGGGCTGATCGCAGGGCTTATCGTTCATGCCAGCGTCGCCGATGCGCCCTGGGTCGAATGGGTGACCTCCAACGTCACCGGCCCCATCGGTCAGCTGTTCCTGCGCCTGCTGTTCATGCTGGTGATCCCGCTGCTGTTCTCCGCGCTGGTCGTGGGCATCGCCGAGATGGGCGAAATCCGGTCGTTGAAGCGCGTCGGGCTTCGCACGCTGGCGCTCACCATCTTTGCCTCCACCATCGCGGTCGCGATCTCGCTGTTCTTCGTGAACATCCTGCGGCCCGGCGATGGGGTCGATCCGGCAATGGCTCAGGCGATGCTGGCCGACGCGCGCGAAGGCGCGGGTGCGATCCTGTCGCGCAGCGCCGATACGCCGAGCGGCATGGACGCGCTGCTCGCGATCGTCCCCAACAATGTGTTCGCGGCGATGTCGAACAACGACATTCTCGCCGTCATGTTCTTCGCCCTGTTCTTCGGCATCGGCATCGTCCTGACCGACCGCCCCGAGGTCGACCTGTTGAAGCGCGGGATCGAAGGCGTGTTCGAAGTGTCGATGAAGCTGATCGGCATCGTCATCAAAATGGCGCCGGTCGCGGTATTCTGTTTCATGTTCAACCTGTCGGCGCTGTTCGGCTGGGATCTGCTGATCCGGCTGTCGGCCTTTGTCGGGGTGGTGCTGGCGGCGCTGGGTGCGCAGATGTTCATCATCTTTCCGCTGATGCTCATTTTCTTTGCGAAGAAATCGCCGATCGCGTTTTTCCGCCAGACGCAGGAAGCGACCGTGATGGCGTTTTCGACCGCGTCGTCGAACGCCACATTGCCGACCGCGCTGCGCGTCGCCGACCGCGAGCTGAAGCTGCCGCCGAAGGTCGCGCGCTTTGTGCTCACCATCGGCGCGACTGCGAACCAGAACGGTACTGCGATGTTCGAAGGGGTGACGGTGCTGTTCCTGGCGCAGTTCTTCGGAATCGAATTGACGCTGGCGCAGCAGTTCACGGTGATGCTGGTCTGCATCCTGGGGGGCATCGGCACCGCTGGCGTGCCAGCCGGGTCGCTGCCGGTGGTCGCACTGATCCTGGGCATGGTGGGGGTGCCGCCGGAGGCCATCGGCCTGGTGCTGGGCGTCGACCGCTTTCTCGATATGTGCCGCACGACGCTGAACGTCAGTGGCGACCTTGTGCTGGCGACCGTCGTGTCGGCGGGCGAGCCCGAATATCGCACGGCAGAGGCGGTTGCGGTCGAAGGACCGCCGCCGCGGGCATGATCGCAAGACGGACCCTGATCGGTGCGGGGCTCGGCGCGGGCGTCGCGCTGCCGTTGCTGGCCAAGTCGGTAGCGGCGGTGGCGCAGGACGTGCCGCTACGCCGCATCACCGGCGATGCGGTGCCGATCACGCCTGCCGAGCGTCTGGCCCGCATCACCCGTGCGCAGGCGCTGATGCGGGCGAACGGCATCGCCGCGGTGCTGGTCGAGGCGGGGACCAGCCTGATCTATTATGCCGGGATGCGCTGGGGCCGCAGCGAGCGACTGACCGGGCTGGTCATCCCGGCGACCGGCGCGCCCGCCGTCATCACCCCGTTCTTCGAGCGGCCCACCGCGCTCGAACGGCTGGGGATCAAGGCCGAGGTCCGCGTCTGGCAGGAACATGAAAATCCCTTCGCCGTTGTTGCGGCTTTCCTGAAAGAGCGGGGCATCACCGGGGGGCGCATCGGCATCGAGGAAACCGTCCGCTTTTTCATCGCCGATGGCCTGCGCCAGGCGATGCCGGGCGCGCAGATCGTCTCCGCCGATCCCGTCGTCCGCGCGCAACGCATGATCAAGTCGGCGTCCGAAATCGCGCTGATGCAACATGCGACCGACGTGACGATCGCCGCCTATCGCCACACCCTGTCGCGGATACGCGTCGGGATGGAGGCGAACGAAATCCAGGGCATCATGAACGACGCGACGCGGACGCTGGGCGGCGTTCCGCAGTTCGCGCTGGTGCTGCTGAACGAGGCCGCCGCTTACCCGCATGGCAGCGACCAGCCGCAAAAGGTGGTCGAGGGCGGGGTGGTGCTGATGGACTGCGGCTGCACGGTCGAGGGGTATCAGGCCGATGTGTCGCGGACCTTCGTCGTCGGGCGACCGAAGCCCGAAGTCGCGCGCGTCTGGCAGCAGATGAGGCAGGGGCAGGCGGTGGCCTTCGCGGCGGCGAAGGTCGGGATGCCGGCGGGGGCGGTGGATGATGCGGTGCGCGCCTATTACGAATCGATCGGCTATGGCCCCGACTATGATTTGCCCGGCCTGTCGCACCGCACCGGCCACGGCATCGGCCTAGACGGGCATGAGCCGATCAACCTGGTGCGCGGAGAGACGACGCCGCTGGCGCCGGGCATGTGTTTTTCCAACGAACCGGGGCTGTATCTGCCGGGCAAGTTCGGGGTGCGGATCGAGGATTGTTTCTACATGACCGACGCGGGGGCGCGCTATTTCTCGCAGCCGCAGCCCGCGATGGATGCGGTTTGAAGATGGATTCGCTCGCACAAAGGCACAAAGAGACAGTAGACGAAAGTTGCAGTTCATGCGGCCGCGCGGAGAAGCGGAGGAAGTTTGTTCTGCCGCGATAGCGGCCTTCATATCGCGCGCAAAATGCTCGGAGTATGTTCAGCCGCTACGCGGCAAAAAGCGAAACGACCGCGTTTACGCGCCTCCGCGTGAACCGACTCTGCTTCGCGCCTTTGCGCCTTCGTGCGAGCAAGTCTTCTTCAACGCCCCATCCACGCCATTCCGCTTGAGCCAGCGCCGCCGCCGCACTAGATCGCGGATATGACATCGACCAACGACATTCGCCGCAGCTTCCTCGATTATTTCGAAGGCCAGGGCCATGCGCGCGTGCCGTCCGCGCCGCTGGTGCCGCACAATGATCCGACGCTGATGTTCGTCAATGCGGGGATGGTGCCGTTCAAGAACGTCTTCACCGGGCTCGAAAGCCGTCCCTATACCACCGCGACATCGAGCCAGAAATGCGTGCGCGCCGGGGGCAAGCACAACGATCTCGACAATGTCGGCTATACCGCGCGGCATCATACCTTTTTCGAGATGCTCGGCAATTTCTCGTTCGGCGATTATTTCAAGGAACAGGCGATCACCCATGCCTGGACGCTGCTGACCAGGGAATGGGGGCTCGACCCGAACAAGCTGACCGCGACGGTCTATCACACCGACGATCAGGCGTTCGATCTGTGGAAGAAGATTGCCGGGCTGCCCGAAGCGCGCATCATCCGCATCGCGACCAAGGACAATTTCTGGGCGATGGGGTCGGACGGACCGTGCGGACCATGTTCGGAAATCTTCTACGATCATGGCGACCACATCTTTGGTGGCCCGCCGGGTTCGCCGGACGAGGATGGCGACCGTTTCGTCGAGATCTGGAACCTCGTCTTCATGCAGTTCCTGCAGGAAGCGGACGAGATCGTCGGCGACCTGCCGCGCCCCAGCATCGACACCGGCATGGGACTGGAGCGGGTCGCGGCGGTGCTGCAGGGCGTGCACGACAATTACGATACCGATACGTTCAAGGCGCTGATTGCCGAAAGCGGCGCGCTGACCGGATCGGCGACCACAGGCGACAATCAGGCGAGCCACCGCGTGATCGCCGACCATCTGCGTTCGGCAGGGTTTCTGGTCGCCGACGGCGTGCTGCCCGCCAATGAAGGGCGCGGTTACGTGCTGCGGCGGATCATGCGCCGGGCGATGCGGCACGCGCATCTGCTGGGGGCGAAAGACCCGTTGATGCACCGGATGGTGCCTGCACTGGTCGCCGAGATGGGCGGGGCCTATCCCGATCTGGTCCGCGCGCAGCCGCTGATCGAGGCGACGTTGCTGCAAGAGGAAACGCGGTTCCGCCAGACGCTGTCGAACGGGCTTCGCCTGCTGGACGAAGCGACGGCGGGGATGGGCGAGGGCGCGACCCTGCCGGGTGCGACCGCGTTCAAACTCTATGACACGTTCGGCTTTCCCTATGACCTGACCGAGGATGCGTTGCGGGCGCAGGGCCTGTCGGTCGATCGCGAAGGCTTCGACGCGGCGATGGCCGAGCAGAAGGCGGCGGCGCGCGCGGCGTGGAAAGGGTCGGGGGCGAAGGCGTCCGACGATGTGTGGTTCGACATCGCCGATGCGGTCGGCGGCACCGAATTCACCGGCTATACCGCGTCCGAGGGCGAGGGCCAGGTGGTCGCTTTGGTCAAGGACGGCGTGCGGGTCGACAGCGTGGACGGCGGCGAGGTGATCGTGCTGACCAACCAGACGCCCTTCTACGGCGAAAGCGGCGGCCAGATGGGCGACGCGGGCGTGATTTCCACCGACAAGGGGCTGCGCGCGGCCGTCGAAGATACGTCGAAGCCGCTGGGGCGGCTGCACGCGCACCATGCCCGGATCGAGAGCGGCTCGATTGCGGTGGGCGATACCGTGCATCTGGCGATCGACGTCGCGCGGCGCGACCAAGTGCGCGCCAACCATAGCGCCACGCACTTGCTGCACGCGGCGCTGCGCGAGCGGCTGGGCGCGCATGTCAGCCAGAAGGGCAGCCTGGTCGCACCCGACCGCTTGCGGTTCGACTTCTCGCATCCGTCGGCGCTGACCGCCGACGAGATCGCCGGAATCGAGGCCGATGTGAACCGCGAAATCCGCGGCAACGAGGATGTGACGACACGGCTGATGACGCCCGACGATGCGGTCGCGGCGGGCGCGCTGGCGCTGTTCGGCGAGAAATATGGCGATGAGGTCCGCGTGCTGTCGATGGGCGCGCTGACCGACAAGCATTACTCGGTCGAACTGTGCGGCGGCACCCATGTCAACGCGCTGGGCGACATTGCGCTGTTCAAGATCGTGTCGGAAAGCGCAGTGTCGTCGGGCGTGCGCCGGATCGAGGCGCTGACCGGAGAGGCGGCGCGGCAATGGCTGAACCAGCGCGACGAACGGCTGCGCGAGGCGGCGGCGGCGCTGAAATCGGCGCCGGACGAAGTGCCTGCTCGTGTGATCCAACTGGTCGAAGAACGGCGTCGGCTGGAGCGCGAACTGGCCGAGGCGAAGAAGGCACTGGCGATGGGCGGCGGAGGTTCTGCGCCTGCCGCCGGGCCGGAGGATGTCGGCGGCGTCGCGTTTCTGGGGCAGGTCGTGGACGGGCTGGACCCCAAGGGGCTGCGCGGTGCGGTCGACGAGATGAAGCAGCGGGTCGGGTCGGGGGTTGCGGCGTTGGTCGCGGTCAACGAAGGTCGCGCTTCGGTGGCGGTCGGCGTGACCGGCGATCTGGTCGAGCGGGTGAGCGCGGTCGATCTGGTCAAGGCCGGCGTAGCCGCGCTTGGCGGGCAGGGCGGCGGCGGTCGGCCGGACATGGCGCAGGGCGGCGGGCCGGATGGTGACCAGGGTGCCGCGGCGATCGACGCGGTTCGTGGGGTGCTGGCGGGGGTGACGGCAGAGGCCTGAGCCTTCCCCGATGAGGGGATGACGGTTTTTGGGCAAGGCAGGAAGCTGCCCAACCCTAACGCTCGGCTTTACCCCTCCGCTTCCGCTTTCCTCAACCGCCGCAATCTCGGTTCGCGTTCCATTTCGGCGTCCGCCTTGATCTGCCGGCGCATTTCGTCGCGCTTTTCGTGGATCGAGGCGATGACCGGACCCATCGCGACGCCTAGATCGACCAGCACGGCCTCCGACAATTGCAGCGAGCTTTCGAGTGTTTCGGGGACGGCATCGGTCGCGCCCGCGCGATAGAGTTCGGCGGCGTGGCGACTGTCGCGGGCGCGCGCGACGATGGGCAGTGCGGGCACCCAGTTGCGGACGCGGCGGGTGACGCGAATGCTCAGCACCGGATCGTCCATCGTCAGGATCAGCGCATCGGCGTGGCCCAGCCGCAGATGGTCGATCACGTCGGGCCGCGCGATGTCGCCGAAGCGGATCGGATAGCCCTGTGCCCGCGCCTCTGCCACGGTATCGGGATCGGCATCGACCGCCACGAACGGCTTGTCGTGCGCGCGCAGCATGTCGGCGACCAGCCGCCCGACCCGGCCAAAGCCGATGATGACCGTGCCGGGGCCGTCGCTGTCGGGGAGCGCGTGATGGTCGTCCGCCATCGCCTGTCCCTCGATCCGGCGGGCGATGATCCGGCCGGCCTTGGCAAGCAGCGGGGTGATCGTCAGGCCGATCGCGGTGACGGTCGTCCAGAAGGCGGCGGTCGACGGCATGATGAGCTGCGCGGCAGCGGCGGTGCCCAGCACGACGATGGTCAGTTCGGACGGACTGGACATCAGCACGCCGATTTCCGCCGCCATACCGCGCCGCACGCCGGTCGCGCGCAGCAGCAGGAACACCACCAGGGTCTTGATCGCGATGACGGCCAGCACCGCGCCCAGCAATTGCGGCCAATATTCGAGGATCATGCGCAGATCGAGCATCATGCCGACCGACAACAGGAAGATGCCGAGCGCCAGCCCCTTGAACGGTTCGATCGTCGCTTCGACCTCGCTGCCATATTCGGTTTCGGCGATGACGATGCCCGCGATCAGCGCGCCGACGATCGGCGACAGGCCCGCAGCGGCGGTGGCGAGGCTGGCGACGATCACCACCAGCAGCGCGGCGGCCATGAACAGCTCCGGGCTCTTGGTCCGCGCGGCCTGGGCGAACAGGCGGGGCAGCACGAACCGGCCCGCCACCAGCAGCAGGGCGATGACGATGCCGCCGCGCAACAGGATGCCGGCCAGCCCCTCCCACCCCGCATCGCTGGCCGACGGGGCCAGTGCGCCGAGCAGGATGATGATAGGCACCAGCGCAAGATCCTCCGCCAGCAGCATCGCAAAGGTCGGGCGTCCGATTGCGCTGGTCGTACCGGTCATCGGCAGCACCAGTCCGGTAGAGGACAGGGTAAGCGCGAGGCCGAGCCCGACCGCGCCTGCAAGCGGCTGGCCGATCGCCCACAATCCTAGTGCCAGCAACACCGCACCGCTTATAAGTTGCGCCGCGCCTACCCCGAACACCAGGGTTCGCATCGTCCATAATCGCCGGAACGACAATTCGAGCCCGACCGTGAACAGCAGCAGGACGATGCCGAATTCGGCGAAGGGCGCGATCGATTCCGGCTCGGTGATGGTCACGTAATAGAGCCAGGGAAGCTCGTCGATCATGGCACCCAATCCGAACGGCCCGACCAGCGCGCCGACAAGGATGAACCCGATCACCGGCGAAATCTTGAACCGGGCAAAGGCGGGGATGACGAGCCCCGCCGCGCCGAGGATGACGAGCGTGTCGCTGAGGGCCGTATTGGTGATGTCGAGCGCCATGACGGCGAGCATAGGCACAGCCGCGCGAACTTGTCATGCGGTGCGGCGGAGAAAAATGAGCGATGCGGCGGACGCCGAGCGGCTCTCGCTTGTTGCGATGCAGCATCGGCGCTATATTGGCAGACATTCCGCCAGACCGAAAGCATCGACCCGAACCATGAGCGCCGCCCCGATTGTTCTGGAAGCCATCGTCAAGAAGCGCTGTGTGACCGCGACCTACAATGGCGGAACGGTGGTGCTTGCCCCGCATGCGCTGTTCCAGCGGCACGAATCCTATTATGTCGCGGCGGCGACCATCACCCGCGACGGCGTAAAGCCGCGCGAGGAAAAGATCGGGGCGTTCAAGCTCGACGGACTGGTCGATCTGGCGCCGACCGAGCAGGATTTCTTCACCAGCAGCGTGTGGAACCCCGGCGACGAACGCTTTGCGGGCCAGGTGCTGATGGCGGTCGAGGACTGAAGCACCCCCCTATACTTTATCCGCCGTCGGGTTAGGCTTCGGGCTTCGAAGCGGGGGGCGGCATGATATTTCTGCAATTCTTCCGGCAGTTGGACGACCTGCTCTATGAAGTGATGAGCTGGGGCGTGTTTTATCCGGTCACGCTGGGGCGGGTGGTGCGGCATCCGGTCAGGATGATGGATTATGCCGACAGCGAATTGTCGGACGCGCCCGAGCAGCAATATCCCGATGTGCTCAGCCCACCGCTGTTCCTGTTGCTGTCGGTGCTGCTGGCGCACGGAATCGAGCTGGCGGTGTTCGGCAGCGCGCCGCCGATCCCGGCGGATAACGGCCTGTCGCGGCTGTTGCAGACCGATACCAATCTGGTGCTGTTCCGGCTGGTGTGCTTCGCGGCGTTTCCGCTGGTGACGGCAACCGCGCTGCTGGTCGCGAAAGGGACCAAGATCAACCGCAGCTCGCTGAAAATGCCGTTCTACGCACAATGCTATGCGGCGGCGGCGTTCGCGCTGGTATTCAGCTTTTCGGCAACGCTGATCCGCCTGCATTGGGATGCGACCACGCTGGTGGGGTCCGTGATCGTGCTGACCGCGATCCCCGTCTATCTGGTCGTGCAGACCCTCTGGTTCCGGCGTCACCTGGAATCGGGACTGGGCAAGGCCTTTGCCGTGGCGCTGATATCCTATCTCCTGTCGCTGGGCGCGCTGGCACTGGTGACGCCGCTGGTGTCCTGAACCGTCAGAAGCGCCGACCGCCGCCCCAATTGCCGCTGTCACAGGTGCCGCGGAAATCCTCTATCCCGTCGAGGAAGATGCGGCCCGATCGGCGATCGATGTCGATCGTCGGCCTGTTCATCCCGTTGAGGCGATAGCGCCCGGTGATGCGGTCGCGGGTGACGCGCAGGTCGGTAATGTCCCACCAGCCGTTGCTGCCGCCCGAATTGATGGGCGGAATCATTTCGCGGGACAGGTGGATGCGGCCGTGATCGCCGTAGAGTTCGACCTGAACATCGGCGCTGAACCGCTGATTGCCGGACACCAGCCCCGGCGCCCATTCGTAGCGGTTGCGATCGCGGTTCCATTCGTAGCGCGGTTCGTTGCGCAGCGTCGGCTTGTTGCCCTCTCCATAACAGACCAGCACCATCGTGTCGGAAGGTGCGTTGCCGGGCAGGGTCGAGGGGCGTTCGTCATCGCCGGGGCGCGGCGGCGGCGGGCGACCGAAGGCGGGGTTGCGGTCATAGCGGTCGTCGCGGATCGCCGGGCGGTTGTCGGCAGTGGCGGCGGGGCCGCAATTGCCGGGGGGGACGATGTTCAGCGTGGCATAGCGCCCCTCATTGGTCGCGACCGACAGGCATTGGCGGCGTTCGGGATGCCACCAGAAGGTAAAGCGCGAGTCGCGCACGGTGGAGGTGGACGCGGGCACGTTGCGATAACCGCGCGCCTCCAACTGAGTCTCCCCACCCGCCGCGCGCGCGCCGACCAGATCGGCGACATCGGGGGCGGATTGGGCAAAGGCGGGGGTTGCAAATGCAAGGCTCGACGTGGCGAGCAGGACAGGTAGGCGGACGATCATGATACACCCTCCATCGGCGCTGGGTGCGCCGTGGCCGAAACGCGGGGAGGGACGGAAGGTTGCGGGGTGGCGGGCGTGTCGAGTTAGATTGGCTCTACCGCGATCGAGAAGTGACCAGCGGCCTTGGACATAGTCTTGTCGAACGTGACGAGTGTCAGTGCGGCGTGCTCGGCGACGGCCAGATGCAACGCGTCTCCGGCGCGAATACCCAGCGAATGATGGTCGGCCATCATTGCAGCACGATCGAAATGAAACGGATCGATGGCGATAATGGTCAGGCTGTCCGACAGGAGCGTTTGCCACGCATCCAACACTTGCGATTTATCTGCTTCCGTCAGCGTGCCGGTGCGAACCCGGACCGAGAGCGCACTATGGACTTCGGTGACGGCCCAATAGCCGATGAAGAGGCTGTTTGCTGGTCGATCGCGCAGCCATTCGCGAATGGCTGCGCTGTGGGGTTCGTGAACCAGTGCCGCTACCAGCACGGAGGTGTCGAGATAGTGGCTCAATAGCCGCTATCGCGCATCCGGCGCACCAGATCGGCTGACGATTCCTGCTGATAGGGAATGATCTTGTCGAGTGCCTGCAATGCCTCGATATCGACCTTGCGTTTCGGTGTGGAAGTGGCAGGAACGAGCCGCGCGGCGAGCTTTCCTTCGCGGGTGATCTCCACCGTCTCGCCCGCCTCGACGCGGTCAATGATCTCGTGCAAATGCGCTCGGGCGTCGTCGAGAGTGATGCGTTCCATGCGTGGCTCCTTCAAAACATGAGCAACAACTCGAAATTACGCGACTTCCCGGAAAATTATAAGAGGGGTTACCCCATGCGATAGAAACGGTCGGCCCATTGCTTGCCTGATAGGTGTTGCTAAATCTAACGCAACTTTCCAGATGCTGTCTTGCAACGCACCGATCGAGATGTAATCGTTAGTATCAAGGAGCCCGTGATCCTCATCTGAAAAGGGTCGAGCGTCATAAATTCCAACCATAGACCAGTCACCCGCAACTCGAGCACCATGCTTCAAAATTAAGTCCTGAACTGAACCTACAAGATTGCTGGGGTCTATAGTTGCCCAAAAAGCTTCGTCACCGCTCACAATATTTATTTGAGGTGAATGAGGCATGTGGGGAATGAATTCCAACAAGGCTTCCTGCTGCGTCGTATCTCTCTTTTTATGAGCACGTTGGGAGGATCGTCGTTCCTGTCGATTGCTTTGAGTGGCGTCACTCTCCCCGTCAGCAATCGAGTTGAGCATAACCTTCTTCATGGCAGGTGCTTTCCAGAGCTCCTGTAAAAGCTTCACGTCGGTAACGACAAGTCGGCCCTTGACCAGAATTAGGCCGCCGACAACTGCATCGTCGGCATTTCGTACGATGCGATCCGCTGCCTCATCCAGGAACAACAACGGTATAAGCCATCTAGGATCGAACGTGCGGCTGAGGCTTGTCTTTTCCCCATCATTCGAATCTAGCTTGAGAAGCTTGGCGTCCAACCCACGGCTGGCGCCTGAGGTGACTTCGGTGAGCCTGGTCAATTCACGTAGAACCCCATCACTTCCCATTTGTGAAAGTAGCGATGCGATCCTTCGTTCGTCCGCATACAGAATATCAAAGACGGAATCGGCCTTCTCGAGCTCTAACTCCATCCTTGATTTCCTTTCGGGCGCTTTCTGTTCTTGATTTAACCTCATCAATTTTTTTTAGCGTGTCGTCAAGGCTTCCCGCTATAATCCGGGATCGGCCAATCGCGCGTGACGCGCGGCGAACAGCGGCGTCGAGCGCCTTATCGACGGGTTGGGTGCCAGACATTTCTGAACGATAGCGTGTACCGAAAAAAAATACAGTTAAGCTTACTCACCCCAACGTCACAAAGCTATCCATCACCCTTTTCCGCCCGGCCTGTTCGAATTCGATCTCCAGCTTGTTGCCTTCGATTTCCTCGATGCGACCGTAGCCGAACTTCTGGTGGAAGACGCGTAGGCCGACGCTCAGGTCGTCGCGGCCCTTGTTGCCCAGGCTGACGGCGCTGGTGCGAGCCTCCACCACGCGGGCGGGTTCGCGGGTGAAGCTGCCGCTGCCTGCGGCGCGTTGCCAGCCGGGGCCTCTGCCGGTGCCTCTGGCGACATCGGCGAAGGGATCGGCGCGGTCGGTCCAGTTGGCGCGCCACAGGCTTTCGCCGCCCGACATGGTGGTTTCCGCCTCGACATGATCGCCCGGCAATTCGGCGACGAAGCGGCTGGGCAGGCTGCTGGTCCATTGGCCGTAAATGCGGCGGTTGGCGGCGTGGAGGATGGTCGCGCTCGCCCGCGCGCGCGTGATCGCGACATAGGCCAGGCGGCGTTCCTCCTCCAGGCTGGCATTGCCGCCTTCGTCCAGCGCGCGTTGCGAGGGGAACAGCCCTTCTTCCCAACCGACCAGAAAGACGGTGTCGTATTCCAGGCCTTTCGCCGCGTGGATGGTCATGATGGTGACCTTTGCCTCGTCGGCGTTGGCGTCATTGTCCATCACCAGGCTGACATGTTCGAGAAACGCACCGAGCGTTTCATATTCCTCCATCGCGCGGACGAGTTCGGACAGGTTTTCGAGGCGACCGGCGGCCTCCGCCGACTTCTCGTTCTGCCACATCGCGGTGTAGCCGCTTTCGTCGAGCAATTGCCGCGCGAGTTCGGGATGGGGCAGCGTGCTCGCCATGTCGCGCCAGCGAGCGAGGTCGCCGACGAAATTGCCGAGCGCGCGGCGGGCCTGCGGGGTCAGTTCGTCGGTATCGAGGATGCGGGCGGCGGCGATCGACAAAGGGGTGCCGGTCGCCCGGGCGAGCATGTGGAGCTTTGCCACCGCCTTGTCCCCCAGCCCGCGCTTGGGAGTGTTGACGATACGTTCGAACGCCAGGTCGTCGGCGGGCTGGTGGACGATGCGCAGATACGCGAGCGCGTCGCGGATTTCGGCGCGTTCGTAGAAGCGGAAACCGCCGACGATGCGGTAGGGAAGGCCGATCGAAATGAAGCGATCCTCGAACTCGCGCGTCTGGTGCTGGGCGCGCACCAGGATGGCGATTTCGTCGTAGGATTTGCCGCGGGCGCGTGCGGTTTCGATTTCGTCGCTGACGCGGCGGGCTTCTTCCGGGCCGTCCCACACGCCGATGACGCGGACTTTCTCTCCGGCGTCGAGTTCGGTCCACAGCGTCTTGCCCAGGCGGCCGCCATTATTGGCGATGACCCCGCTCGCCGCGCCGAGGATGTGGGGGGTGGAGCGGTAATTCTGTTCGAGGCGGATGACCTTTGCGCCCGGAAAGTCGCGCTCGAATTTCAGGATGTTCTCGACCTGAGCGCCGCGCCAGGAATAGATCGACTGGTCGTCGTCGCCGACACAGGCGATGTTCTTGCGCTCCTGCGCCAGCAGGCGGAGCCAGAGATACTGGACGCTGTTGGTGTCCTGATATTCGTCCACCATGATGTATTTGAAGCGTTGCTGATAGTGTTCCAGCACGTCGCGGTGGGTCTTCAGAATGACCAGCATGTGGAGCAGCAGATCGCCGAAATCGCAGGCGTTGAGGGCTTTGAGGCGGGTCTGGTAAGCCGCGTAGAGTTCCTGGCCGCGGCCATTGGCGTAGAGTTCGGATTCCCCGGCATCGAGGTCGGACGGGGTCAGCCCCTTGTTCTTCCACCCATCGATCAGTCCGGCGAGCGACCGGGCGGGCCAGCGTTTCTCGTCCAGATCGGCCGCCGAGATGAGCTGTTTGAGCAGGCGGAGCTGGTCGTCGGTGTCGAGGATGGTGAAGTTGGATTGCAGGCCGACCAGTTCGGCGTGGCGGCGCAGCATCTTGGCGCCGATCGCGTGGAAAGTGCCGAGCCAGGGCATCCCCTCCACCACATCGCCGACCAGTCGCCCGACACGCTCGCGCATTTCGCGGGCGGCCTTGTTGGTGAAGGTCACGCTGAGGATTTCGCTCGGCCATGCTTTCCGCGTGAACAGCAGATGCGCCAGGCGGGCGGTGAGCGCGGCGGTCTTTCCGGTGCCTGCGCCTGCCAGCACGAGCACGGGGCCGTCGGTAGTAAGCACGGCTTCGCGCTGGGGCGTGTTCAGGCCGCGCAGATAGGGCGGATCGTTGGGAGAGGGGGCGGGGAGAGTCACGCGTGAACAGTTAGGGAACGTGGGCGCGCGGGGCAAGCACGGGTTCGCCCGGTGCTGTGGGTTAGAGGACGGACTGGTCGCGGGCCTCTGCGCGCTTGGCGGAGGCGGCGCGATATTTCTCGCGCTGGCGCGCTTCCTGGCGCTTGTAGGTCTGGGTATGGCCGTGATGACGGCGGTAGAAAGCGATCGCGACGACCGCGACGATCAGGGCGGCGAGCAGAACATAGGCGAGAGTCTGGCGGTCCATAAGGGCGGCTCCATTCGGACTGGGAGCCGAAGGGCGCTCAGCGCGCCATCCTGTGGCGCTGGTTGAAGGGCCGATATGGCGTGCCGGGTGGCGGTGCGCAATGGCCGCGCCCGGTTGTACGCGACCACAAGGCGTGAGAACATCCCACGAACAGTCGAGTCGGGAGGATGCGATGGTTGCGGGTCGATGCCACTGCGGGGCGATTTCCTATGAGCTTGAATTGCCGGTGCTGCACCATGCGCTGTGCCATTGCAGCGATTGCAGGCGGCATTCCGGCGCGCCGATGGTCGGATGGGCGATGGTGCCCGCAGGACAGTTGACGGTATCGGGAGAGGTGAAGGTCTATGCGTCTTCGGAGCATGGGCGACGGCATTTCTGCGGTGAGTGCGGGACGGGGCTGTTCTATGTGAATGAGGACATGCTGCCGGGGCTGATCGACGTGCAGACCGGGACGCTGGACGATCCCGATGCGATGCCGCCGGAGGCGAACATTCACGTGGCCGAGCGGGTACGCTGGATGGAGACGGCGCATGAATTGCCGGTGTTCGAGCGGTATCCGGGGTAGGGTCCGAGGCCCGCTGACGGAAACAGCGCGATCGTTGATGCGTGCTGAACCGAAATCGAAAGCATGGGGCCAAATTATTGACGAGCCTAGCGCGTCGCCGGCTCAGAACGGAATTCCACTTGACGAATATTCTATATAGGTAGAGTTAATGGGTGTGACCCGGAAACGCGCCCTGTCCAGCCATGCCCGCGCGCTGCTGAGAATCCTGTTGGATGCGCAGGGCCAATGGCGTCATGGTTATGACTTGGCAGCGCTGACCGGTTTGAAGTCGGGCACGTTATACCCGCTGCTGATCCGTCTGGAGTCGCAAGGCTATCTCGAAGCGGAATGGCAGCCGCCTGCCGCCCGTGGTCGCCCGCCACGTCACGCCTATCGTTTGACCGCCGCGGGGGTAAGGCTGGCGCATCTGGAGGCAAATATGTCTGAAACCGCGACACTGACCGTCGCGTGGCGCAACGGCGAGGCGATGTCGTGAGTGGGTTGATGCGTCGGGCCGCGCAACGGATCATGTGGGCGGCGGAAAATGTGTTTCCTGACCATCTTTCCTGCTGGTCCCGCGCGATGGCGCGCGAGCTTGCGGAAATCCGGCATGATCGCGCAGCTCTGGCGTTTGCCGTCGGCTGTCTTCGGGCTGCGATCATGCTGGCGGTGGGCACATGGATTGCGACGCTACGAAGCCGCTTTGTCGATACCGCCATAACTTCATCCAGGAGCACCCCGATAATGAACCGCTTGGTCGATCGTCCGCGAAATCTTGGCCTGATATGCGCCGTTACGGCTGTCTGCCTCGGCTTGGCATATATGACCGCAGCGGGCGCTCCGGCAAATTATCTGCTGGTCAACGTGGCGGCACTCGTGCTGGGCGCATCGGCGTGGCTGGCGCTCAGGCGGACGGCAACGGTGCGGCTAGTGGAGAGCGGGAATGCGGCGCTCGCTTTGGCATTGCTGCTGCTCGCGACCGCTGTGTTCGGCGCAGCGGCCGATGGGGTATCTCGCTGGGTCATTGTCGGTCCGCTGAGCATCCAGGTCAGCCTGATCGTCCTGCCGGCGATGGTCGTTCTGTATGCGAGGCGAGCGGATGCGATCGGAACGATCGGCATGGCAATCGCCGCGATTGCTCTGGCGATTCAGCCCGACCGCGCAATGGCTGGCGTGCTGGCAGCCGGACTGGGCGCAATCGCGCTGGCAAAGCGCGAGCGCCTTCCCGCGTTGGGCCTCGCAATCGCCATTGCGGCATTTGCCGCGACGCTCATCCGAGCTGATGCATCTCCGGCGGTGCCCTTTGTCGATCGGATCCTCTACACGGCGTTCGGCGTCCATGTGCTGGCCGGTCTGGCCGTTGTCACGGGATGCCTTATTCTTGTCTTGCCCGCGCTGGCCGGGGCGATGCACAGCGGCGATCAGCGGTCCGTGATGATGGCGTTCGGCGCCTCCTGGGCGGGCGTGGTGGCTGCAGCCGCGCTTGGCAATTATCCCACACCGCTGGTTGGCTACAGCGGAAGCGCGGTCCTTGGTTACCTGCTCGGCGTCGCCTTGTTGCCGAACGCTGGACGATCGGCTGTCGGCGCAGACGAAGGTGGGACGGTGTCTGCTGCTAGAGTCCGTGCCGAACAGGACATTGTCGGGTCGCATATTCCCAAACTCGTCTGACTCGCGCCCGGCCCGCCTGCCGCTGTCACATCAAGGCCCTCCGAAACAGCATGCTGCTCGTCCACCATAGCGCCGTGAAGAACAGCGTCACGAAGGGGATGAGGATGCCCATTGCCAGCGCGGCCACGCCGACCGCGATCTGGGCGATGGCGGCGGTGGTCATGGTGCAGGCCATGCCGCGGGGGCGGAAGCGGCTTAGGAGGGCGCCCAAAAACGCGATGGCGAGCGGGCCGCCGAACATCAGGTTGGCGGGGTTGTCTTCGTTGCCGATGATGCCGACCGCGCCGTTGATCCAGATGAGCAGGAACGATGCGGCGAGCGCGAGGGCCACGCCGCCGCGATAGGCGAAGGTCGTGCGGGTCAGCACGGCGATGTCGTAGAGCAGGGCGGTGCCGCCGATCATGACGCTTGCGAATATGAAATCGCGTGGGGTCCAGTTCACCTCGCTCGTGAACCGCATCGCGACGGCCGGGAGCAGGAGCAGTCCGGCGACCACGGTCCAGCGCGCGATGCGCCAGCCGTTCCAGAAGGCCGGGGGTGGAGTGGGGGACGGTGTTCCGGTCGGGGTCGATGCTGCTGCCATTGCCTTGCCTTTGCGATTGCGGGAAACAGCGATGTGACGCAGCCGACCCGTGATCGGCATGAGCAAAAACTGAGGCTTCGCTGAAACGATGGACGAGGGGCGGTATCGGTTCGGCGACTTCGTGCTCGACGCGGGCGACCGGCGGCTGATGCGCGGGGGCGAGGGGGTGGCGGTCAATGCGCGCTATCTCGACGCGCTGCTGCTGCTGGTGCGCGGGCGCGGCGCGCTGGTGTCGAAGGACGCGTTCATGGATCAGGTGTGGCGCGGCGTGCCGGTGACCGACGAGGCGCTGACCCAGTGCATCCGTACGCTTCGCCGGCTGCTGGGCGACGATGCCACGCGGCCCCGGTTCATCGAGACGGTGCCCAAATATGGCTATCGCTTCGTCGCCGCCGTGGAGGGAGCGGAGGAGCGGTCGGTGGCCGATAGCGGTGCTGTTGACCCTGCTGCAATTTCCGGGCCGGTCGAACGGCATGCGCGCGACGATATCTGGCGACTGGCGATGGCGGGCACGTTGGGGGCCGGGGTGGCGGGCGCGATCGGCGGCGTAGCCTACGGCTTTGCCGCGACGGCCGGGGCGGGGGCGAGCGCGCTATCGATGCTGCTGGTGATGACCGTAGTGACGGCGTTGGTTGCGGTGCTGGGCGGTGCAGGCGTGGCGACGGGAATCGCGGGCGTCGGTTTAGTGGCCGGGCGCGGATCGGCCTGGACGATTGCGGGCGGTGCGGCGGGCGGGATGCTGGTCGGGGCGGTGGTCAAACTGTTCGGGATGGATGCGTTCGAATTGCTGCTGGGCCAGTCGCCGGGCGACATGACCGGCGCGGCGGAGGGCATTGCGCTGGGCGCGGCGGTCGGGCTGGGGAGCTGGCTCGGCGGGCGGGCGACTTCGCTGAGGCGCGCGGTGGCGGTCGCGGCCTCGTGCGGCGCGGCAAGCGGGGTCGCGATTGCGCTGCTCGGCGGGCGGTTGATGGGCGGGAGCCTGGACCTGCTCGTGCGGTCGATGCCGGGATCACGCTTGCGGCTGGATGCGATCGGGGGAGCGTTCGGTGAAGCCGGGTTCGGGGCGATCAGTCGGGTCGCGACCGGCGCCGTCGAGGGCGGATTGTTTGCGGCGTGCATCATCGGGGGAATGTGGCTGGCGCGGAAGGGCGTGTTGGTGGGGAAATGAACTGCGACCGCAGTACAGCCATTTTCGTTCGAGCGAAGTCGATAAACGTGAACTTGGTGCTCGTGCGCGTTTCTCGACTTCGCTCGAAACGAACGGGGTGAGGGCGTTTTCCCAAAACAGTTCCGCCGGGACTGCCCGTCATCATCCTGAACAATTGCCCGCTTGCCAGTCCCGTTCCGAGGGGCAAGGAAGCGTCAGGTTTCTGGGGAGAGCGCGCATGGCGGGCGAACACGTGATCGGGACGGCGGACACGCGGCATCCGATGGTGGCGAACCGGCGGGTGCTGGGGGCGAGCCTGGTCGGGACGTCGGTCGAGTTTTACGATTTCTATATCTATGCGACCGCCGCGGCACTCGTGTTCGGGCCGTTATTCTTTCCGGCCGAAAGCGCGTCGGCGCAGTTGATGGCGGCGTATGCGTCGCTGGGGCTGGCGTTCGTCGCGCGACCGCTGGGCGCGCTGGTGTTCGGGCATTTCGGCGACCGGGTGGGGCGCAAATCGACGCTGGTCGCGTCGCTGATGCTGATGGGCGGCGCGACGTTCCTGATCGCATTCCTGCCGACCTATGCGATGGTCGGGTGGATCGCGCCGCTGCTGCTGTGCATCCTGCGGTTCAGCCAGGGGCTGGGGCTGGGCGGCGAATGGGGCGGCGCGGCCCTATTGGCGATGGAGAATGCGCCAAAGGGCTGGGCCGGACGGTTCGGCATGGTGCCGCAGCTTGGCGCGCCGATCGGGTTCATCGCCGCCAACGGATTGTTTTTGATATTGGCATTGGTGCTTTCCGACGCGCAGTTCGTGTCCTGGGGCTGGCGGGTGCCGTTTCTGCTGTCGGCGATTCTGGTCGTGCTGGGGCTGTGGGTGCGGTTGAAGCTGCACGAGACGCCCGCGTTTCGAGAGGCGATGGAGCGCGATCCGCCGGCTTCGGTGCCGATCGCGGAGCTGTTCCGCGCCCATCTGCGCGCGACGCTGGCGGGGACGTTCGGCGTGGTGGCGTGCT
Source organism: Sphingomonas aestuarii (assembly GCF_054457155.1). Classification (NCBI taxonomy): domain Bacteria; kingdom Pseudomonadati; phylum Pseudomonadota; class Alphaproteobacteria; order Sphingomonadales; family Sphingomonadaceae; genus Sphingomonas; species Sphingomonas aestuarii. Next base: position 391,535 of record NZ_JBTKVV010000001.1, on the reverse strand, counting down.
TCGCGCTCTATTACATCGCGACCGCGTTCGTGCTGGGATACGGAACGACGACGCTCGGCTTTTCGCGGTCGGCGTTTCTGTCGGTCCAACTGGTCGCGATCCTGTTCATGGCGCTGGGGATCATATTGTCCGGGTGGTGGGCGGATCGAACCACGCCGGGCCATGTGCTGGCCTGGGGATGCGCGATGGTGATCGCGAGCGGAGCGCTGATGCTGCCGATGATGGGCGGCGGCGACCTGACGATGATCGGCCTGTGGCTGGGCGTCGCGCTGCTGGCGATGGGCTTCGTCTATGGGCCTCTCGGGGCGTGGTTGCCGGGGCTGTTTCCGGCGCGGGTGCGCTACACCGGTGCGTCGATGGCGTTCAATGTCGGCGGGGTGATCGGCGGCGCGCTGACGCCAATCTTTGCGCAGGCGCTGACCGATATCGGCGGGATCGGCTATGTCGGGGTGTATCTGGCGGTGGCGGGCGTGTTGAGCCTGGGCGGCTTGTGGCTGGTGCCGCGGGCGCGTTAGGGGGAGGCGCGGGCACTTCCCCCCGGCGAAAGTCAGCGCGCCAGCACATTCCCCTGTTTCACCGCCGCGCGGATGCGGCGGATGGCGGTGAGGTCGGTCAGCGGATCGCCGTCTAGCGCGATGAAGCTGGCCTCCGCGCCCTCCTCGATCAAGCCGATACGGCGGTCGGGAAAGATCGCGCGGGCGGTATCGCGCGTGGCGATGCGGAGCAATTCGGCGCGCGGCATGATGCCGAGCGCGTCGATCGCCTCGACCTCGTCGAGCACCGATCCGCCGAACAGGTCTGAGCCGAGGATCAGCTTTACGCCCGCCGCGCGCAGGCGGCGGATATTGTCGGCGTGGTTGGCCATGATCGCGTCGCTGTCGCCGGGATTGGCGCGCAGATGATGTCGCGCGACCGCGACCGTCGGCGTGACGAACACGCCGCGCCGAGCGGCCTCCGCGATGGCGGCGTCGCTCAGCCGATACTCGGCGATCACATGACCTTTTGCGATGCGGTAGCCGGGGAGGTGGGCGATGATGTCGACCCCGCCGCGCATCGCCGCGTCGAAATCGGGCGCGGTATCGACATGGGCGGCGACGCGCGCGCCGATCGCCTTTGCGCGCGCGACGAGTTCGGGGACGAGCGCGGGGTCGAGGCCGTTATAGCCGAACAGTTCGGGGCGCTTGCGATTGGCAGCGTGGTTGGCGGAATCGATCAGGATGATCTTGATCAGTTTCGGCTTGTCGGCAGCGATGGCGTCCCAGCGCGCGTCGAGTTCGGCGCGGGTATCGATCGACCAATAACCCTTGTTGCGGATCGCGTCGGGTTCGACCGGCATGCCTTCGGCCTTGTAACTGGCGAGCGCGATGCCGAGCGGATGCCCGTCCGATGCCGAGATGCAGCCGCCCGCGAACAGCACATCAACATTGGCGGTGTTCGCCAGCAGGCCGCGATAACCGCGCGTTTCCTCGGGCATCGAGCAGAGCTGGGCGCTGTAGAAGACACCGCGGTCGAGATAGGCCTGTGCGTTCATCGAGGCGGTGAAGGCGTTTTGAAGGTCGTGGTTATGTGCCTCCGCGAAGGGGGGGAGGATGTAGCGATCGGCGAGGTTCAGCGTCGCGTCGATTCGCGCCGGGCGAGCGGCGGTGAAGCGGCCATCGACCACATACCAGTCGCCGGTGACGAACCGCTCGCCATCGAACCAGCGTCCGCCGACAAGGTGCAGGCTGCGCTGTTCGGCGTTTTCGGCAGCCGGGAGCGGCGTGGCTGTGGCGGGCGCGGTGGTGGGGGGAAGTGTGGCGCAACCGCCAAGAGACAGTGCGAATGCGCCGGCGATCAAGACATGGTGTTTCAGAACATTCTCCTGCTGTGTTGCCGATGCAATACAGTGGTGGAGGTGGTGGTCAAGATGGTTGGGGGTCGGTGGCGCCGACGCCGAATTTTTGCGCAGGCACTGACCGATGTCGGAGGGGTTGATCAGTCTGGCATGGCGTGTCGAGGGATCACTCCTCGTCGATCGCGCTTGCGATCGGCCGCAGCAGCGTAATTTTCGCCTTTCCGTACACCCGCTCCGCGTCGATCTCGAAGCCCTTGGCCGCGACCACTTCCTTCGCGCCGGTTTCGATCGAGACGATGGTGGCGGGGCCGGTCCAGCCCAGGCGCGCGAGTTTGTCGAGGGCGACGATGCCGGCGCCGGTGGCGTAGGGGGGGTCCATCAGGATCAGGTCGAGCGGTTCGCGTGCCGGGCCGAGGGCCATGACCGAGGTGGCGCGGATGTCGGGGCGGATGCCGAGTTTGTCGGCGTTGGCTTTGATGGCGTCGGTCGCGGCGCGGTCCTGTTCGACGAACAGGCAACTCGCGGCACCGCGCGACAGGGCTTCGAAGCCCAGCGCGCCCGAGCCTGCGAAGAAATCGCCGACGCTCAATCCGTCGAAGCTGCCGACGCGGCTGACCAGCATCGAGAACAGGCCTTCGCGGGTGCGGTCGGCGGTGGGGCGGGTGGCGTCGCCCTTCGGCGTGACCAGCGGGCGACCGCGCCACTGTCCGGCGACGATCCTCATTTGCGGGGGCCTCCCTTGCGGGGACCGCCGGGTCTGGAGCCGGGTGGTTTGGGTTTGGCCCAACCCTTGCCGCGCGTCGGGCGTTCGGGGCGGCTTGAGTCGGGGCGGGCGGAGTCCGAGCGGTGAGAGTCGGGGCGGTGCGGACGATCGTCGCCAACCGGTCGCGCTGCGCGGTCGGTTCGCGCGAACGGCTTTGCGCCGTAGGACTTGGCCGGGCGATCGGTGTCGGGCGTGCGCGCGGGGTGCTTGTCACGGCCTGGACCTTCCCAAGGCGAGCGGTGGTCGCCGCGCGCGGTTCGCGGGTCGTAATCGGGGTGATCGCCGCTTTGCTGACGGCCGATGGCGCGCGGGGGCGGGCGGCGGTCGGTTCGCTCTGCACGAGCACCGGGCTTTCGTTCATCGCGGGCGGGGCGGCGCGTTTCGAGTTCCTCGCCCCTGGGGCGGACGCGGGCACCGGCGCGCGCGACCGGGCCGGGGCGAGCGTTGCGCTGGAACGGTTCGGCGCTGGGATCGGCGGGGCGATCCTCGCGGGGTTTGAAGCGGGCGCGCTGGCGAGCGCCGAAGCCGATCGGCTTTTTCGGATCGGCAGGGTTTGGCGCGGCGCGCGGCTGACGCGGTGGCGCGGTGTCGGTGCGGACGGGAGTGGGGCGAGGCGCGCGCGGATTCTTGCGCAGATTGCCCTCCGGTTCGACCGCCGCCGCCGGGCGCGGTTTCGCAACCGCAATGCCCGGTTCGGCGCGCAGTTCACGGCGCTTGTCGGCGGGGAGGTCGAGCGACTTGCGGAACGCGATCAGGTCGTGCGCGCGGATTTCGGTGACCTGGCCGACGGGCAGATCGTCGAGCATGAACGGGCCGTATCGGGTGCGGATCAGGCGGCTGACCTCCAGCCCCAGATGTTCGAGCACGCGGCGGACCTCGCGGTTCTTGCCCTCGGTCAGCGTCAGTTCGATCCACGCATTGGCGCCGGTGCGGCGTTCCAGATTGGCGTTGATCGGGCCGTAGCGCATCCCCTCGATCTCGACGCCCATCATCAATTCTTCGAGCTGCTCCTGCGTCACGTCGCCGTAGGCGCGCGCGCGGTAGCTGCGCTCGACCCCGGTGGCGGGGAGTTCGAGCTGGCGCTTCAATTCGCCGTCGGTGGTCAGCAGCAACAGCCCTTCGGTATTCATGTCGAGCCGCCCGACCGGGATCACCCGCGGCAATTCGCTGGGGAGGTGATCGTAGATCGTCTTGCGGCCATCGGGGTCGTATTCGGTGGTCAGGCAGCCCGGCGGCTTGTGGAACGCGAACAGGCGGGTGGGTGCGGGTGCGGCGACCGGCTGGCCATCGACGGTGACGCCGGTGAGCGAGGTCAGGATCGTGGCGGGCGTGTCGAGCACCACGCCGTTCAGCGCAATACGACCGTCGGCGATCATGCGCTCGATTTCTCGCCGCGACGCGATTCCGGCACGGGCGAGCAATTTGGCGATGCGTTGGCCGTCGGCGGGCTTGGACGTGGGGTCGGACACGATGCTATGGTTCTTTTCGAATGCGAAAGGATCGGCCGGTCATGCAACAAAGCACGCGGTCGGCGGTTCAGTGGTGCAGGGCTATAGGGCGGTTTGGCTGCCCGTGAAAGTGAGCGGATTGCGGGCATGTTGTTCGGGAAGAAAAAGCGGCGGATCGAACGCATCCTGATCGTCGAGGACGAGCCGCTGGTCGCGTTCGACAACGAGCATTTTCTGCAAGGCGAAGGCTTCGACATCGTCGCGACGGTCGACAGCGTCGCCGATGCGCTGCGTTGTATCGAGGAAGTCGAGGAGGCGATCCACCTGTTGCTGGTCGATATCGGACTGGCCGACGGCAACGGCATCGACGTGGCGCGAGCCGCGAACGAAAAGGGCATCCATGTCGTGTTCGTGACCGGCGCGTGTCCGGGCAATATCGAGGGGCTGGCGCTGGGGTGCCTGTCCAAACCCTATCAGCAGCGCGACCTGATCGCCGTCATCAACGCGGTCGAAAAAGTGACCGAGGGCAAGACCGTCAAGCGGCTGCCCGCAAGTTTCACCTTGTTCGCGCCTGCTGCTGCTTGAGTAGCGATCCAACCCCCGCCCGTTCGTTTCGAGCGAAGTCGAGAAACGCGGGCCAGGCGCTGGTGTCACGTTTCTCGACTTCGCTCGAAACGAACGGGGGTTGGCGATCGGAGCCGATCGCGGTGATCGGAAATTCGCGCGCGGCAGAGGCTGGCATCCCCCGCTTTCCCCGCCTATCTGGCTGAACATGGCGCGTTCCACACGATCGAATGACTGGGGATTTCCCCGCTGGCGGGGCTATGAATCCGAGCGCGCGGCGACGACGGTGCGGCTGTGCGACCGGCATGGCTGCGAGGAAGTCGGCGACCGGCCTGCGCCCAAATCGCCCAACAGCCCCGATCGCTGGTATTTCTGCGAAGCGCACGCCGCCGAATACAATAAGGGCTGGAATTATTTCGAGGGCCTGTCGGCGGAAGAAGCGGCGCAACGCGAAGCGGAGGAGCGGCGCGATGCGGGTGGTTTCGCCCAGTCGAAGCATCAGGCCTGGGCTGGCCCCGGCGACGGAACGCGGTCGCGCGACGAGATGCGTGCGCTTGATGTGCTGGAACTTGAGGTCGACGCCGATTTTGAAAGCGTGAAGGCGGCCTATCGGCGTCAGGCCAAGGCCAACCACCCCGATGTTCGCCCCGGCGATGCCGAAGCGGCCAAGCGCTTCCACGCGATCCAGGCGGCCTATGACGTGCTGAAGGCGGCCGAGGATCGCCGCGAATGGCGGCCCGATTGAAGACGCGGGTGCGGTCGGACTGGGCGCAAACAGTCTTGGTCTGCGCGAAATGTTCGAAAAAGATGGGCGGCGGCTTCGGGCCGAAGGGCAAGACGGCGCTTGCCAAGGCGCTGCGTAAGCAAGTCGGCGCGAAGAACGGTCGCAAGTCGCCGGTCGGGATCGTCGAGGTCAAATGCCTGGGCGTATGCCCGAAGCGCGCGGTTACCGTCATTGACGGCGCGCGCCCCCGCGAGTGGGTGCTGGTGCCGGAGGGGGCGGATGTCGGCGCGGTGGCCGTGGAATTGGGGTTGGTGCAGGGATGCAGATGAGGATGATCGGGTAGTCCGACTGTCATTGCGAGCGCAGCGAAGCAATCCAGGTCAGCGCGCGCCGTACTGGATTGCTTCGCTGCGCTCGCAATGACGCTAGGATGGTGTGTCGCGGGAGCCCGCGTTATCCCGCGGCCGCATATCGTTCCGCGGTGGCACGGATCAGGGCGATCATGTTGGGGATGCCCTGGGTCCGGTTGGAACTGAGCTGGTTCTTGAGGTCGAACGGCGCCAGTTCGCCTTCGATGTCGGTGGCGAGGATCTCTTCCGGCGACTTGTCCTGCACGGTCAGCAGCACCAGCGCGATGATCCCCTTGGTGATCGCGGCGTTGCTGTCGGCGAGGAAATGCAGGCGTCCGTCGTCGGTGACGGTCGGATAGACCCATACGGCGGCCGAACATCCCCGCACCAGCGTCGCATCGGTCTTCAGCGGATCGGGCATGTCCTCAAGCGCGCGGCCCAGATCGATCAGCAGGCGATAGCGATCGTCGGGTTCGAGGAACGCGTATTCGTCGGCAAGGGTCGCGATGGTCTGCATGGCGGCGCTATAGCGCGGTGGCGAGTGAAGGGAAGGCTTTGCGCCTTGCCCGCTTTCATCGTCATCCCTGCGAAAACAGGGATGACGCTCCCTGGAGCGGGCGTGGCCGCTTAAAGGTCCACGCCCGCTGCGATCGCTTCCAGCTTGCGGATGCGTTCCTTGAGGTCGGCGATCTCGATCCGGGCGCTGGCGTTGCCGGTCGGGACCGGGTCGGCGTGGCCGTCGTGCGAGGGGCCGACCAGCGACAATTGCTGGCGTTTGAGGGCGAGCCATCCGCGCCATCCGGCGAGGGCGGCGGCGATTACCATGCCCAGCGCCGCCAATCCGGCCGCTGCCATGATCATGTAGAAATCGGGGCTGTTCATCATCTCTACTCCCGGCATCAGCTGCGGTTCTTGTCGCGCAGCCGCTCGATCTCATGGTCGAGGCGCAGGCTGCCTTCATTGTCGGTAACGACGCGTTCGAGCACGGCGACGCGGTCCTTCAATGTGCGGACCTCGTCGGTCAGCCGCTTGTTGTCGGCGGCGACGGCGGCATCCTGACGGTCGAAAAATTCGTTGCCGTGCTTGTCCTTCCGCATCCCGTATTTGGCGCGCAACACGCTGCCGATGGTGACGAGGAAGACGATCGCGACGACCATTTCGAAGGGGTTCATGGGGCGGCTCCCTGATTACGAGTGGCGAGTCAGGCGGCGGCGTTTTCGGCGTCGCGCGCCAGGCGTTCGGCGCGGCGAACCGGGCGGTCGCGCTTTTCGGCGATGAACACGCCGCCGGCGGTGAGGACGGTCATGACGACGAGGAAACCGATGAACATGGGCCTGGTCCTTAGTTGAGCGGGCGGTCGCGCAGCCGTTCGATCTCGTCGGAGAGTTCGAGGCCGCGGTCGGTGATGATACGCTCCAGCACTTGCATGCGCTGTTCGAGGCGTTCGGTATGCGCCGCGTATTGTGCGGCCTTTTCGGCGGTCTGGGCGCTCATCAGTTCAAGCTGCTTTTCCTTGAACTTGATGTGCCGTTTGTAGGCGTCGCCGAGGACACCGGCGATAACCGGGATGCCGACGACGATCAGAAAAAACCAGATGTAACCGGGCATGGCGGGCGCTCCTCAGTTGGCCGGGCCGCGCAGCTGTTCGATCTCGCGATCGAGCAGGTGGCTGCTGTCGGTGACGATGCGTTCGACGTTTGCAAGGCGATCCTTGACCGAGCCGAGTTCGGCGCGGAGCTGGGCGTTTTCCTGGCTGAGCAGTTTGACGCGTTCCAGCGTTTCGCCGCTGTTCTTGGGATAGACCGCCTGGCCCCAGGCGCCGTCGAGCGGATAGCCGTTCTTGATCCGCATCCAGGTGGTAAGCACCCAGCCGACCATCCCGGCGACGCCGACGATCGCGACCATCGGTCCGATCACCTGGAGGATTGCGACTTTTTCCATCGTCTCGGTTCCTTCTTGCGGCTCAGCGCAGTTCGTCGATTTCGCGCGCGGTACGGGTCGCCGGGTCGGTGGCGATGCGTTCGAGCACGGCGATGCGTTCTTCGAGCCGCGACACCTTGCCGTGGAGCTTTTCGTTTTCGCTGGCCAGCAGGTTGACCTTGCGATCGGCGTCCGGATCGGCGCGGGCGACGGTGCCGCCCCATTCGTTTTCGATCGGATAGCCGTGCTTGGCGCGGATCCAGGTGCTGATCAGCCAGCCACCCATGCAGACCGCGACGATGGCGATGACGAAAGCGGGTCCACCGAAATTCATCTCAAATTCCTCCCTTTATTCTCTGCGCTCAGCGCAGGCGCTCGATCTCGTCGGCGAGCTGGGTGTTGCGGCTGGTGTAGAAGGTTTCCATGTTGGCCAGGCGGCGGTCGATGTCGCGCAGTTTCGAGCGGACTTCCGCCGTCGTGCGCTTCGGGTTCGACCGGGTGCGCTGCCAGAATTTCTCGTCCTCTTCGCTGTCGTACAGGCCGATCGGCTTTTTCGGCGCGATCAGACCGGTGGCAACATAGGCGAGCGCTGCCCAACCGCTGGTGGCAAAGGCCAGGACGACCATGCCCACGCGGACCCAGGTCGTGTCGATGCCGGTATAATCGGCGATCCCCGAACACACGCCCATCCATTTGGCGTTCTGCTTGTCGAGGTAGAATTTGGTGCGGGTCGCGGACATGTCAGCTCCTCCGGGTATAGTCGAGTTCGCCGCGGACGGGGGTCTGGCTGACCTGTGCGCGGTAATCGGGGTTGTCGGCGGCGACGATGCGTTCGATCGTGTCGAGCCGGTCGTCGAGACGACGGGCCATGTGGTGCAGCTCATCGAGCAATTGCTCGTCTTCGCCGGTCATCGAGGGCGCCTGCTTCCACTTGGTGATATAGTGGAAGATCACCCAGGGGAGGCCGATGAACAGCATCCCGACGATGACGATGGGGAGAAAGACGTCTTCCATCGCGTCAGCCCTCCTTGTTCATCCGCGCCTTTAGCGCTTCGAGTTCGGCATCGACCTTTTCGGACGATTTCAGCTCGGCGATTTCCTCTTCCAGCGTCTTGGGCGGGGCGCCCAGCGACAGCGCGTCGGCGCGGCCTTCGGCGAAATCGACGCGGCGTTCGAGGACATCGAAGCGGCTGAACGCGTCTTCGGTTTTCGCGCCCCCCAGCACTTCGCGCATCCGGAAGCGGTTGTTCGCCGATTCGAGCCGAGTGTTGATCGAATTCTGGCGGGTGCGGGCTTCCGACAGCTTCTTCTGGAGCTTGGCGATGTCGCCTTCCGACGCGCGCAGCGCATCGTCGAGGACCGTGATCTCCGCGCTCAGTTGATCGGCCATATCGGCGGCCTTCTGGCGTTCGACCAGCGCAGCCTTGGCCAGATCCTCGCGGTCCTTCGACAGCGCCAGTTCGGCCTTTTCGGTCCAGCTTTCCTGAAGTTTTTCGAGCTTCGCGATGTGGCGACGCATTTCCTTCTGGTCGGCGATGGTGCGCGCGGCGGATGCGCGGACTTCGACCAGGGTTTCCTCCATTTCGAGGATGATCATACGGATCATCTTTGCCGGGTCTTCCGCCTTGTCGAGCAAGTCGGTCATGTTGGCGGCGATGATGTCGCGGGTTCGCGAGAAAATGCCCATTTGAAGTCAACTCCTTCGTGCGAAACGCAGATTACTGAACAATAAGGCGGCCGGGGCAGGATGGGGCGTCCCGCCCCGGTCGATGCCATCGCGTCTGAAAGACGGTCCGGCGGTCAAGTTCGTCAACGCGGGTCCTCCCTGAACCCTTGTCTTTCCACCGCTTGTCGGGTGGTTGCGCTTAGCATTGCAGGGGGCGTGCCAATTTGCGTTTCGCCCATGTCGCGGGGCTTTCGTTCATCGCGCAGAAATGTGACTTGCCAAGTGTTGGGAAAATGCGCCAACCCTTGCGCATGGAACGCACGACCCAGGTTATCGGCCAGTCCTCGGCCTTTCTCGACACGCTGGAACGCGCCAGTCGCGCAGCCGCGCTCGACCGTCCGGTGCTGGTGATCGGCGAGCGTGGGACGGGCAAGGAACTGGTTGCGGAGCGCCTCCACCGGCTCTCCCCTCGCTGGGACCAGCCGTTGGTCATCATGAACTGCGCGGCGCTGCCCGAGACGCTGATCGAGGCCGAATTGTTCGGGCACGAAGCGGGCGCGTTCACCGGCGCGACGCGGGCGCGGGCAGGCAGGTTTGAGGAAGCGGACAAGGGGACGTTGTTCCTCGACGAACTCGGCACGCTGTCGATGGCGGCGCAGGACCGGCTGCTGCGCGCGGTCGAATATGGCGAGATCACGCGGATCGGTTCGTCGCGACCGATCCGCGTCGATGTGCGGATCGTGGCGGCGACCAACGAGCATCTGCCCGACAAGGTCGACCGGCATCAGTTTCGCGCCGATTTGCTCGACCGGCTGAGCTTCGAAGTGGTGACGCTACCCCCCTTGCGCGCGCGACCGGGCGACGTGATGGTGCTGGCCGAGCATTTCGGGCGGCGGATGGCGTCCGAGATCGGCTGGGACGACTGGCCGGGCTTCGGACCTGAGGCGACCGACGCGCTGACCCAATATCGCTGGCCGGGCAATGTGCGCGAGTTGCGCAACGTGGTGGAGCGCGCCGTGTATCGCTGGGAACGCGACGGGCCGATCGAAGCGATCCAGATCGACCCGTTCGATTCGCCGTTCCGGCCAAGGGGCAAGGGCGCGGGGTCGATGAACGCGCAGCCGAACGCAGCGCAGTCGGTGGCGGAACCGGAGGCGCACGAGCCGCGCGCCGAGGAGGCGGCCCCGGTATTCGACGGCGCGGATTTCAAGACGCGGGTGTCGCAGTTCGAAAAGACGCTGCTCCAGCGTGCAATGGCCGAACACCGCTTCAACCAGCGCGCGACGGCGGAAGGGCTGGGGCTGACGTACGACCAGTTGCGGCATGCGCTGCGGCGGCATGGGATGCTGGGGGGATAAGGCCCAACCCCCAACCCAATCGTCATGCCGGACTTGTCGGTCCGGGGTGACGCAGGGAGGACGCACCCACTGATCGCTTCCCTCGACTCGTTACGCGAACGATTCTCATGGCGCTTTTCCGCGGGTGATGCGTTAGGCGCAGCGTATCCGATCACCCAAACAGGAGGACGCCGTCATGGCTTTCGAACTTCCCGCCCTTCCTTTCGACAAGAACGCGCTGGCGCCGCATATGTCGGCAGAGACGCTCGAATTCCATCATGGCAAGCATCACAAGGCCTATGTCGACAAGACCAATGGCATGCTCGCCGAGAAGGGCCTCGAAGGGCGCAAGCTGACCGAGGTGATCCAGTCCGCCAAGGACAAGGGCGACAAGGGGCTGTTCAACAATTCCGCGCAGATCTGGAACCACAGCTTTTTCTGGCAGGGGCTGTCGCCCGACAACCAGAAGCCGGGCGGCAAGCTGGCCGACATGATTTCCGAGGAATTCGGCTCGGCCGATGCGCTGATCAAGAAGCTCGTCGAGGAATCGACGGCGCATTTCTCCAACGGCTGGGGCTGGCTGGTGCTCGACGGCGGCAAGCTGAAGGTGACGTCGCTGCACGATGCCGACACGCCGGTGGTGTATGAAGGGATGCGCCCGCTGCTGACGATCGACGTGTGGGAGCACGCCTATTACATCGATTACCGCAACGCGCGGCCGAGCTATCTCGACGCGGTCACGGCGAACCTGATCAACTGGGATTTCGTCGCGCAGAATCTTGACGGTGATGGCGTCAGCCGCGCCGATCAGGGATAACCCACTAATTCCTCCCCCGCCGGGGGAGGGGGCCAGCGAAGCTGGTGGAGGGGGTTGGCCGTGAGCGCTACGCTGTTTGGCACCCCCTACGTCAGTGCTTCGCGCTGTCACCTCCCCCGGCGGGGGAGGAATTTCAGCCCTCCGGCGGCAGGGGCGCGTCGGTCGGCTTTTCGGCGTTCAGGCCGTGCTTCATCAGCATCGGGACGTTGAGCATCGCGAAGACGAAGGTCAGGGGCACCACGCCCCACAGTTTGAACCCGACCCAGAAATCCCAGCTCTGCGTGCGCCAGACGACTTCGTTGAGCACCGCCATCGCGACGAAGAAGATCGTCCAGTTGATGGTCAGCAGGTGCCAGCCGCGCGGGGACAAGCCCGGATACGCGGTTTCCAGCACCATTTGCAGCATCGGGCGTTTGGTGATGAGGCCGAAGGCAAGGACGGCGGCGAACATCGAATAGACGATGGTCGGCTTGACCTTGATGAAGGTGTCGTTGTGGAAATAGAGCGTCAGCGCGCCGAACACGAGAACCAGCACGCCCGACACCCACAACATCGGGGAGATGTGACCGCTCTTGACCCGCGAGGCGACCATCGCGACGGCGATGGCGACCATGAACGCGGCGGTCGCGGCGAGCACTCTGCTTAGCTGCGGACCGGGGGCGAAGGTGTTGACCAGGAAGAAGACGGCGAGCGGGCCGAAATCGACCAGCATGCGGAAACCCGGGCCAGTGGCGGGTTTTGATGGCGGGGCGGGGTGGGCTTCGGTCATATCATTTCCAAATTTTCTACTGGCCCATCTCATCCCAACCGTTGGTATCGAGTAGGGTTCGAGCTTGTCGAGAACCAGTATCGAGATAGGTGCTCCCTCGATATGCCTTCTCGACAAGCTCGAAGGCTACTCGGGACGAACGGAGAGAGGGTGGGGGACGAACTCGCTTATTTCCGCACCGTCTCAACCCCCGCGATGATGCGCGAAACTTCGTTGGCGTCGAAGGGACGGAGGTCGTCGACCTGTTCGCCGACGCCGATCGCGTGGATGGGGAGGGCGAATTTTTCCGCCGCCGCGACCAGTACGCCGCCGCGCGCGGTGCCGTCGAGCTTGGTCATGACGAGGCCGGTCACGCCTGCGACTTCCTTGAACACCTCGATCTGTGACAGCGCATTCTGGCCGGTGGTCGCGTCGAGGACGAGGACCACGTCATGCGGGCTGGCGGGGTTGATGCGGCCGAGGACGCGGCGGATCTTCGCCAGTTCGTCCATCAGTTCGCGCTTGTTCTGGAGGCGTCCGGCGGTGTCGACGATCAGCACGTCGATGCCGGTCGCGGTCGCCTGTTTGACAGCTTCATAGACGATGCCCGCCGCGTCGCCGCCTTCGGGACCGGTGACGATGGGCACGCCGATGCGTTCCGCCCAGGTCTTGAGCTGACCGATCGCCGCGGCGCGGAACGTGTCGCCCGCGGCCAGCATCACGCCGTAATCCTGCTCGACCAGCAAGTGCGCGAGCTTGGCGATCGTTGTCGTCTTGCCCGATCCGTTGACGCCGATGACGAGGATGACCTGGGGGCGCGGAAAGGCTTCGATCTCGAGCGGTTTGGCGACTTTGGCGAGGCTCTTTTCGATTTCCTCGGCGACCACCAGGCGGATGCCGAGTTCCTCCATGTTGCGCTCATACTGGCCTTCGGACAGGCGCTTGCGGACGCGCGCGGCGGTGTCGGGGCCAAGGTCGGAGGCGATCAGCGCTTCCTCGATCTCGTCGAGCTGATCGTCGTCGAGCCGCGCCGCGCCGAGCCCGGCGAGGTTGCCGATCAGGCGGTCGGAGGTTTTCTTGAAGCCGCCGAGGAGGCGGTCGTGCCAGGAGGTCATGCGGAGGTCGTTTCTCTGTTCGTCATGCCGGACTTGTTCCTGCATCCACCGGGCGGCGGATGACGCCCGACCGATGGAGTTGCGCGAGGTGAGGAGTGGACCCCGGAACAGGTCCGGGGTGACGGATGGAAGAGGTTAGTGTGTTGCCCTCTACGCCGGTGATGGTGGTGCGGACGACGCTGCCGACGGCGTGCGTGTCCGCCAGCCGCACCTCCGCGAAGTTGCCTGCGTGGCCGCGGTCGCCGGGGCGTTCGACCAAAATGTCCTGCTCGGTCCCGACTAGCGATTGCAGCCATGCGGTGCGGTGTTCGGCGGCGCGGGTGCGCAAGGTAGCGGCGCGGGCTTTCACCTCAGGAGGCGCGACTTGCGGCATGCGGGCAGCCGGGGTGCCGGTGCGGGGGCTGAAGGGGAAGATATGGGCGTGGACGATGTCGCAATCGGCGATGAGCGCGAGGCTGTTGGCGAACATTTCGTGCGTTTCCGTCGGGAACCCAGCGATGATGTCGGCACCGATCGCGATTTCAGGGCGAGCCGTCTTCAGGCGTTCCACCAATGCCACCGCTTCGGCGCGCGCGTGGCGGCGTTTCATCCGTTTCAGGATCATGTCGTCACCTGCCTGAAGCGACAGGTGGACGTGTGGCATGACGCGCGGTTCCTGGGTCAGCAGCGCGAACAGGCGGTCGTCGATCTCGATCGAATCGAGCGACGACAGGCGCAGGCGCTTCAGGTCCGGGACATGGCGCAGGATGCGTTCGACCAGCGCGCCGAGATCGGGCTTGCCGGGCAAGTCGTGGCCATAGCTGGTGAGGTCGACGCCGGTCAGCACGACTTCGCTATGCCCCTGCGCGACGACCGCCGCGATATGGTCGATCACCGCACCTGCGGGAACCGAGCGGCTGTTGCCGCGGCCATAGGGAATCGCGCAGAAGGTGCAGCGATGGTCGCAGCCATTCTGGACTTCGACAAATGCGCGGGCATGTCCGGTAAAGACATGGGCAAGGTGCGGGGCGGTCTCGCGGACGGCCATGATGTCGCTCACCGCCATCCGGTCGCTTGCGGCCCAGACGGCGGGGTCGAGTTTTTCGGCATTGCCGACGACGCGCGCAACCTCTGGCATGGCGGCGAAGCTGGCGGGGTCGATTTGTGCGGCGCAACCCGTCACGACGATCTCCGCACCCGGACGCGCGCGTTTGGCGCGGCGGATCGCCTGGCGCGTCGAGCGCACCGCTTCGTTGGTCACCGCACAGCTATTGACGACCACCATGTCACGGTGTCCAACCAGCGCACGGATCGTTTCGCTTTCGGCGATGTTCAATCGACAGCCCAGGCTGACGATTTCGGCCGCTGGCAAGGACGAAGAGGGGGACGACATGGCGGCTGACTTAGGGGCGAGCGAGCGCGAAGTCCACGCAAGCCCGGTGGCGAGCGCACGCGAGGTGATCGAATTCTGGTTCGCGCTGACCACCGAACAGCAATTCGCCAAGGACGACAAACTGGACGCCAAGATCGCCAAGCGCTTCGGTGCCTTGCGCGATCATCTGTTGGCGACCGATGCCGATGGGTGGCGCGGCGATGCCGAACGGATGCTGGCGGCGATCATCGTGCTCGACCAGTTTTCGCGCAATTTGAACCGAGGCTCGGCGGAAGCCTATGCCGCCGATCCGCTGGCCGTGCAGTTGACGCTGGAGGGCATTCGCGCCGGGTTCGATCTGGAAGTGACGCCGGAGAAGCGCGCCTTTTTCTACATGCCGTTGATGCACGCCGAGAATATGGGGCTGCAGAACTATGCGATCGCGCTGTTTGCTGAGGCGGGGCTCGACGTGCAGGTCAAATTCGCGCGCGACCATGCCGCCGTCATCGCGGACCATGGCCGGTTCCCGTCACGCAACAAGGCGCTCGGGCGCAAAAGCACCCCGGCCGAAAAGGAATATCTCAGCCGACCTGACGCTGGCTGGTGAGGTCGTCGGCCTGCGGGCGTGGCGCATCGGGCGCGCCGACGCGGATGAGCCCGCGTTCGGCAAGCATGCGGCGAGCGCCTGCGACCGAGACGGGCTTGCCGTAATACCAGCCTTGACCTTTCATGCAGCCGATCGAGCGCAGCCGCTCCTGAACTTCTGCATCCTCGACGCCCTCTGCGGTGACGGGAAGGTTCAGGCTCTCGCCCAGCCGGACGATGGCGGTGACGATCGCGGCCGAGTCGGCGCTGTCGTTGATCGAGGTGATGAAGCTCTTGTCGACCTTGATCCGGTCGAACGGCAGCGCGCGCAGATGCGCGAGGCTGGAATAGCCGGTGCCGAAATCGTCGAGCGCGACGGCGATGCCCTGATTCTTGAGGCTGCCGACGATCGATTGTGCGAGCGCGAGATTTTCGAAAAGCGCGCTTTCGGTGATCTCGATCTCCAGCCGGTTGGCGGGGAAGCCGGTCTCGACCAGCGCCTTGATGATCTTTTGTGCGAGCCACGGATCGCGAAGCTGGGTCGGCGAGATGTTGATCGACAGCGACAGCGACGGATCCCAGTCGCGCGCGGCGGCAAAGGACTGGCGCATGATCGAGAGCGACAGGTCGCCGATCATGCCCGAATCCTCGGCAATGCCGATAAAGGCGTCGGGCTGAATCAGACCGCGCAAGGGATGTTCCCAGCGGGCGAGCACCTCGAACCCGGTCAGCCTGCCGGTGTCGAGATCGACCTGTTGTTCGAAATAGGGAACGATCTGGCCCTTGGGGATCGCGGTGCGCAGGCCGAGTTCGAGGTCGTTGCGCGCCTTCAACTCGCGCTCCATCGACGCGTCGAACCAGGCATAGCGGTTCTTCCCCGCTTTCTTGGCGGCATACATGGCGATGTCGGCCGAACGCAGCAGCGCGTCCATCGACGGGCATTCGAAATCGGAGCGTGCGATGCCGATCGACGCGCTGACGTGACAGCGCACTCCTTCGGCGTCGAGGGGCTGGGCGAGGTGCGAGACGAGGGCCTGGG
Source organism: Sphingomonas aestuarii (assembly GCF_054457155.1). Classification (NCBI taxonomy): domain Bacteria; kingdom Pseudomonadati; phylum Pseudomonadota; class Alphaproteobacteria; order Sphingomonadales; family Sphingomonadaceae; genus Sphingomonas; species Sphingomonas aestuarii. Next base: position 375,274 of record NZ_JBTKVV010000001.1, on the reverse strand, counting down.
CGACCCATTCGACGGTTTCCGGGTGCTCGGGGGCGAACGTCATGCCGCACGCGAATTCGTCACCGCCAAGCCGGGCGATAACCGCATTGTCGGGAAGCGCGGTCGCGATCTTCTGCGCGGCGGCGCGGAGCAGCGCATCGCCGACGGCATGGCCGTGCATGTCGTTGACCGTCTTGAAGTGATCGAGGTCGATCAGCATCAGCGCCATCGCCTTGCCCCGGCGTTCGGCGTGCGCATACATGGCGCCGCCTTCGTCGGCGATCGAGCGGCGGTTGAGGAAGCCGGTCAGCGAGTCGCGGCTGGCGAGCAGGTGCGCGCGTGCTTCGGCGGCGGTTCGGACGGAGATTTCGTGGCGCAGCGCGTGGTGACGCCGCCAGCCGAGCAGGATGAGCGCGATATTGAGCAGGAGGGCGGTGACCAGCAGCGGTTCGACCGGTGTTGCGCCGTGGCGCCACCAGTCGGACATCCCGATCATCACTGCCCCTGCGGTGCCGATGAACAGCAGGATGGCGGCTGCGCTGATGCCCGCGGTCAACAGGCTGCGGGGCGCGACGCTGCCTTGTTCGGGCAAATCGTTCAGTAGGTCGGCTGGCATGGTCGCGTCTTTCGCTGGCAAAACTGCTTCGCCGATGGTCGCACGAACGCGGTTGCCGATAGGTTAAGGCGCGAATGCCTTGCCTTCGGGCTGGGATACGGCTAACGCGCGCCCATATTCGTTCCCGACGAACGACAAAGGCAAAGCCCCACGGGGTAGGCCGGCCGACGAGGTTTCGTCCGCCGGCTCGTTTTGCGTTTGGCCTGGGCAACGAGAATTGGAGTGACGATGTTCGAGTCTCTTAGCGATCGGTTGGGCGGCGTATTCGATCGCCTGCGCGGTCGCGGCGCACTGAACGAAGCCGATGTGCGGACTGCGATGCGCGAAGTCCGCATCGCGCTGCTGGAAGCCGATGTCGCGCTGCCGGTGGCGCGCGCGTTCGTCGATCGCGTCACCGAAAAAGCGGTCGGGCACGAAGTGCTGCGGTCGATCACGCCGGGGCAGCAGGTCGTCAAGATCGTCCACGACGCGCTGGTCGACATGCTTGGCCCCGACACCGCCGAGCTTGAGATCGACACGACGCCGCCCGCAGTCATCATGCTCGTCGGTCTGCAAGGGTCGGGCAAGACCACGACCACCGCAAAACTCGCCAAGCTGCTCAAGAAGCAGGGCAAGAAGGTGATGATGGCGTCGCTCGACGTCAATCGCCCGGCGGCGCAGGAACAGCTGGCGGTGCTGGGCACCCAGACCGAGGTCGCGACGCTGCCGATCGTCAAGGGTCAGGCGCCGGTCGATATCGCGCGGCGTGCGCTCCAGTCCGCCAAGTTGCAGGGCCATGATGTCCTGATGCTCGACACCGCCGGTCGTCTGCACGTCGATCAGGCGTTGATGGACGAGATGAAGGCGGTGGCCGACATCGCGACGCCGCAGGAAATCCTGCTCGTCGTCGACTCGCTGACCGGCCAGGACGCGGTCAACGTCGCGCAGAACTTCTCGGATCAGGTGCCGCTGACCGGCGTGATCCTGACGCGGATGGACGGCGATGCGCGCGGCGGTGCGGCGCTGTCGATGCGCGAAGTCACCGGCAAGCCGATCAAGTTCGCTGGGATGGGCGAAAAGCTCGATCAGATCGAACCCTTCCATCCCAAGCGCGTCGCGGGGCGCATATTGGGCATGGGCGACGTCGTGTCGCTGGTCGAGAAGGCCGCGCAGGCGATCGAGGCCGACGATGCCGAACGGATGGCCGAGCGGCTGTCCAAGGGCAAGTTCGACATGAACGACCTGCGCGGGCAATTGTCGCAGATGCGCCGGATGGGCGGTATCGGTGCGCTCGCCGGGATGATGCCGGGCATGAAAAAGGCGCAGGCGGCAATGGCGGCCGGCAATGTCGATGAACGCATCCTGCTGCGCATGGACGCGATGATCACGTCGATGACGCCCAAGGAGCGCGCCAACCCCGCGCTCATCAACGCCAAGCGCAAGATCCGCATCGCCAAGGGCTCGGGCACGACCGTTCAGGACGTAAACAAGCTGATGAAGATGCATCTCGAAATGCAGAACGCCATGAAGAAGATCAAGAAGATGGGCGGCCTCAAGGGCATGCTCGGTATGCTTGGCAAGGGCGGCATGGGTGGCCTGGGCAATGCGCTGGGCGGTCCGCAAATGGGCGAGATGATGAAACAGGCCGGGGGCGGGCTTCCCGGACTTGGCGGACCGGGCGGCAAGGGCGGGATGCCGCAACTGCCGCCGGGCCTCGAGGATATGTTGAAGAAGAAGTGAGCCAGCCGCCTACGTCCGTCACCCATGCGAAAGCAGGGGTATCAGTCGGCAGGGGCGGAATTTGAAACCACGATATCCGGGCTTTCGCCGGGATGATAATTTGAAGAAAAAAGGACTAGATTACTATGGCAACCAGCATTCGCCTGTCGCGTGGCGGCTCGAAGAAGCGCCCTTATTACCGCATCGTCGTCGCCGACGTGCGGAGCCCTCGTGACGGTAAGTTCATCGAGAAAATCGGCACCTATAACCCGCTGCTGGGCAAGGACGACGAAAAGCGCGTCGTGCTCGACAGCGACCGCGCCAAGCATTGGCTGAGCGTCGGTGCGCAGCCGACCGACCGCGTCGCGCGCTTCCTCGACGCGGCAGGCGTTCGCGAACGTGCGGCGCGCAACAATCCGAACAAGGCGAAGCCGGGCGAAAAGGCCACCGAACGCGCCGAGGAACGCGCCGAGAAGCTGAAGGCAGCAGAAGAAGCCGAAGCGGAAGCCAAGGCAGCTGCCGCGGCAGCGAAGGAAGAACCGGCGGCTGAAGAAGCGCCTGCTGAGGAAGCGGCTGCCGAAGCACCGGCGGAAGAAGCTGCGACCGAAGAAGCCAAGGCCGAGTAAAGCCGAATGCGCGAAACGCCCGTCACCCTTGCCGTCATCATCGGCGCGCATGGCGTGGCGGGCGAAGTTCGCTTGAAGAGCTTTGCCGACGATCTGGCGAATTATCGTTCGTTCAACGGCGGCAAGCTGACGCTGAAATCGCTGCGCGCCGGGAATAACGGCGCGATCGCCCGCTTCGCCGAGATTGCTGACCGCAACGCGGCAGAGGCAATGCGCGGGACCGAATTGACGGTCGCGCGCTCCGAATTGCCGCCGCTGGACGACGGCGAATATTATCACGCCGACCTGATCGGCCTGCGCGTCGTCGACGAGGCTGGGCTCGAGGTCGGCCACGTCGTCGCCGTCGAGAATTTCGGCGCGGGCGACGTGATCGAAATCGAGCGCCCCGCGTCCGATGACGGCAAGCGCGGCAAGCGCTTCATGGTGCCGATGCGGGCCGAAGCGGTGCCGGAGTGGGATGCCGAGCGGCTGGTCGTCGCCGCGGGGTATGTCGAGGCTTAGGGTCCAAACTCAATCAGGAGGTCGACGTGATCGCCCACCCGCCGCTCCGGGCGACCGCTTTGCGGCGGGCCGATTTTGGCGCCAGGCAGCGTTGCTCGTCGGGCACAATGCTCAAGCATCGCGCCTTCCTCGCGCCTTGCCTGACACCATAATCGGCTCCGTCACGTCGATCTCCTGATTGAGTTTGGACCCTAGCATCCGGACCCCATGGTCACCCCGGCCAACGTGCCGGGGGCCATTAAGCCGATAGCGTCAATCTAAAGTCTCTTGCGCTGCCGTTTGCCGCCCGGTGGACCGCCGGCACGTTGGCCGGGGTGACGATGGGTTAGGTTTGGCGCTTCCCCCATAACCATTCGCCCACGAGCGCGGCGAGCATCGTCAGCCCGGTCAGCGGCAGCGCCAGTCCCACGACCAGCATCACCATCGCCACGCGCCGCGACGATGAGGGGGGGGCGAGCGGCGCGGGGGCCAGTCGACGGCTGCCGCGACGTTTCCACCAAAGCACAGGCGCGGTGACGCACAGGATCAGCGTGCCGATCGCGCCCGCCAGCATGAGCAGGCGGTTCGGCTCGCCATATTGCTGGCCCATATGGGTGTAGAGCCCCCATTCGAATATCCGCGCGCCGACGCCGAAGTCCTTCGATCGCGCGTCGAGCAGCACCGCGCCGTCCTGCGGATCGACATAGACGACATGCGCGTCGCTCGCGTTGGTGACGGCGGCGGAGATCAGCCAGGGGCGACCGGGTTCGCTCGGCGGACGCAGGGTGTAGGGTGCTGCCAGTCCGCGCGACTGGGCGATGGCAAGTGCTGCGTCGGCGTCGATCAGCTTGGCATGACCGGCGTGAGGTATCGCGGCGCGTTGCATCGACCAGGGGAGGGCGGGGTCGTCTTTCCCCGCCGCACGATCGGGGGCGTGGTGATCGACCGGCGCGACGCCGGGCGGGCGCGGGCGACCGCTTTCGGTTTTGGCGATAACGGTCTGCATCGCCGCGCCCCAGACCACCGACCAGGACAATCCGCTCGCCGCGAGGAATAGCAAAACGATCCCGACGGTCGCGCCGGTCCAGGCGTGAACGCGCCGCCATTTGCCGCGTGCGCCATTGTTGCGGAATGCGGCGGTCGCGCGGCGCGGCAACCACAGGACGAAGCCGGTCAGCACCAGCACGATCGCCCAGCCCGCGACGATTTCGATCATCGCGTTGCCGACGGGCCCGGTGATCGACAGGCTGTGGAGCGTCTTGACCGTTTCCATTACGCCGCCTTGCGCCGTGGTGCCGAGCACGCGACCGGTGGCGGGATCGATAAAGGCGGTGCGCCGTTCGCCCGAGCGGTCGATGGTCATGCGCCAGCTATCGCCCTGCGGAGCGCTGGTCAGGTCAAGCACGCGCGCGCCCGTCTGGCGTTCGGCTTGCGCGATCAATCGGGTGGGAGCGAGTGGTTCGCCGGGCGATGCGGCAATCCAGTCGGCATAAACCGCGCGCTCGATCTCGGGCTTGTAGAGGTAGAGCCCGCCGGTGATCGCGAGCCAGGCGAGAAAGGGCAGAATCACCAGCCCGGCGAAAAAGTGCCAACGCCATACGGCGCGGTGGAGAAGCGACGCGCGCTGCGCGGCGCCTCCGGTCGAGGGAGCATGCATGTCGAAAGTCTTGTCCTGTGGGCGCACGAACTTGCGCGCCGGGAAGCGGGGACGCGGCTGCGTCCGTCGAATCAGGTCAGGAGGGCAACGGGCGGTGCGCGGCCGGGCGGGCGCGGAGGGACGGGGCGCTGGCGCGTCGCCGCGGTGGCCGGGCGGACTCCGTTCGCCAGCACGAACAGGATGGCGACGACCAGCAGCGACGGCGGCGTGGCCGACAATATCGGTGTAACGAGACCGGCATAGGCGCACGGCATCGCTTTCGACGCCTGATGCGGTTGGCCATCGGGAATCCGCTGGCCGTCACGGTCGATCAGGACGGTGCGTACGCCTTCGCCGGTGCAGAGCTGGATCGAAAACTGGCCGGGCGCGGGCATGTAACCCGCAGGGACAAGCAGTTTGAGCGCGAGGACGCAAGCCAGCAGCAGCGCGATTGCGGCGCGGCGGTTGCCGATGAAAGTGCGAAGCGTCCCCATTTGCGGGTGGGAATAGCGAGGGTTGGGGGCAAAAGGAAGCGACAGCTACGCTTTCACATCACCATATCGTTCGAAAAGAACGGCGGCGGAATCAGGCCTCGACCGTCTCGCGCGGGGTCATGACCACGGTCGGCTCGTCGTCGTCGCCCAGCCGCATCCAGCCATTGGGGCCGAGCGCCTCGATCGGGCGATAGCGGGTCTTGTATTCCATCCGCGCGGACCCCTTCACCCAATAACCCAGATAGACATAAGGGAGGCCGGCGCGGTGGGCGCGCCGGATATGGTCGAGGATGATGAAGTTGCCGAGGCCGGGCCGCGTCGCGTCGTCGGCGGCGAAGAAGCTGTAGATCATCGACAAGCCGTCGAGCTGCTGGTCGGTGATGCACGCGCCGATCAGCTTGCCGAGCTTTCCACTCGCATCGCGCGGTTCGCGATATTCGATGACATAGGAGGAGACAGGCGATTGTTCGACCATGTCGGCGTAATCGGCATCGTCCATGTTCGACATGCCGCCGGTCGGATGCCGGGTCGAAAGATAGCGGCGTAGCAGGCGATATTGCTCGTCGGTGGCCCAGGGACGGCACGCGGTGATGTCGAGATCGCCGTAGCGTTTGAGCAATTTGCGCTGGCTGGCATTGGGTTTGAATTCGTCGGTGACGACGCGCACCGACATGCACGCGTTGCACCCCGCGCAACTGGGGCGATAGGCGACCGACTGGCTGCGACGGAAACCGATGCGGCCCAGCGCGTCGTTCAGTTCGCCCGCATGCGGCCCGTTGAGTTCGGTAAACACCTTCCGCTCCTGCCGTCCGGGCAAATAGGGGCAGGGTGACGGCGAGGTCACGAAGAAGCGGGGAAAGCGGAACGGTGCGGTCACCTGGGGGTGGTCCTCTTCAGACGCGGCGTGAATGTCTTGACGCCGACTATGAATCCAAAGGTCCGTCGTGAAAAGGGCGTTTACCAACAAAGAAAGTTAACGGGTAAGGATTTGTGGTGGGGTGGGGGACGCCTGCGTTTCGCGGCGGAAGCCAAACTCCCGGCACGAACAGTCGCGATACCCGTTGCGCTTAGGCCAGCTCCACCAGGCCGACTTCGTACTGCGCTTCCTTCAGCGCCGCGATCAGGCGGTCGAGATGGTCGCGGTCGCGGGTTTCGCATTCGATGTCGGTGATCAGGCCCTTGGCAGGCAGAGTGGTGAACACGCGCTGGTGATAGACCTCGATGATGTTGACGCCCTGTTCGTGGAAGATCTTGGCGACATTGAACAGCGCGCCGGGGCGGTCCTGGAGGCGGATGCGCAGGCGTGCGAGGCGGCCCGAACGGGCAAGGTCGCGCAGCAGCACGTTGGCGAGCAGGCGGGTGTCGATATTGCCGCCGCACAGCACCGTGCCGACCACCTTGCCTTTGAACTTTTCGGGATGCGCGAGCAGCGCGGCGAGACCTGCAGAACCGGCACCCTCGACCACGGTCTTTTCGATTTGGAGGAGCAGGCTGACCGCTTCCTCCAGCCGCCGTTCGCTGACCAGCACGATGTCGTCGACCAGCGCGCGGACGATGTCGGCGGTGATGACGCCGGGTTCCTTGACCGCGATCCCTTCCGCCAGCGTGTCGCCCTGACAGGGCAGGTCGGTGCCGTTGATGCGGTTGTACATGGAGGGGTAAAGCTCGGCCTCGACGCCGATCACTTCGATGTCGCGATCCTGCGCCTTGGCGACGGTGGCGATGCCGGAGATCAGACCGCCGCCGCCCAGCGGCACCACCAGCGTGTCGATGTCGGGCGCGTCGGCCAGCATTTCGAGCGCGACCGTGCCCTGTCCCGCGACCACGCGGGGGTCGTCGAACGGATGGACGAAGGTATAGCCGCATTCGCCCTCAAGCTTCCTCGCATGGGCATAGGCGTCGTCGAAGGTCTCGCCCTCAAGCACCACGTTCGCCCCGTGGCCCATCGTCTGGGTGACCTTGATGGTCGGTGTGTGCTTGGGCATCACGATGGTCGAGGGGATGCCGAGCCGGGTCGCGTGATAGGCGAGGCCCTGGGCATGGTTGCCGGCGGAGGCGGCGATCACGCCCTTGCTGCGTGCCGCCTCGTCGAGCTGGAGCAGCGTGTTGAGCGCGCCGCGCTCCTTATAGGCGGCGGTGAACTGAAGATTTTCGAACTTGAGATAGACGGTCGCGCCGGTCAGGTCGGACAGCGTTTTCGAAATCAGCGTCGGCGTGCGGACCACCGCACCCTCGATCCGCATCGCCGCCGCGCGCACATCGTCAATCGAGACGGGAAGGGCGGGGGTGATGTCGGTTGCCGGGGAGGCCATGAGTGCACGCTTTCCTGAATTGCACGGAAGCGTGACCGCCTAGCGGATCGGGGGGCGGGGGGGAACCGGATTGTGTGGGCGCGCGCATCCATTCCAGCCGTTCGTTTCGAGCGACGTCGAGAAACGTGACCGGAGCGAGCGAAAGCGTTTCTCGACGTCGCTCGAAACGAACGGGGGGTGTGTTGCCGCCGCGCCCCGCGCCGCCTATGCCAGCCGCACAAATGCTTCGCGTATCGGGAGAATGGCGAGTGAAGTCTGCGTTTCGGCGTCCTTTGGCGCGCACCCTGGCAATTACGGCGGCGCTGCTCGTGTCCACCTCCGCCCTCGCGCAGGGCGTGGTCGATAATGTGAAGGGCATGGCGCTCGACGCCAACGGCCAGGTGGTGCGCTTCACCGGTATCCTCGTCGACGAACAGGGCAAGGTGACGCAGTTGCTGGGCGAACGCGACCGGCGGCCGCGGCGTCCGACCTGGCGCGCGGACATGCAGGGACGCGTGCTGATCCCCGGCATGGTCGACGGGCATGGCCATGTCATGGATCTGGGCTTCCGCACGCTGACGCTCGACCTGTCGGACACGCGCAGCCTTCAGGAAGCGCAGGCCAAGATCGCGGAATATGCGCGCGCCAATCCCAACCGTCCGTGGATCGTGGGCGGCGGGTGGAATCACGAAGCCTGGGGGCTGGGGCGGTTTCCGACCGCCGCCGATCTCGACGCGATCATTCCCAACCAGCCGGTGTGGCTGCAGCGCGCCGACGGGCATGCCGCCTGGGCGAACAGCGCGGCGCTAAAGGCGGCAGGGGTGACCGCGGCGTCCAAATCGCCTGCCGGTGGACGCATCGAGACGCTGCCGAACGGCCAGCCTTCGGGCGTGTTCATCGACGCGGCGATGGCGCTGGTCGAGAACAGCGTGCCCAAACCGACACCGCGCGACCGCAATTCCGCGTTCCTGCGCGCGCAGGACATGCTGCTCGAACAGGGCATCACCGCGACCGCCGACATGGGCACCACGCTTGAGGACTGGAACACCTATCGCCGGATGGCGGACCTTAACCTGCTCAAGATCCGCATCATGTCCTATGCCAACAGCGTCGATACCGCGCTTGCCGTAGGGGGGCACGGGCCGACGCCGTGGCTCTACTGGGACAAGCTCAGGATGGGTGGGATCAAGATGTATCTCGACGGTGCGCTGGGATCGCGCGGCGCGTGGCTGAAGGCGCCATACGCCGATGCGCCGCAGGAAACCGGACTGGGTTTCCTGCAGGACGAACGGCTGTGGAATCTGATGAGCCGGGGGTCGATGGACGGCTTCCAGTTCGCGATCCACGCGATCGGCGACCGCGCCAACCGCCAGGCGATCGACGCGATCGCGCAGATGTCGGAAACCTATACCGGAGACCGGCGCTGGCGGATCGAACATGCGCAGATCATCGACACCACCGACCTGCCCGCTTTCCGCAGCTTCGGCATCATCGCGTCGATGCAGCCGGTGCACCAGACGTCGGACCGCGAAATGGCGGAGGCGCGACTGGGACCGAACCGGCTGGGCGGTGCCTATGCGTGGCGGACCTTGCTGGGACAGGGGACGAAACTGGCGTTCGGCAGCGACTATCCGGTCGAAAGCCCCAATCCGTTTGTCGGCTGGGCCGCGGCGTTCACCCGCACCGACGCGACCGGCCAGCCGGTCGGCGGCTGGCGTCCGCAGGAAGCACTGACGCGGGAGCAGGCGTGGAAGGCGTTCACGACGGATGCGGCCTATGCCGGGTTTGCGGAGAAGAAATTTGGGACGCTGGCGGTCGGAATGCAGGCCGATTTCATCATCATCGACCGCGATCCGCTGGCCGCGACGCCGGAGCAGTTGCGGCAGACTCAGGTGCTGGAAACCTGGATCGGCGGGCGGCCGATGTTCCAGCGGGGCAAGCAGCAGGTCGATCCGGCGGCGCGGGAGGCTACGCAGGAACGGGGGCGGTAGGACCGGGTTGCGCGCTGTTCTCGTCACCCCGGACTTGTTCCGGGGTCCACCGGGCGGCTGGCGTTTCAATGAAGCATCATGCGCTGCGCGCGCGGCTTAGTGGACCCCGGAACAAGTCCGGGGTGACGAGTGGAGGTGGTTGCGTTTCGCCCGCCCAGTCTCTCGTCATGCCAGCGAAGACTGGCATCTCAAGCCGGATTGAATGCCGCCTGATGCCCCTGCTTTCGCAGGGGCGACGTAAAAAAAGAAAAGGCCGCGGCTTCCTCGTCGGAAACCGCGGCCTGTTACGCCCCCGCGTAGAAGTTCGTCAGGCGACTGCCGCCTCTGGCAGCGTCACTTCGTCGGGATCGCGCAGCACATAGCCGCGGCCCCAGACGGTTTCGATATAGTTTTCGCCATCGGTTGCCATCGACAGCTTCTTGCGGAGCTTGCAGATGAACACGTCGATGATCTTGAGTTCGGGTTCGTCCATCCCGCCATAGAGGTGGTTGAGGAACATTTCCTTGGTCAGCGTGGTGCCCTTGCGCAAGCTGAGCAGCTCGAGCATCGCATATTCCTTGCCGGTCAGATGCACGCGTGCGCCGTCGACTTCGACCGTCTTTGCGTCGAGATTGACCGCGAGCTTGCCGGTCTTGATGACCGACTGGCTGTGGCCCTTCGAACGGCGGACGACGGCGTGGATGCGCGCGACCAGTTCCTCGCGGTGGAACGGCTTGGTCACGTAATCGTCGGCACCGAAGCCGAACGAGCGGACCTTCGAATCCATTTCCGAAATGCCGCTGAGGATCAGCACCGGCGTCTGGACGCGGGCGGTGCGGAGCTTTTTCAGCACGTCATAGCCGTGCATGTCCGGCAGGTTCAGGTCGAGGCAGATGATGTCGTAATCATAGAGCTTGCCGAGGTCCAAGCCCTCTTCGCCCAAATCGGTGGTGTAAACATTGAACCCCTCGGTCGAGAGCATCAGCTCGATCGCCTTGGCAGTCGTCGGTTCGTCTTCGATCAGCAGCACGCGCATGGCAGTCCCCTGTCCCCCTTAGCAGCCCCTGGCCCCCTATGGCCTGCCTGCTTATGGACGATTCATTAACCTAACCCCGTCTGAAGGCAAAAGGTTAATTTCTTCCTAACCGGCCTGACTCCACGAGTCGCGCGATTACGGGTCAGACCGAAGTCGGACAGATCGATCGGAACGCTTTCGCGAAATGGTCGATCAGCGCCTCGACGCGGGCGGGACGGAGCGTGCCCGGCGGGGTCAGCAGGTGGAGCGAGACCGGGCGCGCGGTCCAGTCGGGCAGGATCGCCTCCAGCGAGCCATTGGCGAGTTCGCGGTCGATGATGAAGTCGGGCAGATAGGCGATGCCGAGACCGGCGACGAGCGCAGGCACCATCGCGTCGCCATTGTCGGCGCGAAGCGGTCCCGACAGGCGCACCGCGGCTTCCTCGCCACCCGGTCCGGTGAATCGCCACAGGTCGGGATTGGCGAGGTTGGTGTAGGCGAAGCAGCGATGGTGGCCGAGGTCCGCCGGGTGTCGCGGGCGGCCGTGCGCGTCGAGATAGGCGGGCGATGCGACCAGATGCGCGCGGACCGGCGACAGGGTGCGCGCGCGCAGGCTGCTGTCAGGCAGGTCGGCGATGCGCAGCGCGATGTCGATGCGATCGGCGACGATATCGACCTTTGCGTCCGACAGGGTCAGGTCGATCTCGACATCGGGATTGGCGGTGAGGAAGTCGGCGACGGCGACGCCGACATGGCGGATGCCAAAGGTGAGCGGGGCGGCGACGCGGATGCGGCCCGACAATGCGCCCGCGCTGTCGCGCGCGGCTTCCTCCGCGGCTTCCGCCTCGGCGAGAATGCGCTGGGCGCGTTCGTGCAGGCTCTGCCCCGCTTCGGTCAGGGAGATGCGGCGCGAGGTACGGTGGAACAGATCGGTGCCAAGCCGCTCCTCCAGCCGCTTGATCGCTTTGGATACGGTGGCCTTGGACACGCCGGTCGCGGTGGCGGCTTCGCTGAACGAGCGGTGCTCGACGACGCGGGCGAACAAGGCCCAGGCTTCGAAATCGGGAAGGTTCATGCGCGGCCTCCGGGATCAGGCGTCATCGCGAGCGGAGCGAAGCAATCCAGAATGCGATGACTGTCCCGACTGGATTGCTTCGCTGCGCTCGCAATGGCGGAAATGGTTTAGCTTCATGCTGTTCGCGAAACAATCCGTTTCCAACGTTTCCGTTTACGAGTGCCCTCGATTTCCTATCTTGGCGACAACACCAAATAGGAGTTCTCGGACATGATCGAGAAACGTGCATTTGAATCGCTGGGCCATGCCGATCATGGGTGGCTGAACGCGCGGCATCATTTCAGCTTTGCCAATTATTATGATCCGGCCCGCATGGGCTGGGGCGCGATCCGGGTGTGGAACGACGACGAGATCGCCGCGAACAGCGGTTTCCCGCCGCATCCGCACCGCGACATGGAGATCATCACCTATGTCCGTTCGGGCGCGATCACCCATCAGGATTCGATGGGCAATCAGGGCCGCACCGGCGCGGGCGACGTTCAGGTGATATCGGCGGGGACCGGCGTGCGCCACGCCGAATATAATCTGGAAGCGGAGCAGACGACGCTGTTCCAGATCTGGATCGAGCCCAAGCGGACTGGCGGTTCGCCGTCCTGGGGCGCCAAGCCGTTCCCCAAGGGCGAGCGGTCGGGCAAGTTCGTGACGCTGGCCAGCGGCTTTGCCGAAGACAGCGATGCGCTGCCCATTCGTGCCGATGCGCGGGTGATGGGCGCGACGCTGAAAGCGGGCGAAAGCGTCGATTATGCGGTGGGCGAGGGGCGGCATGTCTATCTTGTCCCAGCGACCGGTGCGCTCGACATCGACGGCGTCCGTTTCGACGCGCGTGATGGTGCGGCGCTCTCGGGCGGTCAGACGGTGACGATTACCGCGATCGACGAAGCCGAAATCGTGCTGGTGGATTCGGAGTAACGCCCGACCGCCTGCTTCCCCCAATATCGTCATGCCAGCGCAGGCTGGCATCTCATGCCGGATTTATATGCCGCCTGAGACCCCTGCTTTCGCAGGGGTGACGGTCTCTCTTTTCGACTGGAGTTCCCTCATGACCAAAGTGCTTGTCCTCTATTACTCCTCCTATGGGCACCTCTCGCAGATGGCCGATGCCGTCGCCGACGGCGCGCGGTCTGCGGGTGCCGAGGTCGATGTGCTGCGCGTGCCCGAAACCGCGCCTGCCGAGGTCGCTGCGGCGGCCGGGTTCAAGTCGGATCACACCCACGCGCTGATCTCCGGCGTCGAGGCGCTGGCCGATTACGACGCGATCGTTATCGGTGCGCCGACCCGGTTCGGGCGGATGCCGAGCCAGATGGCGAGCTTCCTCGACCAGGCGGGCGGGCTGTGGTTCCGAGGCGCGCTGAACGGCAAGGTTGGCGCGGCCTTTACCTCGACTGCCAGCCAGCATGGCGGACAGGAGACGACCCTGTTCTCGGTCATCACCAATTTGCTGCATTTCGGTATGACGATCGTCGGGCTCGACTATGGCTTTGCCGGGCAGATGGGCGTCGATGAGGTCAAAGGCGGGTCGCCCTATGGCGCGACCACGATCGCCGATGGCGATGGTAGCCGGATGCCGTCGCAGACCGATCTCGACGGTGCGCGCTATCAGGGCAAGCGCGTTGCAGAGGTTGCCGCCAAGCTTCATGGCTGACGCGGCGCGCCGCCGCTCCTGTCCCCTCCCTCAAAGGGGCGGCGGCGCAACTCATATCGACCGAACGGAGGGGGATGCTGGCAAAAGCTGCGCGCGGATGGCATGGACCCGCCATGCTCACCGATCTGGTCCTGTTCATCGATGGCGAGGCCATCATCATCGACAAGCCTTCGGGGCTGCCGGTCGATCGTCCGCGCGACGGGTCGCGCAGCGCCGAGGATATGCTGGGCGATCTGACCTTCGGATTCATGCGCGAGCCGCTGCCGGTTCACCGACTGGACCGCGACACGTCGGGATGCCTGCTGCTCGCGCGCAATCCCAAGGCGCACAAGAAATTCCAGCAAGTGTTCGAGGCCGGGCAGGTCTCCAAACGCTATGTCGCGGTGCTCGACGGGATTCCCGAGGGCGAGGCCGGCACGATCGAACTCGCGCTGTCGAAGATCAGCAGTCGCGAGGAAGGCTGGCGGATGACCGGCGACCCGCACGGCAAGTCGGCGGTGACCCGTTGGGAAAAACTGGCGGAGCGCGACGGCGGGGCGCTGGTCGCCTTCTATCCCGAGACCGGGCGCACGCATCAGATCCGGGTTCATGCCGCCGAGGGGCTGGGCGTGCCGGTGGTGGGCGATCCCGTCTATGGTCGCGGTGGGCGACCGATGCTGCTGCATTCGGCATTCCTGTCGGTGCCGCGCGCGGGCAAGCCGCCGGTCGAGGCGATTGCGCCCCTGCCGCGCCGGTTTGTCGAGGCGGGCTTTACCGAGGCGGAAGCCAAAATTTTCCCATCTGAGGATGCGGTCGACACTAAGGTTCCTGCGGCACCCGAACCGAGCGATGGCTGATTACGTCATTCCGGACGCGGCGATCGTCGAGGAACGTTTCCTCGCCGCATCGGGACCGGGGGGGCAGAACGTCAATAAGGTGGCGACCGCGGTGCAGTTGCGGATCGATGTCTATCGGTTGGGGCTGGCACCCTATGCCTACGCCAAGTTGAAAGAGCTTGCGGGCAGCCGGATGACGGCGGCGGGCGAACTCATCATCACCGCGCGACGGTTTCGCACCCAGGACGCCAACCGCAGCGATGCGCGCGCGCGGGCAGGCGACCTTGTCGCCAAGGCCCATGAACGCGACGCGCGGCGGGTGAAGACCAAGGTGAGCAAGGCGGCGAAAGCGCGACGGGTGGATGCGAAAAAGAGCCGGTCGGCGGTGAAGGCGGGGCGGGGCAGGGTTTCGTTCGATTGAGGGATTATCATTGCCCTTCTCCCGTTCGTTTCGAGCGTAGTCGAGAAACGCTTTGGCGCCCCAAGATCAGGTTTCTCGACTTTGCTCGAAACGAACGGGTAAGGGCGGCATCGGATAAGCCTTGAGGTCACCCCATGTACGCGTTCGATATCGCCACCGACGACAAGCCGACGCTCTATCGCAACCTGACGGAAGCGGTGGACGCCATCACCACGGGCGAACCCGATGGCATCGCCAACATGGCCAATGTCGCCGCGCTCCTGTGGCAATTCCTGCCCGACCTGAACTGGGCGGGTTTCTATCGTACGGTCGGCGCGGACGAGCTGGTGCTCGGCCCGTTTCAGGGCAAGGCGGCGTGCATCCGCATCCCGTTCGGGCGCGGCGTCTGCGGCGCGGCGGCGGCGAGCGGTGAGACGCAGTTGGTCGAGGATGTCCACGCCTTTCCCGTACACATTGCCTGCGATGCCGACAGCCGTTCCGAACTGGTCGTGCCGGTGGTGCGCGAAGGCGCCGTGATCGCGGTGATCGATCTCGACAGCCCAAGCCCGGCACGGTTCGATGCCGAGGATGCGCGCGGGGTCGAGGCGATTGCCGCGTTGCTGTCGGACCGGATCTAACCGAAAATGCCGGTGTGGTCGGCAAGGATCGCACTCCCGATACCGATTAACAGCAAGCCGCCGACTACTTCGACCGCAGAGCCGAAGCGCACGCCGACATAACGGCCAATTCCGAGGCCAATGGTGGTCAGCACGAAGGTGGTAAAACCGATCGCAGCGGCGATCAGCCAGATATCCACGCCGATAAATGCCAAACCCACTCCGACGGCCGCGGCGTCGATGCTGGTGCCGATCGCGGTGGCGACAAGCGCAACGATCCCCGCTTTGCGCGTCGTTGATCCCGGTTTGGGGATTTCGTCCGTGTCGCGACGCGCCGCTTCCCAGATCATCCGCCCGCCGACAGCGACGAGCAAGATGAAGGCAATCCAGTGATCGACCTTTTCCACCGCGCTCGCCGCGACGAGTCCTAAACTCCAGCCGATGACCGGGGTGATCGCCTCGATAATGCCGAAGACGGCACCGCCTTTCAGCGCGCTCGACCAATTGGGGCGCTCCGCCGCGCCGCGCCCGACCGACGCGGCAAAGGCGTCGGCGGACATCGACAGCGACAGGATGGCGATCGAAACGGGGGACATTGCAACACTCCACCGGACCCAAGACCTAGCGCCTTCGCAGACGGGGTGGCCGGTGGTGCCCCGTGCAAAGTGCGCTGGTCTCGCCAAGCGGATGATCCGCTGATCGCGCCACGCGTGCCGACAGGCGTTCCTGGCGGCGTTGCGAGTGTGTTGACGCGGTCCCGACTTGTATCAAGTCGCCGGAGGCTACTCCCCAACATTCGGAGCACTAGCGAGCAAGATGCTGCGACGCAAGGTGCGTACCTGCACAGGACGAAAGCAAGAGGTCCGGGACCGCGTGCGTCAAATCGGGACATCGTTTAACCATAGAGCGCCGTCGGCGAATCGAGGGCGGGTGCGTTAAGCTGTTGTGAACCAGAGACCGCCCGTGCCGTTCGCGGCCCGGTTTCGCCGAGGAGCAAAAGACAATGCGCGCCGTGATCGTCCTAACGCTGGCAGCCTCGCCGCTGGCGCTTGCCGCACCCGCCGATGCCCAGAGCGTCATTCAGGACGGCCGCTGGGTAACCGGCAAGCCGAAGCCCGCGCCGACTCCCCCCCCGCCACCGCCTGCTCCGGTCGAGCAAGCCGCGCCGGTCGCGCCTGCGCCGGCCACCGTTCCCGATGCGCCGATCGCGGCACCGCCCGCCGCCCCCGCGCCGCAATTCGCGCCGCGCGCCGAGGTGGTGCAGCCCTTGCCACCAGCGCCCAAGCCGCCGATGGCGCGTGCCGCAGCCGCAGCCGCACCGCCGCCACCGCCAGCGCCCGCGCCGGGCGAAGCGGGGGCCATGCCTCCTCCGCCCCCCGCCGCCCCAGTCGCTCGCGCCGAAGCGCCAGTGCCGCCCCCGCCGGGCGCGACCTATGCGCCGCCCGCCAAGCCGCTGCCGCCGGTGCGCCGGGCCGACGCACCCCCGCCACCGCCCAAGCCGCAGCGCGCGCCGGCACGCCGCGCGGACGCACCGCCGCCGCCGCCACGCGCGCATCACAAGCCCGGCCACCCTGCCGACGCGCACCCGATGCCGCATCATGCGCGTGCCGCTCATACCGATGCCAGGCCGCATCGCGCGCCCAAACATCGCTGGGGCGCGCATCGCGAGGGGCGATGGGAGGGCGGCTGGAACGCGCCCGGCGGCTGGGGCGCGTATCGTCGCCCGGCCCAGGGCTGGAGCCTGCCGCGCTACTGGTGGGCGCCGGAGTTCGTCGTGGTCGATTACTGGACCTATGATCTTGCGCCGCCGATGCAGGGCGATCGCTGGGTCCGCTATTATGACGATGCGGTGCTGGTCGACCGGCACGGCGACGTGATCGACTGGGTCGAGGGCGTCGACTGGAACGTGGCGGGCGGAACTTACCATGCCGACGACCGCGACGGCTATCGTGACGATTATGCCGGGGAATACGGCGCGGATTACGCCCCGCCCGGCTACCCTGCGGGCGGATATATCGCGAACGGATATTATTATCCGCCCGCCGTCACCCACACCATCCGCATCGACAGCGAACCGGTGGTGACCAGCCGAACCTATGTCACCGAAGAAGTGGTGACGACGCGCGGCAAGGGCGGGAAACCCTATCGCCGGGTGCTGACGAAGAAGTGCAACTGCTGAGCGGTTGACCGGGGGGCGGACGGCAGGGCTCTGGGGGGAGCCTTGCCGTTCGAGTGACTGGCTTCCATCTTCCCCGTTCGTTTCGAGCGTAGTCGAGAAAAAACGCGAAGTATGCGCCCGGTGACGTTTCTCGACGTCGCTCAAAACGAACGGCAGGAAAGGACGGTCGTTACTGCCCCCGTCCCGCGAACGCGACGATCGATTCCGCGCCGTCCTTCGACAGCGACGACACGCCGACGAAATGATCGTCGACGACGATGTCCTTCAGCACCAGTTCGGTCGTGCCCGCGGGCACGTCGCGGTGGTCGGTCCAGTTTTGTGCGTCGTTGCGGCGCCAGTGGATGCGGTATCCCGCCGCACCCGGGGCGGCTTCCCATTTGACGGTGGTATCGGTCGATACCGCACCGTCCATCCGCACATTGTTCGGCACCGCAGGCGCGTTCGCGAAGCGACGGATGGCGTTGAGGTTCAGCTGGACGATCCGCGCCATGTAGGGGAAGTCCATCTTGTCGACCGTGTCGCCGTAAACCCGGCCATTCTCGGTCCGCAGATCCTGATGCTGTTGGTCGTAATTCTCCGCCGCGACCGTGAAGCGAACGGCGGGATAGCCGAGCCGGAGAAACGCTTCGTGATCGCCGCCACGGCCGAATCGGTCGGGGCGGCGGTTGACGAAGACCTCGATACCCTTGGTGTCGCGGGACACCTTTGCGATCGCCTTGGCCAGCGCGCGGCTGGGGCCGTCATCCTCGCCGCCGTCACCGCGGCGCTTCCTGTGTTGCTCCAGCGTTTCGACCGCGCGGATGCCTTCGGAAAAGACGCGGACGCGGTCGGAAATGCGCTTGCCGTTCTGGCCGACAGTGTTGCCGACCATGTCGTTGTTCAGCGCGGCGGAGACGACCCAGCCGCGTTCCTTCGCGGTTTCCGCCAGCAGCGTCGCGCCCCACAAACCCTGTTCCTCGCCCGACAGCGCGGCATAGACGATGGTCGCGTCGAACTGCTCTTTCGACAGGATGCGGGCGGCCTCGATCACCAGCGCCACGCCCGATGCGTCGTCGTTCGCGCCGGGCGAATCCGCGGTGAAGTTCATCACGTCGGACACGCGGCTGTCGATATGGCCCATGACGATGACAACACGGTTCGGATCACGGCCCTTCTGAAAGCCCAGCACGTTGACGACGTTGACGCCATTCGGGGCGCGCGGCCCTTCGAAGGTGCGCGCGAGGTTCGCGACCTGGATGCAGCCGCCACAGGCTACGCTGATCCGTTCGAACTCATTTGCGGTCCAGCGGCGGGCGGCGCCGATGCCGCGGGTCGGGTGATCGGGGTCCGACAGGGTGTGGCGCGTGCCGAAGCTGACCAGCTTTTCGACCGTAGCCTTGAGCGCGGCGGGGTCGATCCTGTCCTGGGCCTTTGCCGGCGTTGCGAAGAGGAGCGGGAGGGCGGCGAGCGCGAGGAGATGCTTCATGGGCGCGGATGCTGGCGGGCGGGCGTGCGGTTGGCAAGGGGGTGCATAGGCTCTCCCGTCATTCCCGCGAAGGCCGGGATCCATAAACTCCGATAGCGCGCGATTCTATCAATGGGGTTGAGGTTATGGATTCCCGCCTTCGCGGGAATGACGGGAGAGCCTTCAACTCAACCGGTCGATGCCTTCGCGGTCCAGGCTGCCAGGGATGATCATCACCGGCACGCTCAGCTTGCCCGCATCGGTGCCGGAGAAATGCGTGACCAGCGGGCCCGGCGCGCCGGTGGCGGCCGCGCCCAGCACCAGCGCGGCGATTTCGGGGTTCGCCTCGATCATCTCGCGCACGATCTTGGCGCCATCGCCTTCGCGGACGGTGAGCGAGGGCTTGATGCCCGATTCCTGGAGCAATGTGCCAGCAGCCCCCGTAACCAGAGCCTCCGCGCGGGTGCGGGCTTCTTCCTCGATCGTCGCCTGGACGCCGCCCCACTGGACAAAATCGGGCTTGGGGATCAGCGCCAGGATTTCGACATTGCCGCCGGTCTTTACCGCGCGGCGTGCGGCGAAGCGGAGGGCGATTTCCGCTTCCGGGCTTTCGTCGATCACGACCAGATAAGTGCGCATCCCCGTCCAATCCCCCAAGACCTTATGTGTAGGTGGCGCGGAAGCACGCTTTGCGCAAGTCGTCGCACCCTTGACCTAGGGGAAAGGGGCGGCGAGAGAGGGCGTCCCCAGGGATACCAGAGCAGGAATCGCATGCCGATCGAAATCAAGATGCCCGCGCTGTCGCCGACGATGGAAGAGGGCACGCTCGCCAAATGGCTGGTCAAGGAAGGCGACACCGTGTCGTCGGGCGACCTGATGGCGGAGATCGAGACCGACAAGGCGACGATGGAATTCGAGGCGGTGGACGAAGGCACGATCGTCAAGATCCTGGTCGCCGAGGGGACGGACAATGTGAAGGTCGGGACCGTGATCGCGATCCTGGCTGAAGAGGGCGAGGATGCGTCCGATGCCGCCGCATCGTCGGGTAGCGAGGCAAAGGCCGAGGCGCCGAAGGAATCGGCGAAGGCCGAAGCGCCCAAGGACGAGGCGCCGAAGGATCAATCCGGGGCAGAAGCGCCCAAGGCCGCGGCACCCGCGCCCGCGTCTGCTTCGTCGGGCGATCGGGTGAAGGCCAGCCCGCTGGCGCGCCGCATCGCTGCGGAAAAGAAGATCGACCTGGCGTCGCTGTCGGGTTCGGGGCCGAATGGTCGCGTGGTGAAGGCCGATGTCGAGGGTGCCAAGCCGGGTGCCGTTGCTTCCGCATCGACCGCTTCGGCAGCCCCGTCCGCCGCGCCCGCACCTGCCGCCGCGCCGACCGAAGCCAAGGCGGTCTGGTACGACGAGAGCATCCCGCATTCGGTCGACAAGCTGTCGAACATCCGCAAGACGATTGCCCGCCGCCTGACCGAGGCGAAGCAGACGATCCCGCACATCTATCTGACCGTCGATATCCGCCTCGACGCCCTGCTCAAGCTGCGCGGCGACCTCAACAAGTCGCTCGAATCGCGCGGCGTGAAACTGTCGGTCAACGATATGCTGATCAAGGCGCTGGGCGTGGCGCTGGAGGCGACGCCCAAGTGCAACGTGACCTTCGCGGGCGATACGCTGGTCAGCTACAGCCGCGCCGATGTTTCTGTGGCGGTATCGACGCCGTCTGGCCTGATCACGCCGATCATCCGCGATGCCGCGAACAAGGGTCTGGCCAAGATTTCGACCGAGATGAAGGAACTGGCCGGGCTGGCCAAGGACAACAAGCTGAAGCCCGAGCAATATCAGGGCGGCACCGCCAGCATCTCGAATATGGGCATGTTCGGGATCAAGCAGTTCGATGCGGTCATCAACCCGCCGCAGGGCATGATCCTCGCGATCGGCGCGGGCGAGAAACGGCCCTATATCGTCGATGACGCGCTGGGCGTCGCCACCGTCATGTCGGCGACCGGCAGCTTCGACCACCGCGCGATCGACGGCGCGGACGGGGCGGAACTGATGAAGCTGCTCAAGGAACTGATCGAAAGCCCGATGGGGCTGCTGGCCTGAACGCGATGATCGGCAAGCGAACCGCGGTCGAACTGCTCGCTTGTGCGACGGGGCTGGCGGCGGCGTTCATGATCGGTTCGATCTCGGCCTGGGCCTATCCGCTCGGGCGCGACAATATCTGGCTGGTGACCTGGGTTTCGATGGGGGTCGTGGTCGTGCTGAATGCCGGGCAGATCCGGCGGGCGATGGCTGCCGATCGCGCGCCAGTCGATGGCGCGCATGGCTGACACGCTCGCCGAAACCCCGCCTTCGGGCGCGCCCGCGATCCGGGTGACGACCATGCCCGCCGACGCCAATCCCTATGGCGACATTTTCGGCGGCTGGCTGATGAGCCAGATGGACATGGCTGCCGGGCTGGTCGCGTCGCGTCATTCGAAAGGCCGCGCGGTGACGATCGCGGTCGATGCGATGCAGTTCCTGGCCCCGGTCGCGGTGGGCGACGAAGTGTCGGTCTATGCCGAACTGGTCAAGACCGGGCGCACGTCGATGACGATCGAGGTCGAAGCATGGCGCCGCGACCGCCATGTCGAGGAGCAATGCCGGGTGACCAAGGCGCGCTTTGTATTCGTCGCGATCGACGAGACGCGAAAGCCGCGGGTGATCGATGCGGGCTGACGCGCTTTCCAACCCCTCTCCCCTTGCGGGAGAGGGAGGGGCCCGCCGCGAAGCGGTGGGAGGGAGAGGGCGCGCGCTCCCCAGAGCACGCGCGATGCGGAAAGCCCCCACCGAAGCCGAACGCGCATTGTGGCATATCCTTCGCGCCAAACGCCTTGCAGGCTGGAAATGGAAACGGCAGCAGAAACTTGGCGAATACATTCCGGATTTCGTCTGCTTCGGCGCGCGCCTGATCGTCGAGGCAGACGGCTCGCAACATGCGAACAGCGATTATGACGCGGCGCGGGATGCCTGGCTAAAGTCGCAAGGCTTTCGGCTGCTGCGATTCTGGAACAACGATATTTTGAGCAACCCCGAGGGTGTTGCGATGGCGATTCTCGCTGCGCTTGAAAGCGACGGTGTCGGCATCGAGCCGACCCCGCCGCACCCCTCTCCCCGGCCCTCCCCCGCAAGGGGGGAGGGAGAAGATGGAGCATCTTTGAATGGCTGACACCTACGACCTCATCGTCCTCGGCTCCGGACCTGGCGGCTATGTCGCGGCGATCCGCGCGGCGCAGCTGGGGCTGAAGACCGCGATCGTCGAGCGCGAGAATCTGGGGGGCATCTGCCTCAACTGGGGGTGCATTCCGACCAAGGCGCTGCTGCGATCGGCGGAAATCTTCCACTATATGCAGCACGCCAAGGATTATGGCCTCGCTGCCGAGAAGATCAGCGCCGATCTGGACGCGGTGGTGAAGCGGTCGCGCGGGGTGGCCAAGCAGCTCAATCAGGGCATCGGCCACCTGATGAAGAAGAACAAGATCGCCGTGCATATGGGCGAGGGGAAGCTGGTCGGCAAAGGCAAGCTTGAGGTGAAGGGCGAAAAGGGCAGCGAGACGCTGACCGCCAAGCACATCATCGTCGCGACCGGTGCCCGTGCCCGCGACCTGCCGTTCGCCAAGGCCGACGGCAAGCGCGTCTGGACGTACCGCCATGCGATGGTGCCGACCGAAATGCCGAGCAAGCTGCTGGTCATCGGATCGGGCGCGATCGGCATCGAGTTCGCCAGCTTCTACAACGACATGGGCGCGGACGTGACCGTGGTGGAAATGCTCGACCGGATCGTGCCGGTCGAGGATGCGGACGTGTCGGCATTCCTGGAGAAATCGTTCAAGAAGCAGGGCATGACGATCCTGACCGGCGCGGGCGTGGACAAGATCGACGTGACCGACAAGGGCGTGAAGGCGGCGATCAAGGCCAAGGACGGCAAGGTCACCCCCTCAGAGTTCAGCCACGTCATCGTCGCGATCGGTATCGTCCCCAATACCGAGAATATCGGCCTGGAGGCGCTGAAGGTCGAAACCGAGCGCGGGCATATCAAGACCGATGGGCGGTGCCGCACCAATGTCGATGGCCTGTGGGCGATCGGTGATGTCACCGCGCCGCCCTGGCTCGCGCACAAGGCCAGCCACGAAGGGGTAATCGCGGCGGAGGCCATCGCTCAGGCGTTGGGCAACAAGGATGTGAACCCGCACGCGATGGACGTTCTCAACATTCCCGGCTGCACCTATTGCCACCCGCAGGTCGCCTCGGTCGGGCTTACCGAAGCCAAGGCCAAGGAAGCGGGTTATGAGGTCAAGGCTGGCACCTTCCCGTTTATCGGCAACGGCAAGGCAATCGCGCTCGGAGAGGCGGAAGGCTTCATCAAGACGGTGTTCGACGCCAAGACCGGCGAATTGCTTGGCGCGCACATGGTCGGCGCGGAAGTGACCGAACTGATTCAGGGCTATACCGTCGGCAAGACGCTGGAGACGACCGAGGCCGAGTTGATGAACACGGTCTTCCCGCACCCGACGCTGAGCGAGATGATGCACGAAAGCGTCCTCGCGGCTTATGGGCGGGCGTTGCATATCTGAGCGTGAGCGGTGAGCGGAGATAGGGCCTTGAGCGAACCGGTGATCGCCGAACTTCGCTTCGCAACGGTTCCGCTCGGCTGCGTCGGCATTTTCGCCGTGCCGCTTACGTCCTGGATGCTCTATCTTGCCGTCAATCATGAGGAATTGCCGCCATCGGGCCTACGTAACGCACATTTGTTCAAGAGCTTTGTGCAGGACACGGTGATGTTTGGCATCTCGCTCGGAGCGGCATTGGCAACGCTGGCTTTTGGACTGCTGGCGTTCGCGATGTTTAGGCGGGTGATGGATCCGGTCGCCGCTGTTGCCGGGCCGCGCGGGATCGGCGTTCATCCGGCAATTTTGCGGGGTCGGATCGACTGGGATCAGATCGAATCGATCAGTATAGTCCCAATGCGATCGAGCGGCCTTCAGCTTGGAAAGCGATTGGAGATTCGCCTGCATCAAGGCCGCGGGTTCTGGCGCAGGCCACTAGTTCGGGTTGAACCGGTCGATGTCGCTGACGGTGCCGACGAACGGTTTATGGTCTACGTTGCCCGCTATTTGCCTGCGGTATCAATCAACCGCTACGTATCGCCGTTTTGACGTGGCGGCGCTGCTGCTGCTGTTCGTGCGTGTTGCCATCGGCGTGCAGAGGGGCTGGCTAGCCGATGCCGACCGAATGCTCATGCTGATTGTCGGGCAGGGGCGGCTTGATGTTGCTTGGTGTGCCACGCGGCTGGGCGAGCGTGACGCCAAAACCGTGTCGGATGCGCTCGCCAGGTTGTTTGGGCTGAACACAACAGACTGACCGGACGGTGCCGAACTGGCGGTGCGGCAATCGTCCTCCCCGCCGCCCGTACTCACCTCCCGCGCTGTTGACGCTCTCACCCCTCGCGCGTATAGGCCCGCCGTTCCCAAGCGGTCGGCGATGCCGATTCCCGCGACCTTCCGGTCGTGCGTTTGGGGCGCAAGAGCTGAACGTTGTTGGAGACGAGGGCCGGGGGGCGTTGCCTGCCAGGCCTTCTTGTATTGCACGACCAGGGGCTCCAGCAGAGTAACCGCCGGGTTTTCCGGCAACAAAAAGGTGAAGGGCTTCATGCCAACGATCAACCAGTTGGTCCGCAAGGGCCGCGACCCGCAGAAGGCCAAGTCGAAGGTCCCTGCGATGGACCAGAACCCGCAAAAGCGCGGCGTCTGCACCCGCGTCTATACGACGACCCCGAAGAAGCCGAACTCGGCGCTTCGCAAGGTCGCCAAGGTTCGCCTGACGAACCAGCGCGAAGTCATCAGCTACATTCCGGGCGAAGGCCACAACCTCCAGGAACACAGCGTCGTGCTGATCCGTGGCGGTCGTGTGCGCGATCTTCCCGGCGTGCGCTATCACGTCCTGCGCGGCGTTCTCGATACCCAGGGTGTCAAGGACCGCAAGCAGTCCCGTTCGAAGTACGGCGCCAAGCGTCCGAAGTAAGCCGATCGCTGTTGCGATCATTCAAGGGCTGAAGTTTTAAGAAGGAATATCTGATGGCTCGTCGTCGTCGTCCCGAGAAGCGGGAAATTCTGCCGGATCCCAAGTTCGGGGATGTGGTCCTTTCGAAGTTCATGAATTCGGTCATGCTGGACGGCAAGAAGGCCGTTGCCGAAAAGATCGTCTATGGCGCGCTCGAAACCGTCGAGCAGCGCGCGAAGCGCGAGCCGGTGGGCGTGTTCCATGACGCGCTGAACAACATCGCGCCGGGCATCGAAGTCCGTTCGCGGCGCGTCGGCGGTGCGACCTATCAGGTTCCGGTCGAAGTGCGCCCCGAGCGCGCCCAGGCACTGGCGATCCGCTGGCTGATCACCGCCGCGCGCGCGCGCAGCGAGAACACGATGGCCGCGCGCCTGTCGGGCGAGCTGATGGATGCGGCCAACAACCGCGGCAATGCCGTGAAGAAGCGCGAAGACACGCACCGCATGGCGGAAGCGAACCGCGCATTCTCGCATTATCGCTGGTAAGACCTATATGGGGGTGGGCCGTGCGGCCCACCTCCAATCACCGTTCGCCCTGAGCTTGTCGAAGGGCTGCACTTCTTCCTCGGAAGAAAGGACAGGGCTTCGACAAGCTCAGCCCGAACGGAATTGAGTGCAGTCTCTTTTTCGAACGCCGCAAGGCACAGGAGTTACGATCATGGCCCGCAGCCATCCGCTCGAGCGCTATCGCAATATCGGCATCATGGCGCATATCGACGCCGGTAAGACCACGACCACCGAGCGCATCCTCTACTACACCGGCAAGTCGTACAAGATCGGCGAAGTGCACGAAGGCACCGCGACGATGGACTGGATGGAGCAGGAGCAGGAGCGCGGCATCACCATCACCTCGGCAGCAACCACCTGCAAGTGGCGCGCCGAAGAGGGCAAGGGTGAAGAGCATCTGATCAACATCATCGACACCCCCGGCCACGTCGACTTCACGATCGAAGTCGAGCGTTCGCTGCGCGTGCTCGACGGTGCGGTCGCGTGTTTCGACGGCGTTGCCGGCGTCGAGCCGCAGTCGGAAACCGTGTGGCGTCAGGCCGACAAGTACGGCGTGCCGCGGATGTGCTTCGTCAACAAGCTCGATCGCACCGGTGCGGACTTCTATTACTGCGTCGACACGATCGTCGAGCGCCTGGGCGCGCGTCCGGCGGTCCTGTATCTGCCGATCGGCATGGAAGGCGGCTTCAAGGGCCTGGTCGATCTGGTCGAGAACCGCGCGATCATCTGGCTCGAAGAGTCGCTGGGCGCGAAGTTCGAATATCAGGACATCCCCGACGACCTGAAGGAAAAGGCCGCCAAATATCGCAGCGACCTGATCGAAATGGCCGTCGAGCAGGACGACGCGCTGATGGAAGCGTATCTCGAAGGCAACGAGCCTTCGGTCGCCGACCTGAAGAAGCTGATCCGCAAGGGCACGCTTGAGATGGCGTTCGTGCCGATCCTGTGCGGCTCGGCGTTCAAGAACAAGGGCGTTCAGCCGCTGCTCGACGCGGTGGTCGACTATCTGCCCTCGCCGCTCGACATTCCCGACGTTCAGGGCGTGAAGCTCGACGGCGAAACCCCGGATTCGCGTCCGCCCGCCGACGATGCGCCGATGTCGCTGCTCGCGTTCAAGATCATGAACGATCCGTTCGTCGGTTCGCTCACCTTCGCGCGCATCTATTCGGGCACGCTCACCAAGGGTCAGTATCTGAACTCGGTGAAGGACAAGAAGGAAAAGATCGGCCGTATGCTCCTGATGCATGCGAACAGCCGTGAGGACATCGAGGAAGCGCGCGCGGGCGACATCGTCGCGATTGCGGGTCTGAAGGAAACGACGACCGGCGACACGCTGTGCGACACCGCCAAGCCGATCATCCTGGAACGCATGGAGTTCCCGGAACCCGTGATCGAGCTGTCGGTGGAACCCAAGACCAAGGCCGACCAGGAAAAGATGGGCGTCGCGCTCAATCGTCTGGCTGCCGAGGATCCCTCGTTCCGCGTGACCACCGACCATGAATCGGGCCAGACGATCATCAAGGGCATGGGTGAACTTCACCTGGAAATCCTGGTCGATCGCATGAAGCGCGAGTTCAAGGTCGAGGCCAATGTCGGCGCGCCGCAGGTGGCGTATCGCGAGTATCTGAAGAAGCCGGTCGACCTCGACTACACCCACAAGAAGCAGTCGGGCGGCACCGGCCAGTTCGGCCGCGTGAAGGTGAAGCTGACGCCGGGCGAGCGCGGCGCGGGCATCATCTTCAAGGACGAGATCAAGGGCGGTAACATTCCGAAGGAATATATCCCGGCGATCGAAAAGGGCTTCCGCGAAACGGCGGCAACGGGCTCGCTGGTCGGCTTCCCGATCATCGATTTCGAAATCCTGTTGTATGACGGCGCGTATCACGACGTCGACTCGTCGGCCCTGGCGTTCGAAATCTGTGCCCGCGGCGCCATGCGCGAAGCGGCCCAGAAGTCGGGCATCACGCTGCTCGAGCCGATCATGAAGGTGGAAGTCGTCACCCCGGAAGACTATCTGGGCGACGTCATCGGCGACATGAACAGCCGTCGCGGCCAGATCCAGGGCACCGACAGCCGCGGCAACGCACAGGTTGTCGAAGCGATGGTCCCGCTGGCGAACATGTTCGGTTACGTGAACTCGCTTCGGTCCTTCACCCAGGGCCGCGCGCAATACTCGATGCAGTTCTCGCACTATGACGAAGTGCCGCAGAATGTGGCCGACGAAGTGAAGGCTAAGCTGGCTTAACCAGGGCTGGCATTATCGAAACCCAACCGCTATGGGGCCGCGTTCCAGCGATTCCCCATGCGGCGCGGATCAAGACTTGAGAAGGTAGGAAACAATGGCCAAGGCAAAATTCGAGCGGACCAAACCGCATCTCAACATCGGCACCATCGGTCACGTCGACCACGGCAAGACCTCGCTGACCGCAGCGATCACCAAGGTGCTGGCAGAAACTTCGGGCGGCACCGCTGTTGATTTCGCCAACATCGACAAGGCACCGGAAGAGCGTGAGCGCGGCATCACCATTTCGACCGCACACGTCGAATATGAAACCGAAAACCGCCACTATGCGCACGTCGACTGCCCCGGCCACGCCGACTATGTGAAGAACATGATCACCGGCGCGGCGCAGATGGACGGCGCGATCTTGGTCGTGTCGGCAACCGACGGCCCGATGCCGCAGACCCGCGAGCACATCCTGCTCGCGCGCCAGGTCGGCGTGCCCGCAATGGTCGTGTTCCTGAACAAGGTCGATCTGGTCGATGACGAGGAAATCCTCGAACTCGTCGAAATGGAAGTCCGCGAGCTGCTGAGCGCGTACGAATTCCCCGGTGACGACATTCCGATCATCAAGGGTTCGGCAACCTGCGCGCTGTCGGGTTCGGACCAGAAGCTGGGCCAGGACGCGGTTCTGGAACTGATGAAGGCCGTCGACGAATATATCCCGCAGCCCGAGCGTCCGCTCGACAAGCCGTTCATGATGCCGATCGAAGACGTGTTCTCGATCTCGGGTCGCGGCACGGTCGTCACCGGCCGCGTCGAAACCGGCATCGTCAAGGTTGGCGAAGAAGTCGAAATCGTCGGCATCCACCCGGAAGTCCGCAAGACCACCGTTACGGGCGTCGAAATGTTCCGTAAGCTGCTCGACCAGGGCCAGGCTGGCGATAACGTCGGCGCGCTGATCCGCGGCGTCGCTCGCGACGAAGTCGAGCGTGGTCAGGTGCTCTGCAAGCCCGGTTCGATCAAGCCGCACACCGAATTCAAGTCGGAAGTGTATGTGCTGTCGAAGGAAGAAGGCGGCCGTCACACGCCGTTCTTCGCGAACTATCGTCCGCAGTTCTACTTCCGCACGACCGACGTGACCGGCACCGTCGAACTGCCCGAGGGCACGGAAATGGTCATGCCCGGCGACAACGTCGCGCTCGGCATCAAGCTGATCGCGCCGATCGCAATGGACGTCGGCCAGCGCTTCACCATCCGTGAAGGCGGTCGTACCGTCGGCGCGGGCGTCGTGAGCGCGATCGACAAGTAAGTATTCGACCCCGCTTAGGGGTTGGAGACAAGAAGGCCCGGCTTCCCGTGAGGGAGGCCGGGCTTTTTCGTTGACGATATGGACTGGTTTGGAACTGTACCGGGTTCAGCGACGCTCGCCATCGGGCATGTCACAACATCATCCGTTCGTTTCAAGCGAAGGCGAGAAACGCGATCCTGGCGGTCGTGATGTGTTTCTCGACTTCGCTCGAAACGAAGGGGTAGGGTGAGGCCAATGCGATATCTGATGATCTTTCTGGCGTTGGGTCTGCTCACCGCCTGTGACCGTGAACCGGACGCGCCTCCGCCCGCCAACCTGTCGTTCGAAGGCCTGCCCGTCACCGGCGATCTGGATTTCGCCCGCAGCGCCGGATTTGCGCGCTGCATGGAGCTGGGCCGGTATCTGCGCTGTCGACGGGAGGGCGTGGAGTTTGGGGGAGGGGGACCCTATCACGCCGCGGTGGATGCAATTGGGCGCGACGGCGCGAGCGGGTTCCACGAATTGAGCCTGTGGAGCGAGACCGACCAGTCGGCGCTGTCGCGGGTCGGAAATGCGATGGTGGCTGACGGATGGCAGGAATGCCGGACCGGCGAGGAGGATCGCGGCGACCAGCGCATCCTGACCAGGGCGGGCTCGCCGGTGCGAATCTCGATCGACATCACCTATTGGGGCAACCGTCGCTTGCGGATCATTCCGGAGCGGGGGCAGGCGACCGGGCATTGCTGGTAAGCCTGCCGGACTGGTTCGGCGTAGAATATCCCCGTTTCCGAAGAAAATCCGAAATCCAGGGTTGATCCCCGCGGTCCACCGCTGTAATGGCCCGCCTTCAGTTTTCGTTTGAACCAGCAAGAGGCGGCCTTCGGCCGTCACCCCGGTATTCGCCGGGTTGACGAATGAAGAGCAGCCCCGCTCTTTCGCATCGGTAGGGACATGGACAACAATATCCGCATTCGCCTGAAGGCGTTCGACCATCGCGTGCTCGACCAGGCTGCCGGCGACATCGCCGACACCGCGCGCCGCACCGGCGCTTTGATCCGTGGCCCCATTCCGCTGCCGACCCATATCGACAAATTCACGGTCAATCGTGGCCCGCACATCGACAAGAAGTCGCGCGAGCAGTTCGAGACCCGCACCTACAAGCGGATGCTCGACATCGTTCAGCCGACTCCGCAGACGGTCGATGCGCTGATGAAGCTCGATCTCGCAGCGGGTGTTGATGTTGAGATCAAGCTGGCGTAAGGACGCCGCTTCTCGAACACGACGAGATTCGTTTTCGCGCCGCTTGGCCGGAAACAGGCTCCCCGAACCGGGTGAGCCGCGAGGGTAACACCTCAGAGACAAGTTAGGGATACCGCCGGGGTTCGCCTCGGGCCTGCGTCCCCCGTCTTGTTCCGGCTTTGGCCGGGACATTCAGCCCGGACGGGGGCTCGTAACGAAATCAGGGTTGGTGGGTTCCCATTGAAGTAATGCTTCGATGGGGTCCCGGTCACGCCCGCGGGGACATGGGGTTCTCGTGGGCCTCTGTTATAGGAGTGAATGGATCATGCGTACTGGCGTGATCGCGAAGAAGATGGGGATGACCCGCCTGTTCCAGGACGATGGTCGGCATGTGCCGGTTACCGTGCTTCAGTTGGACGGGTTGCAGGTCGTCTCGGTTCGCGAAAAAGATCGTGATGGCTATGTCGCCGTCCAGCTCGGTGCTGGATCGGCCAAGTCCAAGAATGTCGCCAAGCCGCAGCGGGGCCAGTTCGGCAAGGCCGAAGTGGAGCCCAAGGCGAAGCTGGTGGAATTCCGCGTCGCCGACGATGCGGTGCTTGAGGTTGGCGCGGAAATCGCCGCCGACCATTATGTCGCTGGCCAGATGGTCGATATCCAGGGCGTGACCCAGGGTAAGGGCTTTGCCGGTGCCATGAAGCGCTGGGGCTTCGGCGGTATGCGTGCGACCCACGGCGTTTCGGTTTCGCACCGTGCGCATGGTTCGACCGGTCAGCGCCAGGATCCGGGTCGCGTCTTCAAGAACAAGAAGATGGCCGGTCACATGGGCGCACGCAATCGCACCCAGCAGAACCTGGAAATCGTGTCGACCGACGCCGCGCGCGGCCTGATCTTCGTCAAGGGCTCGGTGCCCGGCTCGAAGGGTGGCTGGCTGATCGTCAAGGACGCGGTGAAGGTCGATCGTCACGCCGACGCGCCGTATCCGGCGGGTCTGCTCGACCGTAACGTGGAACTCGAACCCGTCGTCGCTTCGGTGGACGAAGGTGCGGTTCATGAAATTCCGGCGCTGCCGAGCGATGAAGAAGTCGCTGCAGGCGTCGTCGCTGCCGATGATGCAGGTGCAGGCAAGGTCGATCCCGATGCGGGTGAAGCCGATGGCGCCACCGAAACCGGCAAGGAGGGCTGAGCGTGAAGATCAAGGTTCAAACCCTCGACGCTAAGGGCAAGGGCGACATCGAATTGAACGATGACGTCTTCGGTCTCGACCCGCGTGCGGACATCCTGCACCGCGTCGTCACCTGGCAGCTTGAGAAGCGTCGTGCGACCGCACGCGGCACCCGCGAGCGTTCGGACGTTGCGCGCACCGGCAAGAAGTTCGGTCGCCAGAAGGGCGGAGGCACGGCGCGTCACGGCGATCGTCGCGCTCCGGTGTTCATCGGCGGTGGTAAGGCGCACGGCGCCCGCGTCCGTGACTTCAACCCGTCGCTGAACAAGAAGATTCGCGCGCTGGGCCTGAAGATGGCGCTGTCGAGCCATGCCAAGGCGGGTTCGCTGATCGTCATGGACTCGCTGACGCTGAAGGACGCCAAGACCAAGGCGCTGAAGGGCGATCTGGCCAAGCTGGGCTTCGGCAAGACAGCGCTCGTCATCGATGGCGACATGGTCGAAAACAGCTTCGCACTGGCCGCCGGCAATCTGTCGGAAATCAGCGTGATGCCGGTCGTCGGCGCCAACGTCTATGATATCCTGAAGCATGACACGCTGGTGCTGACCCGCGCCGCTGTCGAAAAGCTGGAGGCGCGTTTCAATGGCTAAAAAGCCGACCAAGGCGGTCGATATCCGCCATTACGACGTGGTGCTCGCGCCCCACATCACCGAAAAGTCGACGCTCGTCAGCGAGCAGAACGCGGTGGTGTTCAGGGTCGCGAACACCGCGACCAAGCCCGAGATCAAGGCAGCCGTCGAAGCGCTGTTCAACGTCTCGGTCACGGGCGTGAACACGATCGTCCAGAAGGGCAAGACCAAGCGCTGGAAGGGTGCTCCCTACAAGCGTTCGGACATGAAGAAAGCGATCGTGACGCTGAAGGACGGCGATTCGATCGACGTCACGACGGGGGTCTGAGGCAATGGCACTCAAGCATTTTAATCCGACGTCGCCGGCCCGCCGCGCGCTCGTCCTCATCGACCGCTCGGGCCTGCACAAGGGAGGCCCCGTCAAGGCGCTGACCGAAGGCAAGCGCAAGACCGGCGGCCGCAACAACAAGGGCCACGTCACCAGCCGCGGTATCGCGGGTGGCCACAAGCAGCGTTATCGCATCGTCGATTTCAAGCGCCGCCTGTGGGATGTCGAGGGCACGGTTGAGCGGATCGAATATGATCCCAACCGCACCGCGTTCATCGCGCTCGTCAACTATGGCGCCGATGATGCTGGCAAGGATCGTCTGGCCTACATCATCGCGCCGCAGCGTCTGGGCGTCGGCGACAAGGTGATCGCGGCGAAGAAGACCGACGTGAAGCCGGGCAACGCGATGGAACTGGGCCAGGTGCCCGTCGGCACGATCGTCCACAATGTGGAGATGAAGCCGGGCAAGGGCGGTCAGATCGCACGTTCGGCAGGCACTTATGTGCAGGTCGTCGGCCGCGATCGCGGCATGGTCATCGTTCGACTGAACTCGGGCGAGCAGCGTTATATCCATGCCAATTGCATGGGCACGGTCGGCGCGGTGTCGAACCCGGACAACCAGAACCAGAATCTGGGCAAGGCCGGTCGCAACCGCTGGCTGGGCAAGCGTCCGCTGACCCGCGGCGTCGCCAAGAACCCGGTCGACCATCCGCACGGCGGTGGCGAAGGCCGGACCTCGGGCGGCCGTCATCCGGTCACCCCCTGGGGCAAGCCGACCAAGGGTGCGCGCACCCGCCACAACAAGGCGACGGACAAGATGATCATCCGTAGCCGTCACGCGAGGAAGAAGTAATGGCTCGCTCGGTATGGAAGGGTCCGTTCGTGGACCTGCACCTTCTGAAGAAGGCAGAAGTCGCTCAGGATGCGGGCAACCGCGCAGGACCGATCAAGACCTGGTCGCGCCGCTCGACGATCCTGCCGCAGTTCGTTGGTCTGACGTTCAACGTCTATAACGGCCGCAAGTTCGTGCCGGTGTCGGTGAACGAGGAAATGGTCGGCATGAAGCTCGGTGAATTCGCGCCCACGCGCTACTTCCCCGGTCACGCCGCCGACAAGAAGGGCAAGCGCTGATGAGCAAGCAGAAAGCTCCGCGCCGCGTCGCCGATAACGAGGCGCTGTCGGTCGGCACCCAGATCCGTGGTTCGGCCCAGAAGCTGAATCTGGTCGCGGGCCTGATCCGTGGCAAGAAGGCGGGCGACGCGATGAACATCCTGTCGTTTTCGACGAAGGCGATGGCAATCGACGCGCGCAAGGTTCTGGCTTCGGCCATCGCCAACGCGGAAAACAACCACAATCTCGACGTCGACGCGCTCGTCGTCGCCGAGGCGTCGGTCGGCAAGTCGATCACGATGAAGCGGTTCGCAACGCGCGGTCGCGGCAAATCGACTCGCATCCTGAAGCCGTTCTCGCGCCTTCGGATCGTCGTTCGCGAGCAGGAAGAGGCGTAAGTCATGGGTCAGAAGAGCAATCCGATCGGTCTGCGTCTCCAGATCAACCGCACCTGGGACAGCCGCTGGTTCGCCGAAGGCGCGGACTATGGCCGTCTGCTGCTTGAGGATCTGAAGATCCGCAAGTTCATCACCGAAACGCTAAAGCAGGCCGCGATCTCGAAGGTCGTGATCGAGCGTCCGGCCAAGCTGTGCCGCATCTCGATCTATGCCGCCCGTCCGGGCGTCATCATCGGCAAGAAGGGCGCGGACATCGAAAAGCTTCGCAAGAAGCTGGCGTCGATGACCTCGTCGGACGTGTCGCTGAACATCGTCGAAATCCGCAAGCCCGAAGTCGACGCCAAGCTCGTCGCCCAGGGCATCGCGGACCAGCTGGAACGCCGCATCGCGTTCCGCCGGGCGATGAAGCGTGCGGTCCAGTCGGCGCTCCGTCTGGGTGCCGAAGGCATCCGGATCACCTGCGCCGGTCGTTTGGGCGGTGCGGAAATCGCGCGTACCGAATGGTATCGCGAAGGCCGCGTGCCGCTGCACACGCTGCGCGCCAACGTCGATTATGCCGA
The DNA here is from genome assembly GCF_054457155.1 of Sphingomonas aestuarii. Lineage (NCBI taxonomy): Bacteria > Pseudomonadati > Pseudomonadota > Alphaproteobacteria > Sphingomonadales > Sphingomonadaceae > Sphingomonas > Sphingomonas aestuarii. The sequence continues at coordinate 340,760 of NZ_JBTKVV010000001.1, read as the reverse complement.
AGCCGAAGCGCACACCGCCTATGGCGTCTGCGGCATCAAGGTCTGGATCTTCAAGGGTGAGATCCTGGGTCATGATCCGATGGCGCAGGACCGGCTGATGATGGAGGCTCAGACCTCCGGCGTGCGTCCCGCGCGCGAAGACCGCCGTTAATTGGCGCCGCTAAGGAAATAGAGAAATGCTGCAACCGAAGCGCACCAAATTCCGCAAGGCCTTCAAAGGCCGCATCCATGGCGAAGCCAAGGGTGGCACCAGCCTGAACTTCGGGTCGTACGGCCTGAAGGCGATGGAGCCGGACCGGATCACCGCACGCCAGATCGAGGCGGCCCGCCGCGCGATCACGCGTCACATCAAGCGTCAGGGGCGGTTGTGGATCCGCGTGTTCCCGGACGTGCCGGTGTCGTCGAAGCCCGCCGAAGTCCGCATGGGCAAGGGCAAGGGCTCGCCCGAATATTGGGCAGCCCGCGTCAAGCCCGGCCGCATCCTGTTCGAGCTGGACGGCGTTGCCGGTCCGCTCGCGGCGGAAGCGTTCGAGCGTGCGGCGATGAAGCTGCCGATCAAGGTCAAGGTCGTCGCTCGCCTCGGCGATACGACGCACCTGGAGGGTTAAAGCGATGACCAAAGCAAGTGATCTGCGGGTCAAGTCGGACGACCAGTTGTCGGAAGACCTGGGCAACCTGAAGCGCGAGGCATTCAACCTGCGTTTTCAGGCGGCGACCAGCCAGCTCGAAAAGTCGAGCCGGGTAAAGGAAGTCCGTCGCGACATCGCCCGTATCAAGACGCTGCAAGCCGAGCGTTCGCGCTCGGAAGCAAAGTAAGAGGACGAAACCATGCCGAAGCGCGTGCTGACCGGGAACGTGGTTTCCGACAAGGGCGACAAGACCGTGGTCGTGCTGGTGGAGCGGAAGGTTAAACATCCGCTCTATGGCAAGATCATCCGTCGTTCGAAGAAATATCATGCCCATGACGAGGGTAACGAGTACAAGGCTGGCGAAACCGTGCGGATCGAAGAGACCGCGCCGATCTCCAAGCTGAAGACCTGGAAGGTCATCGCACGGGTCAACACCCATGCGACGCCCGAAGAGGTTGCGGCCGCGGCGGAAGCCTGAGCCATCCGAACGGCCTCCGTTCGCGGGGGTGTAGAAGGCGGGTTCCGGTCAGAAATCGGACCCATATGAGAAGGAATTGGATCGATGATCCAGATGCAATCCAATCTCGACGTCGCTGACAACAGCGGCGCGAAGCGGGTGCAGTGCATCAAGGTGCTGGGCGGCTCGAAGCGTCGCACGGCCGGTGTGGGCGACGTCATCGTCGTCAGCATCAAGGAAGCGGCACCCCGTGGCAAGGTCAAGAAGGGCGACGTGCACCGCGCCGTCATCGTCCGTACGCGCAAGGACATCCGTCGCGCCGACGGTTCGGTGATCCGGTTTGACGGCAACGCCGCCGTTCTCGTCAACAAGAACGAGGAGCCGATCGGCACCCGTATCTTTGGCCCGGTGGTCCGCGAACTGCGTGGCCGCGGCTATATGAAGATCATCAGCCTTGCGCCGGAGGTGCTGTAATGGCGTCCGCTCGTATCAAGAAGGGTGACACGGTCGTCGTCCTGTCCGGCAAGGACAAGGGCCGCACCGGTGAAGTCACCAAGGCCATGCCGAAGGACGGCAAGGTCCTCGTCGCCGGCGTCAACGTTGCCGTACGTCACCGCAAGCCGAGCCAAGCGAACCCGCAGGGTGGCCTGGAGCGCTCGGAAGCGCCGCTGCACATCTCGAAGGTGGCACTCGCCGATCCCAAGGACGGCAAGCCCACTCGCGTCCGCTTCGAAGAGCGCGACGGCAAGAAGGTCCGTGTGGCCGTGAAGTCGGGGGAGGTCATCAATGGCTGATCAATACACGCCGCGGATGAAGTCGCTTTATGACGACAAGATCGCCAAGGCGATGACCGAGAAGTTCGGTTACAAGAACGTCATGGAAGTGCCGCGCATCGAAAAGATCGTCCTGAACATGGGCGTCGGCGAGGCAACGCAGGACAAGAAGAAGGTCGACCAGGCAGCGTCCGAAATGGAGCTGATCGCCGGCCAGAAGCCTGTCGTGACCAAGGCGAAGAAGTCGATCGCACAGTTCAAGCTGCGCGAAGGCATGGCGATCGGTTGCAAGGTCACCCTGCGCCGCGAACGCATGTACGAATTCCTCGACCGGTTCATCACGATCGCGCTTCCCCGCGTTCGCGACTTTCGTGGCCTGAACCCCAAGTCGTTCGATGGCCGTGGCAACTATGCGTGCGGCATCAAGGAACAGCTGATTTTCCCCGAGATCAATTATGACCGCATCGATCAGGTGCGCGGCATGGACGTGATCGTCACCACTTCGGCTAAGACCGACGAGGAAGCCCGCGAGCTTCTGCGTCTCTTCGGCTTCCCGTTCCCGCAGGAAACTGCGGACGGTGAAGCGAAGCAAGCTGCGTAAGGAAGGAAGAACTTAAGTCATGGCGAAACTGAGTTCGATCAACAAGAACGAGAAGCGTCGCAAGATGGTCGCGAAATACGCGCCCAAATATGCGAAGCTGAAGGCGATCGCGAACGACGAAAGCCTGGATGAGACCGAGCGTCTGATCGCTCGTCTGAAGATGGCGGAACTGCCACGCAACGGCAATCCGACGCGCATCCGCAACCGTTGCGAACTGACCGGGCGTCCGCGCGGTTATTATCGCAAATTCCGTCTCGCACGCGTGATGCTGCGCGATCTTGCCAATCGCGGCATGATCCCCGGTGTCGTGAAGTCGAGCTGGTAAGGATCTGATAGATGGCTTTGACCGATCCCCTGGGTGATATGCTCACCCGCATCCGCAACGGCCAGCGCGCGCGCAAGGACAGTGTCCTGACGCCCGCGTCGAAGCTGCGTGCCCGCGTCCTCGACGTGTTGCAGCGCGAAGGCTATATCCGCGGTTATTCCGAAGAGCAGATGGGACCCGCCGCCGGCATCCGCATCGAGCTTAAGTATTTCGAAGGCCAGCCTGCGATCAAGCATGTCGCGCGCGTCTCGAAGCCTGGTCGTCGCGTCTATTCGGCTTCGAAAGAGCTGCCGATCGTCCGCAACGGCCTCGGCATCACCATCGTATCGACGCCGCGTGGCGTTCTGTCCGACGCCGAAGCGCGCGAACAGAATGTCGGTGGCGAAGTGCTCGCGGAGGTGTTCTGATGAGCCGCATCGGTAAGAAGCCGGTCACCGTTCCCGCGAACGTGACGGCGACGATCGAAAACGGGATCGTCAGCGTAAAAGGCCCCAAGGGCACGCTGACCATGCCGGTGTTCGACGACATCAAATATGAAACCGTCGATGGTGGAATCCTGGTGACGCCAGCAAACGACACCAAGCGCGCTCGCGCGTTCTGGGGCATGCAGCGCACGATGGTTCAGAACCTCGTGACCGGGGTGACCGAAGGCTTTTCCAAGAAGCTGCTGATCACCGGCGTCGGCTATCGTGCCAGCGCACAGGGTCGCAAGCTGAAGCTGCAGCTCGGTTACAGCCATGATGTCGATATGGACGTGCCGGAAGGCATCGACGTGAAGACGCCCGACCAGACCACGGTCGAAATCTCGGGCATGGACAAGCAGAAGGTCGGCCAGATGGCCGCGGAGATCCGTCGTTGGCGCAAGCCCGAACCCTATAAGGGCAAGGGCATCAAGTATGACGGCGAGTTCATCTTCCGTAAGGAAGGGAAGAAGAAGTAATGACCAAGGGTCTCTCACTCTTCGAGAAGCGGCGTCGCCGCAATCGTACCGCGCTGCGTGCGCGTGGATCGGGCCGTCCGCGGCTTTCGGTGCACCGTTCGGGCCAGCACATCTATGCCCAGGTGATCGACGACGCGGAAGGCAAGACGCTTGCCGCCGCATCGACGCTGGACAAGGACGTGCGCGGCAAGGCGGGCGCGAACAAGGAAGCAGCCGCCGAAGTCGGCAAGCGCGTGGCGGAAGCCGCGAAGAAGGCCGGCGTGACGCAGGTCGTGTTCGATCGTGGCGGTTTCCTGTTCCACGGACGCGTCAAGGCGCTGGCGGATGCCGCGCGCGAAGGCGGATTGGAGTTTTAAGGCATGGCTGACGAAAACAACCAGACCGCGCCTGCGGAAAACACCGGTGCAGCAGCGGGCGCACCCGATGCGGGCGCTCCACAGGGCCGTGGCCCGCGTGGTGGCCGCGGTCGTGGCGGCCCCGGCGGCGACAATCGCGGTCGCGGCGGTCGCGACAATCGTGGCGGACGCGACAATCGTCGCGGCGGCCCGGACGATGGCGGCGAAGAGCTGATCGAAAAGCTGGTCCACATCAACCGCGTTTCGAAGACGGTGAAGGGCGGCAAGCGCTTCGGCTTTGCAGCTCTGGTCGTCGTGGGCGACGGCAAGGGCCGTGCAGGCTTCGGTCATGGCAAGGCGCGCGAAGTGCCGGAAGCCATTTCGAAGGCGACGGCGGCTGCCAAGAAGGCGATGGTCCGCATTCCCCTGAAGGAAGGCCGCACGCTGCATCACGATGGCAACGGCCATTTCGGTGCGGGTCGCGTGACCGTCCGCACGGCGCCTCCCGGCACCGGCATCATCGCGGGCGGCCCGATGCGCGCCATCTTCGAATCGCTGGGCGTCGCGGACGTGGTGACCAAGTCGGTCGGTACCTCGAACCCCTACAACATGATCCGTGCGACCTTCGAAGCGCTGGGCGAGCAGACCTCGCCCAAGTCGGTCGCGCAGCGTCGTGGCAAGAAGATCGCCGATCTGCTCGGCCGCGGTGGTTCGCAGACCGCCGAGGCGGATGCGGCTGCGATTGCGGAGTAAGCGACAATGGCTAAGAAAGAAGCAGCCGGCACGGTGAAGGTGACCCAGACGGGTTCGCCCATTCGCCGCACCGAAGATCAGCGCGCGACGCTGATCGGCCTGGGCCTCAACAAGATGCACAAGACGGTCGAGCTGAAGGACACCCCCGAGGTGCGCGGCATGATCCGTAAGGTTGCACACATGGTATCGGTCGAGGGTTAAGCCCTTTCGACTTATCAGGTGACAGACACGGGGGAGGGGGCTATGCGGCCCCCTTCCTCATTTTATCAGCGCGAACAAAGCGAAAGCGAGTGCAGACCATGAAACTCAACGAAATCCGCGACAATGATGGCGCCCGCAAAGGCCGGGTGCGCGTCGGACGCGGCATCGGCTCGGGCCTGGGCAAGACCGCAGGGCGCGGCCAAAAGGGTCAAAAGAGCCGTGGCGGCGTCGCCATCAACGGCTTCGAAGGCGGCCAGATGCCGCTCCACATGCGGCTGCCGAAGCGCGGCTTCAACAACATCTTTGCCAAGGATTATGCCGAAGTAAATCTCGGCGCGATCCAGAAGCTGGTCGATGCCGGCACGCTCGACAAGGGCGCGACGATCGATCACGCGGCGCTGAAGGCTGCTGGCGTCGCACGCGGCGGCAAGGACGGCGTCCGTCTGCTCGGCAAGGGTGAGATTTCGGCCAAGCTGAAGTTCGTCGTGGCCGGCGCGTCGAAGGGCGCGATCGAGGCGGTCGAAAAGGCCGGCGGTTCGGTCGAGGTCATCAAGGTGACCCCGGCGGCTGAAAAGGCGGCAGCCAAGAAGGGCAAGACCCGCGAAGCGCGCATCGCCGACAAGGAAGCCAAGCAGAAGGCCGCCAAGAAGGCCTGAGGCTGAGGCTTCGCGCCCGATCCTAACCGTTCGTCCCGAGTAGCTTTCGAGTAGCGGCGTCAGCCGCGTATCGAGAAGGCATATCGAGGGAGCGCCCCAAAGGGGGTCTGTCTCGATACGGGTTCTCGACAAGCTCGAACCCTACTCGACACGAACGGATTTGGGGGACGGGAGGGGCTTTGTTCAAAAGCCCCTTAGACAAGCTGGGCAAGACCCCTATATGGGCGGCGGGGGGCGCGGGTAACGCATCTCCGCCGCTTTTGTTTCCGGGACGATTACGCACATGGCATCCGCAGCCGATAATATGGCAACCAACCTCAACTTGTCGAAATTCGGCAAGGCGACCGAGCTGAAAAAGCGCCTTTGGTTCACGCTGGGCGCGCTCGTTATCTTCCGGTTGCTCAGCTATGTGCCGCTGCCCGGCATCGATCCGACCCAGCTGAACCTGCTCGCGCAGCAGACGCAGGGCGGCGTCCTCGATTTCTTCAACACCTTCTCGGGCGGTGCGCTCGAGCGGATGTCGGTGATCGCGCTGGGCGTGATGCCGTACATCACCGCGTCGATCGTGGTTCAGCTCGCGACCAGCCTGTCCCCCCAGCTTGCCGCCATCAAGAAGGAAGGCGAAGCGGGGCGCAAGAAGCTCAACCAATATACCCGCTACGGCACGGTCGGGCTGACCGCGATCCAGGGTTATTTCATCGCCGTCGGCCTCGAAGCGTTCGGCGCATCCGCAGGTGCGCAGGCGGTGATCCAGCCGGGGATGCTGTTCCGCATCGGCTGCGTCATTTCGCTCGTCGGCGGCACGATGTTCCTGATGTGGCTGGGCGAGCAGATCACCAGCCGCGGCGTCGGCAACGGGATCAGCCTCATCATCATGGCGGGTATCGTCGCGCATCTGCCGACGACGCTGGTGCAGTTGTTCGAAAGTGGCCGTTCGGGCGGCATCAGCGCGATCAGCCTGGCGCTGATCGGCGTTGCGGTGGTCGGCCTGATCCTGTTCATCTGCTTCATGGAGCGCGCCCAGCGCCGCATCCTGATCCAGTATCCCAAGCGCCAGACCCAGCGCGGGGTACAGGCCGAGCGCAGCCATCTGCCGCTCAAGATCAATACCGCTGGCGTGATTCCGCCGATCTTCGCATCCTCGCTGCTGCTGATGCCGCTGACGATCAGCCAGTTCGCCGGACAGGACGCCAGCCAGGCGGATTCGACCTGGGGCAGCTTCCTGATCGGGATGAACCAGTATCTGGCGCACGGCCAGCCGCTCTACATGGCGCTCTATGGCGCGGGCATCATCTTCTTCTGCTTCTTCTACACCGCGGTCGTGTTCAACCCGGAAGAAACCGCGGAAAACCTGAAAAAGCATGGCGGGTTCATCCCCGGCATCCGTCCGGGCAAGAATACCGAAAATTATCTCGATTACGTACTGACGCGGATCACCGTCGTCGGTGCGGCCTATCTGACGCTGATCTGTCTGCTGCCCGAATATCTGGTGTCGGCGATGTCGATCCCGTTCTACCTCGGCGGCACTAGCCTTCTGATCGTGGTGAACGTAACGATGGACACCGTGACGCAGATCCAGTCGCATCTGCTGGCGCACCAGTATGGCGACCTGATCAAGAAGGCGAAGCTGAAGGGCGGTCGCGTCCGCTGATTTGAGCGGTCGTACGATCGGCCAGGGCGAAGAGGGGCTGTGCTTTGAACATCATCCTGCTGGGACCGCCGGGTGCGGGCAAGGGCACCCAGGCCAGCCGTCTGGTCAGCGAACGCGGCATGGTGCAGCTGTCCACCGGCGACATGCTGCGCGCGGCGGTGAAGGCAGGCACGCCGACCGGGCAAAAGGCCAAGGCGGTGATGGAGGCGGGGCAACTCGTGTCCGACGAGATCGTGTCGGGGATCATCGGCGAAGCGCTCGACGCGCTGGGGCCGGAGACCGGCGTGATCTTCGACGGCTATCCGCGCACCGAAGCGCAAGCGGTATCGCTCGACGGCCTGCTGTCCGAGCGCGGACGCAGCCTGCATCACGTCATCGAACTGGTGGTCGATGAGGAGGCGCTGGTCGATCGCGTGACCGGGCGCTTCACCTGCGCCCATTGCGGCGCGGGCTATCACGATCGCTACAAGCTGCCCAAGGTCGAGGGCGTGTGCGATAAATGCGGGCATGGCGAATTCAAGCGCCGGCCCGACGACAATGCCGAAACCGTCCGCACGCGCATGGCCGAATATCGTGCCAAGACCGCGCCGATCCTGCCGATCTACGAAGCGCGCGGAATCGTCCAGCATGTCGACGGCATGGCGGACATCGACCATGTATCGGGCGCGATCGAAGCGATCCTGGAACGCGAACCCCGCCCGGCTTAAGGGGCTTCGCGAAAAGCATATATCGCTGAGAGAGGGATAGTGCTCCCGCGACGGCGGGAGCCCAGGGTGGCGGATGTCGGCGCTCGATTGCTGTGGACTCCGCCTGCGCGGGAGCACGGAGCGCGAGAAGGCTCTGCCTGTAAGAATCCAAATCCCGTTCGTTTCGAGCGTAGTCGAGAAACGTATCCCACTGACCGGAACAGGTTTCTCGACGGCGTTCGAAACGAACGGGTGTCGGGGCAGCGCGCCGGTGATAGGATCGCGGCATTTCGTTCGAGAGGTTCCCATGCGCCTTGCACTCCTGATCCCGGCATTGCTCGCAACCGCACCGGCGTCCGCCGAGGTCGTCAAGGTCGAGGGATCGACCTTCGTCGTCGAACACAAGCTGACCGTGGCCACCACTCCCGATGCGGTGTGGCGGGCGCTGTCGGAACCTTCGCGCTGGTGGTCTAAGGCGCACAGCTGGTCGGGGGATGCGGCCAATCTGTCGATGGCGATGCTGCCCGGCGGATGTTTCTGCGAGGCGTTGCCCGATGGGGGCGGGGCGGAGCATGCGCGGGTGATCCATGCCGCGCCGAACCGGCTGCTCCGGCTGTCGGGTGCGCTGGGACCGCTGCAACAGGGGGCGGTGACGGGCACGCTGAGTTTCGAGATGATGGGCGCAGGACAGGGCACCGCGCTGGTCGTGCGCTATGTCGTCAGCGGCTATACCGGCATGGATGCGGCCAAGCTCGCGCCGCTGGTCGACGGCGTCATCGGCGAGCAGGCGGCGGGGTTGAAGCGTGCCGCAGAGGCGGGGGATTGATCGCTTGACCGACTCGCCCGATCGGTAGACCCTTCGCGCGATATAGGCGGGGGACCAGCCGGTCTCGTGCTGGCAAGGGAGGCGAGGATGGTTTCGGCTTCTGCACGGTGGGCGTTGGTTGTGGCGGGCGGCGTGGTGCTGGCGGCGGGTGCTGCGGTCGCGCAGGATCAGGACGAGCGCCGCTGGCCTACGGGGGGTCAGCGGGCCGAAGCAACCATCTATCGCGACAGCAACTATCGCGGCCCGGCAGTCGCGGTGGAGCGCGAGCAGCCCGATCTGCGGCTGGCCTGGGGCGTGCGGTCGATCCGCGTGCGCAGCGGCACCTGGCAATTATGCCCGGAGGCCAATTATCGCGGCAACTGCATCATCGTCGATCGCGACACCCCCGATCTGGGCCTGCGTCTGGGGTTGCTGAGGCGGCTTCAGTCGATGCGGCCGCTGGGCGGGAGCGGCGGCGGTGGTGGCCAGGCACCGGGCGATTTCCGGTCGCTGCGCGGGATGGCGTCGGAATTCTACCCGGCGCCGTCGATGCGCGGTGAGGGGCGGGTGCTCGGGTGTCGGCGTGGATCGCCGACTTCGGCTTGTGCGAAGCAGAGCGCTGACCAGTTCTGCCGCCAGGCCGGTTGGAACGGTTCGGCGCGACAGGCGCTTGAGACGGTGGGGCAGCGTGTCTATCTTGCAGATACGTTGTGCGTGCGATCGGGCTATTAAGCCCGCGCACCGCTTGACTCGCCCCGCTCGCGGGCCTATCTGCCCCTTATTCCGAAACCCGGTTGGCCGGCGGCGCTGTTTTCGCGCGCGCCGGTGTCGTGCGTTTCGGAAGTTCAACGCGACGAGATGGGGTGTGCTGCCATGCCGCCCCGTGGAGCTGGGAGAAACATAGCTCATGGCACGTATTGCGGGTGTAAACATCCCGACCAACAAGCGCGTATTGATCGCGCTTCAGTATATCCACGGCATCGGCCAGACCAAAGCCAAGGAAATCATCACGAAGCTGGGGATCGCGGACACTGCCCGCGTCCAGGACCTGACGGACCAGGAAGTCCTCCAGATCCGCGAAACCATCGATTCGGACCACACCGTGGAAGGCGATCTGCGTCGCCAGACCGCGATGAACATCAAGCGTCTGATGGACCTCGCCAGCTATCGCGGCCTGCGTCATCGCAAGGGCCTGCCGGTTCGCGGCCAGCGCACGCACACCAATGCGCGCACCCGCAAGGGCAAGGCGAAGCCGATCGCAGGCAAGAAGAAGTAATTAGCGCGGGGCGCTAATTACTCCGTCGGAGACAGGCTTGAGGCTGACAGCCCGCCGCTCTCCGTCAACGAGATTTCAGGTCAGGATAGAATCCAATGGCACAAGCACCGCAGCGTCTTCGCCGTCGCGAACGCAAGAACATCACCTCTGGCGTCGCGCATGTGAACGCCAGCTTCAACAATACGATGATCACGATCACCGACGCCCAGGGCAACGCCATTTCGTGGTCGTCGGCCGGCATGATGGGCTTCAAGGGTTCGCGCAAGTCGACGCCTTATGCCGCTCAGGTCGCCGCCGAAGACGCCGGCAAGAAGGCCGCCGAGCACGGCGTCCGCACGCTGGAAGTCGAAGTGAAGGGTCCGGGTTCGGGCCGCGAATCGGCGCTCCGCGCGCTTCAGGCGGTCGGTTTTCAGATCACGTCGATCCGCGACGTCACCTCGATCCCGCACAACGGCGTTCGCCCGTCCAAGCGTCGCCGCGTCTGATTTTCGTCTTCGAAGCCGGCGCGCGCATGCCCAATGGACGGGGTGTTGCGCGGGCCGGTTTGGCTGTTTCCGGCAGGATGGCCCCTAAATCCTGCCCAACCTAGGGGAAGCCCGTGTCTGTCAATGCTAAGAACTGGCAGGAACTCAAGAAGCCCAACGGTCTCGAAAAGAAGGCTGGCGGGGATCCCAAGCGCAAGTCGACGTTCGTCGCCGAGCCGCTGGAGCGTGGTTTCGGCCTGACGCTCGGCAATGCGCTGCGTCGCGTGCTGTTGTCGTCGCTTCAGGGCGCGGCCGTCACGTCGATCAAGATCGAAAACGTGCTGCACGAATTCTCGTCGCTGGCCGGTGTGCGTGAAGACGTCACCGACATCGTCCTGAACGTGAAGCAGATCGCGCTGAAGATGCAGGGCGAAGGCCCCAAGCGGCTCCAGCTGTCGGCAACCGGCCCGGCGGAAGTCAAGGCGGGCGACATCGCGGTGTCGGGCGATATCGAGGTGATGAACCCCGATCTGGTCATCTGTCACCTCGACGATGGCGCGACGCTGAACATGGAACTGACCGCCGACACCGGCAAGGGTTATGTCCCCGCGGTTCAAAACCGTCCGGCCGATGCGCCGATCGGCCTGATCCCGGTCGATGCGCTCTATTCGCCGGTCCGTCAGGTCAGCTACAAGGTCGATCCGACCCGCGTCGGCCAGGACCTCGATTACGACAAGCTGACGCTCTCGGTCGAAACCGACGGCACCGTCGCCCCCGAAGACGCGATCGCGTACGCGGCGCGCATCCTTCAGGACCAGCTGGCGCTGTTCGTCCACTTCGACGATTCGGCGGTTGCGCGTTCGGCTCCGGTCAGCGGCGCACCTGCGGCGGCAGCCGGTGGCGAGACGGCAGGCGATACCGCGCAGATCAACCGTTACCTTCTGAAGAAGGTCGACGAGCTGGAACTGTCGGTGCGTTCGGCCAACTGCCTGAAGAACGACAACATCATCTATATCGGCGATCTGGTTCAGAAGACCGAAGCCGAAATGTTGCGCACCCCCAATTTCGGGCGCAAGTCGCTCAATGAAATCAAGGAAGTGCTGTCGTCGATGGGCCTGCGTCTGGGGATGGAAATCCCGGGATGGCCGCCGGAGAATATCGAGGAAATGGCGAAGAAGCTCGAGCAGGAGATTTTGGGGTAATCGCAGGCGGATAGCGTTCGCGCTATCCGACGCCTTGGCGATTACGTCGGCCGGCGGAGCCGCAAGGCTCCGTCCGACGACCCGGCTTTGCCGCGTCGGGCCTGCTTCGGAGAATATGGATTCCCGCCTTCGACTTTGTCGAAGTTTATCCTGAGCGCCTGCCTTGGCAGGCAGTCGAAGGGCGGGAATGACGGAAATATTTGGTGGGCTATCCGTCCCCACCTGGTCTGGGGTTCCGTAAAACGGCCCCTTAACGAACGAAGAAGGAAATACCATGCGTCATCGCGTAGGCGGCCGTAAGCTTCAGCGGACCTCGGCCCACCGCATTGCCCTGTTCCGCAACATGTCGGCAGCGCTGATCAAGCACGAACAGATCACCACCACCGTCGCCAAGGCGAAGGAACTGCGCCCGTATATCGAAAAGCTGGTGACGCTGGCGAAGAAGGGCGGTCTTTCGAACCGCCGTCTTGCGCACGCGCGGCTGCTCGACGATGCTCAGCTCAGCAAGCTGTTCGACGTTCTGGCCGAGCGCTACAAGGACCGCAACGGCGGCTATACCCGCGTCATCAAGATGGGGCCGCGCATGTCGGACGCATCGCCGATGGCGATCATCGAATTCGTCGATCGCGACGTGTCGGCCAAGGGCCAGGATTCGGGTCCGGTAATGGGCGACGAGGATTTTGACGAAGCGGCGTAATTCGTCCGTATCATTCGATACTTGAGCAAGAGGTCGCCCCTTTCTAGGGTGCGGCCTCTTTCTCGTATCGGAGACATTGTTTCATGCGCCGCGCGTCGCTGCTTGCCCTGCCGCTGCTGTTCGCAGCCCCCGCTTTTTCCCAACCCGCATCGGAGACCACCACCGGCATGACCGCGCCCATCAACTATCCCGAAACGCGCCGCGTGAACGTGGTCGACGAACAATTCGGGGTGAAGGTCGCCGATCCGTATCGCTGGCTGGAAAACGACGTGCGCGAGGACAAGGAGGTCGCAAGCTGGGTCGCCGCGCAGAACAAGGTGACCGATGCCTATCTGGCGACGCTGCCGGGCCGCGACGTGTTCAAACAGCGGCTGACCGCCTTGTTCGATTATGAGCGGTTCGGCATCCCGACGCACAAGGGCCATCGCTATTTCTACAGCCATAATTCGGGCTTGCAGAACCAGGAGGTGCTCTACGTCCGTGAGCAGCTTAACGGGCAGGGAAGGGTACTGATCGATCCCAACAGCTGGTCGGCCGATGGCGCGACCGCGCTTGGCGAATGGGTGCCCAGCGAAGATGGCAGCAAGCTGCTCTATACCATTCAGGACGGCGGCTCGGACTGGCGCACGGTCAAGGTGCTGGATGTCGCGACCGGCAAGGAAACGAGCGACACGGTGGAATGGGTGAAGTTCTCCAACCTCGCCTGGGCGAAGGACGGATCGGGTTTCTATTATTCGCGCTTCGAACAGCCCGCCGCGGGGCAGGAATTCCAGGCGCTGAACGAAAACCAGAAAGTCTATTTCCACCGCCTCGGCACGCCGCAATCCGCGGACACGCTGGTCTATGCGACCCCCGATCGCCCGACGCTGGGCCATTCGGCGCAGGTGACGGATGACGGACGCTGGCTGGTCATCACCACCACCGAAGGCACCGACAACCGTTACGAGATCACGCTGGTCGACCTGAGCGCCGCCAGGCTCCAGCCGCGCACGATCATCAAGGGTCTGGAGAATGACTGGACCGCGATCGGCAATGTCGGCGAAACCTTCTTCTTCACCACCAACAAGGACGCGCCGCGCGAAAAGGTCGTGAAGATCGACGTGTCGGGCAATCAGGTGCGGATCAGCGATCTGGTGGCGCAGGACGACGCCGTGTTGTCGGGTGCGTCGGTGGTCGGCAACCGGTTGATCCTGTCCTATCTGGTCGATGCCAAGACCGAGGTGCGGCGCTTTACCCTCGACGGCAAGCCCGACGGCACCGTCACCCTGCCCGGCATCGGCACGGCGGGCGGCTTTGGCGGCGCGCAGGACCAGAACGAAACCTTTTACGTCTTCACCAGCTATGCCACGCCCGCGACCATCTATCGCTATGACGTGGCGAGCGGAAAGGCGGAGGTGTGGGCACAGCCCAAGGTCGATTTCGACCCCGCGCAATATGATGTGACCCAGCGTTTCTACAGTTCGAAGGACGGAACGCGGGTGCCGATGTTCATCGTCCGGAAAAAGGGCGCGACCGGCCCGGCGCCGACGTTACTCTATGCCTATGGCGGGTTCAACATTTCGGTGCTGCCGAGCTTCGCTTCGTCGCGCGTCGCGTGGATGGAGCAGGGCGGCGTGCTTGCGGTCGCCAACATTCGCGGCGGCGGCGAATATGGCAAGGCGTGGCACGATGGCGGACGCCTCCAGAACAAGCAGAACGTGTTCGACGATTTCATCGGCGCGGCCGAGGACCTGATCGCGCAAGGCGTGACGACGGCCGACAGGCTGGCGATCCAGGGCGGATCGAACGGCGGGTTGCTGGTCGGCGCGGTGGTCAACCAGCGCCCCGAGCTGTTCGCGGCGGCGCTGCCCGCGGTCGGCGTGATGGACATGACGCGTTTCGACAAGTTCACAGCCGGGCGCTACTGGGTCGACGATTACGGCTATCCGTCGAAGGAAGCCGATTTCAGGACGCTCTATGCCTATTCGCCCTATCACAACATCGCGAGCGGTAAAGTCTATCCGGCGATCCTGGCGACGACGGCGGACACCGACGACCGCGTGGTGCCGGGCCACACCTTCAAATATACCGCCGCGATCCAGGCGGCGGATATTGGCCCGAAGCCGCACCTGGTGCGGATTGAAACCCGCGCCGGGCACGGGTCGGGCAAACCGACCGACAAGGTGATCGAGGAAACCGCCGACCTGTGGGCCTTTGCGGCCAAATGGACGGGGATGACGGTGACCAACGTCGAGTAAGCGGGAACGCGCGGAGCGGCGCGGTCGTTGGCAGGGGTATGAAAACCATGCTCCTGTTTGCCGCGCCGCTGGCGCTGATCGCCTGTTCGGACGCGCCGGTATCGAACGATGCCGATAACAATGTGGTGGCATCGACGAACGTGGGTGCGCCTGAGGAAATGCCGACGGAAGCACCGCCGCCGCCAGCCGAAGATCCGGTCGCCGACGCCGCAGAACCCGCGATCGGCGAAACCCGGGGCGGGGACGGGTCGGACATCGCGCTCGCCCCGCTTCAGCCCGACGACGCAGCCGACTTGCCTGGCGAACTTGCGTGTAGCTTCCGGCTCGCAGACGCGCGACAGTCCTTGATGATCGCGCGCGCCGATGTCGGCGATGACGCACGCGGCGTCGCGGTGATCCGCAATGGCGGTTATGCCGAACGGCTGATGGCGCGATCCGATGGGGGCTTCGGCGCGATGGAGCCTGGCATTACATTCGGCGGGCGCGGCATGACCGTAACGATCGATCGCGGCGAACGCAGGTCGGGCGGCGAATCGCCCGACTATGCCGCGACCTTGCTGGCCCAGCGTGCCGACGGGGCCGAGCGGCGCTATCAGGGGTTATGGACCTGCGGACCCTGATCTGGGGATCGCCCCTTTCCCCTCGGCGCGCTTCTGGCTAAGCGGGCGCGCATGGACAGCCCCACGCAGAACATCCTCATCGTCGATTTCGGCAGCCAGGTCACCCAGCTGATCGCGCGCCGCGTGCGCGAAGCGGGGGTCTATTCCGAAATTGCGCCGTTCACGACTGCCGCCGAGGCGTTCGAGCGGTTGAAGCCGGCGGGCGTCATCCTGTCGGGCAGCCCCGCATCGGTGCTGGACGACGGGTCGCCGCGGGTGCCCGACGCCATCTTCGATAGCGGTTTGCCGGTGCTGGGCATCTGTTACGGGCAACAGGTGATGATGCACCAGTTGGGCGGCCAGGTGACGCTGGGCGATTCGGGCGAGTTCGGGCGGGCCTTTATCGAGATCGCCGATGGTTGCGAGCTGTTCGACGGGCTGTGGGCCGAAGGCGAAACGCATCAGGTGTGGATGAGCCACGGCGACAAGGTGACGGCGCTGGCCGAAGGATTCCGCCCGGTCGCATCCAGCCCCGGCGCACCCTATGCCGTGATCGCGAACGATGCGAAGCGCTATTACGCGATGCAGTTCCATCCCGAGGTCGTCCACACCCCCGATGGCGGACGGCTGATCGCCAATTTCGCGCGGCATGTCTGCGGCCTGGCGGGCGACTGGACGATGGCCGAGTTTCGCGACGCCAAGATCGCCGAAATCCGCGCGCAGGTGGGCGACGGAAAAGTCATTTGCGGTCTGTCGGGCGGAGTCGATTCGGCCGTAGCCGCGGTTCTTATCCATGAGGCGATCGGCGACCAGCTGACCTGCGTGTTCGTCGATCACGGACTGATGCGGGCAGGGGAGGCCGATCAGGTCGTCAGCCTGTTTCGTGGGGCGTACAACATCCCGCTCGTCCATGTGAACGCCGAGGCGCTGTTCCTGAACGGACTGGCCGGTCTGACCGACCCCGAAGCGAAGCGCAAATTCATCGGCAAGACCTTCATCGATGTGTTTGAGGACGAAGCCAAAAAGATCGGCGGTGCGGCCTTCCTCGCGCAAGGGACGCTCTACCCGGACGTGATCGAAAGCGTCAGCTTTACCGGCGGGCCGAGTGTCACGATCAAGAGCCACCACAATGTCGGCGGCCTGCCTGAGCGCATGAATATGCAACTCGTCGAACCCTTGCGCGAATTGTTCAAGGACGAGGTCCGTGCGCTGGGCCGCGAGCTTGGTTTGCCGGAGATTTTCGTCGGGCGGCATCCGTTTCCGGGGCCGGGCCTGGCAATCCGCATTCCGGGCGAGGTGACCAAGGAACGCTGCGATATCCTGCGAAAAGCCGACGCCATCTATCTGGAAGAAATTAGGAATGCCGGGCTGTACGACGCGATCTGGCAGGCATTTGCGGTGCTGCTGCCGGTGCGCAGCGTCGGGGTGATGGGCGACGGCCGCACCTATGACAGCGTGCTGGCATTGCGCGCGGTGACGTCGACTGACGGGATGACGGCAGAAGTGTTTGGGTTTCCGGGCGATTTCCTACCGCGGGTGGCGACGCGGATCGTCAACGAGGTGCGCGGCGTGAACCGGGTGACTTATGACTATACGTCGAAGCCGCCCGGAACGATCGAGTGGGAATAAATCGGGTGAACGCGTGGGGCGCGTTCACCCGATTTATCCGGCGCGGCAACGCGCCGGGGCGGCAGTAAGTAAGTTGATCCCCGTCATTCCCGCCTTCGCGGGAATGACGGGGTTGTGGTGGGTGAGGGACAATAAAAAAGCCGCCGGAAGCATGGACTTCCGGCGGCTTTCTTTGAGCTAGAGCGAGCGGCTTACTGCCAGCTGCCCATTTCGGTTTCGAGGTTGGCACGGATCGCTTCGAAGAACTGTTCGGTGGTCATCCAGGGCTGGTCCGGTCCGATCAGGATCGCGAGATCCTTGGTCATCGCGCCGCTTTCGACGGTCTTGACGCAGACCGCTTCCAGCGTTTCGGCGAAGCGCACGACCTCGGGCGTCTCGTCGAATTTGCCGCGATATTTCAGGCCGCCGGTCCAGGCAAAGATCGACGCGATCGGGTTGGTAGAGGTCGCCTTGCCCTGCTGGTGCTGGCGATAGTGGCGCGTGACGGTGCCGTGCGCAGCTTCCGCCTCGACCGTCTTGCCGTCGGGCGTCATCAGCACCGAGGTCATCAGGCCGAGCGAGCCGAAGCCCTGCGCGACCTGATCCGACTGCACGTCGCCGTCGTAATTCTTGCAGGCCCAGACGAATTCGCCGTGCCATTTGAGTGCCGATGCGACCATGTCGTCGATCAGGCGGTGTTCGTAGACGATGTTCGCTTCCTTGAACTTCGCTTCGAACTCGGTTTCGAACACTTCCTGGAAGATGTCCTTGAAGCGCCCGTCATAAGCCTTGAGAATCGTGTTCTTGGTCGAGAGATAGACCGGCCAGTTGCGGTTGAGGCCGTAATTCATCGACGCGCGCGCGAAATCACGGATCGAATCGTCGAGATTGTACATGCCCATCGCGACGCCGGCGGCGGGGAAGTTGAACACTTCCTCTTCGATCTTTTCGCCGTTTTCGCCTTCCCACTTCATGGTCAGCTTGCCCGCGCCGGGCACCTTGAAATCGGTCGCCTTATACTGGTCGCCGAACGCATGACGGCCGACGACGATCGGCTTGGTCCAGCCGGGGATCAGGCGCGGCACGTTGTTGATGACGATCGGTTCGCGAAACACGACGCCGCCCAGGATGTTGCGGATCGTGCCGTTGGGCGACCGCCACATCTTCTTCAGGCCGAATTCCTCGACCCGCGCTTCGTCGGGGGTGATGGTCGCGCATTTGACGCCGACGCCGTGCTCGCGGATCGCGTTGGCGCTGTCGATCGTGATCTGGTCGTTCGTCTCGTCGCGCTTTTCGACGCCGAGATCGTAATATTTGAGGTCGATGTCGAGATAGGGGAGGATCAGCCGTTCGCGGATCCATTCCCAAATGATCCGGGTCATTTCGTCGCCGTCGATCTCGACGACCGGATTCTTTACCTTGATCTTCGCCATCTATCTCTCGCTTCTTGTCTGAGGGAGGTTTGGCAGGCGTCCTAGGGGCAGGCGTGGCCGGGATCAACCGGCGTGGACGGGGCACCTCGAGGAACGCTTCGACCAAAGCGGCATTGTATTGCGGGAACCCCGTAGTTAGACCGCGACCATGACATCACTCGAAAAGCCGCCGGTCGGCACCGTGACCGCAAAGTGGCGTTTCCCCGGCGTCCATCCCGAAGGACGCAAATATCTGGCGATTTCCGGTGCCGCGACGCTGCTCGGCCTGTGGCTGGGCGGATGGTTCGTGGCGTGGCCGCTCGCCGGTTTCACTTTATGGGTCGCGGCGTTCTTTCGCGATCCGGTGCGGACCACGCCGCAGGGCGACGACCTGATCGTATCGCCCGCCGACGGGCTGGTATCGATGATCGAGCGGGTGCCGCTGCCGCCCGAACTCGCAGGCGATAACGCCTTGGGCAGCAAGCCGCTGGTGCGCGTGTCGATCTTCATGTCGGTGTTCGACGTCCACATCAACCGCGCGCCGATCCCCGGCACCGTGCGCGACGTCGTCTATATTTCGGGCAAGTTCCTGAACGCCGAACTCGACAAGGCGAGCGAAGAGAATGAGCGCCAGCACATGGTGATCGAGGGCGTTCGCGGCGAACGGATCGGCGTGACCCAGATCGCGGGCCTGCTTGCGCGGCGCATCCTGACCTTCGTTAAACCCGGCGACATGGTGGTTGCGGGCCAGCGCTTCGGCCTCATCCGCTTCGGCAGCCGTGTCGATGTGTGGTTGCCCGATGATGTCGCGCCGCAAGTCGCGCTCGGCCAGCGCGCGATCGCGGGTGAAACGGTCATCGGTCGTCGCGGTGCAACGCCCGCTACCGGCGTCGCGCAATAATGCGTGCGCCCCGGCCAAGCCGCGGTATTCCGCTGCGGGCGCTTGCCCCCAACGCGATTACCGCGGCGGCGATGTGTTTCGGGCTTTCCGGCATCCGCTTTGCGATTTCGGGCGAATGGGAGCGCTCGATCGTCATGATCCTGATCGCGGGGCTGCTCGATGGTCTCGATGGTCGCGTAGCGCGGGCATTACGCGGCGAGAGCAAATTCGGTGCGGAACTCGATTCGCTGTCGGACAGCCTGGCGTTCGGGGTCGCGCCTGCGCTGATCATCTATCTCTGGTCGCTGGTCACCGTGCCGCGCTGGGGGTGGGCGATCGCGCTGGTCTATGCGGTGTTCGCTGCGCTTCGCCTTGCACGCTTCAACGCGCGGATCGATCTGGCGGAACAGCCGCACAAATCGGCGGGCTTTCTGACCGGGGTTCCGGCACCAGCGGGTGCGATCCTCGCGTTCCTGCCGCTTTATCTGTGGATCTGGACCGGCGAGCCGATCTTCCAGTCGCCCTATCTGGTCGGCCCGTGGCTGCTGCTCTGTGCGATATTGCTGGTCTCAAGCATCGCCACCTGGTCGCCATCGTCGGTGAAACTGCGCCAGAATATCCGGTTCGAGGCGATCGTGATCGTCGCGGCGATTGCGGCGGCGGTGATTTCCGCGCCCTGGCCCGCGCTGTCGGTAATCGCGATCCTGTACCTGCTGTCGATCCCGTTCTCGATCCGGGCTTATGGTCGGATCAAGCGGCAGCGCGCCAGTGCGTCGCCTGCGGCGTCGCGTAGCGCACCCGAACCGGGGACGGGCGAAGGCTGACTCGCGGCACGGGCTGCGTCACGAAACGGGGATCGGGCTGGCCGCGCAACAGCGCGACGATGACGGCGCTTTTCTCGGAAAGCGTGGCGTGGATCGCCCACAGCGTGAAGGCCAGTGCGCCTGCGAAAACCAGAATTGCGACCGTGACTGCCATGTTCGGCTCCATCGATTCCCGCCCCGGAGAGTCGGGGCGGGTAACAGTCCGGTAACCATCTGGTTCCACGAACCGCTGTTGAACATGGTATGTTCTATATTCGTTCCTCGTGTCAACGGTTGATTTCGTGGCGCCGCTCGGCTA
Organism: Sphingomonas aestuarii; assembly: GCF_054457155.1. Classification (NCBI taxonomy): domain Bacteria; kingdom Pseudomonadati; phylum Pseudomonadota; class Alphaproteobacteria; order Sphingomonadales; family Sphingomonadaceae; genus Sphingomonas; species Sphingomonas aestuarii. The sequence continues at coordinate 320,451 of NZ_JBTKVV010000001.1, read as the reverse complement.
TTGGCGCGCCCTCAACCCCGCATGGGAAGCACATAGACCGGTGCCGGACAGGGCTTTGGAAGCCTGATTTCGGTTCCCGCTTCCCAGAGGCATAACCGGAAAAGGAACTGATCCTATGGCGGCACCCGTCGTCTCCATGCACCAGCTGCTCGAAGCTGGCGCCCATTTCGGCCACCAGACGCACCGCTGGAACCCGAAGATGAAGCCGTACATTTTCGGCGATCGCAACGGCGTCCACATCATCGACCTGTCGCAGACCGTGCCGCTGTTCGCGCGCGCGCTCGAATTCATCAGCTCGTCGGTCGCATCGGGCGGCAAGGTGCTGTTCGTCGGCACCAAGCGCCAGGCGCAGGAGCCGATCGCGGACGCCGCACGCCGTTCGGGCCAGCATTTCGTCAACCATCGCTGGCTGGGCGGGATGCTCACCAACTGGAAGACGATTTCGGGTTCGATCAAGCGCCTCAAGACGCTGGAAGAACAGCTGTCGGGCGACACCCACGGCCTGACCAAGAAGGAAGTGCTGAACCTGACCCGCGAGCGCGACAAGCTCGAGCTGTCGCTGGGCGGTATCCGCGACCTGAACGGCATTCCCGACATCATGTTCGTGATCGACGCGAACAAGGAAGAACTGGCGATCAAGGAAGCCAACACGCTGGGCATTCCCGTCGTCGCGATCCTCGATTCGAACGTCTCGCCCGACGGCATCGCCTTTCCGGTTCCGGCGAATGACGACGCGGCGCGCGCGATCCGCCTGTATTGCGAAGCCGTGGCGATCGCCGCGACCCGCGGTGGCCAGGAAGCCATGCAGAAGTCCGGCAAGGATCTGGGCGCGATGGTCGAGCCGCCGAAGGAAGAGGCGCTGAGCGAGCCGGAAGCGCCCGCTGCCGAAGCAGCGCCTGCCGAAGCGGAAGCAGCACCCGCTGCCGCCGAGCCGGAAGCACCCGCCGCATCGACCGAGCCGGAAACGGCCGCCGAGGGCGAGCGCCAGATCGACGCGTAAGGCGTCCGCTTCGACACGTTCTTTCCCGTTCGTGCTGAGCCTGTCGAAGCACTGTCTTTCCCTTGTCACAAGGAAGAAGGACGGCACTTCGACAAGCTCAGTGCGAGCGGGTTTTGATATTCAGGGCCTTCGGGCCGTTAGACAAAGGAATTGAACATGGCCGAGATCACGGCAGCAGCGGTGAAGGAACTGCGCGAGCGTTCGGGCGCCGGCATGATGGACTGCAAGAAGGCGCTGAGCGAAAATGGCGGCGACATGGAAGCGGCGATGGACTGGCTGCGCACCAAGGGCCTTGCGGCCGCTGCGAAGAAGTCGAGCCGGACTGCCGCCGAAGGTCTGGTCGGCGTCGCCGTCGCCGGCACCAAGGGTGCGGCGGTCGAGGTGAATTCCGAAACCGATTTCGTCGCCAAGAACGACCAGTTCCAGTCGTTCGTCCGCGAGGTAACCGCGATCGCGCTCGAATCGGGCGACGATATCGAAGCGCTCAAGGGCCAGGCGATGCCGTCGGGCAAGACCGTCGAGGAAGCGCTGACCAACAATGTCGCGACGATCGGTGAAAACCAGTCGCTGCGCCGTGCAAAGCGCCTCGAAGTGTCGAAGGGCGCGGTGATCCCCTACGTCCACAATGCGGCATCGCCCGGTCTCGGCAAGATCGGCGTGCTCGTCGCGCTTGAATCGGATGCGGGCGTCGATGTGCTCGAACCGCTCGGCAAGCAGCTGGCGATGCACATCGCGGCGGCCTTCCCGCTGGCGCTCGACGAAACCGGTCTCGACCAGGACGTGCTGGAGCGCGAGCGCCAGATCGCGACCGAAAAGGCAGCTGAATCGGGCAAGCCCGCCGACATCATCGCCAAGATGGTCGAAGGATCGGTGAAGAAATTCGCCAAGGAAAACGCGCTGCTCAGCCAGCCGATCGTGATGGACGGCAAGACCCCGGTCGCCGACGTCGTCGCGAAGGCAGCGAAGGACGCGGGCACGACCATCGTGCTCAAGGACTATGTCCGCTTCCAGCTTGGCGAAGGCATCGAGAAGGAAGAAAGCGACTTCGCAGCCGAAGTGGCGGCGACCGCAGGGATCAAGAACTGATCCGATTGCGGATTGGTTCGTGAGACAGGAAAGGGTGGCTCCATTGGGGCCGCCCTTTTTCGTTGACGCGCTATCCGCCTCCGTAAAAAAATCCGTCATCCCAGCGAAAGCTGGGATATCGTGCCGGATGCATCAACCTTGCGACCGGATGCTACAGCGTTCGCTGGGGCGACGGTTTGGAGAGAGAGTCGCGCGCATCCCCGCTTGGCATCGCCGCGCGCCGCTTCTAAGGTCCGCGCGCTTCAATCTCCCGCCCGCAACACAAGTGACTCCATGCCCGCCACGAAATTCAAACGCATCCTTCTGAAACTCTCGGGCGAAGTCCTGATGGGGTCGGGCCAGTTCGGCATCGATCCCGCAACCTGCGAACGCGTGGCGCGCGAGGTGAAGGCGGCGAAGGAGGCGGGGCTTGAGATCTGCATGGTCGTCGGCGGCGGCAATATCTTTCGCGGGCTGGCTGGCGCCGCACAGGGCTTCGACCGGGCGAGCGCCGATTATATGGGCATGCTCGCAACCGTGATGAACGCGCTTGCCATGCAGAACGCGCTGGAAAAGGCGGGGGTCGAAACCCGCGTCCAGTCGGCGATCCCGATGGCGAGCGTCTGCGAACCCTATATCCGGCGCAAGGCGGAACGGCATATGCAGAAGGGGCGCGTGGTGCTGTTCGCGGCGGGCACCGGCCTGCCGTTCTTCACCACCGACACCACCGCGGCGCTGCGCGCGGCGGAGATGAATTGCGACGCGCTGTTCAAGGGCACCAGCGTCGATGGCGTGTACGATGCCGACCCGAAAAAGGTGCCGACCGCCACCCGTTACTACGAATTGTCGTTCAACCGGGTGCTTGCCGACGACCTGAAGGTGATGGACGCGAGCGCGGTGGCGCTGTGCCGCGACAACGACATTCCGATCGTGGTGTTCAATATTCGCGACGAGGGCAATCTGACCGCCGTCCTGCGTGGCGAGGGCATTTCGACGATCGTGCGGAACGACGCGAGTTGAACCCATTCCTTGCGCTCAGGCTGAGCGCAGTAAGCTAATTTGAAGACAGAGAGGATTGCATCATGGCCGCTTACAACAAGGCCGATCTGGAACGCCGCATGGCGGGTTCGGTCGAATCGTTGAAAGGCGATCTGAGCGGGCTGCGCACCGGGCGCGCGTCGGTCAGCCTGCTCGATCCGGTAACGGTCGAGGTTTACGGTGCGAACATGCCGCTGAACCAGGTCGCGACGGTGTCGGCGCCCGAGCCGCGAATGCTGTCGGTGCAGGTGTGGGACAAGTCGAATGTCGGTCCCGTGGACAAGGCGATCCGTTCGGCGGGGCTTGGCCTCAACCCGATCGTCGACGGGCAGAATATCCGCCTGCCGATCCCCGACCTGACCGAAGAGCGCCGCAAGGAACTGGCGAAGCTCGCCGGTCAATATGCGGAAAAAGCCCGCATCGCCGCGCGCAACGTGCGCCGCGACGGGATGGACATGCTGAAGACCGACGAGAAGAAGGGCGAGATTTCGGAGGACGAGCGCAAGAAGCTCGAAACCGAAGTCCAGAAGCTGACCGATTCGACCATTGCCGACATCGACGCGGCGGCGGCGTCGAAGGAAAAGGAAATCCTGGGTCAGTGATTCATCGCCCAGCTTTCGGTTCCGTCCGCGCTCACCCTGAGCCTGTCGAGGGGTGTCTCGACGCCCTTCGACAGGCTCAGTGCGAGCGCTGAGGGGCCAGATCATGGCAAGCGAACCTGTGCCTGTCGAAAATGCGGGCGAGACCACCATCCCGCGTCACGTCGCCATCATCATGGACGGCAACGGTCGCTGGGCGAAGGCCCGGCGGTTGCCGCGCATCGCCGGGCACAAGAAGGGCGTCGAGGCAGTTCGCAAGGCGACGCGTGCGGCGCGCGATCTGGGCATCGAGGTCCTGACGCTCTATGCCTTTTCGTCCGAGAACTGGCGGCGGCCCGAGGATGAAGTCGCCGATCTGATGGGGCTGCTGCGGCATTTCCTGTCGTCGGAGGTCAACGACCTGATTGCCGAGAATGTGCGGTTGCGGGTGATCGGCGATTACCGGGTGCTCAAATCCGATATCGTCGCGATGATCGACGACGCGATCGCACGGACCGCGGGCAATACGGGGCCGATTCTGGTGATCGCGCTCAATTACGGTGCCCAGGCCGAACTGGTCGGCGCGGCGCGCGCGCTGGCGGTGAAGGTCGCGAACGGCGCCATGACCGCAGACGCGATCGACGAAGCGGCGATCGAACGCGAACTGGCGACGCGCGACTTGCCGCCGCTCGACCTGATGATCCGCACCTCGGGCGAAGTGCGGCTGTCGAATTTCCTGCTGTGGCAGGCGGCCTATGCGGAGCTGATGTTCATCGACACGCTCTGGCCCGATGTGGATGAGGGTGTGATCCGCGACGCCATTGCCGATTACGGCCGTCGCCAGCGCCGGTTCGGCGGGCTGTGACCGACGCCCCCCCGATTCCCCCGCGCGACGGCCCGAAATCGGCTTCGGACGTTCGGCTGCGGATATTCGCCAGCATCGGCATGATCGCGATCGCGACCGCCGCCCTGTGGTTCGGCGAACTGGCATTCTGGGTGCTGGTGTCGGTGATCGCGCTGTTGATGATGGCGGAGTGGGCCGATCTGCATAAGGTCGATGCCCGGCAGAAGCGGCTGGCGATGTTCGCGATTTCGGTGCCGCTGGCGATCCTGTCGCCGCTTGCCGCCGGGCCGGGATTCTTTGCACTGGGGCTGATCGCAGGCGCGGCATTCTTCATCGTCATCGTCACGCGCCGCACGTCGCTGCTGCGCGGTATCCTCTATGTCGGACTGCCCGCGCTGGCGCTGATCCTGCTGCGCGACCAGCCGAACGGTTTCGTCATCACCTTGTGGGCGATGGGTCTGGTCTGGGCGACCGATATCGGCGCGTTCTTTGCCGGGCGGACGATCGGCGGGCCGAAGCTCGCGCCTGCGCTCAGCCCCAACAAGACCTGGGCCGGGCTGATCGGCGGGGTGGTGCTGGCGACGATTTACAGCGGCGTCATGATGCGCTGGGGCATCCCCACGACGTTCGTTATCGCCACGCCCGCGCTGGCGGTGCTGGCGCAACTGGGTGACCTGTATGAAAGCGGGCTGAAACGCCGCGCGGGCGTCAAGGATTCGGGATCGATCCTGCCGGGGCATGGGGGCGTGCTCGACCGGCTCGACGGGCTGGTGCCGGTCGCGCCCGTCATCGCGTTCCTGATCGCATTGCCGAGGCTGTTGTGAAGCGGATCACCATCCTTGGCGCGACCGGGTCGATCGGCACCTCGACCCTCGACCTGATCCAACGCGATCCCGACGGATTCGAGGTGCTGGCGCTGACCGCCAACAGCGATGTCGATGGGCTGGCCGCGGCGGCCAAGCGCGTCGGGGCGAAGCGCGCGGTCGTGGCCGATGCCAGCCGCCATGACGCGCTGAAAGACGCGCTTGCCGGATCGGGGATCGAAGCTGCCGCCGGGGCGGATGCGGTGTGCGACGCCGCGCGGATGGGGGCGGACTGGACGATGGCGGCGATCGTCGGCTGCGCGGGGCTGAAACCCGTGATGGCCGCGATCGAGAATGGCGGCACGCTGGCGCTTGCCAACAAGGAATCACTGGTGTCCGCTGGCGAGGTGATGACCCGCGCGGTCGAAGCGCACGGAATCACGCTGCTGCCGGTCGATTCGGAACATAATGCGGTGTTCCAATGCCTCGACCGCACCGCGCCGAAGGGCGTCGCGCGGATCATCCTGACCGCGAGTGGCGGGCCGTTTCGGACACGGACGCTCGACGAGATGCGCGGGATCACGCCCGAACAGGCGGTCGCGCATCCCAACTGGTCGATGGGTGCCAAGATCTCGGTCGATTCGGCGACGATGATGAACAAGGGTTTGGAACTGATCGAGGCGTTTCACCTGTTCCCCGTCGCCGCCGATCAGCTCGACATCCTCGTTCACCGCCAGTCGGTGGTGCATTCGATGGTCGAATATATCGACGGATCGGTGCTGGCGCAGATGGGGTCGCCCGATATGCGCACGCCCATCGCCTATGCGCTGGCCTGGCCCGAGCGGATGGCGACGCCGTGCGAGCGGCTGGACCTGGCCAAGGTCGCACGGCTCGATTTCGAGGTGGCGGACCCGGTGCGCTTCCCGGCGATCGGGCTGGCGTGCGAGGCGTTGCGCGCAGGGGGCGCGCGGCCCGCGATCCTGAATGCGGCCAACGAAGTCGCGGTCGCGGCGTTTCTGGCGGGACGCGCGGGCTTCCTCGAAATCGCCGCAATCGTCGCCGATACGCTTGAGCGCTATGATCCGCTGGCGCCCGACAGCCTCGATGCCGTATTGGCGATCGATGCCGAAGCGCGACGAATCGCGGGCGAGCGTGTAAAGGCCTTGCGTTTAGGCCCGGTTTGAGGACGGCTTGGATTGATCGAAAGTCCTGGGTTTCTGCTGACGGTCCTGGCGTTTGCGCTGGTGATCGGTCCGCTCGTGTTCCTTCACGAAATGGGACATTATCTCGCCGGACGCTGGTTCGGGGTGAAGGCGGAGGCGTTTTCGGTCGGATTCGGTCGCGAAATCGCAGGCTTCACCGATCGGCGCGGGACCCGGTGGAAATTCGGCTGGATGCCGCTGGGCGGCTATGTGCGCTTTGCGGGCGACATGAACCCGGCCAGTCAGCCTGATGCACAATGGCTGTCGCTCCCGCCCGAAGAGCGCGCGCAGACCTTCCAAGCCAAGAAGCTATGGCAACGCGCGATCATCGTCGCGGCGGGGCCGATCACCAATTTCCTGCTCGCCATCCTGATCCTGGGTGGGTTTGCGGTCGTCTATGGCGAAAGCCGCACCCCGCCGCTGGTCGAGAGCGTGGTCGCGGGCGGCGCTGCGGCGGGCGCGGGATTGCAGCCCGGCGACCGCATCGTCGCGATGGGCGGCACCCGGATCGATACGTTCGACGACATCCGCAATTATGCCCAGATCCGCCCCAATGAGCGGGTGCGCGTCACCTATGACCGTGCAGGGGCAATCCAGACCGCCGACCTGACGATCGCCACTCAGCGAGAAGTCGACCGCTTCGGCAACGAATACCGCACTGGCCTCGTCGGGATCGGCAATGCGTCGGCGGTGTTCGAGCCCGTCAGCCTGTTTCGCGCACCGGTCGTCGGGGTCGAGCGCACGGTCGATATCGTCAAGATGATGGTCGCGACGATCGGCCAGATCGTCACCGGGCGGCGTCCGCTCGATGAATTGGGTGGCCCCTTGCGGATCGCCAAAGTGTCGGGCGAGACGATGACGTTGGGCTGGCCCGCCTTTATCACGCTGATCGCGCTCGTCTCGATTAATTTGGGGTTCATCAACCTGTTGCCAGTTCCGATGCTGGATGGCGGACATTTGTTTTTCTATGCGATCGAAGCGGTGCGGCGGAAGCCGGTCGACCCCAAGGTGCTCGACTGGGCATTTCGCGGTGGGCTGGCGGCGTTGCTTGCGCTGATGCTGCTCGTCACGGTCAACGATCTCGGCGCGTTCGGGCTGTGGAGCAATCTGGCCGGGTTGATCGGCTGACGCGGTTGGGGCAGGGGCGTACGGCCCTTTGGCACCAGTATTTGATTTTTCCTCGATTGGGGTGGGATGTGACGGCGAACAAGCTTTCCAAGATCGGCTCGAAGGCAGCCGTGGCGCTGATGGCGACCACTGTGCTGGCGGGCGTTGCCCATGCCCAGGGCGCGCCTGCTCCGGCGCAACAGCCGCCCGCGCAGCCGCCAGCGGCGCCCGCAGCGCAAGCCGCGCCGCAACCGATCGTGCCGGTCATTGCGCCTCAGGCCGAACGCACGATCAAATCGATCCGTGTCGCGGGCAACCAGCGGATCGAGGCGGAAACGATCATCGCCTATACCCAGCTGCGCGCGGGTGGCACCTATACCAACGCGACGATCGACCAGGCGCTGCGCGACTTGCTTGCCAGCGATTTTCTGGCGGACGTGCAGATCGAGGGCGTCGAGACCGGCGACATCATCATTCGGGTAACCGAAAACCCGGTCATCAATCGGGTGATCTTCGAAGGCAATCGCCGGCTCAAGACCGACAAGATCCAGCCCGAGGTCAAACTCGCCCCGCGCCAGATTTTCACGCGCACCGCGGTTCGCGCCGACGTTGCGCGCATCGTCGAGCTGTATCGCCGCCAGGGGCGCTTTGCCGCCGTGGTCAACCCGCAGATGGTCACGCTCGACCAGAACCGGGTCGATGTGGTGTTCGAAATCAGCGAAGGCCCGAAGTCGAGCGTTCGCCAGATCAACATCATCGGCAACGAGCAGTTTTCCGACGATGACCTGCGCAGCGAAATGGCGACCAAACAGTCGCGCTGGTTCCGCATCCTGTCGTCGAACACGACCTATGACCAGGATCGTCTGGCCTACGACCAGCAGTTGCTGCGTCAATTCTATCTGACCCAGGGCTATGCCGATTTCCGCGTCGTGTCCGCCGTCGCCGAACTGACGCCCGACCGCGAAGACTTCATTATCACCTATGTGGTGGAAGAAGGGCAGCGCTACAAATTCGGGCCCGTCACGGTCGATTCGGGCATTCGCGATTTCAACAACGAGCAGCTGGCCGCCAGCCTGCCGTTCAAGGAAGGCGACTGGTACAACGCCAAGATGGTCGAGGATTCGATCGAATCGCTCAGCCAGACGGCGGGGCTGTTCGGCTATGCCTTTGCCGATGTGAGCCCCCAATTCCGTCGCAGCCGCGAAGACCTGTCGATGTCGATCGACTTCGTCATCTCCGAGGCGCAGCGCAGCTATGTCGAGCGGATCAACATCACCGGCAACACCCAGACCCAGGACAAGGTCATCCGCCGCGAAATGCGCGTGGCCGAAGGGGACGCGTTCAACACGCTGCTGGTGCGCCGTTCGCAGGACCGCATCAATTCGCTCGGTTATTTCGGCGAGAAGTTCGAGATCGAACAGGTTCAGGGCTCCGCTCCCGACCGCGTCATCCTGAACGCCAATGTCGAGGAACGCGCGACCGGCGAACTGTCTTTGTCGGCGGGCTTCTCCAGCCTCGAACGCTTCCTGGTGCAGGCGGCGATCCGCCAGCGCAACTTCCGCGGCAAGGGTCAGGACCTGCGCGCGCAGGTCGATTATTCGACCTTCAGCAAGTCGATCGAACTGGGCTTTACCGAGCCGTATCTGTTCAACCAAAACGTCGCGCTGGGTGCGACGATCTTCCGCCGCGACTATAACTCGTTCCGCTTCGGCCTGAACAACGAACGCAACACGACTTACGAACAGGTGTCGACCGGTGGTCAGGTCGTCGCCGCCGTGCCGCTGACCGAATATTGGTCGCTGTCGGGCCGCTACAGCCTGACGCAGGACGACGTGTCGCTGGATGAAAACCAGTTCTTCACCAACGGCGTCTGCGACCCGCTCAAGGCCGGTCGCTATCTGTGCGATTCGATCGGCAACCGCCTGACGTCGCTGGTGGGCCTGACGCTCAACTACAGCACGCTCAACAGCAACCTGCGTCCGACGCGCGGCGAGCGTCTGCAACTCGGCGTCGATTTTGCCGGGCTTGGCGGCGATGTCCGCTATGTTCGGGCGCGCGGCGATGCGCGCAAGTTCTGGAGCGTGGGCAGCGGCTTCATCCTCTCGGCCCAGGCCGAGGGTGGCTATATCCACTCGCTGGAGGCCGATCGCGGCGAGGGGATCGACAGCGTCCGCATCACCGACCGCTTCTTCCTCGGTGAACCGCAATTCCGCGGCTTCGACATTCGCGGGGTCGGCCCGCGCGTGCAGCGGCTGACCTACACCGGCACGGTGGCAGAGGGCAATCAGGCGGTCATCACCGAACGCGACCAGATCGTCGACGACCCGTTGGGCGGCAAGGCCTATTATCTCGGCAAGCTCGAACTCGAAATCCCGCTGGGCGAAGGCGCGCGTGAACTCGGCCTGCGCCCCTCGATCTTCATTCAGGCAGGCGCGCTGTTCGGGCTGAAGGCGCCGCTGATCAACCGGACATTCCCGATTGCGGGCACCGACGCGAACGGACAACCGCTGCGCAACGCCGATGGGTCTCTGTCGCTGCTGCCGTTGCAGACCCCCGAATTGCTGGCGGACGGGACGCCGGTGTTCCTCAACACGTTCGTCCCTGAAGGACAGACGGATCCGGCCACGCGCCGCACCACCTGCGCGGTCGGCTTCGCCGCCAATATCGGCGATCCCTGTGTGGGGACGGAAACGAACGCTCCGTCGATCCTGTCGACGCCGCCCTTCTTCGAACGATTCCTGGGCAATTCGGCCAAGCCGCGTCTTTCGGTCGGCGTCGGCGTCAACTGGAACTCGCCGTTCGGCCCGCTTCGCATCGACCTGGCGCGCGCACTGCTGCGCGAAGAGGGCGACGATACCAAGCTCTTCACTTTCAACGTAGGAACCGCATTCTGATGACCATTTTCAAATCGCTTATGCTGGCGGCTGTCGCCGCTACCCCGATCGTCGCTGCGACTGCCGTTCCGGCGAGCGCACAGGTGGCCGGCGTCGCCGTCGCCGATCCCGAAGCCGCGATCCAGAACAGCAACGCGTGGAAGACCGCGATTTCGCAGATCCAGACCACGCACAAGGCGGCACTCGATCAGGCCAACGCACGCGCACAGGCGGTTCAGGCCGAACTGAACCCGCTCGTTCAGCAGCTCCAGACCGCCAGCCAGCAGCCGAACGCCAACCAGCAGCAGCTCCAGACTCAGGCGGCTGCCATCCAGCAGAAGGAACAGGCAGCCCAGGCCGAAATCGCACGGCTGACCCAGCCTGCACAGCTCGCGCGCGCCTATGCGTTCGAACAGATCAACCGCCAGCTCGGCCCGGCGTCGCAGGCGGTGATCACCTCGCGCAAGCTCCAGCTTCTGTTGCGTCCCGAAGCATTGCTCTACGCAGGTCAGGCGACCGACGTGACCGCGGCGATCACCACCGAGCTGAACCGTCTGGTCCCCAGCGTCACCACCACGCCGCCCGCAGGCTGGCAGCCCGGCCAGCAGCAGGCTGGCGCAGCGCCCGCCGCTGCTCCTGCCGCGACGCCGACCCCGGCACCGACGGGCCGTTAATGACGGACGCCAGCGACACGGGGGCGGCCAATATCGGCCCGTTCGACATCGGACGCGTCATGGCGGCGCTCCCGCATCGTTACCCGATGCTGCTGGTCGACCGGGTCGAGGAACTGATCCCCGACCGGTCGATCCGCGCCATCAAGGCCGTGACGATCAACGAGCAGTTCTTCCAGGGGCATTTCCCCGGTCGCCCGATCATGCCGGGCGTGCTGATCGTCGAGGCGCTGGCGCAGGCCGCGGGCGTGCTCGCGGTCGAAAGCCTGGACCTGGCGGGCAGCGGCAAGCTCGTCTATTTCATGTCGATCGACGGGGTGAAGTTCAGAAAGCCCGTCGAACCCGGCGTGTTGCTGAGCCTTGAGGTCGAATTCGTCCAGAAACGCGCGCGCGTCTGCAAGTTTGCCGGCAAGGCGAAGATCGACGGCGAACTGGCGGCGGAATGCGAATTCACCGCGATGATCGCCGATCCGCCGAGCGCCTGACCGAAATTTACGTCGGTTCCGCGCAGGCGGTAGCCCATCTCCCGGACGTGCCATGATCTCGACTGTCGAGGGATTGGATAGAGCAGGAGATGGGCCCCCGCCTTCGCGGGGGTGACGAACATGGGTGGTGCTGCGAATCTTGCACCGCCCCCCGCGCTCTGCTAGGCGCGCGCCTTCCCGATTCCAGGCTGGTCGGAACCAGCCGCGCAAGGAGCATAGACCGTGAAAGCCGATACCCACCCCGATTACCACATGATCAAGGTCCAGATGACCGACGGCACCGTGTACGAAACCCGCTCCACCTGGGGCAAGGAAGGCGACACGATGACGCTGGAAATCGATCCGCTGGCGCATCCGGCATGGACCGGCGGCAACCAGCGCCTGCTCGACGCAGGGGGTCAGGTCGCCCGCTTCAACAAGCGTTTCGGTGGCGGCATTTCGCTTCGCAAGAAGGAAGGCTGAGGGCTTTCTTTCGAGAATGCGCCGGCGCGCATTCCGGAACCGTTTTTGAAGATGCCCGCTTCGGCATCTGTAAGCTACACAGCGTTAACGCGCTGTTAGGCATCGAATCGTAGGCTGCGCGTATGAATTACGTGCAGCCTCGTTCGTTTTCGGCTCCGTCCTTTTCGGCAGAGTTCGAACCTGCCATCCCCGCGACGCATCGCAAATCGCGGCGCGCGCCGGTGTCGTTCGATGCGCGCGTGGGGCGTGGCGGGCTGGACCGCGCCTTGTGCCGCGTGACCGACCTGTCGCTGCATGGCGCGCGGCTGATTACCTATTCACCGCTGAAGCGCGGTCAGGAAATCTGGCTGACGCTGCCCGAAGTCGGCCCGCGTATCGCCCGCGTGATGCGCGTCGACGAGTTCGAGGCCGGGGTGGAGTTCGAAACCCCGATCACTGAGGATGATTTCGACAATCTGGTCGAGCGTTAAGGGGCGCTTTGCACCCTATCCCGTTCGGTTTGAACGAAACCTACAAGATTAAGGTGGGGGAGCGGGTGCATCACAATCCCGTTCCTGTACTGCTCCCAACGAGCGAGGGGCGCCCGACCATCGGTCGAACGCCCCTCTGAGACGCAGCGGGACAGGGGGTATGGACGTTACTCGCCCGCCGCGTCTTTCACGTCGCCGCGGCCCATTGCCGACACCAGCACGTCGCCGTCGGCGCTGAAATTGCTGGCGGGAAGGGTGGCGACGCGCCGTCCGACCGCGACGCGAACCGATTCGACCTGTCCCTGTGCGTTGCGCTGGACATCCTGGACGCGCCCGACCAGACGGCCACGGGCATCCTCGATGCGGGCGCCGGGATCGAGCGCGGGGAGCGCTGCGCCGTCTAGCGACACCATGCCCGATCCCGAACCACCTGCCGAACCGGAGGCATTGCCGCCGCCGATCGAACCGCTGGCCGATCCGTTGCCTTCGCCGCTTGCGGTCGCCGATCCGGCGGCTCCGCGCGCGGTGTCGACGGCATTGCCTGCCGTATCGCGGACGCGGCCCACGGCGTTGCCCGCGCGGTCGCGGGTGTTATCGATCGCGCCGCGTGCCTGTTCGCGGACCCGGCCGGTGGTGTCGCGCACCGCGTCGGTGCCGATCAGTTGCGCGTCGACATTGCCCGATGCGCTGCCCGATCCTTGCGCATTGCCCGATCCCGAAAGCGGCACGCCCAGTACGTTAGTTTCGTTGGCGATGCCGCCTGCTGCGCTGCCATTGGCGTCACCGCCTGCGCTGACCCGACCGCGACGGCGATCGACATTGCGTTCGGTGCGGACATCGCCGCGCAGGTCGCGGTCGATCCGGCTGGTGCTGCGCGTCATGTCGCGCACGCGGTCGAGGCTGGAGCCGAGCGGGCTGCCGAGCGACGATCCGCCGATGCTGCCGCCCCCAAGAGTGCCACCCAGTCCGCCGGTCAATCCACCGCCGCCGCTGCCGCCGAGCAGCTGCGCCGAAGCCGGGGTCGCCGCGATCATCGCCAAGGTGGCGCTCGCCAGGAATAGAGCCTTCATCTCACTTCTCCTCTTCGTGTCGCACGCCGGTTGCAGCGTGCTTCGGATGGGGAACGGATGCGGGTTCTGGTTTAATCCATGATTTTTTGGGGGAGGAGGAAGCGGGTTCATGCAAATGCGCCAAGGCGCGAAGAAAAAGGAATAAGGGGCCCACGCGGAGGCGCGGAGACGCGGAGGTGCTTGCCGCGAAGCGGCTGGCATTCACCCCGGATCATGAAAGTTCGTCTAGTTTGAAAGACGCTACGCGGCAGCAGAATATGACATCCTCCGCGTCTCCGCGTGAACCAATCTCTTTGTGCCTTTGCGCCTTCGTGTGAACGAATTTCCGTCAGCGCACCGCCGTCCGACAGTCCCCGCAGACGATCCCCCGACCCGTGCCACGCGGCCCGCGCTTCGCTTCGTCATCGACCGCCGCGATCGCCTTGTCATTTCCGCCTGCCATGTGCGCCGAAAGTCGTGCCGCGACGAACGGCGCGGCGAAGGAGGTGCCGCGTACGGATCGCGTGCGGCCGTTGGCGCCCAGCGCCAGCATGTCGGCGCCCGGTGCCGCATAATGGAGGTGCCGCGCGCGCCCCGCTTCGATCAGCGGTCGCCCGCGTCCATCGACGCCGGTTACTGCAATCGCCTGCGGATAGGAGGCCGGATAGGCGGGCGGGGCGGCGGGGCCGTCATTGCCGACTGCCGCGACGACCAGCGTCCCGCGTTGCCGCGCCGCCGCGACCACGCGCGCGAGCAGCGGGTTGGAGGGGCCGACGAGGCTGACGACGACGACCGGAACGCGCTCGCGCGTCATCCATGCCAATGCCTTGGCGATCGCGGTGGCGTTGCCGCCTGCCGGATCGGTCCCATAGACATCGGCGACATAGAGCGATGACTCGCCCGCGCTTGCGCGAATCCCGCCGCCGCCGGTCAGCAGCGATGCGATGGCCGCGGCGTGATCGTGCGGGCGCGGGCCGCCGGTCGCAAAACCCTGTTGCTGCGCCAGCCCCGCCGTCCCGCGCGGCACGCCGCCGTCGATGATGCCAATGCGGCCGCGTGCCCGCTGAGCGGCGGGCGCGCCGGTCGCCACCGCTTCGTCGCCCAGGGTGCCGCTGGCGAAATGCAGCGGATCGGCGCTGACGTCGCGTCCTCCCGATACGCGGCGCATCCGCGACAGCGCGCGTCCGATCGACATGCCCTGCGGTGCCGAAAATCGCGCATAGCCAATGCTGAGCCCATCCAGATCGACCGTCTCGATCAGCCGGAACCCGCGTGCTTCCGCCGCGCGGATGACCGCGGCGTCGGCGTCGAGCACGGTGACCTCACCCGCGCGCACCGCATTGCCGTCGGGATCGATCGCGATTCGCTCGGGATATTGCCGCGCCAGATCGCGCGTCCGTCGCAGCTGGTCGCGGGCAAGTGCGCGAACGTCATCGACCGTGCGATCGAGTGGCTGGAGCGTATCGCGCACCCCGCCCAGCGTCCGGTCGATCGTGCCGGGCAACGACGGCACCAGCTGCGCGCGTGCCGCCACGGGGGCCACCAAAGCGGCCAGCAATCCGAGCAAGCCGATCGCAAGGCGGGCAAGAAGGTGGCGCGAACGGGCGGCGGTCATCTGCCGGTTTCTATACAGGCGATTTTTTTCTGTCATGCTGGATGAAACGGGCGGCGGCACCCGTTTCATCCATCACAAGGGAGCGAACGACGTTTTGCGTTTCGAGGACGAATTGCTGGGCCATGTGCCGCGCCTGCGCCGGTTCGCGCATGCGCTTGCCCGGCATTCGGCGGACGCGGACGATCTGCTCCAGGCGTCGGTCGAGCGCGCACTGCTGCGCCGCGACCAGTGGCAGCCGGGAACCCGGCTCGACAGTTGGATGTATCGGCTTATGCGAAATCTGTGGATCGACACAGTCAGGAGCGAACAGCGACGCGGCGAAACCTTCGTCGCGCCCGACGAAGGCGAGCGCATCGGCATGGCGGGCGAGCAGGAGGCCGCGGTCGAACTCGGCAATGTCGGGCGCGCGATGCAGGCGCTGCCGCCCGAACAGCGCGAAGCGGTCGCGCTCGTGGTGATTGAGGGGTTCGCCTATAAGGAAGCCGCCGAAATCCTCGACGTGCCGATCGGCACGCTGACGTCGCGGCTGGTGCGCGGGCGCGAGGCGCTGATGGCGAAACTGGGAGAAGCGGCATGACTGGCACGTCCGAAATACGGC
The DNA here is from genome assembly GCF_054457155.1 of Sphingomonas aestuarii. NCBI lineage: Bacteria > Pseudomonadati > Pseudomonadota > Alphaproteobacteria > Sphingomonadales > Sphingomonadaceae > Sphingomonas > Sphingomonas aestuarii. The sequence goes on along the minus strand of NZ_JBTKVV010000001.1, from coordinate 304,591 downwards.
CCGAAACGCTGATGGCCTTTGCCGATGGCGAGCTGGGACCGATCGAGGCGAAGCGCGTCGAACGCGCGGTGGCGGCGGATCCGACGCTGGCGGCGGTGGTCGAGCGACACTGGGCGTTTGGCGCGCGTTTGCGCGGGGCGTACGCGCCGATCGCCGATGCAGGCGTGCCGTCGGAAGTCGAGACGCTGTTGCGCAATGCCGCTCAGGTCACGCCGCTTGCACCGCGTCGTGTGTCGGTGAGCCCCAAATGGCTGGGCGCGATCGCCGCCAGTCTGGTGATCGGTCTGGTCGTCGGTCAGACCCTGCCACGCATGGCGAGCGAAAGCGGGATCGCGATGGATGCGGGGCAGATGATCGCGCGCGGCGACGTGGCGCGCGCGCTCGACACGCAACTGGCCTCGACCCAAGCCGCCGATGCGCCGGTGCGGGTCGGGGTGACGTTCCGCGCTGTGGGCGGCGATCTGTGCCGGACCTTCGAGCACGGCGCGGTCGGCGGCATCGCCTGTTCGGACGGTGGGGACTGGCGTATGGCGCGGCTGTACGGCGGGGGCGAGGCACAATCGACCGAGTTCCGCCAGGCCGGATCGGCAGGTGCCGCGATGATGGCGGATGCTCAGGCGATGATGGTGGGCGAGCCGCTGGACGCGGCCGGGGAAGCGGCGGCGCTCGCCGTGCGGTAACCAGGCGCTCCTCAGGTCAAAGCCGAGGCAAGGTGACCCCGCGCTGGCCCATATATTTGCCCGCGCGGTCGGCGTAGCTCGTCTCGCAAGGCTGGTCGCCCTTTAGGAACAGGAACTGGCACGCGCCTTCGTTGGCGTAGATCTTGGCCGGAAGCGGCGTGGTGTTCGAAAATTCGAGCGTGACATGCCCTTCCCATTCGGGCTCAAGCGGGGTCACGTTGACGATGATCCCGCACCGGGCATAGGTCGATTTGCCCAGACAGATCGTCAGCACGTCGCGCGGGATGCGGAAATATTCGACCGTGCGGGCGAGCGCGAAGCTGTTGGGCGGGATGATGCATACGTCCGTCTTCCGATCGACAAAACTGTTCGCGGCGAAATCCTTGGGGTCCACCACCGCCGAATCGACATTGGTGAAAATCTTGAACTCGTCCGCCACGCGCGCGTCATAGCCGTAGGACGACAGGCCGTAGCTGATGCAGCCCTCACGACGCTGCCCCTCGACGAACGGCTCGATCATATTCTGATTGAGCGCGGCGTCGCGAATCCAGATGTCGGACAGGATGGCCATGATTCCCCCTTGTTTGGTCAGCGACAGCTTTCGCGGGGAATGGCCGCGGCGGCAAGGGGGATGACGCTATAGCCCCAGATCGGCTGGGCCGAAGGCATGGGGTAGCAGGTCGGAGAGCCGGTGCGTTTCGACCCTGTCGCCCTCCGCGCCGCCGCAATGGACGGTCAGGTCGCGGCGGCCCATCTGGGCGGCTTCGTTCAGCACCTGGCGACAACGGCCGCAGGGGCGTACGGGCGTGTCGCCTTGTGCCACGCCATCCGCCATCATGCCGCCGATGACCCCGATCGCGACCACGTCGCGCAAGCGCCCCGCCGCCGACAGGCTGGCGATCGCGACCGTCTCCGCGCAGAGCGACAGGCCATAGCTCGCATTCTCGAAATTCGCGCCCGTAACGATCGTCCCGTCGGTCAGCAGCACCGCCGCGCCGACCGCGAAATTGGAATAAGGCGCGTGCGCGTTGCGGGCGGCTTCGCGGGCGCGGTCGATGAGCAGGCGGGCTTGGTCGGGATCGGTCATTGCGCGACGGCATTCCAGTTGAGCGGGCCGTCGACACCGTCGATACGCCGCAGAGTGGATGCGCGCCATAATGTCCAGGCGCGCGGAAGATAGTCGGGTTCCAGCCAGGTCGATGACGCGCGGATCGGTCGCGCGATGCCCTCGCTTAGCGCGTAATGATCCTCGAACGCGCTCGACGGGGCGATCAGCATCGGCTTGCCCAGATGCGCTTCGGCCGCGCTCAGGAACGCGGCGACGCCATCGAGAAGCGTCTCACGATCCGGGCGCGCGGCGCATGTCGCGTCGAAATCGAACTCGACGATGGCGGGCAGCTGGTCGGTGGTGCGCGGCACGGTCGCGATGAAATTGGTCGCCTGCCCGCGCGGATGATCGCACAGCGCATAGCGGTGGATCGCACCGCGCCGCAGCCGCGCCATATAGGCGCCGTCCCAATTGGCCTGAAACGCCGCGTCGCGTTTCTTCGCACCGCTGGTCGCAGCGATATAGGCAAAGGTCGCGCCGCCCGCGCGCACCGCATCCCATGCGACCGCGCCGTTCGTCGCCGACACATCGACCCCCTGCACCGGAAAGCGGGTGCGATCGGGCTCCCATCCGCTGGCATAGGTCCAGCCCGCCGTAGCGATCAGCGCGCAGGCGATGGCGACAAGTGCAATGACGTGCCAGATCCTCATGCCGTCAGCCCTTGATATGCAGCACGCAGATCAGCGTGAACAGCCGCCGTGCGGTGTCGAAATCGATCTCCACCTTGCCCTCCAGCCGCTCCTTGAGCAGTTCGGCGGCCTGGTTGTGGATGCCGCGCCGGGCCATGTCGATCGTCTCGATCTGTTGCGGTGTGGCCGACCGGATCGCCTGATAGTAACTGTCGCAGATCGCGAAATAATCGCGGATCGGACGCCTCAGCCTGGCAAGCCCCAGTACCAGCGTTTCGAGATGTACGTCGCCTTCGTTGGCGATGTCGATCGCGAGCCGCCCTTCCTCTACCCGCAATTTGACGCGGTACGGACCGGGATCGGCGGCGGCGAGCCGTTGGGGCTCGAAATAATTGTCCTCGACCAGGTCGTAAATGGCGATGCGCCGTTCCTGTTCGATGTCCGCCGATCGCCACAGGATCGTGCGTTCGTCGAGCGCGACGTCGATGATGCGGGGATCGGACATTTCGGCGCCTGCGATGCGGCTTTCGGTCGCCAAATGCAACCGGGCGCGCCGTGCCCGTAATCCACAGCATCGCACCTTGCCGGAATCGGTCGGCTCTGGGACAAGGCCGTGATGGCCACCCAGATCAATTTCTCGCCGCCTGTCGAGGGCGAAGTCCGCCTGCCCCAGAATATCGAGGCGGAGGCCGCGCTGCTGGGCGCGATGATGATCGACAACCGGCTCGCCGACGACATGCTTGAACGGCTGGAGCCCGATCATTTCTACGAACCGGTGCATGGCCGCATTTTCGAGAAGATCCGCATCCTGCGCGCGCAGGACATGCTCGCAAACCCGGTGACGCTGCGTCCGATGTTCGTCGAGGATGCGGGGATGAAGGAGCTGGGCGGTCCCGCCTATCTCGCGCAGTTGACCGGATCGGGCGCGGGTCTGATCGGGGCGAAGCAGTTCGCGCAGCAGATCTACGACCTCGCCATGCTCCGCTCGTTGGTCACGGTCGGCCGAACGCTGGTCGAACGCGCGACCGACACGAGTGAGGCGATCGACCCGCGCAAGCAGATCGAGATTGCCGAGGAAGAATTGTTTCGCGTCGCCGCCGACGGCGACAGCGAAAACGCGGTCAAATCCTTTGGCGAAGCCACGACGCTGGCGATCCAGATGGCCGACCGCGCGCTCAATTCGGGCGGACATTTGTCGGGGATCACCACGGGACTCGATTCGGTCAACGCCAAGATCGGCGGGCTTCACCGGTCCGATTTGCTGATCCTCGCCGGGCGTCCCGGCATGGGCAAGACGTCGCTGGCGACCAACATCGCGTTCAACGCCGCGCGGCGCTGGATGGATGACATGAACGCGGGGATCGCGCCCGAAAAGTCGGTGGGCGCGAAGGTCGCGTTCTTCAGCCTCGAAATGTCCGCGGATCAGCTCGCGACGCGTATCCTGGCCGAACAGTCACGGATCAGTTCCGAAGCGCTCCGCATGGGCAAGATCAGCAAGCAGGAGTTTCGCCAGTTGGCGGAGGCCGCGTCGGACCTCCAGAATTTGCCGCTCTATATCGACGACACGGCGGGGCTTTCGATCAGCGCGCTGCACACGCGCGTGCGTCGCTTGCAGCGGCGGCTTGGAAACCAGCTGGGCTTCGTCGTCGTCGATTACCTGCAATTGCTGTCAGGGTCGGCCAAATCGTCGGGCGACGGCCGCGTTCAGGAAATTTCCGAAATCTCGCGCGGGTTGAAGACATTGGCAAAGGATATGAACGTCCCCGTGCTGGCGCTGTCGCAGCTGAGCCGCGCGGTCGAACAGCGTGAGGACAAGCGCCCGCAGCTCTCCGACCTTCGCGAATCGGGGTCGATCGAGCAGGACGCCGACATGGTGCTGTTCGTGTATCGCGAGGATTATTACATCGCCGCCAAGGAGCCAAAGCGCGCGACAGAAGGCGACGACGCCAAGGTGTTCGAAGACCACGCCAAATGGGCGATGGAAATGGAGCGGGTGTTCGGACTCGCCGAACTGATCGTCGCCAAACAGCGCCACGGCGCTACGGGCAAGGTGACGCTGCGCTTCGAGCCGGAAATCACGCGGTTCAGCGATTATGTCGGGGATTATCAGAGCCCGAGTTACGAATAATCCTCCCCGGCACGGGGAGGGGGACCGCCGCGAAGCGGTGGTGGAGGGGGCTGGCCGCGAGCCGTTGCGCTTCGTGGCGCTCCCCCTCCGTCAGCGCTGCGCGCTGCCACCTCCCCGCCCGGGGGGATCGGCAATCAAAAACCGGGCTGCTCTGGATCACCATCCGCGACCGGCGCATGAATGCCGCATTCGGTTTTTTCCCAGCCGCGCCAACGGCCTGAGCGGGGATCCTCACCCGGTGCAACCTTGCTGGTGCATGGCGCGCAGCCGACCGAGGGGTATCCCATCGCCTCCAGCGGATGGCGGGGCAGGTCGTGTTCGGTGAAATAGGCGTCGAGCTGTTCGCGCGACCAGGTGACGATCGGATTGACCTTCAGCCGCCCGGCGGCATCCGAGCTATCGAGTTCGAACCGGGGCAAGGTTGCGCGGGTCGCGGCCTGAAATGCCTTGCGTCCGGTGAAGGTCGCGTCGAACCCGGCAAGCGCCGCCTCCAGCGGCAGCACCTTGCGGATTTCGCAGCAGCCATCGGGATCATAGGACCAGCGCAGGCCGCTTTCGTCCTTCTTCGCCAGCAATGCCGGGTCGGGATAGAGGTTACGCAACGCCGTCAGTCCCAGCCGATCGACCAGCACATCGCGATACGCAAGCGTTTCCGGGAAATGCTTGCCGGTTTCCAGGAACAGCACCGGCACGCTGGGATCGACCGATGCGATCAGGTGGAGGAGCACCGCCGATTCGACTCCGAAGGACGACACCACCGCCACATCACCGAGCATATTGTCCCCCAGCACCGCGCGCAGCATCTCCTGCGTATCGACCCCGCGAAACATGTTGTTCAGCCGGTGCGCGTCCGCCGCGGTGAAGCGGGGACGCGTGTCGATCACATCGATGCGGCGCGCGGTGGTGTCAGCCATGCCGCAGCTTCCATACCGGCACGACGCCGTCCGCGGCGGGCTGATAGGCGTATTCGTATCGCTGGAGTGCGCGCGCCAGCACGGTTTCGTCGATCGGGGCCTCGGGCGCGAAACTGTCGAAGCCACAGCGGCGCATGAACGGGATCTGGTCGACCAGCACATCGCCCTGCGCGCGCAGTTCGCCGGCGTAGCCCGCCTCGCGCAGCAAGCGCGCCGCGGTATACCCACGCCCGTCACGATAAACGGGAAAGGCGACCTCGATCAGTTCGAGCCGGTCCAGATGCGGGAGCAACGCCCGCGCATCCTCGCCCGCCTCAAGCCGAACCGCGCGGGCGTCGTCCTGGGTGAGAAACGCATCGAGCGTGACCGCGGGCTCTTCATGCGGGGCATCGTCGCGATAGCGGAGGAAATCACCCATAAATCGCCTCCTTGAATGGCTGCATCCCGACCCGGCGATAGGTATCGACGAAGCGCTCGCCATCGGCGCGCTCGCGCAGGTAAACGTCGGTCGCCTTTTCGACGGCATCGACGATCCCCTCCTCGGAGAAGCCCGGCCCGGTGATCTTGGCAAGGCTGACATCCTCCGCGCCCGATCCGCCGAGCAGCAGCTGGTAATTCTCGACGCCTTTCCGATCGACGCCCAAGATGCCGATATGCCCGGCATGATGGTGGCCGCAGGCGTTGATGCAGCCCGAGATCTTGAGCTTCAGCTCGCCAAGTTCGCGCTGGCGGCCGAGATCGGCGAAGCGCGTCGCGATCTTCTGCGCGACGGGGATCGAACGCGCATTGGCCAGGCTGCAATAATCGAGGCCGGGGCAGGCGATGATGTCGCTGATCAGGTCGAGATTGGCGTCGGCCAGTTCGGCCTCGCGCAGCGCCTGCCATAGCGCGTGGAGATCGGCGGTGCGGACATGCGGCAGGACGATGTTCTGGGCGTGCGTCACGCGCAGTTCGTCGAAGCTGTATCGCTCCGCCAGGTCCGCCATCACGTCGATCTGATCGGCAGACGCGTCGCCCGGAATCCCGCCGACTGGCTTGAGCGAGATGTTGACGATCGAATAGCCGGGCGCCTTGTGCTCGACGACATTCTGGTCGACCCACACCGCGAAATCGGGGTCGCTGCGGTCGATATCGATCGGTGCATCCGCCTCGAACGCCGGATCGGCGAAATAGGCGGCGATTCGGTCGAACTCGGCCTTTGGCGGGTCGATTCCGAGCGCCGTTACCGCGGCAAACTCCTCAGCGACCTGACGAGCATATTCCTCCGGCCCCAGATCGCCGACCAGAATCTTGATCCGCGCCTTGTAGATATTGTCGCGGCGACCGTGGCGATTATAGACGCGCAGGCAGGCCTCGAGATAAGACAGCAAATCAGCAAGTGGCACGAAGCCGTTGATTTCGGGTGCTATCATCGGCGTGCGACCCATGCCGCCGCCCACGAAGATTCGTGCGCCGTGCTCGCCATTTGCGTTTCGCACGATCTCGATGCCGATATCGTGGAGCCGCATCGCCGCGCGATCCTCTGCGCTGGCGATCACGGCGATCTTGAACTTGCGCGGCAAATAGCTGAATTCCGGGTGAAAGCTGCTCCATTGGCGGATCAGTTCGGCCCAGGGGCGCGGGTCGGTGATCTCGTCGGCGGCCGCGCCTGCATATTGGTCGGACGAGATGTTGCGGATGCAATTGCCGCTGGTTTGAATCGCGTGCATCTCGACGCTCGCCAGATCGGCGAGAATATCGGGCGCGTCGTCCAGCTTGATCCAGTTGTACTGGATATTCTGGCGCGTGGTGAAATGCCCGTATCCACGGTCGTACTTGCGGGCGATATGGCCGAGCATCCGCATCTGTCGGCTGTCGAGCGTGCCATAGGGGACCGCGACGCGCAGCATATAGGCATGGAGTTGCAAATAGAGGCCGTTCATCAGCCGCAGCGGCTTGAACTGATCCTCGGACAGCGCGCCCGACAGGCGGCGTTCCACCTGATCGCGAAATTCGGCGACGCGGGCATCGACGATGCTCTGGTCGTACTGGTCGTATTTATACATCAAATCACCCAGGTGCCTGCGGTGGGGTCGGCAGGTTTCAGCGTCAGGTCGGGGCGCACGGTCGGACCAAGCGCCCGCACGCGATCCTTGATATGCGCGGGTCGCGGCCCCTCGGGCGTGTCGGTCGCATCGATCACGTAAGGCACGTTGACGCGGCGCGCGCCTTCCTCGGCGCGGGCAATGCGTTCGCCGCCTTCACCGACATCTACCGCGTCCTCGACATGGCGCGACCAGCCCTGGCCGGTCCACCACACGACGTCACCGGTGCCCAGATCGTTTCCGGTCAGGATTTTCATGATGCCATCGCCTCGGCTGCGTGTGCCCAGCGAGCGAGCTTGTTTTCGGCATCCGCCAGCATCGCCACCTCGCCGACGACGATGATCGCGGGGCTTTCGACCGCTTCGCGTGCCACCATCGGGCCAAGATCGGCAAGCAAAGTTCGCAAGGCGCGCGCGCCTTCGCAAGTGCCCTTTTCCAGCACCGCGACCGGCATGTCGGGCGCGACGCCGTCGGCGATCAACTTGTCGGCGATCTCGGATGCGGTCGCGACGCCCATATAGATGACGAGCGTGCGTCCCTTGCCCGCGAGCCCCGACCAGTCCTGGTCGGACAAGCCCTTGCACTGGCCCGCGACGAAGCTGACCGCACTCGACCAGTCGCGGTGAGTGAGGGGAAGCATCGCCTGTGCCGCGCAACCGAGTGCTGCCGACACGCCGGGAACGACTTCGACCGGAAGGCCCGCCGCGCGCACCGCCTCGACTTCCTCGCCGCCGCGCCCGAAGATGAACGGATCGCCGCCCTTCAGCCGGATGACGCGCTGGCCCAGCTTCACATGCGCGACGATCAGCGCGTTGATGCCGTCCTGCGGCACGGTGTGGCGCGCACGCTTCTTGGCGACCGAAATGCGCAGCGCATCGGCGGGGGCGAGATCGAGCACGCGCGGATCGACCAGCCCGTCATGGACGACGACGTCTGCGGATTTGAGCGCTTCGACGGCGCGGACGGTGAGCAGGCCGGGATCGCCGGGACCGGCACCGACCAGAATGACGCGACCACGCGCGTCGGGATCGAGGAGACTAGCCATTGCGGGGAAATGGGCTCTACCGCTCGCAACCTCAAATGATGGTTGCTTGGGGTCGGACTAGGCAAACTTGGGTGATGGATGAAAAACCAGGTGGGAGGGGTTCAGATTGGCGTATGCCGCTCCGTTTCGTACCCAGAAGTATCTCTGACTAAGCGTCGGCGGACACGCGCGATTTGCGTTCATCGCCCCGCGCAAGTTCGCGGGCACGCGCATTCAGTCGCACGGCCTCGTCGATCAGGTCGGCGGTAAAGCCGCCGGTTTTCCCGACGGCGATGGCGATGCAATTGCTGGCTTCTTGCTGGAGGCGGGCGGATCGGACGGCGGCACGATTTCTCAAAATCTGTTTCACGCCGCCGATAAAGCCTGCGACCTCAATCCGTTCCGCCGCTCATCGCAAATTCCGTGCGAAGACCGATCACGCGTCGCGCAGGCCGATGCCGATCGCCGCGCGCGCCTGTTCGGCTTCCGACGACACCACCGGATAGGCGCAGTAATCGGCGGCGTAATAAGCGCTGGGCCGGTGGTTGCCCGACCAGCCGATGCCGCCGAACGGCGCGGAGGAGGACGCCCCGTTGGTCGGCTTGTTCCAGTTGACGATGCCCGCGCGGATGTTCGCCCAGAACCGGTCGTAGAGCTGCGGCGTCTGGCTGATGAGGCTTGCCGACAGGCCGTAGCGGGTATCGTTGGCGATCGCGATGGCTTCGTCGAAATCGTCGGTGCGGATCACCTGGAGCAGCGGGCCGAACAGTTCGATGTCCGGGCGCTCGCTGGCGTCGGTCATGTCGATCAGGCCGGGGGTCAGAAACGGGCGATCGTCGATCAGGCGGCGCATGTGCCTGATCGGTCGTCCGCCACGCGTCGAAAGCGTCAGGAAACTTTCGGTCAGCATGTCGGCGGTGTCGTTGTCGATCACCGGGCCCATGAAGGGCTGAGGATCGGCATGGGGCTCACCGATGATGATGCGCGAGACGATCTTGTCGATCTCGGCGAGCAAGGGATCGGCGAGCTTCTGATCGACGATCAAGCGGCTGGCGGCAGTGCAGCGCTGGCCCGCCGAGGTGAAGGCCGATTGGACCACCAGCACCGCGGCGGTGTAAAGATCGGGCGTGTCCCACACCAGGATCGGGTTGTTGCCGCCCATCTCCAGCGCGAGGATTTTTTCGGGCTGGGCCGCGAACTGGCGGTTGAGCGCGATACCGGTGCGTGCCGATCCGGTGAACAGCAGCCCGTCGATATCGGGGTGCGCGGCCAGCCCCTTGCCCTGCTCGACTCCGCCGAGCAGCAGCCGGACGCAATTGTCAGGCACCCCCGCCTGACGATAGCATTCGACCAGAAATTGGCCACTTGCAGGTGTTTTCTCGCTCGGTTTGAACACCACCGCGTTGCCTGCGAGCAGGGCGGGGACGATGTGGCCGTTGGGCAGATGCGCGGGGAAATTATAGGGGCCGAGCACCGCAAGCACGCCGTGCGGCTTGTGCCGCAGCGACAGGCGACCGCCCGCGGCTTCCTGCCGCCGCTGTCCGGTGCGTTCGGAATAGGCGGTGACCGAGATGTCGACCTTGGCGATCACCGTTTCGACCTCGGTGCGCGCTTCCCATAACGGCTTGCCGGTTTCGCGGGCGATGAGGTCGGCGAAGGCGTCGGTCCTGGAGCGGACGACATTGGCGAAGCGGCGCAGCGTTTCGATGCGGAAGGCCAGCGGCTTGGCAGCCCATTCGACCCATCCCGCCCGCGCGGCGGCAACTTCGGCATCGGGATTGCCCGCGACACCGCGCCAGAGGATCGCGCCGGTCGCCGGTTCGGTGGAGATCAGTTCCTGTCCGCTCATAGATCCCCGCAATTGCACGAAATTCGGGGCGATGAAAGCACTGGCGTCATGCCAGCGCCTCTCCCAGCGCGCGGATTTGCGCGATCTTTGCCTCGAACGGTCCCCAGTCGTCGTGCGCGTCGATCGCTGCCCAGATGGATTCGACGGTCTCGATGTGGAGATCACAGGGCTCGCCCGCCCAGTGAGGGTGCGCGCGGCCCTTGCGCGGTTGATAGTCGGTCAGGATCGATCGGGCCTCGTCGAACCCTTCCAAACTATCGGGAACTTGTCCGCCGAAACTGTCGTGAAAGAAGCGGTCGAGGGTGAAGCCGCTGGTTCTGAGGCCGCGTTCGATCGCCTGAACAAGTGCGCGGTTTTGCTCGATTTCTCGCGGAATGACGCCAAGCCGCCAGAGCAGCGCGTCGGCGATGGCGGGCTGGTAATGGTCGCCGAAATTATCGAGCGCGGCGATCAGCGGTTCGGCCTCGACCAACTGGCGCAAGCTGACCGCCAGTTGCATCGCATCCCAATGGATCGCCTCTGGCTGGCGCCCGAACGCATACAGCCCGGCATGGTCGAAATAAGCGGCGGTGAAGGCCGGATCCCAGGTCCTGGCGAAGCGCCACGGCCCGTAATCGAAACTCTCGCCGGTAACGTTGATGTTGTCGCTGTTGAGCACGCCGTGGACAAACCCTGCGGCCATGTAAGACGCGGCGAGCTTCGCCGTTCGCTCGACCACCAGCGACAGCAATCGCACAGGCGCGTCGTCGCCGGGCGTCTCGTCGAACAGATGCGTCAGCGTGTAATCGACCAGTTTGCGCAAGCCGTCCTCGTCGCGGAAATAGGCCAGACGTTGGAACATGCCGATGCGGATATGACTGTGGCTGAGGCGCACTAGCACGGCGGACCTTGTGGGGGAGGGTTCGTCGTTCCGCTCCAGCGCTTCGCCGGTTTCGATCAGCGAAAAGCTCTTGGAGGTGTTGACGCCCAGCGCCTCCAGCATTTCGGTCGCCAGCACCTCCCGGACGCCGCCCTTCAGCGTCAGGCGGCCGTCGCCGAAGCGGCTGTAGGGCGTCTGCCCCGACCCCTTGGTGCCGAGATCGAGCAACCGACCGCGCGCGTCGCGCATCTGCGCGAACAGGAACCCGCGTCCGTCGCCGATATCGGGATTGTAAACCCGGAACTGGTGCCCGTGATAGCGCAGCGCGAGCGGTTGCGGCAGGTTGCCGGGCAAGGGATCGAACCGCCCGAAATGACGAAGCCAGTCGGCATCGGACAAGTGGCCAAGGCCGATCTTTTCTGCCCAGCGCTGGTTCCGGAAGCGCAAGGTCGTTTGCGGGAAATCCGCCGCCTCGACCGCGTCGTAAAAACCGTCGCCCAGCGACAGGATCGGCGTTTCGGGGGTGTAGGGCGGGGATGAAGGCAACGCTTGCGGGATATCGGCCATCCGGCGATATGGGTGCCGATGCTGTCCACGCGCAACCCGCCCGCTTCCGCCTCCGCCCATAACGATGGTTATTGGTGGTCCAATGATGGGCTGAGGCTGCATTACCGCGACTATGCCGGGCCTGCCGATCGCCCCGCGATCCTGTGCCTGCCCGGTCTGACGCGCAACGTCCGCGATTACGAAGGCGTGGCGGCACGGCTGGCGGGCGAGTGGCGGGTGATCGTCGTCGAACTGCGCGGGCGCGGCGAAAGCGCGTTCGCCAAGGATCCGATGACCTATGTTCCGCTGACCTATCTTCAGGATATCGAGGCGCTGCTTGCCGAACTGGCATTGCCGGGCATCGTCGCGTTCGGCACCTCGCTGGGCGGTATCCTGACGATGCTGCTCGCGGGCACAGCGCAAAAACGGTTTGCGGGCGTGCTGCTCAACGATGTCGGACCCGATCTCGACCCCGCCGGGCTGGCGCGCATCCGCACCTATGTCGGCAAGCCCGCCACCTATCCCACCTGGATGCACGCCGCACGCGGGGTGCAGGAGGCGAACGCCGCCATCTATCCCGACTACAGAATCGAGGATTGGCTGGTGATGGCGAAACGGCTGCACCGCCTCAATTCGGCCGGGCGCATCGTGCTCGATTACGACATGAAGATCGCCGAGCCGTTCCGTCTGCCGGGGAACGAGGCCGGGCCGGACATGTGGCGCGCCTTCGACGCGATCGGCGACGCGCCCATGCTGGTGGTGCGTGGTGAGACATCGGATATCTTGAACCCATCGGGCGCCGCGGCGATGATCGCGCGGGCGCCGCACGCCGAACTGGTGACGATCCCGCGCGTCGGACACGCCCCGACGCTGGAGGAACCGGAAGCGGTCGCGGCGATCGACCGGTTGCTGGGGAAGGTGTTGTCCGACCCGCGATAAATGCCCCGTGCTCCTGCGGAAGCAGGAGCTTTGGCAACAGGCGGTGTACCAGCGGCAAACGCTCCTGCTTTCGCTGGAGCACATCCAGCTAGACAGGTGACGAACGCCCAATCACCCGTTAAGGGCAGCCGCCAACATGGCGCTAAACATCCTCCACCTTCATTCGAGCTTCGGTCGCGGCGGCAAGGAAGCGCGTGCCGCCCGGCTGATGAACGCGTTCGGCAACAAGGCGCGGCACACCATCGTATCCGGCGTTCCCGAGGAAACCGGCGCGACCAGCCTGATCGCCAAGGGCATCAAGTGGGAAGTCGAGATGGACCCGCCGCCGCTGACCGGCAAGCCATCGGTCAAGCGGTACGAGGCGATCGCACGCTACATGCGGCGCTTCGATCTGGTGCTGACCTATAATTGGGGCGCGATCGACGGGGTGATGGCCAAGCGCGTATTCGGATCGAAGCCCGGCGCGCTGCCTCCGGTGATCCACCATGAAGACGGGTTCAATGCCGACGAGGCGGTGCGGCTCAGCCATGTCCGCAACCTCTATCGCCGCATGGCGCTGGGCGCGGCGGATGCGCTGGTGGTGCCCTCCCATCGGCTGGAGGCGATCGCCACCCGTTACTGGAAACAGCCACCGGGAAAGCTTCACCGGATTTCCAACGGCATCCCGACCGGGCTCTATGCCAAGCGTGCCGATCCGAAGGCGATCCCCGGTTTCAAGCGGAAGCCCGGCGAAATCGTGATCGGCACCGTGGCGGGTCTTCGCGCGGTCAAGGACTTGCCGATGCTGGTGCGCGGCGCGGCAGGCATGAATGCCAAGGTGCGCGTCGTCATTGTCGGCGAAGGGCCGGAACGCGACAACATCGTCGAGGCAGCGGAGTTGATGGGGTTCGAGGACGAATTGCTGATGCCCGGATTCCTGCCCGAACCGCATCGCTATATCGGCAATTTTGATATTTTCGCGCTGACCTCCAAATCGGAGCAGCAGCCGATCGCGGTGATGGAAGCGATGGCCGCGGGGCTGCCGATCGTCGCCCCCGCCGTTGGCGACATCGCCGAGATGGTGGCCGAGGACAACCGGCCCTTCGTGTCCAACGACTGGACGGCGGTCCGGCTGCGCGATCGGCTCGATGCGCTGGCGAAGAATGCCGATTTGCGAACCCGCATCGGCGACGCGAACCGGGCGCGTGCGGCGGCACTGTTCGACGAAAAGACGATGATTGCATCCTATGCCGCGCTTTATGCGAATATAGCAGGGAAGCCCGGCGCGCTCGGCTGAGCCAATAAACTCGATTCGACCCGGCAATCGCGCTAGGGTCCCATTCAAACAAAGTTCGTTCGGAGGTTGCGTGTTCAAAGGCCTGAAGCCCATCGTCTATAACGGCCAGGAAGTGTGGCCCCTCGTCGAAGGCGGGAAGGGCGTGTCGGCCAGCAACCACGCGTCCGCAGGCGCATGGGCAGCCGCCGGCGGCATCGGTACGGTCAGCGCGGTCAACGCCGACAGCTATGACGCCGAGGGCAAGATCATCCCCCAGGTGTACAAGGCGCTGACCCGGCGCGAACGCCACGAGGAACTGATCGCCTATGCGATCGAGGGCGCGGTCGAACAGGTCAAGCGCGCTTACGACATCGCGAGCGGCAAGGGCGCGATCAACATCAACGTGCTGTGGGAAATGGGCGGCGCGCAGCCGATCCTGCACGGCGTGCTGGAACGCACTCGCGGGCTGGTGGCGGGCGTTACCTGCGGTGCGGGGATGCCGTACAAACTGAGCGAAATCGCCGCGCAGTATAATGTCAGCTATCTGCCGATCGTCAGTTCGGGACGCGCGTTTCGTGCGCTGTGGAAGCGCGCCTATTCGAAGGCGGCGGAGTTCCTGTCGGCGGTGGTGTACGAAGACCCCTGGCTCGCGGGCGGTCATAACGGCCTGTCCAACGCCGAAGATCCGCGCGCACCGCAAGACCCCTATCCGCGCGTCAAGGCGCTGCGCGAGACAATGCGCGAAGGCGGTATCGCCGACGACGTGCCGATCGTGATGGCGGGCGGCGTCTGGTACTTACGCGACTGGGAAAACTGGATCGACAACCCCGAACTCGGCCAGATCGCGTTCCAGTACGGCACCCGGCCGTTGCTGACGCAGGAAAGCCCGATCCCCGATGGCTGGAAACAGAAGCTGATGGAAATCGAGGAAGGCGATGTGCTGCTGCACCAGTTTTCGCCGACCGGTTTCTATTCGTCCGCCGTCCGCAATCCGTTTCTGCGCTCGCTCGAAGCGCGTTCGGAGCGCCAGATCGCCTTTTCGACGCAGGAAGCGGGCGATCACGTGTTTCAGCTCGACGTAGGCGTGAAGGGCAAGAATTTCTGGGTGACCAAGGGCGACCTGCTGCGCGCGCGCGAATGGTTTGGCCACGGCTTCACCGATGCGCTGAAAACGCCGGACAACACCGTCGTGTTCGTCACGCCGGAAGAAAAGGCCGAAATCCGCAAGGACCAGGCCGATTGCATGGGCTGTCTGTCGCACTGTGCGTTTTCGTCGTGGAAGGACAGTGAAACCAACTCGACCGGGCGTCTTGCCGACCCGCGCAGCTTCTGCATTCAAAAGACGTTGCAGGACATCGCGCATGGCGGCGATACCGACCAGAACCTGATGTTCGCGGGCCATTCCGCGTATAATTTCCAGCGCGATCCTTTCTATTCGAACGGGTTCGTGCCGACGGTGAAGCAGCTGGTCGATCGGATTTTGACCGGGGACTGAGGATTCGCCCCGACTTCGCCCGAAACGAACGGGTCAGGCTGGTCGGACGGAATGCGGGCGTGGGGTTATCCCAGCGCGCGGGTGACCGGCTCGACGAAGCGCATCAGCGTTTCCCACAGGCTGTGCGCCAGCAGCGCTGCAACCCCGACCGCCGCGCCGGTGATCGCCACGAACTGAAACGCCCGCGCGAACTGGCGACCGCGTTCTGCCGTATCCGCGGGACGATGCTGTGCCACGCGGTCGGCGGTGCGACGGTCCATGCCGGGTTTCCAGCCTGCGGGCGGCCCCTTGGCATTTTCCATCAGTTCGTCGAAGTCGACCTTGTCCTGGGTGCGGACGCCGAAGAACCCGCCCTGCGACCAGACGGCGCGCGCGACGATCGTCATGAAGGTCTTGCGGATTTCGATATAGGCACCCGGCGGCGGCGGTTCGTCAGACACCAGCATCAACCCGCGCGACGACACGTTGCGAATCGACACGTCGCGCCAGTCGCTGCCGACCCGCATCCGCGCGTTCACCAGAACCTTTCGCCGTTCTTCGCGCTTCCTGAGGATGACCGCTACTCCAACCCAGCGACGACAGGTCGCTTGGCGATACCGGTATCAGGACAATCATCTCAGGGGGTTGCGCGACAGGGTTAAATTGCCGGTAACCGTCAAGTCAGGCCCAGCCCTCCAGCACCTGATCGGGCGGGCGGTGGCCATCGGCCCAGATGCGGATATTGGCAATCACCTTTTCGCCGGTCGCCTCGCGTCCCTCATACGTCGCCGATCCCATATGCGGGGTCATGACGACATTGGGCAGCGCGAGTAGGCGCGGGTCGATGGCCGGTTCGTGCTCCCACACGTCCAGCCCCGCCCCCGCCAGTCGTCCGCCTTCCAGTGCCGCGACCAACGCGTCCTCGTCGACGATGCCGCCGCGCGATGCGTTGATGACGAACACATGGGGTCGCATCAGTGCGATGCGGCGGGCGTCGATCATGTTCCGGCTGTCGGCGTTGAGCGGCGTGTGGATGGTGACGATGTCGGCGACGCCCAGCATCTCGTCCAGATGTTCGTGCCACGTCGCGGCGAGCTGGCCCTCGAGCACCGCGGGCAGGCGGTGGCGATTGTGGTAATGGATCGACAGACCGAAGGCGCGGGCGCGCATCGCCACCGCCTGGCCGATCCGCCCCATGCCGACGATGCCCAGCGCCTTGCCGCCGATCCGGTGGCCCAGCATCCCGCCCGGCGACCAGCCTTTCCAGTCGCCCGATCGGACCAGCTTTTCGCCCTCGGCCAGTCGCCGCGGGACCGACAGGATCAGCGCCATGGTCATGTCGGCGGTATCCTCGGTCAGGACGCCGGGCGTATTGGTGACGACGATCCCGCGAGCGCGTGCGGCCTTCAGGTCGATATGGTTCACGCCCGCGCCGTAATTGGCGATCAGCTTCAACCCGTCGCCCGCCGCTGCGATCAGGGCGGCGTCGATCGCATCTGTGACGGTGGGGACCAGCACGTCGCAGCCCCAGACGGCGGCGAGCAGCGCATCGCGGTCGAGCCTGGTATCGCCCGAGTTCAGAGTCGCGTCGAACAGTTCGGCCATCCGCGCCTCGATCCGGTCGGGCAGGCCGCGCGTCACGACGACCTTCGGGCGGGCGATGGGCGAACGCTGTTCCATTTCGCATCGATGCGGCGTGGCCGCGCCCCAGTCAACGGTTGAACCGCGTGCGCGTTCGGCGTTAGGGCTAAGTCACGACAGGGAGTGGATTTTGATGCGGACGATCGGGTGGACGGCAATTATGGGCGGGGTCGCCTGTCTGTCGCTGGTCGCGATCGACGCCGCCGATGCCCAGCGTCGCAAGCCGCCCTATTACGCGTCGGTATCCGCCAGCGAAGCGCGGATGCGCACCGGGCCGGGCAAGAATTATCCGGTCAGCTGGGAATATCGCCGCGCCGACCTGCCGATCAAGGTGGTGGATATCTACAAGGACTGGCGCAAGGTCGAGGATCCCGGCGGGACGCAAGGCTGGATGCAGGTCGGGCTGCTCGCCGACCGCCGCACCGCGATCGTCGTCGGCCAGATCGTCGAACTGCGCGCCTCGCCCGCGACCGGTGCGCGCGTCAACTGGCGCGCCGCGCCCGGCGTGGTCGGGCGGATCACCGAATGCGATCGCGGCTGGTGCCGGTTCGACGTGAAGGGGCGCACCGGATATGTCCAGCAGGCGCGGTTGTGGGGCGTCGATCCGGGCGAGCGGTTTTAGTGGGACGACGGAGGTTCTTCCTCGTCATTGCGAGCGTAGCGAAGCAATCCAGGGCTGCAAGTGCGTCGCTGGATTGCTTCGCTACGCTCGCAATGACGAAGTGGTGGTCTAGCCATAAAACGCGGTGAGCAGCGCCGCGGATCCCGCCACGACGATGACCACCAGCGGCGCGCCCATTCGGGCATAGTCGGTGAACTTGTACCCGCCCGGTCCCATCACCAGCACGTTGTTCTGGTGGCCGATCGGGGTCAGGAAATCGGCCGAGGTCCCGATCAGGATCGCGATCAGCATCGCATCGATGTCGATCCCCAATGTCCGGGCAACGGCGATACCCAGAGGTGCGACGATAACGGCGGTCGCGACGTTGTTGATGAACATTGACAACAAAATCGTAAGCGCCGTCATTGCAGCCAGGACGACGAACATGGTCTGCCCTACCATGTTATCGCTGAGCCAGCGCGCGACAATATCTGCCGCGCCGCTGGTGTCGAAGCTCTGGCCGACCGGGATCATTGCGCCGAGCAGGATGATAACCGGCCAGTCGATCGCGGAATAGCTTTCCTCGGACGGAATCAGGCGAAGAAGGGCAAGCAAGACCGCCGCCCCGACGAAAGCGACGGCAGCAGGCACGATTCCCGCAACCACCAGCCCGATCGAGAAAGCGAAAATGCCGACGATCGGCGCGGCCTTGCCGAACAACAAGGATCGCTGGTCCAGCCGGTCGATTTCGAGCAGCCGCGCGCGGCCGATGAATTCGGCGATATCGTTCGGCTCGCCACGCACAAACAACTGATCCCCGGCCTGGATCCGCATCATCGCCAGCGGCACCTTTTCCCGCGCGGCGCGGGGACCGACCGCGACCACGCGGACCTTGCCATCGCTGCGCAGGCGCACGTCTTCATGGCTGATCCCGATCAGGAACGAGCCGTGGGCGACGGCGACGCGCGCGGTGACTTCGCTATCGCTGTCGGTCGCAAAGGGTGCTTCGAGCTCCGTCTTCTGGGCGACAACCCGTTGTGGAAGCCGGGAAAGCATCAGCAACCGGTCGCCGGTTTCCAAGATCATGTCGCGGTTCATCGGCAACCGCCGACCATATCGGAAAAACGCCAGCAGCCGTGCGGGCAACAGGCGGAATTCGTCCTTCCAATAGCCGAGCGACCGTCCGCTGGCAGCGACCGGCACCGTCAGTTCGAACACGCGCCAGGGCGGCTTGATCTCCTTTTCTTCGGTCCGGCGACCCGGAAGAAGACGCCAGCCGATCAGCACGACGTAAAGGATGCCGACCGCGCAGACGATCGCGGCAACGGGCGTCATCGTAAAGAACCCCAGCGGATCGCCGAGTTCCTCTCGCCGGGCGGACGAGATGATGAGGTTGGCGGGCGTGCCGATCAGCGTCGTGGTGCCGCCCAGAATCGTGGCAAAGGCCAGCGGCATCAGCGTCGCAGCAGGCGTCAGCTTCGCACGCCTCGCGATACCGGTCGCGATCGGCATGGTGATGACCAGCGCGGCGATGTTGTTCATGAACGCCGACAGGAACGCAGCGACGACCAGCAACATGGTCAGACTGAGCGTGAAGCCTGCGCGTTCTGGAATGATTCGCTGGGCGACGGCCGCCGCGATCCCCGACAGTTCGATGGCGCGGCCGATCACGAGAACTGCGGCGACCGTGATGACGGCGGGGTCAGCAAAGCCCAGAAAGGCATCGCGCGGCGCGACGAGGCCCAGCGCGATGGTCGCGACGAGCGCGAGCAACGCGACCAGATCGTGGCGGACGCGGTCGGATACGAACAACGCCAGCGCGCCAACCAGGATCAATGTGCTGGCAAGCGCTGGATCGATAAGAAGCGGCACCCCCCGCGCGCCTTTAGCGCATCATCTCAACGGCGACGGCGGTCGCCTCGCCGCCGCCGATGCACAAGGAGGCGAGCCCGCGTTTCTGGCCGTTTGTCTCCAGTGCCGACAGCAATGTCGCCATGATCCGCGCGCCCGACGCGCCGATGGGGTGGCCGAGCGCGCAGGCACCGCCGTGGACGTTGACCACGTCATGGCCGAGCGACAGGTCGCGCATCGCGATCATCGCGACGCAGGCAAAGGCCTCGTTGACCTCGAACAGGTCGACATCGCCGGTCTGCCAGTTGGCCTTGTCCAGCGCCTTTTGCATCGCCGCGACCGGCGCGGTGGTGAAGCGGGCGGGGGCGTGGGCGTGGGCGGCGTGCGACACGATCCGCGCGACAGGCTGAATTCCCAGACGGTCGGCGACTGATTGGCGCGTCATCACCAGCGCCGCCGCGCCGTCCGAAATCGACGAGGCGTTGGCGGCAGTGATCGTGCCGTCCTTGGAAAAAGCGGGTTTCAGCGTCGGGATCTTGGCGACATCGCCCTTGAGCGGCTGTTCGTCGAGGGTGATGGTGTCGGTGCCCTTGCGGCCCTTCACCTCGACCGCGACGATCTCGCGATCGAAGCCGCCCAATTTCTGCGCCTTTTGCGCACGTTCCAGGCTGGCGACGGCGTAGTCGTCCTGCTGTGCGCGGGTGAACTGATATTCCGCCGCGGTTTCCTCGGCGAAGCTGCCCATTGCGCGGCCGGGTTCGTAGGCGTCCTCCAGCCCGTCGAGGAACATGTGGTCCATCAACCGGTCATGCCCGATCCGCGCGCCCGCACGGTGGCGCATCGACAGATAGGGCGCGTTGGTCATGCTCTCCATCCCGCCAGCGACCAGCAGGTCGATCGAGCCGGAACCCAGCGCTTCTGCCGCCATGATCGCGGCCTGCATGCCCGAACCGCACATCTTGTTGAGCGTGGTCGCCTCGACATGCTGCGGCAGGCCCGCGCCGAGTGCGGCCTGCCGCGCAGGAGCCTGGCCGAGACCGGCGGGAAGGACGCAGCCCATATAGATGCGCTCGACCTGCTCGCCGCTGACGCCCGCACGCTCTACCGCGCCCTTGACCGCCGCTGCGCCCAATTCGGTCGCGCTTGCGCCCGACAGGCATCCCTGGAAGCTGCCCATCGGTGTGCGGGCATAGGACAGGATGACGATCGGATCGGCGGACATGACGGGCTCCCCAAGAATATGTTTCGTCCGCTTTCACCAAGCGCGCATGGTTTTGCAAGCGGACCCTTCGAACGAAGGCGGCGTTGGGGTCGTTCCAACCACGATACGGAATGGCACATGGAAGACGATCCGCTGGTTCAGAGTATCAAATGGGCGGCGACGATTAGTGGCGTCGTCGCGGCATTCATGGTGTCGCTCGACAGCGGACGGCGCGTGACGGGGTGGGGGTTCGTGATCTTCGTCGGATCGTCGATCGCGTGGATCGCGGCGTCGATCATGGCGGGCGACGGTGCATTGGGCACGCAGAACGCGGTGCTGTTCGCGATCAATATTTTCGGGGTATACCGGTATCTGATCCGCAAGGTCGAACCCGGCGAAGGCGGGCAGGGGAGAAGTGCGAATGGCTGATCTTGATGCGATATTGGAACGCCATCGCTCGGCGTTCATGGATGAGCTTCCCGTCGCCGCCGCGACGCGCAAGGATCGCCTCAGCCGCGCGATCGCGATGATCGAGGCCAATGGCGGACGCTTCTGCGACGCGCTGTCGGAGGATTTCGGCCACCGCAGCCGCGAACAGTCGATGATTACCGACATTGCCGCGTCGATCACCCCGCTCAAACATGCGCGAGCCCATGTCGACAAATGGATGCGCGCCGACAAACGGCCGGTGCTGTTCCCGCTCGGCCTGCTCGGCGCGAAGGGACGCGTCGAATATCAGCCGAAGGGCGTGGTGGGCGTGATCTCGCCGTGGAATTTCCCGGTCAATCTGGTGATGGGACCGCTCGCCGGCATCTTCGCTGCGGGCAACCGGGCGATGGTC
Organism: Sphingomonas aestuarii; assembly: GCF_054457155.1. Lineage (NCBI taxonomy): Bacteria > Pseudomonadati > Pseudomonadota > Alphaproteobacteria > Sphingomonadales > Sphingomonadaceae > Sphingomonas > Sphingomonas aestuarii. Next base: position 282,967 of record NZ_JBTKVV010000001.1, on the reverse strand, counting down.
AAGACCAGCGAGTTTACCCCGACGGTCGCCGCCTTGTTCGAAGAGGTCGCGCCGCAATTTTTCGACGACACCGAACTCGCCTTCTTCAGCGGCGGGCCGGAGGTGGGAAAGGCGTTCGCCTCTTTGCCCTTCGATCACCTGATCTTCACCGGTGCGACCGGGATCGCCAAGCACATCCTTCACGCCGCTGCCGACAATCTGGTCCCCGTGACGCTGGAGTTGGGCGGCAAATCGCCGGTCATTCTCGGCAAAGGCGCGGATATCGCCAAGGCGACCGAGCGGGTGGCGATGGGCAAGATGCTGAACGCCGGGCAAATCTGCCTCGCCCCTGATTACATGTTGGTCCGCGAAGATCAGGAAGCGGCGACGGTCGAGGGGCTGAAATCGGCGGCGTCGGCCATGTATCCGACCTTGCTGAGCAATCCCGACTATACCGCGATCATCAATGACCGGCACCACCAGCGCCTGTCCGACTGGATCGACGATGCCCGCAACAAGGGCGCGGAGGTCATCACCGTCAACCCCGCAAACGAAGATTTCTCCGGCTCGAACAGCCGCAAGATGCCGCTGACGATCGTTCGCGGCGCGACCGACGAGATGACGGTGATGCAGGAGGAAATCTTCGGCCCCATCCTGCCGGTGCGGACCTATGCCGGGATCGACGACGCGATCGGAGAAGTGAACCGCCGCGACCGCCCGCTCGCGCTTTATTATTTCGGGCCGGATGGGGACGAGCGCCGCCGCGTGCTCGACCGGACGATTTCAGGCGGGGTGACGCTGGACGATGTGATTTTCCATGTCAGCCAGGAGGAACTGCCGTTCGGCGGGATCGGGCCTTCGGGGATGGGAAGCTATCATGGGGCTGACGGGTTTCGCACGTTCAGCCATGCGAAGAGCGTGTTCCAGCAATCGAGACTGGATGTGGCCAATCTGGGCGGGCTGAAACCGCCTTATGGTCCCGCGACCAAAAAGGCGATCGCCCGGTTGATGAAATAGGGGGGTGTCGGAATATCGAGACATCAGTCCCACGCCCAAACCGTTCGTTTCGAGCGAAGTCGAGAAACGCGATCTCGGCGAGTCGGTCACGTTTCTCGACTTCGCTCGAAACGAGGGAGGGTTAGCGAAAGGCAGTATCCGAACGGCCTTCTCCCGCGCATTAGCATTGGACGCGGCGGCAACGACTTCCTATGTCGGGCGTTACCGGCGCGAGCCGCGTTGCGAACTGGACGAAATCGACCCGTGAACCTGTTGCTGATCCTGCTAGCCATGTTGTCGGGCCTGCCCGGCGCGATGGCGGGTGCGCGCGGGGTTCAGGCGACGGAAGTCCAGCAGAGCCAGTCGGTCATCGAAGCCGCCGTCCAGCGCGCCGCCGCCGCCGTGGTCATCGGACACCGCGTGCTCGCCAACCCGTTGCCGTCGTTGGCGCAGATGTCGCTCGCCGCACCGCTGGTCGCCATCGCGCCCACGCTGCCGGTGCGTTCGATCGTCGAATCCGCGCTCGAATAGCTATCCCGCGCGCGCTTGACTGCGCGCGCGTCCCGATTTTCTGTCGCATACCGCCCCATCGGCGCGGTCGCACGTCCATATTCTCATATCATCAGGAAAACGCCCAATGTTCGGCGCCATTGCCAAATCCATGTTCGGGTCGGCCAACGACCGCTACGTCGCTTCGCTCGGAAAGATCGTCGACAAGATCAACGGGTTCGAGGATCAGGTCGCTGCCCTGTCGAACGAAGACCTCGCCGCGCAGACGGCGCGTTTCCGCGAACGGCTCGCCAATGGCGAGAAGCTGGACTCGTTGATTCCCGAAGCGTTCGCCACGGTCCGCGAAACCTCGAAGCGCGTGCTCGGCCAGCGGCATTACGACGTCCAGCTGATCGGCGGCCTCGTCCTCCAGCGCGGCGAAATTGCCGAAATGCGCACGGGTGAGGGCAAGACGCTGATGGCGACGCTTGCCGTCTATCTGAACGCGCTGCCGGGCAAGGGCGTGCACGTCGTCACCGTCAACGACTATCTCGCTCGCCGCGACGCCGAATGGATGGGCCAGGTGTACCGGTTCTTGGGCATGACCGTCGGCGTGATCGTCCCTGACCTATCGGATCACGAACGCCGCGAAGCCTATCACTCCGACATCACCTATGGCACGAACAACGAATTCGGCTTCGACTATCTGCGCGACAATATGAAGTACGACCGCGCGTCGATGGTCCAGCGGCCGTTCAACTTCGCGATCGTCGACGAAATCGATTCGATCCTGATCGACGAGGCGCGCACGCCGCTCATTATCTCAGGCCCGACCGAGGATCGCAGCGAGCTTTACGTGTCGGTCAACGCGCTGGTCGCGCAACTGGTGGACGAGGATTACGAAAAGGACGAAAAGTCCAAATCGATCATCCTGACCGAAGACGGCACTGAAAAGGTGGAACGCCTGCTGGAAGGCGCAGGGCTGCTCCAGGGTTCGAACCTCTATGATTTCGAAAACACCCAGGTCGTTCACCATGTGAACAACGCGCTGCGTGCAACCAAGATGTTCCGCCGCGACATCGATTACATCATCAAGGACGACAAGGTCGTCATCATCGACGAATTTACCGGCCGCATGATGGACGGGCGGCGCTGGTCGGACGGGCTTCATCAGGCGGTCGAGGCCAAGGAAGGCGTCAAGATCGAGCCCGAGAACCAGACGCTCGCGTCGATCACCTTCCAGAATTATTTCCGCATGTATCCCAAGCTGTCGGGCATGACCGGCACGGCGGCGACCGAAGCGGGCGAATTTCACAGCATCTACAAATTGAACGTCGTCACCATCCCGACCAACCTGCCGGTCAAGCGGATCGACGAGGACGACGAGTTCTACAAGACGATCCAGGACAAGTTCATCGCCATCGCGCGGTCGATCAAGGTCCATGCTGAAAAGGGCCAGCCCGTGCTGGTCGGCACGGTGTCGATCGAGAAATCGGAAATGCTGTCCGAATATCTGCAACAGGAAGGCGTGCCGCACGCGGTGCTAAACGCGCGCTTCCACGAGCAGGAAGCCCATATTGTCGCGCAGGCGGGCCGTGCGGGCGCGGTGACGATCGCGACCAACATGGCCGGGCGCGGCACCGATATTCAGCTTGGCGGCAACCTCGAATTCCGGGTCGAGGACGAGTTGCGCGACATGGAGGAAGGGCCGGAACGCGACGCCGCGATCGAACGCATTCGCGGCGAGATCGCCGAGGAACGCGAGCGGGTGCTGGCGGCGGGCGGCCTGTTCGTGCTGGGCACCGAACGCCATGAATCGCGGCGTATCGACAACCAGCTCCGCGGCCGTTCGGGGCGTCAGGGCGATCCCGGCCTGTCGCGATTCTATCTGAGTCTCGACGACGATCTGCTTCGCATCTTCGGACCCGACACATTGTTCGCCAAGATGATGCGCAACAACATCGCCGATGGCGAGGCGATTGGCAGCAAATGGCTGACCAAGGCGATCGAAACCGCGCAGAAAAAGGTCGAGGCGCGCAACTACGAAGCGCGCAAGCAGGTCGTCGAATATGATGACGTGATGAACGATCAGCGCAAGGTGATCTACGAACAACGCGCCGAGATCATGGACGCCGATACCGTCAGCGACGTGGTGGTCGACATGCGGCACGAAACGGTCAACGCGATCGTCGCCGATCACTGTCCGCCTGAGACCTATCCCGAACAATGGGATGTGCCGGCGCTGAAGCAAAAGGCGCTCGACGTGCTCAACATCGACGCGCCGATCGAACAATGGATCGAACAGGAAGAGGCGATCGAGCCGGAAACGATCGAACTGCGCCTTCAGGAACAGGCCGATGCGCTGGTCGAGGGCAAGATGTCCGAACTGCCCGAAGACAGCCGCCGCGCGACCGAAAAGTCGATCCTGCTCCAGAATCTGGACCATCAGTGGAAGGAGCATCTGGCAACGCTGGACGCGTTGCGCGCGGTCATCCATCTGCGCGCCTATGCCCAGAAGACGCCGATCAACGAATATAAGCACGAGGCATTCGCGCTGTTCGAACGGATGCTGTCGTCGATCCGCGAGGATGTGACGCGGGTGATGGCGCTGGCTCAGTTCCGCATGGCGGCACCGCCCCCGCTGCCCGAGCTGCCCGATTTCATCACCACGCATATCGATCCGTTCACGGGCGAGGATAACAGCGACGATCTCGACGGTGGCAGCGGCATGATCGGCACGCGCCTGCCGCCGATGCAGGTCATTCCGCAAGGCGCGGAAGATCTGGGCGAAGACCCGGCGGCGTGGGAAGGTCGGGTTCAACGCAATGCGCCGTGTCCGTGTGGTTCGGGGCGCAAATACAAGCACTGCCACGGGGCATTGCAGGGGGCTTGAGCCGCGTTTTGGAGGCGGGGTCGCCCCCTCCTGTTGCGTCATTCCCGCCTTCGCGGGAATGACGGAATGAAAGAGTTTTGTGGGTCGTTATCCGAGCCATTGCGGGTCTGACGAAACTGCCGCGCTCAGGCTGAGCCTGTCGAAGCCGGGTCGGTTTCGTCACCCTTCGACAAGCTCAGGGTGATCGCGCGGGTTTGATGGCCAAAACTTACGCCACAAAGAAAAACCCTCCATCGGCATCCCGACGGAGGGTTTTCATTTCACAACGGTCGGTCGTTTTACCGCGGTTGCGGCGTCACGACTCCCGGCCCCAGATTCTCGATCACCTCGCGCGCGTCGAAGGCGCGGACGTTGCCAGCGGGCTTCGGCCCGCGACCGACGACGATCTCCGCCGTCGCGTCATAACGCGTCACGGTGCGGACATCGACGCCGCGATCCCAGAAGGGGTCACCCCAGAACGGGCTCCACCGGCGCCAGCCGAAGCTGGGGCGGTAATAGCTCCAGTAAGGGCTCCATCCGCCCCACGGACCGCCGCCGAACGCCGATGGCGTGGTGTAGACGTCGGTCCGCGGTTCGGTGTCGCGATCGACCAGCACGAAATGGTCGCCGCCCTGTTCGAGCGTCAATTGCGCTGCGCGGAACAGCAGATAACGCTCGACCGTCTCGCGCTGGGTCAGGCTGTTACCCGCGAAGCTGACGCGGTAGCGGTTCGATTCGATCCGGGTGTCCGAATATCCGGTGGCATAGGCGCCGCTGCCCGATAGCGGGCGGTACGGCGTCGGGGTGGCGCAAGCGGCAAGCACGGCGCTGCCGAGCAGCGCGACTGCAAATGCCTTGGCGCGATGGGTACGCATGTCGTTACCTCCATCGCCGGGCGCGGCGGAAATGCGGCGGTCCGGCTTTCATAGTCTCATGACGAATTCAACGTCCGGCGACCGTAATCGTGCCACCGATCCATTTGAGACGGAAGGTGCCACAAATCCGATTGCCCGCCAATGAACAAAGCGGAGGTTCGGATTGATACGGGTTTGGAAATACGGCGTTTCGCGCGCTACGGATGCGATTTCGGCCACAAAAGTGGCTCCCTGAGTAGGATTCGAACCTACGGCCGCTCGATTAACAGTCGAGAGCTCTACCGCTGAGCTATCAGGGAATGATGCCGTGCGCGGGTCTATAACCGCTCAAATCTGCGATGCAATACCCTTCACGCGATGAATTGCTCCATCGTGATCCGTTCGTCGAGTGCGTGTTCGGGATCGAACAATAAGGTGAGCGCGCGCATCCGGTCGATGGCGATGTCGACGCGGGCAACGTCGCGGATCTCGCGCTGGTCGGCGACCGCGCTGACCGGGCGCTTGTCGGCCTCCAGCACGCGCAGGCCGATGCGGGCCTTTTCGGGCAGGATTGCCCCGCGCCACCGGCGGGGGCGAAACGGGCTGATCGGGGTCAGCGCCAGAAGGTTCGAGCCAAGCGGCAGGATCGGGCCGTGCGCTGACAGGTTATACGCAGTCGATCCGGCTGGGGTCGCGACGAGAATGCCATCGCACACCAGTTCGGGCAGGACGACGCGGTCGTTGACGGTCACCTCAAGCTTCGCAGTCTGGCGGGTTTCGCGCAGCATCGACACTTCGTTGATCGCGGGAAGGACGCGGCGTTCGCCGTCGATCGTCTCGATCGTCGCTTCAAGCGGAGATACGCGGAACGGCTTGGCGCGGGCGAGGCGGTCGTCGAGGCCGGCCAGCCGCCAGTCGTTCATCAGGAAGCCGATGGTGCCGAGATTCATGCCGAATACGGGCACGCTGCTGCGCGCTTCGATCATGGTGTGGAGCGTTTGCAGCATGAAGCCGTCGCCGCCCAGCGCGACGACCTGTTCGGCCTGATCCAGCGGCACCCACGGATAGGCATCGCGCAGATCGCGTTCGGCGGCCTGGGCCGGTCCGGTCGGTGATGCAAGCAAGGCGCGGCGCAAGTCTATCCCCCGGTGACGCTCATGTGGCGCGCGACGGCGGGGCGCGATCCCCGCTCGATGTGAAAATCATGGGCGGCAGGCTTGGCGATCATAGCCGCGTCGAGTGCGTCGTCGAGCGCAGGCGCGCCGCCGGTGCGCCACGCGGCCTTCAGGTCGACATGGCCTTCATTGCCCAGGCACAGGTGCAAGCGTCCTTCGGCATCGAGGCGCACGCGGTTGCAGCCGTCGCAGAAATTGGCGGTGAGCGGAGAGATGAGCCCCAGCCGCGTGCCACTGTCGCCGACGCGCCAATAGCGCGCCGGACCGCCGGTGCGGTGGGTGTCGCGGACCAGCGGAAAGTGAGTGGAAAGTGAGTCCAAGACACGAGTCAGCGGCACGAACCGGTCGGCGCGGTCCTCCGAGATGGCGCCCAGCGGCATCGTTTCGATCAGGCTGAGGTCGTGGCCCTGATCGACGCACCAGGCAAGCATGTCGGGGATTTCGGCTTCGTTGAGACCCGCAAGCGCCACCATGTTGATCTTCACCGATATTCCAGCCGCCTGTGCGGCGGCGATGCCGTTCAGGACCCGCATCAGATCGCCGTGTCGGGTGATGTGGCGGAAGGTGTCGGGAACAAGGCTGTCGAGGCTGACGTTGATCCGCCGCACGCCCGCCGCCGCGAGAAACTGCGCATAGTCGGCCAGCCGCGTGGCGTTGGTGGTCATCGTCACTTCGTCGAGGCCGTGCCCGATCCGGGTGCCCAGCGCACGGACGATCGCCATCGTTTCCTTGCGCACCAGCGGTTCGCCACCCGTCAGTCGGATACGGCGCACACCGCGCGCGATGAAGGCATCGGCGATGCCGGCAATCTCGTCCACCGACAGCAACCGCTCGCGCGCCATGAACCGCATGTCCTCGCCCATGCAGTAGCGGCAACGCAGGTCGCAGCGATCTGTGACCGATATCCGAAGATAGGTGATAGCCCGGCCTTGGCCGTCGATCAGGGCGGGGGCGCTGGCCATGCGTCAACAGCTAGGCGTTGAGTCGTTTTGGCACAAGTGCAGGGAGTTGGCGGAAAGCAGCGGCACGGCTATCGTCATCCCGTTGGCGATCGCTAAAACCGTTCGCATCGAGCGTGTCGAAATGCTGTTCTTCCCGGCTGGGCAAGAAAGGACAGTGCTTCGACAGGCTCAGCACGAACGGATTGGGGTTGTCCGTTTGCGGAGTAGGGGAGGGGCGCTTCGGGTGATGACGGCACAGGCAGCGACACCGAGCGATCCGATGCTGTTCATCCTGTCGTTCCGGCAGCGCGACGAACTGGCGAGCGCGGCCACCGCCGCAGGCTGGCGCGTAGTCGCGGCGCGGCGTGCCGAGGGGGCCGAACGCCGGATGCTGGCGAGCGGCGCCGCGGTCGGCATCGTCGATGCGCGCGGTGCGATCGAGGAAGGGCTGAATGCCGTCCGCTTGCTGGGCGCTGCCGCTGCTACGAACGGCATGGCGCTGATGGCGATGGTGTCGCGCGGCGATGTCGGGCGGCTGGGCGACCTGCTCGATGCCGGGGCGACGCATTTCATGGTCAGCCCGGTCAGCGAAGCCGAACTGGCAATGGCGCTACGCTATGCCCAGCGTCAGGCCGACCGGCACGAAAATCGCGCGCCCGCGAAACGCGAGGCGATCGAACCGCTGGGCTGGCGATACGACCACCGCACCCGGTCGCTGCAACTGACGCCGGGGCTGGCCGATGCGCTGGCGCTGGACGAGGCGCCGCACCCGACGGCGGCGCTGCGCGCGTTGGGGCGGGGCGACCGGGTTCAGGCGCGCGGGGCGCTCGCGCGGCTGCGCGACGGGGCGCCGTCCACTGCCTTTGCGCATGACGTCGCGGGGCTGGGGCGCGTGGTGCAGCATATCCAGCGCGATCCGCATAACGGTCGGCTCCATGCCCTGATCGAGCCGTTGGGCGATGTGCCCGATGCGGGCGTGGCGGTGCGCGACGCGCTGACCGGCGCGCGCGATGCGGCGTCGGCGCGGCGCTGGATCGACGACAGGATCGTGCGGCTGGAGGCGACGATCGGCGTGATCCTGATCGGCGTGCGGCGGTTCGAGATGATCAACACCGCTTATGGACGCGCGACCGGCGACGCGCTTTTGCGCGCGGTGACGCGGCGGATCGAGGAAGTGGCGCGCGGCGCATTCGGACGCGGGGCGGTGATCGCGCGGCTGGGCGGAGCGGAGTTTCTGGTGAGCGGCGATGGCGACGCCGCGCGCATCGAACTGGCGGCGGCGGCGCTGAGGGAAGCGATGGCGCGACCCTTCGCGATCGAAGGCCGGATCGTACCGGTGGGCGCGCCGCTCGCCATCGCGTGGAGCCGAACGGGCGAGGATGCCGCCGCGCTGATGCGCCGTGCCAGCGCCAGCCTGGCCGATGCCGCCGCGGGCGGCGCGCCCGGCGGGACGGCGCATGCCGCAGACGTTGCCGAACAATCGCTCGACCAGCTGGCGGTCGATCTGCGCGCCGCGCTCGATGCCGGCGAAGTCGAGATTCGGTTCCAGCCGCAGGTCGAGATTGCGACCGGGCGGATCGTCGGAGTCGAGGCGCTGGCGCGCTGGCGGCACCCGGCGCTGGGCGAGCTGGGCGCGCAGACGCTGCTCGCTGCGGCCGAGCGCGCCGAACTGTCGATCGCGCTGTCCGACCACATTCAGCGGATCGCGCTGGCCGAGGCGGCGCGCTGGCCCGCATCCTGCGCGCATCTGCGGGTGTCGGTGAACATCACCGCGGAGGATATCGCGCGGCCGTCGTTCGCCGACCTGTTGCTCGACATGGTCGATGCCAGCGGTTTTCCGCGCAGCCGCCTGACGTTCGAGGTGACCGAAAGCGGGTTGATGGAGGAACTGGGTGTCGCCGCGCGGCTGCTGTCCGAACTGCGCCAGGCCGGATGCCGGGTCGCGATCGACGATTTCGGCACGGGCTATTCCAGCCTCGCCTATCTCAAGGCGCTGCCGCTCGATTACCTCAAGATCGACCGGCAATTGTCGCAGGACATCGCCGGATCCCCGCGCGACCGGGTGGTGGTGCGCGGGGTGATCGAAATGGCGCGCTCGCTGGGGCTGGCGGTGATCGCCGAGGGGGTGGAAAGCGACGTGCAGCTCGACCTGCTCGCCGCCGAGGGGTGTCAATATTATCAAGGCTATCTGTGCGCGGAGCCGATGGACAGCGCCGGGCTGGCGGCGTTCGTCGAGCGGGCATGATCGACAAGCGCGACGTTAGCGGCGTGTGGTACGGGAGCTTCGCCGGACCGGGGGTGGCGCCCAACCGCTTCATCGCGATGTTTGATGAAAGCGGCGGGCGGATCAGCGGGACGACCAGCGAACCCGACGAACTTGGCGAGGTCGATCTGATCCACGCTTATGTGAGCGGCACGCGCGAAGGGGCGGCGGTTTGGTTCGTAAAACAATATGACGGCGCGGCGCACAGCGTCCACGCGGTCGATTACAGCGGCACAATCGACGCCGAGGGCGGCGAGATCAGCGGAGCGTGGCGTTTCGCGACCTATGCCGGACAATTCGTGATGCGCCGCGAGCGGTTCGACGAGGAACTGCTTGCGGAAGAACGCGGAATTGCGCTGGATGCAGGGGTGCACGCGCGGTGAATCGATTCGTCATTGCGAGCGCAGCGAAGCAATCCATTGCCGCGAGCGCTGGACTGGATTGCTTCGCTGCGCTCGCAATGACGGATTTTGGTTTCGCGCGGCGGGCACGCTAGTCCACGCGGACGGATTGGGGAGGGATTGATGATTCGACGGCAGATGCTTTCGTTGGTGGCGGCGGTGTCCGCCGCCGCGCTGATGCCCGGCGTGGCGAGCGCGCAGGCGTTCGCATCGGACCGGATCAGCGTGACGACGACCGGGCAGGGCAGGGACGTGATCCTGATCCCCGGCCTGTCGTCTTCCCCGCGCGTCTGGAAGGAGATGATCGCCGCGGTGCCCGGCTATCGCTATCATCTGGTGCAGGTGGCGGGCTTTGCGGGGGCGCCCGCGGGCGGCAACGCCACGGGCGATACGGTCGCAGCACCCGTGGCCGAGGAAATCGCGCGCTATATCGCGGTCAACAAGCTGAAGGCGCCCGCGGTGATCGGCCATTCGATGGGCGGGACGATGGGCATGATGGTCGCGGCGCGCCATCCGGCTTCGGTGTCGAAGCTGATGGTGGTCGATATGTTTCCGTTCATCGGTGCGATGTTCGGCGGGCCGAACGCGACGGCGGAAAGCGTGAAGCCGATGGCCGACAATATCTTTGCCCAGATGACCAAGGCGGACGAAGCAACGCGCAAGGCCCAGCGCGACGCGACCATCGCGGGCATGATCAACACCGAATCGATGCGTGCGGGCGCGCTCGAGGATTCGGCGAAGTCGGACACGGACGTATCGGCGCGCGCGTATCGCGAACTGGTGGTGACCGACCTGCGCCCCGAATTGTCGCGGATCACCGCGCCGACGACGGTGCTGTACGTGACGCCCAAGGGCGTGCCGCTGAGCGACGCGCAGATGGATGGATATTATCAGGCATCCTATGCGACGCTGAAGGGCGCGACGCTGACGCGAATCCCGGATGCCGCGCACTTCATCATGTGGGACCAGCCGGTGCGGTTCCAGCAGGAGGTGAAGGCGTTTCTGGCGAAATAATCCTCCCCGGCACGGGGAGGGGGACCATCCGCAGGATGGTGGAGGGGGTTGGCCGCAAGCGCTTCGCTTTGTGGCCCGCCCCCTCCGTAAGTCGCTGGCGCACTGCCACCTCCCCGCGTGCGGGGAGGATCAGCCTGCCGCTTTCGCCAGCCCTCTCGAAATCTGAAGCGCTGCATTCAACCGCGTTTGCGGATCGCCCCAGGTGCGGGTCACCACCAGTTTCATGTCGGGGCGCAGGCGCGCGGTGCCGTCGAGGCGGGCGACATAGGCGAGCAGCCCTTCGACGTTCGGGAACTTGTCGTCGTGGAAGGTGACGAGCGCGCCCTTTGGTCCCACGTCGAGCTTGGCGATGCAGGCTTTCTTCGCGTTCAGCTTCGCTTCGATCAGCGTCAGCAGATTCTGGGTCGGTTCGGGTAGCTTGCCGAATCGGTCGATCAGTTCCGCCGCAAAACCCTCGATCGCGCGGCGGTCCTCGACTTCGTTCAGGCGGCGATAGAGGCCCATGCGCAGGTCGAGATCGGGGACGTAATCCTCCGGGATCAGGATCGGCGCGTCGACGGTGATCTGCGGTGAGAAATCCTTGGCGCGCGCCTCCGCCAGCCCGCCCGACTTGGCGTCCATTATCGCCTCTTCGAGCATCGACTGATAGAGTTCGTAGCCGACCTCGCGGATATGCCCCGACTGTTCGTCGCCGAGCAGATTGCCCGCCCCGCGAATGTCGAGATCGTGGCTGGCAAGCTGAAACCCCGCGCCCAGCGAATCGAGGTCGGACAGCACCCGCAGTCGTTTTTCCGCGGCATCGGTCATCATCCGTTCGGGCGGGGTGACCATATAGGCATAGGCGCGTGTCTTGGCCCGGCCGACGCGCCCGCGCAGCTGATAGAGCTGGGCGAGGCCGAAGCGGTCGGCGCGGTTGACGATCATCGTGTTGGCGCTGGGGATGTCGATGCCCGATTCGATGATCGAGGTGGAGACCAGCACCTCGAACTTCTTGTCGTAAAAGGCGCTCATCCGCTCCTCGACTTGCGCCGGTGCCATCTGACCGTGGGCGATGACGTAGCGGATTTCGGGGACTTCAGCCCTCAGAAACTCCTCGATATCGGGCAGGTCGGCGATCCGCGGCGTGACGACGAAGCTCTGGCCGCCGCGATAATGTTCGCGCAGCAACGCTTCGCGCAGGACGACGGGATCCCAGGGCATGACATAGGTGCGGACCGCCAGCCGATCGACCGGCGGCGTCTGGATCACCGACAATTCGCGCAGGCCCGACATCGCCATCTGAAGCGTGCGCGGGATCGGCGTCGCGGTCAGCGTCAGGACATGGACGTCGGATTTGAGCGCCTTCAGCCGTTCCTTGTGGGTGACGCCGAAGCGCTGTTCCTCGTCGACGATCACTAGCCCCAGCCGTTTGAAGTCGATGCCCTTGGACAAGAGCGCATGGGTGCCGACGACGATGTCGAGCGTGCCGTCGGCGATGGCTTCCTTGGTGGCCTTGGCTTCGTTGGCGGGGACGAGGCGCGACAGCCGCCCGACCTTCAGGGGGAAGCCCTCGAACCGTGCCGAGAAATTCATATGATGCTGGCGCGCGAGCAGCGTGGTGGGGCACACCACCGCGACCTGCATCCCGGCCATCGCCGCGACAAAGGCGGCGCGCAGCGCGACCTCGGTCTTGCCGAAGCCGACATCGCCGACGATCAGACGGTCCATCGGCTTGCCCGCCGCCAGATCCTCAAGCGCTTCGCCGATCGCGCGATCCTGATCGTCGGTTTCGTTGTAGGGGAAGCGATCGACGAAGGCGGGGTAGCCGCCGTGATCGGGCTCGGCGACGTCGGCCTGGCGGAGCGCGCGTGCGGCGGCGGTGGCCATCAGTTCGCCCGCGATTTCGCGGATGCGCTCCTTCATCCGGCTCTTGCGCCGCTGCCACGCCTCGCCGCCCAGTTTGTCGAGTTGCGCCGTGTCCTCCGCCGATCCGTAGCGCGAGAGGACTTCGAGATTTTCGACCGGCACGTAGAGCTTGTCGCCGCCCAGATAGGTCAGCGCGACGCAATCATGCGGGCTCTGGCCAACCGGGATCTGGGTCAGCCCTTCGTAGCGACCGATGCCGTGATCGGAATGGACCACCAGATCGCCGGGCGACAGGGTGGCGAGTTCGGACAGGAAGGCGTCGGCGGACTTGCGTCGCTTGGTCCGGCGGATCAGCCGGTCGCCCAGCATGTCCTGTTCGGTCAGCACCGCGACGCCGGGCGCGGTGAAGCCGTGTTCGAGCGGCAGGACGATCAGCGCGGTCCCGGCGGATTTGCCGGTGTCGGCGATGCCCAGCGCTTCCTGCCAGTCATCGGCGACCTTGCCGCCGGGCAGGCCGTGATCGGCGAGCAGCCCGAGCAGCCGTTCGCGCGCGCCGAACGAATAGCTGGCGAGGACCGGCTTCTTGCCGTCCTTTCGCAGCCTGGCGATGTGCGCGACGACGGCTTCGTAGAGGTTGACGCCCGAGGCGCGTTCGGGCGCGAAATCGCGCGGGCCTTCGACGCCGAATTCGATCGTGTCGGCGCCATCGGGTTGATGGAACGGCGTGGTCAGATGCGCGGCCGCTTCGCCCAGCCGCTTGGTCCATTCGTCGGCGAGCAGATAAAGCTGGTCCTGCCCCAGCGGACGATAGCTGCCCGGATCGCTCGACTGCGCGCGGACGCGATTGGCCTGATAATCGGCGATCGATTCGAACCGCCCATCGGACGCGGCGGGGACGCCCGCGTCGCGGATCACCACGGCGTCGTCGGGCAGGTGGTCGAACAGCGTTTCCAGCTTCTCCTCGAACAAGGGTAGCCAGTGTTCCATCCCTGCGATGCGGCGGCCGTCGGATATCGCCTGATAGAGCGGGTCTCCGGTGGCGGTTGCGCCGAACTTCTCGCGGTAACGCGTGCGGAATCGTTTGATCGATTCCTCGTCGAGCAGCGCTTCGGACGCGGGGAGCAGGGTGAAGCCGGGCACGCGCCCGGTGGTGCGCTGGTCGGCGGGGTCGAAGGTGCGGACGCTTTCGATCTCGTCGCCGAAGAAATCGAGGCGCAGCCCGCTTTCCGAGCCGCTGGGGAACAGGTCGACCAGCCCGCCGCGAATCGCGAACTCGCCTGCGTCGTTGACCGTGTTCACCCGGACATAGCCGTTGGAGGCGAGCAGGTTCGCGAGCTTGTCGAGGCCGATCCGTGCGCCGGGCTCCAGCCGCGCGACCAGTTGCCGCACACGGAACCGGGTCAGCGTGCGCTGGGTCGCGGCGTTGACGGTGGTAAGGATCAGGCGGGGGTTTTTGGCCGGGGTCTGTAACTGGTGCAGCGCGGCCAGCCGTTCGGACATGACGCGGAGCGTGGGCGAGGCGCGGTCGTAGGGGAGGCAGTCCCAAGCGGGTATCTGGACGATTTCGAGTTCGGGCGCGAAGAAAGGCGCGGTGGACCCGACCGACCGCATCGCCGCTTCGTCCGGTGCGATATAGACCGCGCCCGAGCCGCAAGCGCGCGCCAGATCGGCGAGCAGCGACGGCAGGAAGCCGGTGGGGACACCGGACAGCGTCAGCGGGCGTTCCGCGCGGAGGATGGTCTGCAGGTCGGGCATTTCCGTCTCTTCGTCGCCCCGGCCGAAGTGCCGGGGTCCACCGTGCGGCGGGGTTGGTCGATGATTTTCAGGCGTTCAGCGTGTGGCTTGGTGGACCCCGGAACAAGTCCGGGGTGACGGCTTGTCTGTGGCTAACGCGCGATGGGCACGTAGTTCAGCGCTTCTAGCGCCTCCATCAGCGGGCCGCGATAGTGCGGCGGGACGGGCTGCATGCCCATTGCCCAGGCCATGATGTCGACATCCTGCTCCTCCAGCAGCCGCTCGAACAATTCGATCTGTGCTTCGTCCCAGCGGGCCGAATGCGCGTCGAAGAAACCGCCGATCAGCAGGTCGGCTTCCTTGGTGCCGCGATGCCAGGCGCGAAAGCGCAGGCGTTTCAGGCGAATGTCGCGGTCCATATCGGCTCCCATAGCGAAATGCCGCCGGGCGCGGATTTGCGGCCGTCGGTGAAAGGCTGTGGGCGAGATAAGGGGCGATGCCCCAAAACGCCAGTGCTCCTGCGAAAGCAGGAGTGTTGGCGATGAAACCCGTCGCCAGCGGCCAACGCTCCAGCTTTCGCAGGAGCACGGGATGTCCTAACCCCGTTCGCGATGCGCCCCGAAATCCTCAACCCGCTGTTCGCTGAAGTCACCGCGCTGAAAGGCGTCGGCCCGGCATTGGCCAAGCCGCTGGAGAAATTGCGGCTGTCGCGCGCGGTGGACGTGGCGTTTCATCTGCCCAGCGGCTGGATCGACCGGTTGCCGCGCGACGAACTCGACATGGCGGATGCCGGGCGCACCATCGCGATCCTGCTGACGCCGACCGAGGTTCGGACCGGCCGCACCCGCGCCGCACCCACGCGCGTCCATGCCGCGGATAAGCATGGCAACATCGTCAGCCTCGTGTTTTTCGGCGGCAATTCGGGCTGGGCGCGCAAACAGCTGCCGATCGGCGAAACGCGCTGGGTATCGGGGCGGCTCGACCTGTACGGTCAGGAACTCCAGATCGTGCATCCCGAGGTATTGCCGCCGGATGAGGCGGGCGGGCAGGCGGAGCGCGAGGCGATCTATCCGCTGTCCGAAGGCATCACGTCGAAGCGAGTCGCCCAGCTTGCTGCACAGGCGATCGAACGAGCACCGGTCTTGCCCGAATGGATCGAGCCGGGATTGAAGGCGCGCCACGATTGGCCGGACTGGCGCGATGCGCTTGCCCGCATCCATGCCGATCCGGCGGACGCCAAGGCACGCGAGCGATTGTCCTATGACGAAGTGTTCGCCAACCAGCTTGCGCTGCTGCTGGTACGGGGAGAGGCGCGGTCGAAACGCGGGCGTCCGCTGACCGGCGACGGGCGGCTGCGCGGTCGGCTGAAGCTGCCCTATTCGCCGACCGGCGCGCAGAGCCGTACGATGCGCGAGATCGAGGGCGATATGGCACAGACGCGTCCGATGCTGCGGCTGCTTCAGGGCGATGTCGGGTCGGGCAAGACGCTGGTGGCGCTGATGGCGCTTCTCGTCGCGGTAGAGGGCGGGGCGCAGGGCGCGTTGCTGGCGCCGACCGAAATCCTCGCGCGGCAGCATTACGACACGTTGTCCAGGCAGCTGGCGGGCACAGGGGTCGAGGTCGCGATCCTGACCGGGCGCGACAAGGGCCGCGCGCGTGAGGCCACGCTGATGGGGCTGGCAGCGGGCAGCATCCATATCCTGATCGGCACCCATGCGATCTTTCAGGCCGGGGTCGAGTATCGCGACCTGGGGTTAGTGGTGGTCGATGAACAGCACCGCTTCGGCGTCGCCCAGCGGATGATGCTGCAAGCCAAGGCGAAGCTGCCGCCGCATCTGTTGGTGATGACCGCGACGCCGATCCCGCGCACGCTGACGCTGGCCCAATATGGCGAGATGGATGTCAGCCGACTGGACGAAATGCCGCCGGGTCGCGAGCCGATCGAAACGCGGGTGGTGTCGGAGGAGCGGCTGGACGAGGTGGTCGATGGCCTTGCCCGCCACCTGTCCGACAACGGCCAGGCTTACTGGGTATGCCCGCTGGTCGAGGAGAGCGAGAAGAGCGACCTGGCCGCTGCGGAATTTCGCGCCGAGGCCTTGCGCGCGCGGTTCGGCGATCGGGTGGGGCTGGTGCATGGCCGGATGAAGGGGCCGGAGAAGGACGCGGTGATGGCGCGCTTCGCCAGCGGCGCGATCGGCGTGCTGGTCGCGACGACCGTGATCGAGGTGGGGGTGGACGTGCCGAACGCGCGGCTGATCGTGATCGAACATGCCGACCGGTTCGGGCTGGCCCAGTTGCACCAGTTGCGCGGGCGCGTGGGGCGGGGCGGGGGCAAGTCGATCTGTCTGTTGCTGCGCGGCAATCACCTGAGCGAGACGTCGCGGGCGCGGCTGGCGCTGATGCGCGAAACCAACGACGGATTTCGCATCGCCGAGGAGGATCTGCGGCTGCGCGGGGCTGGCGAGTTGCTGGGCACGCGGCAATCGGGGGAGGCGCAGTTTCGACTCGCCGATGCCGAGGCGCTTGCGGCGCTGCTCCAGTCGGCGAACGACGATGCGCGGTTGCTGATCGACCGCGACGGCGGGTTGCAGGGGGAGCGGGGGCAGGCGGCGCGGCTGGCGCTCTATCTGTTCGAGCGGGATGCGGCGGTGGGGTTGTTGCGGGCGGGGTAACTCATCTCCCCGTTCGTTTCGAGCGAAGTCGAGAAACGCGACATAGGCGCCAAGCCACGTTTCTCGACTTCGCTCGAAACAAACGGGTATTTTTGCTTTACCGCCGGAGCATCGCGGCCAGCGTCTCGTAGTAAGTCGCACGGTCGATCGCGGTCGCAAAGTGACAGCCGATCCGCCCGCCCAGCGCCCAGCGGATTTCGGCCGTCAGCATGCCTGCGCCCGGCAGGCCCAAGCGCAGCCGCTGGCCTTCGCTCAATTCCGCTTCACACCGCGCCATCAGGCCGTGCGGTGACATGTTGACGATCAGCAGTTCGAGCGTCTGCCCATCGGGGCCATAGGCACGCGCGCGGAAATGGACCTCGTCGCGGTCCGCTTCGCGTCGTTCCTGTGCCGCAAGGGCAAGATTATGCGCCATGCCGTCCCCGAAAAACTTTTCAGTCGCAGCGATGGTAATCGGTATTGCGTGAAGCGATCGCCAATCAATGCGGCTAACGCCTTATGAGACAAGGCGGTTTACGCGGCCGAAACCATATCAGCGGGTCAGCAGGCCGTGGTTCTTCTTGCCCGCCGAAATCTTTACCGGATGTGCGCCGAGCTTAACCGTCGCGGCGTCGCTGTCGACCTTTTCGCCGTCGATCCGCGCGCCGCCGCCGGTGATGAGGCGGCGTGCCTCGCCCTTCGACGCGGCGAGGCCGAGCGCGATCAGCGCATCGACGATGCCGATCGACTCCGCGCCAACGTTGTGTGTGGGCAGGGCATCGCCGCCGGTGCCTTCCTCGAAAGTCTTGCGCGCGGTCTCCGCGGCTTCGCGGGCGGCATCCTCGCCGCGGCACAGGGCGGTCGCGGCGTCGGCGAGGATTTTCTTCGCCTCGTTGATCTCGGCGCCTTCGAGCGATTCGAGCCGCGCGATCTCTTCCAGCGGCAGATCGGTGAACAGCCGCATGAAGCGCCCGACATCGCGGTCGTCGGTGTTGCGCCAGAATTGCCAGTAATCATAAGCCGATAGCTGATCGGCATTGAGCCACACCGCGCCCGCCATCGTCTTGCCCATCTTGTTGCCGTCTGCGGTGGTGATGAGCGGGGTGGTCAGGCCGTAAACCTCCGTCCCGTCGACCCGGCGCGACAGTTCGACGCCGTTGACGATATTTCCCCACTGGTCCGACCCGCCCATCTGAAGCCGGCAGCCATTGCGCCGCGACAGTTCCAGGAAGTCGTAGGCCTGAAGGATCATGTAGTTGAATTCGAGGAAGCTGAGCGACTGTTCGCGGTCGAGCCGCAGCTTCACCGAGTCGAAGCTGAGCATCCGGTTGACCGAGAAATGCTGGCCGATGTCGCGCAGGAAGGGGATATATTCGAGCTTGTCGAGCCAATCGGCATTGTCGAGCATCACCGCATCGGTCGGCCCGTCCCCAAAGGTCAGGAAGCGTTCGAACACCGTCTTGATCGATGCGATGTTCGCCGCGATGGTGTCGCCGGTCATCAGCCGGCGCGCTTCGTCCTTGAAGCTGGGGTCGCCCACCTTGCCGGTGCCGCCGCCCATCAGCACGATCGGCTTGTGCCCCGACTGCTGCATCCGGCGCAGCATCATGATCTGCACGAGGCTGCCGACATGCAGCGACGGTGCGGTGGGGTCGAAACCGATATAGCCGGGCACGATCTGCTTTGCCGCAAGCGCATCGAGCGCGGCGGCGTCGGTCATCTGATGGATGTAGCCGCGGCTGTCGAGCAGGCGGAGCAGGTCGGAGGTGTATTGGGTCATGGGGGCTCCCCATATCGCCCCTCGCATCCCACGTCATCCCCGCGAAGGCGGGGATCCATTTCGGTGACGGCGCGAATGGATTTCCGCTTTCGCGGGAATGACGTAGGATGATGCGATGTCCGCACTGCGCCCCCATCCCAACGCTTTGGCCGGAGCGGCCTTGTGCATCTCTGCGACTGCTAAACGCTCCGGTGCGCTTCTGATCGTCCGGTTTATGGTGACGGGAGAAATCGACAACGTACGATGGTCCGCGCCGAGCAACGGCGAGCGCCGCGACGGGCTGTGGCAGACGACCTGTTTCGAGGCGTTCGTGCGCGGCTATAGCGCGATCGGGTATCACGAGTTCAATTTCGCGCCGTCCGGTGATTGGGCGTCCTACAGCTTCGACTCGCATCGGGCGGGGATGCGGGAGGCGGCGGGCGAGCCGGTGATCGAGCGGACTGACGACGGGGTGTCGGTGACGGTGGACCTGTCGGCCTATCCCGACCTCGCCCACGCCGACTGGCATGTCGGGTTGAGCGCGGTGATCGAGGAAAAGGACGGCACCAAATCCTATTGGGCGCTGAAACACCCCGAGGGTGCGCTGGATTTCCATGATGCGGCTTGCTTCGTGCTGGAACTCCCGGCAACGCCCTGATCCATGCAATTCGGTATCGATCGGCTGCTCGCCAGCCCGGAGCTATTGGCGGAACTCAAGGGCAAGCGCGTCGCGCTGGTCGCGCATCCGGCGTCGGTGACCGCCGACCTGACGCACAGCCTGGACGCGCTGATCGCCGCAGGCGTCAACGTGACCGCGGCGTTCGGGCCGCAGCACGGGCTGCGCGGCGACAAGCAGGACAACATGATGGAGTCGCCGGATTTCGACGATCCGATTCACGGCGTGCCCGTGTTCAGCCTCTATGGCGAAGTCCGCCGTCCGACGGGTCAGTCGATGGGCACGTTCGACGTGGTGCTGATCGACCTCCAGGATCTGGGGTGTCGCATCTACACCTTCATCACGACTTTGCTCTACATGCTGGAGGCGTCGGCCGAACACGGCAAGTCCGTCTGGGTGCTCGACCGCCCCAACCCGGCGGGGCGCCCGGTCGAGGGGATGACGCTGATCCCCGGTTGGGAGAGTTTCGTCGGCGCAGGGCCGATGCCGATGCGGCATGGGCTGACGCTGGGCGAATTGGGAAGCTGGTTCGTCGATCAGTTCAACCTCGACGTCGATTACCGGGTGGTCGAGATGAGCGGATATGCGCCCGATGCCGCGCCGGGATTCGGCTGGCCGAGCGAGCGGGTGTGGATCAATCCCAGCCCCAATGCGGCGAACCTCAACATGGCGCGCGCCTATGCGGGCACGGTGATGCTGGAGGGGACGACGCTGTCCGAAGGGCGCGGGACGACCCGGCCATTGGAGTTGTTCGGCGCGCCCGACATCGTGGCGCGTGACGTGATCGCCGAGATGCGACGGATCGCGCCCGAATGGCTAACCGGGTGCGCGCTGCGCGAGATCAGTTTCGAGCCGACCTTTCACAAGCACGTCCATCAGCTGTGTTCGGGCGTGCATATCCATGCCGAGGGCGGATTCTACGACCATCAGGCGTTCCGTCCGTGGCGATTGCAGGCGCTGGCGTTCAAGGCGATCCGCTCGCTCTATCCCGATTATCCGCTGTGGCGCGATTTCGAATATGAATATGAGTTCGGCAAGCTGGCGATCGACGTCATCAATGGCGGTCCCGGCTTGCGCGAGTGGGTGGACGATGCGGGGGCGACGCCTTCCGATCTGGATGCGCGGACGGTGCCGGATGAGGCGGCGTGGGTTGCGGCGCGCGCGCCCTATCTGCGGTATTGATTTGGCGCGGCTCGTTCGCGAACGAAGCGACGCGCTCCTGCGAAATCAGGAGTGTTGGCGAATAGCTAGCGCGGTGGCCAACGCTCCTGCTTTCGCAGGAGCACTGCGCGGTATTTTTATCGGAAGCTGTGCCCGCGATTGCCTGCCCACCCGCAACCCACTATCGCCAAGCCCATGCTAGCAGGCCTGATTTTCGCGACCGAGGATGCCGACGACCGCCCCGATACGCTGGCGGCGACGTTGCCGTTCGGGGGCATGTCGCTGGTCGAATATCAGGCACGGCTGCTGATTGCGGCGGGCGCGCAGCATATATTGGTCGCGGTGTCGCGGGTGACGCCTGCCTTGCTGGGCGCGGTCAGCCGGATCAAGCGGCGCGGGGTGACCGTCGATATGGTGCGATCCGCGCAAGAGGCTGCGGCCAAGGCGCATCCGCTGGCCGAGGTCGTCGTCTTCGCCGATTCGCTGGTGACGACCGACGAGGTTGCGGCGCGGATGGCGGGCGCGGCGTCGGATACGCTGCTGATTACCGAGGATGACGGATCGGCGCCTGCGGTCGAACGCATCGATGCCGCGCATTGCTGGGCGGGGATTGCCAAGATCGGCGCGGGGCGGCTGGGCGAGATTGCCGCAATGCCGCGAGAATATGATTTCCAGTCGACGCTGTTGCGGATCGCGGTGCAGTCGGGCGCGCGCCAGATGCGGTTGCACGCCGATGCCCTGAAATCCGGGCATGGCATCGAGCGTGCGGCAACGGCGCTGGCCACCCGGTCGAATGCCGTAATCGCCAATCTGGCGGGGCAAAGGCGCGGCTGGGCTGACCGCTTCTTCTTTACCCCCGTCAGCCGGTTGCTGCTGCCCAAATTGGTGTCGCGCGGGGTGCCCGATTGGGCGCTGATCGCGGGCGGCGGGGTCATTGGTGCGGCGAGCATCGTCGCCACCGCGCTGGGGCATGTCCAGATCGCCTTTCCGTTTTCACTGTTGTCCGTCGCGCTTTTTTCCACGGGCGCGTTGCTCAGCTGGCTGCGCGGGGAGGATCGCCGCGCGCGGATGCAGGAACAGGCGGTGGCATGGCTTGCGGCAGCTGTGGTGCTGGTGACGGGAGTCGCGGTGACGCTGGTCGACGGGCACCCGACGGCGCTGGCCCTCGCCGGCGCGCTGGTCGCGTTCGCCGCGATCGGCGAGCGGGTGCCGGTAGCGCGAAAGGGCTGGCATGGCGGGGCGGCGGCGTATCTGTTGCTGCTCGCGGTGCCGGTTGCCGCAGGCTATGCCAGTGCTGGGCTGGCGGTTGCCGCCGCCTATGCCGCCGCGACATTGGCGACGCTGGTGGAATCGTTGCGGCGCCCGGCTGCTTAGCGCGTTCTTAACGCTATCGGCGTTAGGAATTGGGCCATGTCCGGTCCAACGGCCCAGCGGACGAACGGGGACGATCCGTTCGCCAACCCGATCTTCGCGCGCGCTGCGAGCGCGTCGTCGCGTGTGCGGCGGCGGCGGGCGGCGGAGGTGCGCGACCTGTTGTCGGATAGCGAAGCGCGGCTCGACGAACGCACGCGCACCGCGACGGGGGCCTGTCTGGACGCGATCGTCGGCGCGCTCGACCGGATGATCCGGGCGCGCGCCGCGATCTGGCTTGACGAACATGGCGCGCAGCACGCGAGCGCGGCGCTGGCCGCGCTGTCGGTCGACATGACGGCGAAGCTGGCCGATGGCGGTATCCTGTCCGAAACCGCGCTGATCGAGGAAGTGCTGGGGCGCGTCGGCGAAGCGCTGCTCGCTGAACGGCTGCCGATCGATCTTGCCGGCGACGAAGGCGCGGGCGGGCTGGTGCTGAGGCTGACGGCGTCGCGCGATGCCAAGGTGTCGGGCGCAGCCCATGCCTTTCTCGTGGCCGATGCGGCGCGGCGGGCGGAAATTGATGGCGAACCCTCGACCGGCGATCTGCCGTCGGCGCTGAGGGCGCATCTTGCCTGGCCGATGGTGGCGATCCTGCGCGCGGCATTGCCACAGGACGCGATGAGCGACGCCGCGCTGGCGCATGCCGCGGCTCAGGTCGTGGGATCGATCGGCGAGGTGCATCCGCTGGAGGCGACCGCGATGCGGCTGGCCAAGTCGCTGGCACCCGATGCAGAGGAATTGCCGTTGCTGGTCGTTGAGGCGTTTAGCGACCGGCGGCTGTCGCTGGCGATGGCGCTGATCGCGCGGGCGCTGGGCACCGATTATTCGGCGGTGCGCGAGGCGGTGCTGGATCCCGAAGGCGAGCGACTATGGCTGGTGCTGAGGGCGCTCGATTTCGACAAGCCGACCATCGCGCGGATCGGGTGGCTGCTGTGCGAAGCCGATGCGCGGCGTTCGGTCGAGGGTTTTGCCGACCAGATCGACGCGCTGATGGCGGTGGATCATGCGGACGCGGCGGCGGCGATCGCCGAGCTGCGGCTGCCGCATGCGTATCGCGATGCCATCCACCTGCTCCGCCAGCGGGGGATTGCATGAGCGCGAACGCCGTTCCGATATCGACCGCGCGGTTCGACGCCGAGGGGCGTCTGATCGATGCCGACGACCGGCTGGCCGCGCTGAACGCGGAGGCCGGGGGCGCGCCGGGTGCGCTCTTTGCGGTCCCCGCGATTGCCGCGATCGTGCGGCTGACGCACCGGCTGGGGATTGCCATCGCGCGGCGGGTGACGATCGGCGACGGCGACGAGGATGCCGAATTGCTGGTACGCGCCGAGCCGGAAGGCGACGGGGTTCGCCTGAGCGTCGCCGGATGGCGGCTGCACGCGACCGGCGATGCATTGGTGACGCGCGCGCGGCGCGATGCCGATTTCGTGCGCGCCGATGCCGACTGGTTGTGGGAAGTCGATGCCCAGCTTCGCCTGCGCTTCGTGTCTCCGGTCGAGGGGATGGATGCGGCGGCGCTGATCGGCGCGCCGGTCACCCGGTTGTTTGCGCTGGCCGAGAACGACGCGGGCGACGTGCCGATGCTGGAGGCGCTGGCCAGCCAGTCGCGGTTCGAGGGACAGGCGGCGACGGTGCGACCCGGCGGGCAGCGCGTGATGCTGTCGGGCAGCCCGATCGTCGATGCTGGCGGGCGCTTTGCAGGGTTTCTGGGGGCGGCGCGCGATAACCGGGCCGAGCCGAAGGATGCGCGACCGGTGGACGGATTCGGCGACATCTTCGGCGCGCGGCTGGACAAGGCGTTGCGGCTGCCGCTGGGGCGGATCGTCGCCAATGCCGACAGCATCGCCGAACGGATCGAAGGGCCGCTGGCCGAGCAGTACGCCGATTATGCGAGCGACATCGCGGCGGCTGGACGGCATCTGCTGGGGTTGGTCGACGATTTGGTCGACCTCCAGGCGATTGAGCGCCCCGATTTCGAAGCGCGGCGCGAGGAAATCGACCTGGCCGATGTCGCGGCACGCGCTGCCGGTCTGTTGTCGGTTCGCGCGGCGGAAGCGAAGGTAACGATCGATCGCAGCGGACTGGGCGACGCGCTGCCCGCGAGCGGTGAGTTTCGTCGGGCGTTGCAGGTGATGGTCAACCTGATCGGCAATGCGGTGCGCTATTCGCCCGAAGGATCAAGCGTAGTGCTGACCGGCAAGCGCGAGGAAGGGTTCGTCCGCGTATCGGTCACCGACAGCGGCAAGGGGATCGCGCCCGAGGATCAGGCGCGGATTTTCGAGAAGTTCGCGCGGGTGGACCCGAGCGAGCCGGGTGGAAGCGGGCTGGGTCTGTATATATCGCAGCGACTGGCCCGCGCGATGGGCGGCGAGATTTCGGTGGAATCGGTGCCGGGCGAGGGGGCTCGGTTTGTCTTTGCGTTGCCGGTGGCTTGATACCCATTCCCAACCTCCGTTCGTGCCTCGACAAGCTCAGCACGAACGGAGAGGGGATTGCGTGTTTAACCCCTGATCCGCCGCGCGATCAAAATCAGCACCAGCCCGCCGACACCCAGAAGCGCGCCGTTCATCACCCAGACCTGATCGCCGACCATGAAGCTGTCGGCCGGCCAGGGGATGATCCCCAGCCCCTGGAGCATGAAGAAGCTGCCGACCGCGAACAGCGCGATGCCGATCCAGACCAGAATTGGTCTGAGCGAGCGCATCAGCGCTCGCCCACCGGCACGTAATCGCGCTGGGTCGGACCCGTGTAGAGCTGGCGCGGACGGCCGATCTTCTGGGCGGGATCGCTGATCATCTCGTTCCATTGCGCGACCCAGCCGACGGTGCGGGCAAGCGCGAACAGCGCGGTGAACATGCTGGTGGGGAAACCGATCGCCGACAGGATGACGCCCGAATAGAAATCGACGTTGGGATAGAGCTTCTTCTCGACGAAATAATCGTCCTCCAGCGCGATGCGCTCCAGTTCGCGCGCGGTGTCGAGAACGGGATCGCTGATACCGAGCTTGTCGAGCACTTCGGTCGCGGCCTTGGACAGCACCTTCGCGCGGGGGTCGAAATTCTTGTACACGCGGTGGCCGAAGCCCATCAGGCGGAACGGATCGTCCTTGTTCTTGGCGCGGGCGATATATTCCGGAATCTTGTCGGGGGTGCCGATCTCACGCAGCATGTTGAGCGCGGCCTCGTTCGCGCCGCCATGCGCCGGTCCCCAGAGACAGGCGATTCCGGCTGCGATGCACGCAAACGGATTGGCGCCCGAAGACCCTGCAAGCCGCACGGTCGAGGTCGATGCGTTCTGTTCGTGATCGGCGTGGAGGATGAAAATCTTGTCCATCGCCGATTCGATCACCGGATCGACTTCGTATTCCTCGGCCGGAACGCCGAAGGTCATGCGCAGGAAATTGCCGGTATAGGACAGCGAATTGTCGGGATAGAGGAAGGGCTGGCCGACGCTGTATTTGTACGCCATCGCCGCGATCGTCGGCATCTTGGCGATCAGCCGGTGGCTGGCGACCATGCGCTGGTGCGGGTCCGAAATGTCGGTTGAATCGTGATAGAAGGCGCTGAGCGCGCCGACCACGCCGCACATGATCGCCATCGGATGCGCGTCGCGACGGAAGCCGCGATAGAATTGCGCAAGCTGTTCATGCAGCATCGTGTGGCGCGTGATGGTGTTGTTGAACTTTTCCAGTTCCTCGCCCGACGGCAGCTCGTGGTTGAGCAGCAGATAGGCGACTTCCATGAAGCTCGACTGTTCCGCGAGCTGGTCGATGGGATAACCGCGGTGGAGCAGGATGCCCTGGTCGCCGTCGATATAGGTCAGCCCGGATTCGCACGAAGCCGTCGAGGTGAAGCCGGGGTCATAGGTGAACATCCCCGTCTGGCCGTACATCTTGCGGATGTCGATGACTTCGGGGCCGACGGTGCCCTGGAGCACCGGATAGTCGAAATCCTTACCCGCGGCGGTTAGCTTCGCGCTGTCGGTCATGCGGCGGTGGTCCTTTTCCCTGTTTCGTTCGTCCGGTAGCCGGTTCAGACGGCCATCTGGTCGGCGATACGCCCCAGGCTTTCGTCGCGGCCCAAGAGGACCAGAACGTCGAAAATGCCGGGTGAGGTTTTGCGACCGGTCAGCGCGGCGCGCAGCGGCTGTGCCACTGCCCCCAATTTGACCGCCTCGCGCTCCGCAACCTCGCGTACCGCCGTTTCGAGTGCCTCCGTATCCCACCTGTCCAGCGCGTCAAGTTTGCTGTGCAGCGCAGCGAGCAGGGCGGGGGCGTTCCCCTCCATTAGTTTTGCCGCGTCGGCGTCCATTTCAAGCGGGCGTGCGTGAAAAAGAAAACGCGACCCGTCGGCGAGTTCGTTCAGATTGGCGGCGCGCGGTTTCAGTTCGGGCATGGCGCGGCGCAGCAAATCCATTTGCGATTCGCTGGGTTCGAAATCGAGCCGGGCGGAGACGAGTGCGGCCAGATGCGCGTCGTCGGCTTCACGGATGTAGTGACCGTTTAGGTTTTCGAGCTTCTTGAAATCGAACCGGCTTGGTGATTTCCCGACGCCCGACAGATCGAACAGCTCGACGGCGCGGTCGCGGGGCACGAATTCCTCGTCGCCATGCCCCCAGCCCAGCCGCAGCAGGTAATTGTTCAGCGCTTCAGGCAGCACGCCCATTTCGTCGCGATACGCCTCGACCCCCAGCGCGCCGTGACGCTTCGACAATTTCGCGCCGTCGCTGCCGTGGATCAGCGGGACATGGGCATAGGTCGGGACCAGCCAGCCCATCGCGCGGATGATGCCAAGCTGTCGGAACGCGTTGTTCAGATGATCGTCGCCGCGGATGATGTGGGTCACGCCCATATCGTGATCGTCGACCACCACCGCGAGCATATAGGTGGGGGTGCCATCGGAGCGCAGCAGCACGAAATCGTCGATCTCGGCATTCTGGACGGTGACGTCGCCCTGAACCCGGTCGGCAATGGTGGTCGCGCCGTCGCGGTTCGCCTTCAGGCGGACGACGCTCGGCAAGTCGGGCGCGGTTGCCGGGTCGGCGTCGCGCCACGGGCTTTCGACGCGGAAGGGGCGCTTTTCGGCCTGCGCCGTGCTGCGCATGTCGGCGAGTTCTTCGGAGGTGAGATAGCAGCGATAAGCATGGCCGCGCGCGAGCAATTCCGCGACAACCTCGGCATGGCGATCGGCCCGCGCGAACTGGAACACCGCGTCATCGTCCCAGTCGAGGCCGAGCCAGCGCATCCCGTCGAGGATCGCGTCGATGGCGGGCTGGGTCGACCGGGCGCGATCGGTATCCTCGATCCTGAGCAGGAACTTGCCGCCGTGATGGCGCGCGTAGAGCCAGTTGAACAGTGCGGTGCGTGCGCCGCCGATGTGCAGAAAACCGGTCGGCGAGGGCGCGAAACGGGTGACGACGCCAGGGTCGGTGGCGGTGTCGGCGGCGGTATCGGTTGCGCCCAAGCGGCTTTGCTCCCAGGATTTGCAATTGATGGCAAGGACTGCCGGTCAGGCCCCTAGCACGGGGCAACGGGGGCTTCAAATCGGGTTGCGGGGGCGGGCCGAGCGTCTGAACGCACGCGTCGAACGCTGGCTGGAGGTCGAACGGGATCAACTGATCCTGTGGCTGCCGGTGATGACCGGCACCGGTGTGGTCCTATGGTTCGCATTGCCGCATGCCGCAGCGTGGAGCGCGGTGATCCTGATCGGATGTGCGCTGGGCGTCGGAGCGCTGATGCTGCCGCGCGGCGGGCGCGCGATGCGGGCGCTGGGCGTCGGCGCACTGGCGCTGGCGTTCGGGTGCGCGCTGATCTGGTTTCGCGCCGAACGGGTCGCGGAACCGGTGCTGGCGCGCCCGGTGGTGGCGAATTTCACCGGCACGGTCGAACGGGTGGAGGCGTTGCCCGCGAGGGCGATGGTCCGGTTGCGGATCGCGCCGATCGATGCGCCCGATCTGCCGCCGACGGTGCGCGTCAATGTGGCCGAGGGGGCGATGGTCGACGGCATCGCCAGCGGCGCGGTGCTGCGGCTGAGCGCGCGGTTGATGGCGCCCGCGCCGCCTGCCGTCCCCGGCGCCTATGATTTCGAGCGGGTGGCCTGGTTCGACGGGCTGGGCGCAACCGGTCGCGCATTTGGAGAGATCGAGGTGCTGAGCCCCGCCGACCAGCACGGGGGCACGATGCGAGCGCGTCTGTCGGCGCATGTGCGCGAACGGGTTGGCGGATCGGCAGGCGCGATCGCGGCGACGCTGGCGACCGGCGACCGCGGCGCGATCAGCGAGGAGGATGCCGAGGCGATGCGGCGTTCCGGCCTCGCGCATCTGTTGTCGATCAGCGGGCTGCATGTGACGGCGGTGGTCGGCGCGGCGATGGTGGTGACGCTGCGCCTGCTGGCGCTGTTTCCGGGGCTGGCCTTGCGATTTCGGTTGCCGGTGCTGGCGGCGGGCGCGGGGGCTGTGGCGGCGGTCGGCTATACCTGGCTGACGGGGGCGGAAGTGCCGACCGTGCGGTCCTGCATCGCCGCGTTGCTGGTGCTGACCGCGCTCGTCATCGGGCGCGAGGCGCTGACGCTGAGGCTGGTCGCGACGGGTGCGTTCGTCGTGCTGCTGATGTGGCCCGAAAGCCTGCTCGGCCCCAGTTTCCAGATGAGCTTTGCGGCCGTCACCGCGATCATTGCGCTCAACGAACATCCCCGAATGCGCGCGCTGGTGATGCGGCGCGACGAAGACTGGGTGCGCAAGATCGGGCGCGGTTTGCTGGCGTTGTTCCTGACCAGCCTGGCGGTGGAAATCGTGCTGACGCCGATCGCGATGTATCATTTCCACAAGGCCGGGATCTACGGCGTGATCGCCAATCTGGTCGCGATCCCGCTGACGACCTTCGTCATCATGCCGCTGGAGGCGCTGGCGTTGCTGCTGGACGTGGCGGGGCTGGGCGCGCCTTTGTGGTGGCTGGTCGGGGTCAACCTCGATTTCCTGATCTGGATCGCCCACACCACCGCCAACACGCCAGGGTCGATCGCACTGATCCCCGGCATGCCCGCCGAGGCCTATGCGATCATGGTCGCGGGCGGATTGTGGATCGCGTTGTGGAAAGGCGCGCATCGCAAATGGGGGGTGGTGCCGGTCCTTGTCGGCGCGATCTGGACTCTGGCGACGCCTGAGCCCGATCTGCTTGTGACGGGCGACGGGCGGCATCTGGCGTTGCGGTCGCCCGAGGGCGGCATGGCGCTGCTGCGCGACCGGGCGGGCGATTATGTGCGGTCGACGCTGGGCGAGAATGCGGGGTGGGATGGGGAATTGGGAGCGCTGTCGGCCTTGCCGGGGGCTGCGTGTTCGCCCGATATCTGTATCGCAGATTACCGGCGCGGCGACCGGGTGTGGCGGATCGCGGCGACGCGCAGCAGCTATCACCTCGATATTGCCGACATGGCGCGGGTGTGTCGGGAAGCCGACATCGTGGTGAGCGAACGGCGGTTGCCGAGGACGTGCAATCCCCGCTGGCTGAAACTCGATCGCTGGACGCTGCGCGAGACCGGCGGGGTCGCGATCAGCTTTGCCGGACCGCGGGTGACGACGGTGCGGCGGGGGACCGATCATCCTTGGCTGAACCCGCCCAAGGTCGCGCCGCCGTGGCGGGAGCGGCGGGGGGTCGGCGGAATCTCAGCCAAGAAGCGACGATCGAACTTCGGATAACGGCGGTTCAGAGTAACGGACGCTCAGACTGTCGCTGCCCAGGAACGGGCCGTCATTGGTTAGGGTATCCCGCGATATGCTCAACCTGATTTCGCAGTTCCCAAGACGTTCACGACGAACTCGCCCCCGCGTTCTGGCACGCAACCGAAGTTGGCAAGGTGGATGGAGGGTCGGTTACGGATCGGGCGCCACGCCATCGACCCGCGCCACCCATCACACCGATGTCGTCATTGCGAGCGTAGCGAAGCAATCCAGTGTTGGCACGCGCGTCACTGGATTGCTTCGCTACGCTCGCAATGACGAAGCGGGATAAAGCGAGCCAGCTTCGCCTTTATCGAAGGTTGTTATTTGCGATCTCTTCCGCGGTGATGCGGCCGTCAATAGCGCCGCAGCAACCCCGCCAGCTTGCCCTGAACACGCACCTGATCGGGGCGGTAGCGTTGGGGGTCATAGCTGCGGTTGGCGGGGTCGAGGCGGACCATCGCGCCTTCGCGGCGGAAATATTTGAGGGTCGCTTCATTCTCGTCGATCAGGGCGACGATGATGTCGCCGTCGCGCGCGGTCTCGGCCTTGCGAATGAGCGCATAGTCGCCGTCGAGAATCCCGGCCTCGACCATCGAATCGCCTGCGACTTCGAGCGCATAATGATCGCCAGAGCCGAGCAGCGCGGCGGGGACGGGGAGCATCTGCGAGCCCTCCAGCGCCTCGATCGGGACGCCGGCGGCGATGCGGCCGTGCAAAGGCACCTCGATCACGTCGTTGGCGGGCGTCGGCACGCTGCGGGCGACGGCGGTGCGTTCCTTGGGCGATTTCTTGGCCTCGGCACGCTCGGGCATGCGCAGCACTTCCAGCGCGCGGGCGCGGTTGGGCAGGCGGCGCAGGAACTTGCGTTCCTCAAGCGCGGAAATCAGGCGGTGAACGCCCGATTTCGATTTGAGGTCGAGCGCCTCCTTCATCTCCTCGAACGAGGGAGACACGCCGGTTTCGTTCAATCGGTCGGAAATGAAGCAGATGAGTTCGTGTTGCTTGCGGGTCAGCATGCCCAAAGCCCTCCGTCGGAACAGACGCGGAACTTATGGGCAACGCGTGCGCCCAAGTCAAGCGATGCGTATGACTTCCACGGTTTCGCCCGTTTCGGCCCCCGGCGCGTTCGCCTGACGCACGATCAGGCAATTGGCATGCGAAAGCGCGCGTAGCATCGACGAATCCTGCTGGTCGAGCGGTGTCGCCACCCCGTCCTTCAGATGCGCGCGCAGATGGTCGGCGCGCGTGCCCGTCGGGCCGATCGCGTCGGCCAGCGTCGCCTTGACCGTGCGCGGCCAGGGATCGGCGGCCCCCGACATGTGGCGGACGAGCGGCGCGAGGAACAGCGTTGCGGTGACGAAGGCGGACACCGGATTGCCGGGGAGGCCCAGCACCACGGTTTCGCGCACGCGCGCGGCCATCATCGGCTTGCCGGGGCGCATCGCTACCCGCCAGAAATCGGGCTTTGCGCCGATGTCCTCAAGCGCGGGGCGGACGAGGTCGTGGTCGCCGACCGATGCGCCGCCGGTGGTGACCAGGATGTCGGCATCGACCTGAGCGAAGGTGGAGGACAGGATCGCGCGATCGTCGGGGAGGATGCCCATCTGGATCGCCTCTGCGGGCAAATTGGCAAGCATCGCGACGAGCAGCGCGGTGTTGCTTTCGGGAAGCTGCCCGTCGGCCAGCGGCACGCCCGGCGGCACGAGTTCGTCGCCGGTCGCGGCGATCGCGACGCGGATCGGGCGGTGGACGGGAACGGTGCCGTGACCCGCCATCGCGGCGAGTGCGATCCGCGACGGGGTGAGGTGATCGCCGGCATGGATCAGCCGTTCGTCCTGGCGGAAGTCGCGCCCGCGCTCGCGGACATGCGCGCCGCGCGCGGCGGGGCCGTCGCCGGTCAGCGTGATCGTGTCGGCGTCGCGGCGCGCGTCCTCCTGGATCAGCACGGTGTCGGCTCCCTCGGGCAGGGCTGCGCCGGTGAAGATTCGGACGGCCTGCCCGGCATCGACTTTTCCTGCGAAGGGCCGCCCGGCGGCGCTTTCGCCGATCACCGCGAGCGGTCCAGGCAGGTCGTCGAAGCGAACCGCATAGCCATCCATCGCCGACAGATCGGCAGCAGGCTGGGTGCGAAGCGCCATCACATCGATCGCCGCCCAGCGATTGGCGGCCGCGTTCAGCGTGACATGCTCGGTGGCGATCGAGGGCGCGAGCGCGAGCAGGCGATCCTGCGCCTCGCGAACGGGGAGGAGGGTGGGAGCGCTCATGGACGGGTGCCTCCAGTCGGAAAACACCGGTTAAAGGTCGGCGCTATCCAGCAGGGCGATTTCGAAGCAGGCGGCGGAAAGATAGGCGATATGATGGCTGAGGTCGGCATGATGATGCCGGGTAGCATCATCGGCCCGGATTAGCACCCCGTCCGCTTTTGGGTGGTAAGCGGACGGATCATATCTTAGGCTGTCATTGATGCCGATTAATATGACACGCTACGGAGAGAGGTCGCGCTACCGGGTTGGTTCGGCAGTGCTTGAGGCAATCACTTGCGTAGCGTTATTGTCGGTGAAAATCGGCATTCCCGCGTGGCTTATTTTTCTCGTCGCGGTCTCTGCTTCGATTGCCCTGACGATAATGACGTATCATCGCCTTCGCGATGCGAATCTATCCAGTGCATGGCTGCTTTTTATGATCGTCCAGTTTGCTATAGGGCCAACGTGGCATCTTTCGGACCATGTAACTTTCAACATCGGCGGCTCAATCATCAGCTTGGTACCGGTGATACTAGGATGGATCGTGCCCCGAATGGCCGATCAGAAGGTTGAGCTAGGGTCTGCTTAGGGGTCGTTAGCAGTCATTGCGGCTCCGCCACCCAATCGCCCGACTTGCCGCCGCTTTTCGTAAGCAAACGCACGCCCTCGATTGTCATGCCGCGGTCGATGGCCTTGGTCATGTCGTATACCGTCAGCAGCGCGGTGGTGACGGCGGTCAGCGCTTCCATTTCGACGCCGGTGCGGTCGGTGGTGCGCACCGTCGCGGTTGCGGTGACGCCGGTGTCGTCGGGGGTCAGTTCGATCGTGACGCTGGTGAGGGGGATCGGGTGGCAGAGCGGGATGAGGTCGCTGGTCTTCTTCGCGGCCATGATCCCGGCGATGCGGGCGACGGCGAGCGCGTCGCCTTTCTTGAGCGTCGCCTGGCGGATCGCGGTGGCGGCTTCGGCGGTCATGGCGATGCGGCCGGTGGCGGTGGCTTCGCGCAGCGTTGCGGGCTTGGCGCCGACATCGACCATGTGCGCGCTGCCGTCGGGGGTGAGGTGGGTTAGGTTGGGCATGGGCTATTCCTTACCGCGCTCACCCTGAGCTTGTCGAAGGGTGCCACGCAACCGATCGACCAAGACCCTTCGACAAGCTCAGGGTGAGCGCGGTTTACAGGGTCACTCAGCCTACCAGCGCGCGCGTCGCGGCTTCCACATCGTCCCGCCGCATCAGCGCCTCGCCGATCAGGAAGCAGCGGATGTCGTGTTTGGCCAGCGCGTCGAGATCGGCGCGGGTCTGGATGCCGCTTTCGGCGACGAAGGTACAGTCTTTGGGTGCACTGGCGACGAGGTCTAGGGTTTTCTGGAACTCGACCTCGAACGTCTTCAAATTGCGGTTGTTGACGCCGATCAGCTTGGACCGGAGCGTGCTGGCGCGCTCCATCTCTCCGGGGCCGTGCACCTCGATCAGCACGTCCATGCCGAGGCCTAGCGCGGCGTCCTCGATTTCGGCCATCTGCGCGTCTTCGAGCGCGGCGACGATGATGAGGATGGCGTCGGCGCCCATCGCGCGCGCCTCCAGCACCTGCCAAGGGTCGATCATGAAATCCTTGCGGAGCACAGGCAGCGAACAGGCGGCGCGGGAGGCGATCAGATAATCGGGTGAACCCTGAAAATAATCGCGGTCGGTGAGGACCGAGAGGCAGGTGGCACCCCCCGCCGCATAGGCGCGGGCATGGGCGGGCGGGTCGAAATCGGCGCGGATCAGGCCTTTGGACGGGCTGGCCTTCTTGATCTCGGCGATCAGGGCGTAGCGGTCGCGCGCTTTCGCATCGAGTGCGGCTTTGAACCCGCGCGGCGGGGTCTGTTCGCCGGCAAGCGCCTGGAGGTCCGACAGGCTGCGCGCGGCCTTGCCCGCCGCAACCTCTTTGCGCTTGGTCGCGAGGATCCGGTCGAGCATCGTCATTGGTATGCGATCCAGCAATCGAGCAGCGCCTTGGCAAGACCATTGTCGAGTGCCTCGCGTGCTTCTTCCACGCCATCGACCAGCGTGTCGGCACGGCCCGCGACCATCAGCGCGGCGGCGGCGTTGAGGAGGACGGCGTCGCGATACGGGCCGACTTCCCCCAACAGCAGACGCCTCAGCGCTTCGGCATTTTCGGGGGCCTCGCCACCGCGAATCGCGGACAGCGGGTGGCGGGGCAAGCCCGCATCTTCGGGCGCGAGGCGCGGCGGCATCTTCAGGCTGCCGACGCTGACCGCGACGCTGGGGCCGGCGGTGGAGAGTTCGTCGAGATTGTCCTCGCCCGACACGACCAGCGCCGCTTCGGTGCCGAGCAGGCCGAGCGCCTGGGCATAGACGGGCGCATAGTCGGGCCGCGCTATGCCGATCAGCTGGCGACCGACGCGCGCCGGATTGGCGAGCGGACCCATCAGGTTGAAGATCGTGCGCCGCCCAATCGCTTTCCGAATGGGCGTGATGCGGCGCATCGCCGGATGGTGGTTGGCGGCGAAAAGAAAGGCGATGCCGATCTCGTTCAGCGTCGCCTCTGCCGTCTCGGCGGCGCGGTCGAGGTTCAGGCCCAGCGCTTCGAGCGTATCGGCGGCGCCCGCCTTGGACGAGGCGGCGCGGTTGCCGTGCTTGGCGACGGGGATGCCGCACGCCGCGACGACGATCGCGACCGCGGTGGACACGTTCAGCGTGTGATGTCCGTCGCCGCCGGTGCCGCACACGTCGATCGCATTGGCGGGCGCGCGGACGGTAATCATCCGCTCGCGAAGGCAGCGCGCGGCCTCGGCGATCTCGATGCTGGTCTCGCCGCGTTCGGTCAGCGCGATAAGGAACGCGGCGATGGCGTCGTCCGATACGGTGCCGTCGAGGATCGCGGCGAAGGCTTCGCGCGCGCTTTCGTGGCTGAGCGGCGTGGCCGGATCGGGAAGGGAGGACAGGTTAGTCATCCTAAATCCGTTCGTTTCGAGCCCTTCGACTGCCTGCCAAGGCAGGCGCTCAGGATAAACTTCGAGCCAGAGGCTCGAAGTCGAGAAACGTGAACCTGGCGCGCGCGAGCGTTTCTCGACTTCGCTCGAGACGAACGGCTCGTTATGGGCGACTTCATTGCGCCAACTTCCGTACCGTTACTCCGGCATCGCGCATGAAATTGGCCAGCATCGCATGGCCATGCTCGGTCGCGATGCTTTCGGGGTGGAACTGGACGCCGTGGATCGGCAGGTCGCGGTGGCGGAAGCCCATGATCTTTGCGTCGTCCGAGCTGGCGTTGATGATCAGGCAATCGGGCACATCCTCGACCACCAGCGAGTGGTAACGGGTGGCGGTGAAGGGCGAGGGGAGCCCGGCGAACAGGCCCGTCCCGTCATGCGTCACCGGACAGGTCTTGCCGTGCATCAGCCCGCCGCGCACCACGCGCCCGCCGAAATGCTGGCCGATCGCCTGATGCCCCAGGCATACCCCCAACAGCGGCATCCGCGCATCGGCACAGGCCGCGACCAGTTCCAGCGAAATGCCCGCTTCGTTGGGGGTGCAGGGGCCGGGGGAGATCAGGATCGCCTGCGCCCCGCTGTCCAGCGCCTCTCCTGCGGTCATCGCATCGTTGCGTTCGACGCGCACGTCCGCGCCCAGCTCCATGAGATAATGGACCAGGTTCCAGGTGAAGCTGTCGTAATTGTCGATGACGAGGATCATGATCCGCCCGCCATAGCGCGGATTGCCGAGCGCGCAACGATAGGAGATGTTTAGGCGTTCATGTCGGGCTAAGGTGCTTGCGCCCACGCCTTTGGTGGGCCGGTAGTTATTGGGGATTGCCATGTTTCGCTATGCACTCGTTGCCGCGCTGCTGCTGCCGGGTGCGGCGTTCGCAAAGGATGCGGCGCAGGACGGACCGCCCGAACGGGTGCGCAGCGTGGTGCTCTATGGCGACCAGCAATGTCCCAAGCCCACCGAGGAAGGCGAAGTGGTGGTCTGCGCGCAAGGTGACGATTCCCCTTATCGCATCCCGAGCGAGCTTCGCCAGTCGGTCGAGCGGCCCGACGCCACCAGCTGGGCGATGCATGCCGACCAGATCATGGAATTCAACCGCGCCGGACTGCCCAACAGCTGTTCGCCGATCGGATCGGGCGGGCAGACCGGATGCACGATGCAGATGCTGCGCAACTGGACGGCGGAGAAAGCCGCCCAGAAGCGACGGGATGCGGCTATCCCCTAAAAATAGCGGCCAGATATCGACTTATCCCGTCATTGCGAGGGCAGCGAAGCAATCCAGTCGGGGCACTTGTTGCTCTGGATTGCTTCGCTGCGCTCGCAATGACGAGGGTGTGATGGAGGTGACGCGCTTACAATAATCACTGACCGTATTGCGGCTCCGATGCCCGCGCGATGGCCTCCCGCGCTGCCGCGAACAGGGCGCCCGCTTTGGCCTCGCATTCGCGCTGTTCGTACGCCGGGTCGCTGTCGGCGACGATGCCCGCGCCTGCCTGCACATGCATGACCCCGTCCTTCACCACGGCGGTGCGCAGCACGATGCACGAATCCATCGACCCGTCGGGCGAGAAATAGCCGACGCCGCCCGCATAGGCGCCGCGCGTCTCCGGTTCGAGTTCGGCGATGATCTGGCACGCGCGAACCTTGGGCGCGCCAGAGACGGTGCCTGCCGGGAAGCCCGCGAACAGCGCGTCGAGCGCATCCTTGTCGGGAGACAATTCGCCGACCACGTTCGACACGATGTGCATGACGTGGCTGTAGAGTTCGACCGTATAGCTGTCGGTGACGCGCACGCTGCCCTGCGTCGCCACCCGCCCGACATCGTTGCGGCCAAGATCGAGCAGCATCAGATGTTCGGCGCGTTCCTTGGGATCGGCGAGCAGGCTTGTGCGGTTGGCCTCGTCCTCCTGCGCGGTGCGTCCGCGCGGGCGGGTACCTGCGATCGGGCGGATGGTGACTTCTCTGTCGCGCGCACGCACGAGGATTTCGGGGCTCGATCCGG
Organism: Sphingomonas aestuarii; assembly: GCF_054457155.1. NCBI lineage: Bacteria > Pseudomonadati > Pseudomonadota > Alphaproteobacteria > Sphingomonadales > Sphingomonadaceae > Sphingomonas > Sphingomonas aestuarii. Next base: position 245,786 of record NZ_JBTKVV010000001.1, on the reverse strand, counting down.
TCAGCGCGAAACCGGGCAGGTCGAGATGATAGAGGAACGGCGAGGGGTTGATCCGCCGCAGCGCGCGATACAGTTCGAACGGCGGCAGCGCGAACGGCGCGGTGAAGCGCTGGGCGAGCACCACCTGAAAGATGTCGCCCGCCGCGATATAGTCCTTGGCCGCCGCGACCATGTCGGCATAGCGGCCCGTCGGCAGCTGTGGTTCGGGCACGATGTCGGCTGCCTCGGCGCGCGCGGGCGCGGGCAGGGCGGCGTTCGCCAGCCGCGCGACCGTGGCGTCGATGCGTTCGACCGCGTCCTCGATTGACCCGTCGGGCCAAACCGGTGCGATGACGAACAGCGCATCGGCCAGCCGGTCGAACACCAGCAGGATCGTCGGCCGCACGAAGATCATGTCGGGCAGACCGAGCGGATTGGCGGGCGGGCGCGGCAGCTGCTCGACCAGTCCGACCGTTTCGTAACCGAAATAGCCGACCAGACAGGCTAGCGCGCGCGGAAGCGCATCGGGCACGTCCATCCGGCACCGCGCGACCAGATTGCGCAGAGCCGCCAGCGTCGGTTGCGCGCACGGCGCAAACGCATCGCGGTCGCTGAGCCAATGCGGATTGATCGCCGCATTCTGCCCCTCGGCACGAAAGACGAGGTCGGGGGCAAGGCCGATCAGGCTGTGGCGCCCACGCACCGCGCCGCCTTCGACCGATTCGAGCAGGAAATCGCCGCGTCCCGGCTCGATCAGCTTCAGCGCGGCGGCGACCGGGGTTTCGGTGTCGGCGATCAGCCGCCGCCATAACAGCGCAGGGCGCCCCGCGTCACGGGCGGCGCGTGCGGCCGCCAGACCCTCTGCCGCGCCGCTCATGCCCCGATCAGTTCGCGATATTGCCGGTCAGCGTGTTGCGCAGATTCTGCACGCTCGCCTCGTTGCGGGTGGTGCCGACGCGGCGGCGCACGGCCTGGGCGAACTGCTGGGCATATTCCTGGCCGACGATCTGGCCGAGCGCGTCGCGGGTGCCGTTGAGCAGTTCGGCATTGCCGCGCGCATTGCCCGGTTCGACTTCGTTCAGCCGGACGATGAAGAACCCGGCATTGCCCGGTGCCTCAACCACACGCGATGCGCCCTGACGCAGGCTGAACAGCGTCTGCAAGGGGACGTTGCCCTGAGCCTGACCGAGTTCGCCGCGCCGTGCGCTGAGCGACTGGACCTGTGCGGCGACGCCGCCGGTCGACGCCGCCTGGGCGAGCGGGGTGCCGCCGTTCACCGCGCGCAGGATCGCATCGGCGCGCTCGCGGGCCTGACGCTTGGCATTGTCGATGCGGTAATCGCCCGCGACGCCGTCGCGGATTTCGGCCAGCGGACGAGGCGCGGCGCGCTGGATGCCCTCAAGTGCGACGAGCGCGAAGGCACCCGACTGACCGGCGGGCACCATTTGCGGCTGGTCGCCTTCCTCGAAGCCGAACACCGCTTCGGCAACCGCGCGCAGGAGCGGCGATACCTCGGCATCGGCGGCCTGGCCAAGCGTGCGGCCGTTGACGAACAACGGCGGTGTGCGCTGACCCTGGAGCCCGAGCTGGGCCACGGTTTCGTCGAAGGTCGATCCGTCGTTGATCGCATCGTCGATGCGGTCCTGAAGCTCGGCAAGCGCATGCGAGGTTTTTTGCGCGGTCAGCGTCTCGACCAGTTCGCCGCGCACCTGTTCCAGACTGCGTCCGGCAATCTGTTCGACGCCGGTGACTTGCAGCACGAAGAAGCTGCCCGAACCCTGAACCGGGCCGACGACCGCGCCCTGCGCCGCGCCGAACGCGGCTTCTGCAACGGCGGCGTTGGTCTGGCCGGCATAGGCGGTGCGGTTGACGTCGCTGACGGTGGTCGCCGACAGACCCGCGCCGGAGGCCGCAGCCTCGATCGAGGTGCCGCCGCGCACCTTCTCTGCGACCTGATTGGCGATGTTGCGGTCGAGCGCGACGACCTGGCGGATGGTGCGCTGTTCGGTGGCGGCGAAGCGGGCGCGTTCCTTCTGGTAGAGTTGCTGGATTTCCGCATCGGTCGGCGTCGCGCGTTCGGCGACGGTTTCGGGCGAGATCGTCGCATAGCGCGCGACCCGACGTTCGGAGACCGTATAGCGCGCGCGGTTCTGCGCGTAATATTGCTGGAGCTGCTGATCGGTCGGGGCGGGTCCGGGGTCCATCGACTTGGTCTGGACGAAGGCGACGGTGCCTGCGCGACGCTCAAGCAGGAGCGAGGCATAGGGGAGCGCGACCTGGGCTGGCACCTGACGCGCGCCCAATGTCGGGGCGGTCAGCCACTGGGCGATGGTTTCGCGGCGGATATCCTCGCGCAGCATGTCGGGCGTGATGCCTTGCTGCGCCAGCGCCTGTTCGAACTGCTGCTGGTTGAACTGGCCGTCAAAGCCCTGAAAGGCGGGGATGCTTGCAATCTGGCCGTCGACATAGCGCTGGCTGACGACGAGGCCCGTCTGTTGCCCGAACTGTTCGAGCGCGATGCCGTTGATCATCTGTTCCAGCACCTGATTCAGACCGCCCTGTTCGATGAACTGCGCCATCGTCAGCGTCGGATTTTCGCGGCGCAGCGCATCGACGGCGTTGCGCATCCGGTCTTGCAGATTCTGTTCGGTGATCGCGACGTTGCCCACCTGCGCGACCTGACCCGATGGCTGGGTCGTGGTGCCGCCCGGCGACATCATGTTGATGTCGGTCAGCGCGAAGGCGAGCGCGATGACGCCGAGCGCAATGAAGGTGATAATAAGGCCGACCTTGGAATTGATGGCCTTGCGAATTCCGGAGAGCATCTGGGTCCGATCACTGAAAGGGTGTTGGGCGTTGCTTTAGGGGGCTGCGGCGCACGCTTCAAGGTTGCGGACGGCCCCGTTTCGGCTAAGCGGACGGCATAGACATAAAAACTTGCCATCGGGGGGATCATGACCGTTTCACGCCGCAAGCTGGTCGCGGGCAACTGGAAGATGTTCGGCACGCGCGCATCGCTGGGCGAGGTGCGCGCGATCGCCGATGCCGCCGCCGGCAACCCATCCGTCGATGTCGCGTTGTGCGTGCCGTTCACGCTGATCGCGCCCGCGTCCGATGCCGCACCATCGCTCGCCATCGGCGCGCAGGATGTCCACGAAAACGCCGAAGGCGCGCATACCGGCTGCATTTCCGCCGCGATGCTGGTCGATTCGGGCGCGACGCTGACCATCGTCGGTCACAGCGAACGCCGCGCCGACCAGCACGAAACCAGCCATGATGCCTGGGCAAAGGCGGCAGCAGCGCATCGTGGCGGGCTGAACGTGATCCTGTGCGTCGGCGAGACGGAGGCCGAACGCGATGCGGGCCGCGCCGAACGCATCGTCCAGTCGCAGATCGAGAAATCGGTGCCCGACGATGCGAGCGGGGACTGGTTCACGCTGGCCTATGAACCGCGCTGGGCGATCGGCACCGGCCGCACGCCGACCCCCGACGAGATCGCCGCGATCCACGCCATCGCCCGCGCCAAGCTGCGCCAGATGGTCGGCGACGCCGCCGACGGCATCCGCATCCTTTATGGCGGATCGGTCAACGGATCGAACGCCGCGACCATCCTGGCGATCGACCATGTCGACGGCGCGCTGGTCGGCGGCGCGAGCCTGACCGGCGAGAAGTTCGTGCCGATCATCGAGGCGGCGGCGCGGGTGAATTGAGGGGGCGATCCAGCAGGTCGCCAAGGCAAAGGGGCTGCGCGATCAATGTGGGGTGCGGCGAATAGCCGTCATTCCAGAATTTCGGTTCGACGATGTCACGCGCGATGCTCATGCTGAACAGTCGGCGGGGGTGCGGCGATCGGTTGTCGGGTCCGGCATGGAGCAGATCGCTGCGGTAGAGCATGATCGTGCCCTTTCGCGGCGCCGTCTGTACCAACGAGAACATCGTGTTGAGGGCTTCGCGGTGGCGATGGAGCCTCCACAGCTTGGCCGGGCTCAGCATATATATGCTGAACTGGGAATTTTTCCCCAGCAGGAAGCGCATCAGATTGGGCTGGTGCTGATCCCATTTGCTCGAAAACACCCGGTCGACGAATTCACCGGGCGCGAGCGTGTCCTTCGTGTCCTTGCGCATGCGCCACAGCTTTTTCAGGTTATGGCGAAAGATGCGGTAATTGCACCGTATCCGAAACAGCTCCACCAGCGCATGAGCCTTGCCGTCAAATTTGCTGTCGGCGCCGCCATAGAGGTGCGTGCCGGGAACGAACACGGTCCCGCCCTGTTGCTCCGATACGTCCTCCACGGCAGCAAACAGGCTGAGCACGCCTGCCGGATCGCGGTGGATATATTGATGCGACGAGCCGAGATAGCTGGTCAGCGTCGTGACTTCGAGCAGCGGGCGCGACCGACCGCAATATTCCGAGATCAGGCCTTCGAGACGCTGGCACAATGCGGCAGCAAAGCTGGTGACAGGTGGGGTGGACGGAAGCGAGCAGAAGTCGCGCCGCCGGTAGCGATTGTCCGTTTCGCTGGCAAAGGCGCCCCGGTTGCGAGCCGGATCGTCGATCGTCTGGCGGATCAGGTCCAGCCCTGCATCCGCTTCCTCATCCGTCAAAAGATCAGTCAAAATGACGAAACCGTGATTGTCCATCATCATTCGGGCTTGTCGGACGCAATCGCTCGTGAGTTTGCCGTCCTCACCCAAGACAGCAGCCACTTCGAACGCGGACGTGTCGTTGGAAACCTGAAATTCGTTCATGCCAGTCTGCCCTGTCACGATCCGGCATTCTCCGACTGGCCTGCCGTTGATCGTCACGTTCATGCGTTGCAAAGCGGAGGATTTGGGGCCAGTCATTGCACTGACAGGAAAATTTCTACGCCCGGTTAATCGGCGCGATCATCGAACATCACTTTCCACGACCGACCGGACCGCCGCGCGCCAGCCGTCGAGGCGTGTTTTGCGAACATCGTCTGCGATGTTGGGCGCGAACGCCTCCACCTTACCGCGCATCGCGCTCGCGGCTTCCAGGTCGGCGAACCAGCCGCAGCCGACGCCTGCCAGCATCGCCGCGCCCAGCGCGGTCGTCTCGGTAAAGGCGGGGCGCTCGACGGGGATCGCCAGCATGTCGGCGAGGTCCTGGGCGATCCAGTCGTTCCTTACCATGCCGCCATCGATCCGCAGGCTCGCCCAATCGGCGCCGTCGGCCGCGAAAGCGGTCTTCAAATCATGCGCCTGATGCGCCATCGCCTCCAGCGCGGCGCGGACGATGTGCGCGCGAGTACTGGAAAAGCTGAGGCCGCTGATCGCCGCGCGCGCTTCGGGCTTCCACCAGGGCGCGCCGATGCCGGAGAGCGCGGGGACCAGATAGACGCCGCCATTGTCATCGACCGACCGGGCGAGCGCTTCGCTTTCCGCGGCATCGCCGAGCATCCCCACCGAATCGCGCAGCCACTGGATCAGGCTGCCCGCGACGAACACCGATCCTTCGATGGCGTAGGTGCGTTTGCCGCCGATCTGCCAGCCGACCGTGGCCAGCAGCCGATGCTTCGAGCGGGGCGGGGTGGTTCCGGCATTGGCGAGGATGAACGCGCCGGTGCCGAACGTCGCCTTGGCATCGCCGCGCTTCAGGCACGCCTGACCGATGGTCGCGGCTTGCTGATCGCCGGCCATCCCGCAGATGGGGACCGACCCGCCGAACAGCGTCGTCCGCCCGAATTCGCCCGCGCAGTCGATGATTTCGGCAAGGCTGCCGCGCGGCGCGCCGAACAGGTCGATCAGCCCGTCGTCCCACTGGCCGCTGCCCAGCCCCATCAGCAGCGTGCGCGACGCGTTGGCGGCGTCGGTGACGTGAAGGCCGGAGGGATTCTCGCCAGCGGTCAGTTTCCACACCAGCCAGCTTTCGACCGTGCCGATCGCCAGATTGTCGCCCGCGTCCTTCAATTGCGGCCAGTGCCCCAGCGCCCAGCCGATCTTGGTGCCGGAAAAATAGGGGTCGAGCAGCAATCCGGTGCGCGCCTGCACCGCGGCTTCCTCGCCGCGTTCGCGAAGGTCGGCACAGATGTCGGCAGTGCGCCGGTCCTGCCAGACGATGGCGGGGGCGAGCGGTTCGCCGGTCGCCTTGTCCCAGAACACCACGGTCTCGCGCTGGTTGGTGATGCCGATCGCGGCGATACGCGCCGCCCCGCCTGCGCGCGTCACCATCGCGGCGGCGCATTCCCGCGTCTTGGTCCAGATTTCCGACGCATCATGCTCGACCCATCCGGGGCGGGGGTAATGCTGCGTCAGGTCGGCGGATCGGCTGGCGATGCACGCGCCGTCCGCCGCGAACAGCATTGCGCGGGCCGAGGTGGTGCCTTCGTCGATGACCAGGATGAACTCGCTCATGCGAAGGCAGGCTAACCGGGATTGCGCGACGTTGGAATGCGCGTAGGGGTAAAAGAGGGACAGGGGTTCCGCCTTTCCGCGCTCAGCCGGAGCGCCAACGGGGGGAACGGTTTTGAAGCAGGCGACGAACGTGGACGAACAGGCGCGAACTCAGGAACCGGCAACCGACGTGGCGATCGCCGATACGGGCGCTTTGTCGTCCGGTTCGCACGATGCCGGACAACACGAAGAACTGCGCCGCGACCGGTTGCTCGCAGGCGTCGCGCTGATCGGCGGAATCGGGCTGTTCCTGGGCCTGCCCTTCGCCTTGAAGGGCGGCGCATCCTTCTTCCTGCCGACGACGGCGGCGATGGTCATTGCGATCGCGCTCGTCCCGATCCTCGAATGGCTGGAACGGCGGCGCGTCCCTTCGCCGCTGGCGGCGTTGTTCTGCGTCCTGCTGTTCCTGACGATCGTCAACGTCGCGCTGGCGTCGATCGTGGTGCCCGCCTGGTCGTGGATCAGCATCCTGCCCGACCGGATCGAGCGGATTCAGGCGAACATCGCCCCGCTGCTCGACCTTTATTCGAACCTCGAACGTTTTGTGAGCCGGTTGCTCGGCGAATTGGCGTCGCAGCCCGCCCAACCTGCCGGGGACGCACCGACCGCGCCGCCGGCATCGGTCGCGGACCTGTTCTCCACCTCTGCCCCGGCAGCGGTCATCGAAATGTTCTTCGCCATCCTGCTCATCTATTTCCTGCTGTCGGGGTGGACCCGGCTGCGGCGCGGGGCGATCAGCAACCGCGCGAGTTTCGGTGGTGCGATGGCGACCGCGCGGGTGATCCAGGATGTGGTCGACGACACCTCGGCCTATTTGGGCACGATCACGCTCATCAACTCGATGCTCGGCCTGACCGTCGCCGGGTTCCTGTGGATGATCGACATGCCGACGCCGCTGATGTGGGGCGGGATCGTCGCCCTGCTCAATTTCATCCCCTATCTCGGGCCAATCTTCGCGGCAGCGTTGCTGACGCTCGGCGGGCTGATGACTTATGACGACATCTGGATCGCGCTTCTGCCCGCCGCGATCATGACCGGTGCGCACCTGATCGAGGCGAACGTCATCACCCCACTGGTGGTCGGCCACCGCCTGACGATCAGCCCGGTGCTGATCCTGATCTCGCTTAGCTTCTGGGGATGGGTGTGGGGCGCGCCGGGCGCACTGCTCGCGGTGCCGCTGCTCATCATCATCCAGACCGTGCTAAAGGCCGCGGGAAAGCCGGATATCGCCGGTTTCCTGTTCGAACATGGCACCTTGATCCATGACCGCCCGCGCGATGAAATAGGGGTTTCGAAACAAAGTTGAAATTATCGGTCGCGGGGCTGTTGACACCCCAAAGACCGTCGCCTAGAGCCCGCCTCCTCGCAAGAACGCGGGTGTAGCTCAGTTGGTTAGAGCGCCGGCCTGTCACGCCGGAGGTCGCGGGTTCGAGCCCCGTCACTCGCGCCACTTTCCCCAGACGGAAGGTGGCGATTTGCACTCAACGATATCCCCTAATTCCGCGCTCAGGCTGAGCCTGTCGAAGCCGTGTTGTCAGGCGATGCGTTGCACCCTGCTACCCGCTTAAGGAAGCGCGATGGCGGGCAATCGCGGACCGATGCTCAGGCCAGCCAGCGGCCCAGTTCCATCCAGCGCAAGAGCGGCTTCAGGGGCGCGATCCAGATGACGCCCGCGACCAGATAGATCACCGCCTGCAACGCCCAGTGCAGCGCCCCGATCTGCGCCGAAAAACTCGCGATCAGCACCACCCAGAAGGTAATGAGCACCAGGATTGCGATGCCGCCGACGGGCTTGCGCCAGGTGGGTTCGCTCATCGGTCGCCTCGTTCCAGAAATTCATGTTCGTTGAGCAATGCCTGAAGCGGCACGTCCCACGGATCGGTCGGCACCGCCGCAACCTCTTGCGCGGACCAGGCGATGCCGACTCGCCAGGCGTCGGGATAGCGCGCAAAGGCCCGGTCGTAAAAGCCCGCCCCCTGACCCAGCCTGTGCAGGGTCCGGTCATAGGCGACGAGCGGCGTCAAGATGATGTCGGGCGCGACCTCTGGAGCGGCGGCGGCGGGCTGAGTCAGCCCGAACGGGCCGGTGACCAGCGCGTCCCCTTCGCGCCATTCGAGGAAGCGCATCGGCGCGCTGCGCGCCTCGACATGAGCAAGCGCGAGCGTCGCGCCTGCCGCGCGCGCGGCGGCGACCAGCGGCGCCGGATCGGCCTCGCTGCCGATGGGAAGATAGGCGGCGACCGTGACGCCGGGCGCGAAGCGGTCGGTGAGGGCAGGGGGCGGCGACAGGGCGATCGGGTTGGTCGCGACGAATGCAGCGCGCGCGGCGCGGGCCTCGCGGCGGATCGTCTGCTTGTCGGGAAAGGTCATGGCGGGCGCGGTCCCCCTTCGCTCGGGATCAGCCGAACCGTAAACTCAGGTGGCGGGACCGCCATGGCCGTTTGCTCGAATATCCACCGACGCCCAGAACGTCAGGTGGGGACCATGTACGACGGACCAGGGTCCGCGCAGGGACAGCCCCCTTGGATGTTGGATAGCCTCAGGGATAATCGTGAGCTCGTACCGGGCAGTGCCCGCCGTGGATGTATCTAGGGGGCGGGGGAAGGTTGGGCAATGGGCGACGAGGGGTAGCCTCAATCCTTTCGTCACCCCGGACTTGTTCCGGGGTCCACCCAGCGGCAACCTCAACGCACGAAGTTCGCGTGCGGCGCACTCGGCTTAGTGGACGCCGGAAAAAGTCCGGGGTGACGAAGTGGGTTAAACGGAAATCCCGCCTTCCAGCTTTTCCGCCAACGCCTCCAGCCGCTCGGCAATCCCGTCCAGCACTGCGGGATCGATCCCCTTGGGCTTGGCCGGCTCCAGGTCCAGTTCCTCCGCCTTGGCGATCGGCTGCGCGACCGGATAGGCGGGCGGTGGGGGCGGCAGCGCCGACAGCGCCTTGTTCGCCTCGTTCAACTGATCGGCCAGGAACAGCGCGACGAACATCATCGTGCGTTCGCCCGACTGGCCCGCCGATGCGCGGTCGGCATTGGCGTGGTGGGCGTCGAGCATCGCGCCCAGCTTGCGGACATGATCCTCTTCGCCGTCGCGACAGGCGATGACGTGCGCGCGGCCGCCGACATGGATGGTGATCTGGGCCATCAGGCGTTCTCCGCCGATTCGCTGCGGTCGATCACCGCATCCAGCGCGGCGATGGCGTCGGCAATCTCTCCGCGCAGCTGTTCGTGGCGGCGCGACAGCGCGTCGTGATTCGAGCGGGCGGCGGCGGCGGCGCGTTCGATCCGCGCGATGGCGGCGTCGATGCGATTGAGGGCGGGTTTGGCCAGGTCATCCATAGCTGCCGAGGGATAGGCCGCGCGGTCCGGCTCGGCAAGCACGGCTCGCCGGTTGACGAAGGCCGGTCGTCGCCCCAAAGGCTCCCCACCAGCGATTCGCGGGCCAGGCCGCCGACGACCCGTCGGGGTTTCCCGCGCCACCTGCGGGGAGACACATGGCCGTTACCCAATCCGATCTCGCCAACGCCATCCGCGCGTTGTCGATGGACGCGGTGGAGGCCGCCAATTCGGGGCACCCCGGTATGCCGATGGGCATGGCCGATGTCGCGACCGTGCTGTGGACACAGTTCCTGAAATACGACGCCGCTGACCCGCATTGGGCCGATCGAGACCGTTTCGTGCTGTCGGCCGGACACGGCTCGATGCTGATCTACAGCCTGCTCCACCTGAGCGGCTATGCGCGCCCGACGATCGACGACATCCGCAATTTCCGCAAACTCGGCAGCCCGTGCGCGGGCCACCCCGAGAATTTCGAGTTGCCCGGCGTCGAATGCACCACCGGCCCGCTGGGCCAGGGGCTGGCGATGGCCGTCGGCATGGCAATGGCCGAGCGGCATCTGAACGCGGTGTTCGGCGACGATCTGGTCGATCACAAGACCTGGGTGATCGCCGGCGACGGGTGCCTGATGGAAGGCGTCAATCACGAAGCCATCGGACTGGCCGGGCAGCTGCGGCTCGGGCGTCTGAATGTGCTGTGGGACGATAACCGCATCACCATCGACGGCTCGACCGATCTTTCGACCTGCGAGGATATCCCCGCGCGCTATGCCGCCAGCGGGTGGCACGTCACGACATGCGATGGCCATGATTTCGAATCGATTGCCAAGGCGCTGGAAACGGCGGCGAACGATCCGCGTCCGTCGCTGGTCCGCTGCAAGACGGTGATCGGCAAGGGCGCGCCCAACAAGCAGGGCACGTCGGCCACCCACGGCGCGGCGCTGGGTGCCGAGGAAGTCGCGGCGGCGCGCGAGACGCTGGGCTGGAGTCATGCGGCATTCGACGTGCCCGCCGACATCGCCGACGCCTGGGCAAAGGCAGGCAAGCGCGGGGCTGAGGATCATGCGGCGTGGAAGGACCGGCTCGCACGCCATTCGCAAGCCAGCGATTTCGAACGTCGCATGGCGGGAGACTTCGACGATGACGGCCTGTCCGCGCACATCGCCTCGCTGCTCGCCAATCCTCAGAAGATCGCCACGCGCAAGGCGTCCGAAATCGCGCTCGGTGCGATCAACGCGGCGCTGCCCGAAACCATTGGCGGCTCCGCCGACCTGACGGGCTCGAACAACACCAAGACCAAGGACCAGTCGGCCTTCACCCGCGACGATTATGCCGGGCGCTATGTCTATTACGGCATTCGCGAATTCGGCATGGCCGCGGCGATGAACGGCATGGCGCTGCACGGCGGGGTCATCCCCTATGGCGGCACCTTCCTGGTGTTCAGCGATTATTGCCGCCCGGCGATCCGCTTGTCGGCGTTGCAGCAGACGCGGGTCATCTACGTGATGACGCATGATTCGATCGGGCTGGGCGAGGACGGTCCGACGCACCAGCCGGTCGAGCATGTCATGTCGCTTCGCATGATCCCCAATCTTCAGGTGTTCCGTCCCGCCGATGCGGTCGAGACGGCGGAATGCTGGGCGCTGGCGTTGGCCAAGAAGGACGGCCCGTCGGTGCTCGCGCTGACGCGTCAGAACCTGCCGCAAATGCGTCTGGAAGAATCGGAAAATCTGTCGGCCAGGGGCGCGTATCGGTTGCGCGCCGCCAAGGGCGACCGCCGGGTGATCCTGATCGCCACCGGCTCCGAAGTCGAAGTCGCGTTGGGCGTCGCCGACAAGCTCGAAGCCGAAGGGGTCGGTGCCGATGTCGTTTCGATGCCGAGCTGGGAATTGTTCGCCGCTCAGGACGAAGCCTATCGCGAGGATGTGTTGCCGACCGTCGATCCGTCGCAGATCCTGCGCGTATCGATCGAGGCGGGCAGCACGTTTGGATGGGAACGCCATACGATGGTGCAGGGCTTGCGCTTCGGCATGGACGGCTTCGGCGCATCCGCGCCCGCACCCGACCTGTTCAGGCATTTTGGGCTGACGGCGGAGGCGATCGCGCCAAAGGTGTTGGCGGCGATCCGCCGATAACCGTCATGCCAGCGAAAGCTGGCATCTAGTGCGGCAAGAATCAGCGTCGCGTCATGCGGCACCATATCCCGGCGTTCGCCGGGATGACGAACGGAGGATTTGGATGACCAAGATTGCAATCAACGGGTTCGGACGCATCGGTCGACTGGTGGCGCGCGCGATCCTCGAACGGCCCGATTGCGGGCTGGAACTCGTCACGATCAACGATCTCTCGGACGCCAAGTCGAACGCCTGGCTGTTCAGCCGCGACAGCGTGCATGGCCGTTATCCGGGCGAAGTCTCGGCCGAGGGCAACGACCTCATCATCGACGGCAAGCGAATCAAGGTCACGGCCGAGCGCGATCCCGCCAAGCTTCCGCACGCCGAAAACGGCGTCGAACTGGTGCTTGAATGCACCGGCTTCTTCGCCGATCGCGAAGGCGCGCAGAAGCATATCGACGCCGGTGCCAAGAAGGTGCTGATCTCGGCTCCGGCAAAAGGCGTCGACCTGACCGTCGTTTACGGCGTCAATCACGACAAGCTGGAGGCCGGACACACCATCGTCTCGAACGCATCGTGCACCACCAATTGTCTGGCGCCGGTCGCCAAGGTGCTGAACGATACGATCGGGATCGAACGCGGGCTGATGACCACGGTCCACGCCTATACCAACGATCAGAAAATCCTCGACCAGATCCATCCCGACCTGCGCCGCGCGCGTGCGGCGGCGATGAGCATGATCCCGACCACCACCGGCGCCGCCCGCGCGGTCGGCGAAGTGCTGCCCGAGTTGAAGGGCAAGCTCGACGGCTCCGCGATCCGCGTGCCGGTGCCGGACGGCAGCCTCGTCGATCTGACTTTCACCCCCAAACGCGACACGACCAAGGAAGAGGTCAATTCGCTGCTCAAGGCTGCCGCCGAAAGCGGGCCTCTGAAGGGCGTGCTCGTCTATTCGGACGAGCCTCTTGTGTCGATCGACATCGTCCACACGCCGGCATCGTCGACGGTGGACAGCCTGGAGACCGCCGTGCTCGACGGCAAGCTGGTCCGGGTCGTGACCTGGTACGACAATGAATGGGGCTTCTCGAACCGCATGGTCGATACCGCCGGCGCAATGGCCAAGCTGGGGTAAGCGGACGTTGCTGGAATCCCCGTTTGTCCCGAGTAGCGTTCGAGTAGCGGCGCAAGCCGCGTATCGAGAAGGCGTATCGAGGGAGGGCATGTCTCGATACGGCTTCTCGACTGCACTCGAAGCCTACTCGACACCAACGGAGGAGGGTGAGTGACTAGCGGCACCCTTACCGGCATCGCCCGCCACGCCCGACCGCGCGGACCGATCGAGACCCTCGATGCAGTCGATGTCACCGTCGAAGCCGGTCTTGCGGGCGATTTCCGCGGGGCGGTCAAGCCCGGCGGCAAAGGCAAGCGTCAGGTCTCGCTGATCGAAGCGGGCGATTGGGCGGCGGCGATGGCCGAACTTGGCCACGACCTGCCTTGGTGGGTACGCCGCGCGAACTTGTTGGTCGAGGGACTGGACTTGCCGCAGAGACCCGGCGCACGCGTGCGGATCGGCGGTGATGTCGTGATCGAAATCACCACCGAATGCGACCCGTGCAGCCGCATGGAGGAAATCCTGCCGGGGTTGAAGGCGGCGCTGACGCCCGACTGGCGCGGCGGCGCGCTGGGGCGGGTGCTGAGCGGCGGACGGATCGCGATCGGCGACGCGATCGTTGTCGAAAATGGAGATTGATATGGCGCGCGGTTTCAAGACGCTTGACGATATCGGCGACCTTCAAGGCAAACGCGTGCTGGTCCGCGAAGACCTGAATGTGCCGATGGCGGACGGAAAGGTCAGCGATGACACCCGCTTGCGAGCCGCCGTTCCCACAATCAGCGAGCTTTCCGATAAGGGCGCGATCGTGCTCGTCCTCGCGCATTTTGGTCGGCCCAAAGGCGTGCCTTCCAAGGAATTTTCGACCGCGCAGATCACGCAGCCCTTCGCCTCGGTCCTCGGTCGCGAAGTGCGTTATATCGACTGGGAAGGCGTAGCCGATGGGGTTGCCACGCTCCAGCCCGGCGACATCGCCCTCCTTGAAAACACCCGCTTCTTCGGTGGCGAGGAAAGGAACGACCCCGCCGTGGTCGACCGCTTCGCATCGCTCGGCGATCTGTTCGTCAACGACGCCTTCTCCGCCGCGCATCGCGCGCACGCATCGACCGAGGGGCTTGCGCACAAGCTCCCCGCTTTCGCCGGTCGCCAGATGGAGGCCGAACTCGACGCGCTCGACAAGGCGCTGGGCAATCCCGAGCACCCGGTTGCCGCCGTCGTTGGCGGCGCCAAGGTCTCCACCAAGCTCGATGTGCTCAAGGCAATGGTCGCCAAGGTCGATCACCTCATCATCGGCGGCGGCATGGCCAACACTTTCCTCGCGGCGCGCGGCGTCGATGTCGGCAAGTCGCTGTGCGAGCATGACCTGACGGGCACGGCGGAAGAAATCCTCGACGCCGCCGATCGCGCCAACTGCACCGTGCACCTCCCCTATGACGTGGTCGTCGCGACCGAGTTCAAACCGAATCCGGCGACCCGCACCGTCAACGTCCATGAAGTGGCCGCTGATGAGATGATCCTCGATGTCGGCCCCGCCGCGACCGAGGCGCTGGCCGATGTGCTCAAGAATTGCCGGACGCTGGTGTGGAACGGCCCGATGGGGGCGTTCGAGACCCCGCCCTTCGACACCGCGACGGTGGCGCTCGCCCGCACGGCGGCAGCGCTGACCAAGGAAGGGTCGCTGGTATCCGTCGCGGGCGGTGGCGATACCGTTGCCGCGCTCAATCAGGCGGGCGTGTCGGACGATTTCACCTTTATTTCAACGGCAGGCGGCGCATTCCTCGAATGGATGGAAGGCCGCGAACTGCCGGGTGTAAAGGCGCTGACCGCCTGAAATTTAGGACCCGATAAATCGATGCAAGCGGCGCTCGTTTACTCGGACGGGCGCCGTTTTTCTTTGGGTTTGACCGAATCGATACACCGCATTAGAGCGCCGTTTAACACGTTAAACGGATGGCTCATGCTGGGCGTCAGGCTCGATACCGAACTCGAAGAACGGCTGGCGAATGTCGCGCGGTCGCAGGGGCGATCGAAGAGCGACATCGCCCGCGATGCCGTGCGTCGCTATGTCGATCTCCACGACGAGGCATTCCGCGCGGAGGCACGCCGTCAGTCCGAACGCGCCGCCGCGCGCGACGACGGAGCCGATTGGGCGTTTTTCGACCGCGTCGAAGCGGCGGACGGCCGATGGAGATAAATCGCGGCATGGTCGTGCTGGTCGAGGGGCCGGAAGGGCTGAGCGACAAGCGCCGCCCGTTCCTGGTCGTCCAGTCGGATTTGTTCAACGAAGCGCATGCCAGCGTGACGCTCTGCCCGATGACCAGCCTGACCGGCGGCGAGACGCTGTTCCGCGTGCCGTTCGCGCCGTCGGACGCCACCGGCATTCCGGTCGAGAGCGAAGCGCAGGTGGACAAGATCAAGACGCTTCGCCGCAGCCGCGTGGTCCGGGTGCTGGGTCAGGCGAGTGCTGCGTCGATGGAACAGGTGGATCAGGCGCTTCGCCGATGGCTGGCGCTGTAAAAATGGTGAGGGACGAGATGCAGACCACGGACATGATGGCGAAGATCGCGGATGGCAACGGCTTCATCGCGGCGCTCGACCAGTCGGGCGGATCGACGCCCAAGGCCCTGAAAGGATACGGCGTCGAGGAAGGCGCATGGAATGGCGACGAGGAGATGTTCGGCCTGATCCACGCGATGCGTAGCCGGATCATCAACGCCAATTGCTTCACCGGGGACAAGGTGATCGGCGCGATCCTGTTCGAACGCACGATGGACGGCGAGGTCGGCGGCAAGCCGACGCCGCAGGCGCTGATCGACAAGGGCGTCGTGCCGTTCATCAAGATCGACAAGGGGCTGGAGGAAGAGGCGAACGGCGTCCAGTTGATGAAGCCGATGCCCGAACTCGACGCGCTGCTGACCCGTGCGAAATCGCTGGGCGTATTCGGCACCAAGGAACGCTCGGTCATCAATCTGGCGAACCGCGAAGGCATTGCTGCCGTCGTTGCCCAGCAATTTGAGGTCGCGCGCCAGGTGCTGGCGCATGGTCTGGTTCCGATCATCGAGCCCGAAGTGAACATCAAATCGCCCGAACGCGCCGAGGCCGACGCGATCCTGCGTGACGAAATCCTGAAGGCGCTGGATGCGATGCCGGGCGACGACCGGGTGATGCTGAAACTGTCGATCCCTGCGGAAGCCGGCTTGTTCGACGCGCTGGTCGATCACCCGCGCGTGTTGCGCGTCGTGGCGCTGTCGGGCGGCTTCGCGCGCGCCGAGGCGTGTGCGGAACTGGCGAAGAATCGCGGCATGATCGCGAGCTTCAGCCGAGCCTTGCTGTCCGATCTGCGCGCGCCGATGAGCGACGACGAATTCGACGCGTCGCTGGGCGGTGCGATCGACGAAATCCACGCGGCCTCGACCCGAAAGACGGTCGCCGCTTGAGCGAGTCGGAGAGGGACCGGGCGGCGCACGACGCCGCCCGGCATTTCCACCTCTGCCGATATATTTCACGCCAATGCCCCCACACGGAGGGATAGGAGCCCCGACGCTGGCCGCGGTCGCAGGGTTGCGCTAGGGGGCCGGAATGACACTCGACGAAGACCCGCTCGGCCCGCTTGATCCCGATTTCGCAGGCCAGTTCGTGCGCGACGACCGACGCCCTGCGTGCCAGCTCTATCTGATTTCTCCGCTCGACGTGACCGGAGGGTTCGCCGACCGGCTGGCGGCGGCGCTGGATGCCGGGCCGGTCGCGGCGTTTCAGTTCCGGGTCAAGGGCGTGGATCAGCATGAAGCCGCGCGGCTGGCCGAACCGCTCCAGCGCGTGTGCGCCGAACGCCACGTCGCGTTCATCGTCAACGACAGCATTTCGCTGGCCAAGCGCCTGGGCGCGGATGGCG
Organism: Sphingomonas aestuarii; assembly: GCF_054457155.1. Lineage (NCBI taxonomy): Bacteria > Pseudomonadati > Pseudomonadota > Alphaproteobacteria > Sphingomonadales > Sphingomonadaceae > Sphingomonas > Sphingomonas aestuarii. The sequence goes on along the minus strand of NZ_JBTKVV010000001.1, from coordinate 228,945 downwards.
TCCATCTGGGGCAGGGCGACGGCGACCCGCGCGAGGCACGCTCGGTGCTGGGGCCATCGGCGCAAGTCGGGGTGACCTGTCACGACAGCCGCCATCTGGCGATGGAAGCGGGCGAGGGCGGTTGCGATTATGTCGCGTTCGGTGCCTTCTACCCAACTGCGACCAAGGAAACTGCGCATCGACCCGATCCGGTGATCCTGTCGTGGTGGAGCGCCTTGTTCGAAATCCCTTGCGTTGCGATCGGTGGGATCACGCCTGACAACGCCGCGCCGCTGGTGGCGGCGGGAGCGGATTTCCTCGCGGTGTCGGGAAGCATCTGGGGGGGCGACGAGGTCGCGGCGATCAAGGCGTTCGATGCGTTGCTGAGCGGGTCAGGGCCTGAGTAAAATTTTTACTCGCACAAAGGCGCGAAGGCGCAAAGAAAAAACAAAAAAGGGCATTCCCGTCAGCCACGCCTGCCGTGACAGGCGGGATGACAAAGCCGCTGCGCGGAAATGCTCATCGCCCTCTTTGCGGCGTTGCGCGAACCCACTCTTCTTGCTTCGTGCCTTTTTGTGATCCGAATCTCCACGGCGATCGTTTTGTTTGGGAAACAACCCGCCTCTCTTTCGTTGAACGCAAAAGGTTCTGACGAAAGGGGTTTTGTCGATGCGTAAGTGGTTGGTCGGAGCTGCGTGTGCGGCGGTGCTTGCAGTGCCGGTGGTCGCGCAGAACAATGCGATGGACGCGCCCGCGAACGTGGCAATGGCGAATTCGACCGCGCCCGAGCAGATCCCGGTCAGCCGCGACATCCTCCATGTTCAGGTAATCCTCGACAAGCTGGGCTTCGGACCCGGTATTCTCGATGGACGCGAGGGACTTAGCCTGACCAATGCGCTCAAAGGGTTTCAGGAGGCGCGCGGGCTGGAGATCACCGGAGAGATCGACCAGGATACGCTGGTCCAGCTTTACCAGTATCGCGGCTGGCGCCCGACCAAAACGCTGCGGCTGAGCCCGGCGATCTTCGAAGGGCCGTTCCTCAATCCGATCCCCGACGATCCCAACGAACAGGCGAAGCTCGATGGGCTGCCCTATCGCACCCCGCTCGAAAAGCTGGCGGAGATGTTCCACACGACTCCGCAGGTGCTGATCGCCATGAACGGGCGCGATGTGGCGTTCGGCCCGAATGCGGTGCTGACGCTGCCCAACGCGCTGCCCGCCGAGCGCAACTATCCCGACAACTGGAATGCCGACTGGCAGCGCACTGCCGCCGCGCTCAACGTCGGCAGCAACAGCCCCAAGGCGGCGAAAATCACTATTTCCAAGGCCGAAGGCACGCTGAAATTGTGGGACGAACAGGACCAGTTGATCGGCCAGTTCACAGCCACGCTGGGCAGTTCGACCTATCCATTGCCGATCGGCACCTGGGAAGTGAAGGGCACCGCGTTCAACCCGGATTGGGGATTCGATCCCGACCTGATCGCGGGAACGGCTGCGGATGCGACCAAGGCGGTCGTGCCGCCGGGGCCGAACAATCCCGTCGGCGTGGTGTGGATCGACCTGTCCAAGGAACATTACGGCATCCACGGCACGCCCGAGCCGCAACAGATCGGGCGCACCGAAAGCAACGGGTGTATCCGCCTGACCAACTGGGACGCCGCGCGTGTTGCGATGATGGTCGGGCCGGGCACACCCGCAATCTTCACCGAGTAGGGGATGCGCGTCGTCTGGGGCGGGTTGGGGCTGATAACGGCGCTGCTCGTGCTGTTCCTGCTCGCGGTGCGTTGGGAAGCGCCCGACAACGTTCAGCATCTGGAGGTGCTTCCCGAAACGCTTGCGCAGGCGGAAGCGGAAACGCGCACTGTTATCGCCGAGCCGGGCGCGCTTCGCGGGATGATCGTCCCCGTCGCTGGCGTGCGGCGCGACCAGCTCCATGACAGCTGGGGCGACCCACGCGGCGGGGGAACGCGTGCGCATGTCGGGCTGGACATCATGGCCGCCAATGGCACGCCCGTGCTGGCCGCGGCGGACGGGCGGATTGAAAAGCTCTATTACAGCAATGGCGGGGGCGGGATCACCATCTATCAGCGATCGAGCGATCCGCGCTGGATGTTCTATTACGCGCACCTCGCCGCCTATGCGCCGGGGCTTCGCGAAGGACAGCGCGTGTCGGCGGGCGACCATATCGGCTATGTCGGTGATACCGGCAATGCGGGGGCGGGCAACGACCACCTTCATTTCGGGATCACCCATCTGGGCCGCGGCGAACGCTGGTGGCAGGGGACGCCGGTCAATCCCCATCCGGTGCTTGCCGGGCAGGCGGCGGCTCGCTAAAGGCCACGCCTTCTCGCTCTTTCGCATAGACAGGTCCGATCCATGAAGATCAGCGGCGTGGACATTCGTCCCGGCAACATCATCGAATATGAAGGCGGCATCTGGCGCGCCGTGAAGATTCAGCACACCCAGCCCGGCAAGGGCGGGGCGTACATGCAGGTCGAGATGAAGAACCTGCGCGACGGGCGAAAGAACAATGTCCGCTTCCGTTCGGCGGAAACGGTCGAGCGCGTGCGGCTGGATACCAAGGATTTCCAGTTTCTGTTCGCCGACGGCGACATGCTGACCTTCATGGACAAGGACAGCTATGACCAGATCAACCTGCCGCGCGACCTGCTGGGCGACGCCGCCGCCTTCCTTCAGGACGGCATGGATGTTGTGATGGAAATGTATGAGGAAGAGGCGATCAACGTCCAGCTTCCCGACATGATCGAAGCGACCATCGTCGAGGCCGACGCGGTGGTGAAGGGTCAGACCGCATCGTCGTCCTACAAGCCCGCAATCCTCGACAACGGCGTCCGCATCATGGTCCCGCCGCACATCGCCAGCGGCACGCGGATCGTGGTGGACGTGTATGCGCAAGAGTACGTCAAGAGAGCCGAGTGACCTGTTCCCCTCCCGCTTGCGGGAGGGGCTAAGGGGAGGGCGTGCAGGGCAAGCGCACTCCCAGATCGACAAGCCCTCCCCCGACCCCTCCCGCCAGCGGGAGGGGGGAGAAGAATATGGTATCCCATTCCGGCCTCATCAGCGTCATGGAGCGCGCCGTCCGCAAGGCGGCACCGCGACTGCGCCGCGATTTCAACGAAGTCCAGCAGTTGCAGGTCAGCCGCAAGGGGCCAGCCGACTTCGTGTCGATGGCCGACCGGCGCGCCGAAGACACGCTGATCGAGGAATTGCGCAAGGCACGACCCGACTGGGGGTTCCTAGTCGAGGAGCGAGGCGCGATCGAGGGCGATCCCGACAAGCCGCGCTGGATCATCGATCCGCTCGACGGCACGTCGAACTTCCTCCACGGCATCCCGCACATCGCGATTTCGGTCGCGGTCGAGGATCCGCGCGGGAGCCAGGGCAAGCCCGAAATCACCCACGGCATGATCTATCAGCCGCTGACCGACGAGAGCTTCTGGGCCGAGAAGGGCCGCGGCGCGTGGTTGCAGGACCAGCGGCTGCGCGTGTCGTCGCGCCGCGACCTGACCGAATCGCTTATCGCGACCGGCATCCCTTATATGGGCCACGGCAATTTCGCGCAGTGGAGCCGCATTTTCGGCGCGGTCGCGCCCGAAGTGGCGGGCATTCGCCGGTTCGGATCGGCGGCGCTCGATCTCGCCTGGGTCGCGGCGGGGCGGTATGACGGGTTCTGGGAAGCGGATTTGCAGCCCTGGGACGTTGCCGCCGGAATGCTGCTGGTGCGCGAAGCGGGCGGGTTTGTTACCGATTTCCGGGGGAGCGACCGGGCGATGGAGCGCAGTGAGTTCCTTGCCGCGAACGACCAACTGCATTCGCGGCTGCACAAGTTGGTGGCCAACGCGCTGCGCTAAACTCCTCCCCCATTGGGGGAGGTGGCAGCACGAAGTGCTGACGGATGGGGTGCCACACAGCGTAGCGCTTGCGGCCAACCCCCTCCACCAGCTTCGCTGGTCCCCCTCCCCCGATGGGGGAGGAATTGGCAAGTAATTGCGAGCGATTCTCACGGGTTTCCGGCCTTGCCCCACCGGGGCGACGGGCCTAGAAGCCCGCCATAATCCTTGAACCCTTGCGAGAACCCAGTTGGTCGATCTTTCGCAATATCTGCCCATCCTGATCTTTCTGGGCATCGCGCTCGCGCTGTCGGTGGCGTTCGTCGTGCTGCCGATGCTGGTGTCGCGACTGACCGGCGCGCATCAGCCCTTCCCGGAAAAGCTCAGCGAATATGAATGCGGCTTCCCCGCGTTCGAATCGTCGCGCAGCCAGTTCGACGTCCGCTTCTACCTCGTCGCCATCCTGTTCATCATCTTCGACCTCGAAGCTGCGTTCCTGTTTCCCTGGGCGGTCAGCGTGTTCGACCTCGGCTGGTCGGCGTGGATCGCGATGATGGTGTTCCTCGGCATCCTGACCGTCGGTTTCATCTATGAATGGAAATCCGGCGCGCTGGATTGGGAATAAGTCATGAACCAGCTTTCTCCTGCCGCACCCGGCTCGCCCATCATCCAGCCCGATCCGTCGTTCTTCAACGACCTGAACGGGGAGCTGGACAACAAGGGCTTCCTCGTCACCTCGACCGAGGATCTGTTCCAATGGGCGCGCACGGGCTCGCTGTGGTGGATGACGTTCGGCCTCGCCTGCTGCGCGGTCGAGATGATCCACGTCAACATGCCGCGCTACGACATGGAGCGGTTCGGTGCCGCGCCGCGCGCATCCCCGCGCCAGTCGGACGTGATGATCGTCGCGGGGACGCTGTGCAACAAGATGGCCCCGGCGCTGCGCCGCGTCTACGACCAGATGTCGGAGCCGAAATACGTCATCTCGATGGGATCGTGCGCCAATGGCGGTGGCTATTACCACTATAGCTACAGCGTCGTGCGCGGATGCGACCGGATCGTGCCGATCGACATCTATGTCCCCGGCTGTCCGCCGACTGCGGAAGCGCTCCTCTATGGGGTGATGCAGTTGCAGCGGAAAATCCGCCGTATGGGGACGATCGAGCGATGAGCGTGCGGACCGCAGCCCCCCGCTATGCCGCCAATGACGGCGTGATCGACGCAGCGCGCGCCGCGCTCGGCTCCATGCTGGTCGATGCGCGCGATGCGGTCGGCGAAGTCGCGCTGGTCGTTAGCCGCGACGATGTCGTGCCTGCACTGACCGCGCTGCGCGATACGCCGGGCCTCGAATATCAGCAGTTGATGGAAATGGCGGGCGTCGATTACCCGGAACGCGCCGAGCGGTTCGAGATCGTCTATTGCCTGCTCTCGCTGACGCGCAATCATCGCATCCGCGTGCATGTCTCCACCGATGAAGTGCAGGCCGTGCCATCGGTGACGGGCATCTGGCCGGTCGCGGGCTGGCTGGAGCGTGAGATCTACGACATGTACGGGGTGCTGTTCGACGGCAATCCCGACTTGCGCCGCATTCTGACCGATTACGGGTTTCGCGGCCATCCGCAGCGCAAGGACTTTCCGCTTACCGGCTATGTCGAGCTGCGCTATTCGGAAGAGGCCAAGCGCGTGGTGTACGAGCCCGTGCAACTCGCGCAGGATTTCCGCACGTTTGACTTCATGAGCCCCTGGGAAGGCGCGCAATATGTGCTGCCGGGCGACGAGAAGGCTGCGCCTGCCGCAGCTCCCGCACCCGCCGCGCCTGAAGCCAAGGGTGCGCCGACGCCGCTCAAGGCCGATCAGATCGTAAAAGCCGACGCGACGCTCGATGCCAAGGCCAATGTCGACAAGCCCAAGACGACCGAGAGCCCGGCGCAGACCGGCGCGGGCGAGGCGGACCCCGGCAACCAGCCCGAGGACAAGCCGAAGGCCGCACCGAAGAAGAAGCCTGCGGCCAAGGCAAGCGCGGCGAAGCGCGCGACCGCGAAATCGGCCAAACCGGTGTCCGACACCGCGGACGAGCCTGCGCCGCCGGTGGATGCCAAGAAAGCGCCCGCAAAGCGCAAGGCCGCGCCGAAGAAGGCTGCGCCCAAGGACGGTGAAGCATAATGGCTGACGTGATCGAAGAAATGCAGGGTCGCACGGACGCCGCCGATCCCACCATCGGCGATGTCGAGATCCAGAACTATACGATCAATTTCGGACCGCAGCATCCCGCCGCGCACGGCGTTCTGCGTCTGGTGATGGAGCTGGACGGCGAGATCATCGACCGGATCGATCCGCATGTCGGCCTGCTCCACCGCGGCACCGAGAAGCTGATCGAATACAAGACCTATCAACAGGCTCTGCCCTATTTCGACCGGCTCGATTACTGCTCGCCGCTGTGTATGGAGCATAGCTTCGTGCTGGCGGTCGAAAAGCTGCTCGATTTGGAAGTGCCGATCCGCGCGCAATATCTGCGCGTGTTCTTCGCCGAACTGACGCGCATTTCGAACCATATGCTCAATCTGGGCGCGCACATGATGGACGTCGGCGCGATGACGCCGAACCTGTGGGTGTTCGAAATTCGCGAGGATTGCCTCAACTTCTTCGAGCGCGTGTCGGGCGCGCGGATGCACTCCAACTATTTCCGCGTCGGCGGCGTCCATCAGGATGCGCCGCTGAAGCTGCTCGCCGATATCGGCGACTGGCTCGATACGCGGCTGCCCAAATTGTTCGGCGACGCGATGAGCCTGGTCATCGAGAACCGCATCTTCAAACAGCGCAACGTCGATATCGCCGTGGTCAGCCGGGACGACGCCATTGCCTGGGGATTTTCGGGTCCGATGATCCGCGCGGCGGGCATCCCGTGGGATCTGCGCAAATCGCAGCCCTATGACGTATATGACCGCATGGATTTCGAAATTCCGGTCGGGACCAAGGGCGATTGCTACGACCGGTTCATGGTCCGGGTCGAGGAAGTCTATCAGTCGATCCGCATCATGAAGCAGTGCCTGGCCGAAATGCCCGAAGGCCCGATCGCCTCGCTCGACCGCAAGGTGGTGCCGCCGAGCCGCGGCGAGATGAAACAGTCGATGGAAGCGCTGATCCATCACTTCAAACTCTATACCGAGGGCTATCACGTCCCCGCGGGCGACGTATATGTCGCGACCGAAAGCCCCAAGGGTGAATTCGGCGTGTATCTCGTCGCTGACGGGTCGAACAAGCCCTATCGCTGCAAGATCCGTCCGACCGCGTTCAGCCATTTGCAGGCGATGGACTTCATGTCGCGCGGCCACATGCTGGCGGATACCACGGCTATTCTAGGCGCGATGGATATCGTTTTCGGGGAATGTGACCGGTGAAGTATTTCACTAAGCAGAGGTCAGCTTGGCTCACTTTTGTAGTTGGAATGCTGATGTCTAGCGCATGGCTATTCGACTTTGGCGAGCAGGGTGACACACTACAAATTGTTGGATTTTCCGTCGCTGTTGCCGGTGTCATCCTAATGATCATTCTAGGTCTATTGGCGCGAAACAGCGCGAAGCGAGTCCCCAATGGCTGACGCACCCAACATGCCCGACGAAGCCGAAGTCCGCGCGCGCTGGGGCGCGTTTGCCTGGAACGACGCCAGCGCCGAAAAGGCGAAGGAAATCATCGCGCGCTATCCACCGGGTCGCCAGCAATCGGCGACGCTGCCGCTGCTCGACCTCGCCCAGCGTCAGGTGGGGGCGGAGACGAATACGCAGGGCTGGCTTCCGGTCCCGGTGATCGAGTTCGTCGCGCGCGAACTGGGCCTGCCCTATATCCGCGTGTTCGAGGTCGCGACCTTCTACACCATGTACAATCTGGCGCCCGTCGGCCGCTATCATGTGCAGGTGTGCGGGACGACGCCGTGCATGCTGCGCGGGTCCGACGATGTGCTGTCGGCGTGCAAGAACCACGGCCTGCAAAAGGGCAAGACCACGCCCGACGGCCTGTTCACGCTGACCGAGGTCGAGTGCATGGGCAATTGCGCCAATGCGCCGATGGTCCAGATCAACGACGACAATTTCGAAGATCTGGATTACGACAAGACCTCCGCGATCCTGACCGCGCTGGCAGCGGGCGAGACGCCGAAGCCCGGTCCGCAGAACGGCCGTCATACGTCGGAGCCGGAGGGCGGGCCGACGACCTTGCGCGAAATGGTGGATGCCAATCACGATTATCGCGGCGAATGGGGGCAGGGGGCATGAAGGCGCTCGGCTCACTCCTCCTTGCCATCGCCATTGGCGTGATCGCGCTGTGGCTGTTGCTGGAATTGTTCATCGGCGCATTGAAGCTGGTCGGCATCTTGATCGCGGTGGCGATTGCCGTCGGCGTCTATTTCATCGCTGAAAAAATGATCGGGAAGGGGCGGCAATGACGCTCGCTGACAAGGACCGCATCTTCACCAATCTCTACGGGTTCCAGCCTTGGAGCCTGGACGCGGCGCAAGCGCGCGGCGATTGGGACGATACCAAATCGCTGCTCGACATTGGGCAGGACACGATCATCGACCGGATCAAGGCGAGCGGATTGCGCGGTCGCGGCGGCGCGGGCTTTCCGACCGGCATGAAGTGGAGCTTCATGCCCAAGGAGCCGCGTCCCGACCGCCCGAACTTTCTGGTCATCAACGCCGACGAATCCGAACCCGGTAGTTGCAAGGATCGCGAGATCATCCGCCACGATCCGCACAAGCTGATCGAAGGCGCGCTGGTCGCGGGCTTCGCGATGCGGGCACGGGCGGCCTATATTTACATTCGCGGAGAATATATCCGCGAAGCCGAAGTGCTGTTCGCGGCGATCGCCGAAGCCTATGCCAAGGGGCTGATCGGCAAGAATGCCTGTGGTTCGGGCTATGATTTTGACGTGTTCTGTCACCGCGGCGCGGGCGCCTATATCTGCGGCGAAGAAACCGCGATGCTCGAAAGCCTGGAGGGCAAGAAGGGCCAGCCGCGCCTGAAGCCGCCTTTCCCGGCGGGCGCGGGCCTTTATGGCTGCCCGACGACGGTGAACAATGTCGAATCGATCGCGGTGGTGCCGACCATCCTGCGTCGCTCGCCGGAGTGGTTCGCGGGTATCGGCCGCCCGAACAATGTCGGGACCAAGCTGTTCCAGATCAGCGGCCATGTCGAAAAGCCCTGCGTGGTCGAGGAAGCGATGAGCATCCCGTTCCGCGAACTGATCGAGAAACATTGCGGCGGCATACGCGGCGGGTGGGACAATTTGCTCGCCGTAATCCCCGGCGGATCGTCGGTGCCGCTCGTCCCCGCGGCGCAGATTATGGACGCGCCGATGGATTTCGACGGGCTGAAGGAGCTGGGCTCGGGCCTGGGGACCGCGGCGATCATCGTCATGGACAAGTCCACCGACATCGTCCGCGCGATCAGCCGTATCAGCTATTTCTACAAGCATGAAAGCTGTGGCCAGTGCACCCCGTGCCGCGAAGGCACTGGTTGGATGTGGCGCGTGATGGAACGGCTTCGCACCGGCGACGCCGATGTGAGCGAAATCGACACGCTCTACGAAGTCACCAAACAGGTCGAAGGCCACACCATCTGCGCGCTCGGAGACGCGGCCGCCTGGCCGATCCAGGGCCTGATCCGCCATTTCCGTCCCGAAATCGAGCGGCGGATTACCGAGCGTAATGGCAGCGGCAACGCGCCGATGATGGAGGCAGCGGAATGATGATGGTTCTCGGCATTTCGGGCGCGCTGGTCGGTGCCGCTCTTTTTTCTGTGACACCGGCGACCGCACAAAACCGTGGCGATGCGGATCGGTTGATGCAGGATTACGCCAAATGCGTCGTAAACGGAAATCCGGCCGAAGCGCGTGGCCTGATCGCGCTCAGCCCTGAAACCAAGGAAGCGGAAAACGCCGTGAAGGCGATGGCGTCGGGTCGTGACGGATGTCTTCGCACCAATGGCGGGAGCCAGTTGCGGATGCAGACACCCGCGCTTCGCGCCGCGATCGCACGCCAGCTTTATCTGCGTGACGTGCCAGAGTCGCCCGCTGACCGCCCGGCGGATACGTCGATTCCCTTTACCGGCAGCGGCAACGCGCAGCTCGTGTCGCATGACGTGGCGCGGTGCGCGGCGACGCGCGATCCGGTCGCCGCCGACATGCTGATCCGTGCCGATGTGCGTTCGGACGCGGAAAAAACGGCGCTGCAACGGCTGATGCCGGTCATTTCCGGCTGCACGCCCACGGGCGCGCGGCTGGGCTTCAATCGCGATACGCTGCGCGGACATCTTGCCGAAGCCTTGCTGGCCGCGCGCGCGGCTGGTGCATAGGAACGTCTGAATGCCCAAGGTCAAAGTCGACGGGATCGAACTGGAAGTCCCTCAAGGCGCCACGGTGCTGCAGGCGTGCGAGCTTGCGGGCAAGGAGATCCCGCGTTTCTGCTACCATGAGCGCCTGAGCATCGCGGGCAATTGTCGGATGTGTCTGGTCGAGGTGAAGCCGGGGCCGCCCAAGCCGCAGGCGTCGTGCGCGCTTCCGGCGGCGGACGGTCAGGAAATCCGCACCGACAGCCAGATGGTGAAGGCCGCGCGCGAAGGGGTGATGGAGTTTCTGCTCATCAACCATCCGCTCGATTGCCCGATCTGCGATCAGGGCGGCGAGTGCGATTTGCAGGACCAGTCGGTCGCCTATGGTCGCGGCCATTCGCGTTACACCGAGAACAAGCGCGCGGTGACCGAGAAATATATGGGTCCGATCGTGAAGACGGTCATGACCCGCTGCATCCAGTGTACCCGCTGCGTGCGCTTTGCCGAGGAAGTCGCCGGGGTCGAGGAAATCGGCGCGATCTATCGCGGCGAGAACATGCAGATCACGTCATATCTGGAAAAGGCGGTCACGTCGGAGCTTTCGGGTAACGTCGTCGATCTGTGCCCGGTCGGCGCGTTGACCTCGAAACCCTATGCGTTCGAAGCGCGTCCGTGGGAGCTGAAGAAGACGCTCGCGATCGACGTGATGGACGCGGTCGGCACCAACATCCGCCTCGACAGCCGGGGCCGTGCGGTGCTGCGCGCACTGCCGCGGATCAACGAGGACGTGAACGAGGAATGGGCGCACGACAAGACGCGCCACGCGGTCGACGGCCTGTCGCACCGTCGCCTCGACAAGCCCTATGTCCGGCGCGACGGCAAGCTGGTGCCCGCAAGCTGGGACGAAGCGTTCGATGCCATCGCCGCCGTTCAGGCCGGGTCGAGCGTCGCGGCGATCCACGGCGATCTTGTCGATTGCGAAACCTTGTTCGCGGCCAAGGCGCTGGTCACCGCGATGGGCTCGTCGCTGCTCGAAGGGCGGCAGACCGGCATGGATTATGACGCGACCGCGCTGGGCGCGGTCAATTTCAATACGACGATCGCCGGGACCGAGGACGCCGACGTGATCCTGATCGTCGGGGCGAACGTCCGTCACGAAGCGCCGCTGGTGAACACGCGCATCCGCAAGGCGGTGAAGCGCGGCGCGAAGGTGTTTGGCGTAGGGCCGGAAACCGACCTGACCTATCCGGTCGAATGGCTGGGCGACGACCTGTCGCTGCTCGGCAACCTGCCCGATGCGGCGGCCAAAGCGTTCGACAAGGCCGAGCGGCCGATGGTGATCGTCGGCGGCGCGGCGTTGAAGAATGGACATGGCGGGGCGCTGGCGCTCGCCAAATCGCTCAATCTGGTCCGCACGCTGAAAGATGGCAGTGCCTGGAACGGCTTCAACGTCTTGCACATGGCAGCGAGCCGGATGGGCGGGCTGATGCTGGGCTACGCGCAAAAGGGTGGCATCGCCGATATCGCCGCTGCCGCACCCAAGCTGGCGTTCTTCCTGGGCGCGGACGAGGTCGATTTCGCGAAGTTCGAGAACAGCTTCAAGGTGTTCATCGGCCATCACGGCGACAAGGGCGCGCACGCGGCCGACGTGATCCTGCCGGGTGCGAGCTATGCCGAAAAGCCCGGCACCTACGTCAACCTCGAAGGTCGCGTGCAGCGCGGCGACCGCGCGGTGTTCCCGCCCGGTGACGCGCGCGAGGACTGGACGATCCTGCGCGCGCTGTCGGAAAAGCTGGGCCACACGCTGCCGTTCGACAGCTTCGAACAGCTTCGCGCGGCGATGTTTGCGGAGGTGCCCGCGCTGGCGACCGAAGGACTGGTGCGCTTCGATTGGAATCCGCCCGCGCTCGGCCGTGATGCGTCGGGTTCGGTCGCCTATCCGATCGCGGACTTCTACCTGACCAACGCCATCTGTCGCGCGTCGCCGACGATGCAGCGCTGTTCGGCGGAACTGGTCCACGGCCAGGATTATGCGGAGGCGGCGGAGTGATGGTCTATGGATCAAGTCATCCAAGAATTGTTGCGCTCGCTGGCCGGATCGGACCGACGCTGGTTGAGGATCACGCTGACTGTTGTTTTGGGATCGATATGCGTTGCGCTGCTGACCTTGCCGTTATGGGCAACGCCTCTTTGACGAGTAAGGTGGCATGACCGCTTTCTTCCAATCTTTGGGCATGTCCTATGAATGGGCATGGGGTGTCGCGACGGTCGCGGGTATCCTGCTGATCGCATTGCCGCTGATGCTGGCGGTGGCGATGATCATCTATGTCGATCGCAAGGTCTGGGCGTCGATGGCGCTGCGTCGCGGTCCCAACGTCGTCGGACCGTTCGGCCTGCTCCAGTCGTTCGCGGACGGTCTGAAGGTTTTCCTTCAGGAAACCATCATCCCGACCGCCGCGAACAAGGGGCTGTTCCTGCTCGCGCCGATCATCACCTTCACGATCGCGCTGATCGCATGGGCGGTGATCCCGTTCGATGCGGGCGTAGTGCTGGCGGATATCAATGTCGGCCTGCTCTACATCCTCGCGGCGTCGTCGCTCGGGGTGTACGGCGTCATCATGGCGGGTTGGGCGTCCAACTCGAAATACCCATTCTATTCGGCGCTGCGTGCGGCCGCGCAGATGGTGTCCTACGAAGTGGCGATCGGCTTCGTCCTCATCTCGGTCGTGCTGTGGGCGGGGACGTTCAACCTGTCGGCGATCGTCGCGGCGCAGCAGGGTCATGTGCTGGGCTTTCTCAATGGCTTCGGCTTCAATCCGCTGATCTTTCCGATGGCGGTGGTGTTCCTGATTTGCGCGCTGGCGGAAACCGCGCGCGCGCCGTTCGATCTGACCGAAGCGGAAAGCGAACTCGTCGCGGGCTATCAGACCGAATATTCGTCGATGGCCTTCGCACTGTTCTGGCTGGGCGAATATGCCAACGTGCTGCTGATGGCGACGCTCAACGCGCTGCTGTTCTGGGGCGGATATCTGCCCCCGGTCGACTGGGCGCCGCTCTATGCCGTGCCCGGTATCATCTGGCTATTCGCCAAGATTTTCATCTTCTTCTTCATCTTCAGCTGGGTGAAGGCGACGGTGCCGCGCTTCCGTTACGATCAGTTGATGCGTCTGGGCTGGAAGATTTTCCTGCCGCTGTCGCTGATCTTCGTCGTCCTGATTTCAGGCTGGCTGATGTTCCAGAGAGTGGGTCTGTAAGTCATGAACGTCGCCCAACTCGTCCGTTCGTTCACCCTATGGGAATTCGTGAAGGCGCACGCGCTGACACTGCGTTATTTCTTCAAGCCCAAGGCGACGATCAACTATCCGTTCGAGCGTAACCCGGTGTCGTCGCGGTTCCGCGGCGAACACGCACTGCGCCGCTATCCCAATGGCGAGGAACGCTGCATCGCGTGCAAATTGTGCGAAGCGGTTTGTCCGGCGCTGGCGATCACGATCGAAGCCGAACCGCGCGAGGACGGCAGCCGCCGCACCACGCGCTACGACATCGACATGACCAAGTGCATCTATTGCGGGCTGTGTCAGGAAGCGTGCCCGGTGGACGCCATCGTCGAGGGGCCGAATTACGAATTCGCCACCGAAACGCGCGAGGAGCTGATCTATCACAAGGATAAATTGCTCGCGAACGGCGACCGCTGGGAACGCGCCATCGCCGCGAACCTTGCCGCCGATGCGCCGTATCGGTAAGCGGCATGCCATTCGAATCCACCGCCACCACCCTTCGACAAGCTCAGGGTGAGCGCAAAGACCAAACCGCGCTCAGGCTGAGCTCGTCGAAGCCTGTTCACGCAGCAGCAGGGGCCGCTGAATAACGTGATCCAGACCTTCGCCTTTTACCTGTTCGCGGCCATCGCGATCCTGTCGGGTGCGATGACGGTGACGTCGCGCAATCCGGTGCATTCGGTGCTGTGGCTGATCCTGGCGTTCTTCAACGCCGCGGGGCTGATGCTGCTGGTCGGCGCCGAGTTCATCGCGATGCTGCTGATTATCGTTTATGTCGGCGCGGTCGCGGTGCTGTTCCTGTTCGTCGTGATGATGCTCGACATCGATTTTGCGCAGATGCGCGCCGGGTTTGTGCGCTATTTCTGGATCGGATTGGCGCTCGCGGTGGCACTCGTCGCCGAGTTGTTCATCGCGGTCGGCGCATGGCAGGCCGGCGCGATCGACATGGCCAACCGGATCGCACCGATCGACCCGTCCGTACCGAATATCGAGGCGCTCGGGCGGCTGCTCTTCTCGCGTTACATCTACGCGTTCGAGGTTGCGGGCCTGATCCTGCTGGTCGCGATGGTCGGCGCGATCGTGCTGACGCATCGCCAGCGTGGCGGGGTGCGCAAGCAGAACATTTCCGACCAGATTTCGCGCCGGTCGATGGACGCGACGCGCAACGTCAAACCGCCGGTCGGGCAGGGGGTCGAACTGTGATCATTCCATTCACCCCAATCCCGTTGGTTTCGAGCGAAGTCGAGAAACCTATGCCTGGCGCACGTTTCTCGACTTCGCTCGAAACGTACGGTGGGGGAGTGCTGTTCGCGTGATCGGTCTCAACCACTATCTGGTCGTCTCGGCGATCCTGTTCACGCTGGGCGTGCTCGGCATCTTCGCCAACCGCAAGAATTTGATCGTCATCCTGATGGCGATCGAATTGATTCTGCTCGCGGTGAACCTGAACCTGGTCGCCTTTTCCGCCTATCTGGGCGACATGGTGGGTCAGGTGTTTGCGATGCTCGTGCTGACCGTCGCGGCAGGCGAAGCGGCGATCGGGCTTGCCATTCTCGTCATCTATTTCCGTGGTCGCGGGTCGATCGCGGTCGATGATGTCAACCGGATGAAGGGGTGATCATTCGGTGATCCAGCTAATCGTATTCCTGCCGCTGATCGCGGCGATCGTCGCGGGGTTTTCGAACAAGTCGTTCGGGACTACGCTGCCAAAGCTGCTGACGACCGGCGCGCTGTTCGTGTCGTGCGCACTGTCCTGGCCGATCTTCATCGGCTTCATGACCGGCAGCGAAACCGCCTATGTCGCGCCGGTGCTGTTGTGGATTCAGTCGGGCACGCTGTCGTTCGACTGGGCGCTGCGCGTCGACGCGCTGACCGCAGTCATGCTGGTGGTCATCACCAGCGTTTCCGCGCTCGTTCATTTGTATAGCTGGGGCTATATGGAGGAAGACCCGGATCAGCCGCGCTTCTTCGCCTATCTGTCGCTGTTCACCTTTGCGATGCTGATGCTGGTGACCGCCGACAATCTGGTTCAGATGTTCTTCGGTTGGGAAGGCGTCGGCCTCGCCAGCTATCTGCTGATCGGTTTCTGGTTCAAGAAGCCGAGCGCGAACGCCGCCGCGATCAAGGCGTTCGTGGTCAACCGCGTCGGCGATCTGGCCTTCATGCTCGGCATCTTCGGCATCTTCCTGGTGTTCGGCACCGTCTCGATCCCCGAAATCCTCGAGGCCGCGCCCGGCATGGCCGGATCGACGATCGGCTTTCTGGGGATGCGCCTCGACACGATGACGATCCTGTGCCTGTTGCTGTTCATCGGCGCGATGGGCAAGTCGGCGCAGCTTGGCCTTCACACCTGGTTGCCCGACGCGATGGAAGGGCCGACCCCGGTGTCGGCGCTGATCCATGCCGCGACGATGGTCACCGCAGGCGTGTTCCTGGTATGCCGCATGTCGCCGATGTTCGAAGTCGCGCCCTATGCGCTGGCGGTCGTCACCGCGATCGGGGCGGCGACCTGCATCTTCGCGGCGACCATCGGCACGACGCAAACCGACATCAAGCGGGTGATCGCCTATTCGACCTGCTCGCAGCTCGGTTACATGTTCTTCGCGGCGGGCATCGGCGCGTATGGTGCGGCGATGTTCCACCTGTTCACGCACGCTTTCTTCAAGGCGCTGTTGTTCCTGGGCGCGGGTTCGGTGATCCACGCGATGCACCACGAACAGGACATGCGTTTCTATGGCGGCCTGCGGAAGCACATCCCGATCACCTTCTGGGGCATGATGGCGGGCACGCTCGCGATCACAGGGGTCGGCATCTACTGGCTGGGCTTCGGCTTTGCGGGCTTCCATTCGAAGGATGCGATTCTTGAGAGCGCCTGGGCGGCCGGGCAGCAGGGCTATGGCGCCTTCTGGGTCGGCGTGCTCGCGGCGTTGCTCACCAGCTTCTATTCATGGCGTCTGATGTTCCTGACCTTCTGGGGCAAGCCGCGCTGGGCGCAGTCCGAGCATATCCAGCACGCGATCCACGACGCGCATGGTCATGGCCATCATGGCGAAACCCACGGTCATGCGGTCGCACATGCGGACAATCCGCCTGCGCAGGAGGACAAGGGCCAGACCCCGCACGAGGATCACGCGGCGGCGCACGAGATCGGCGACGGCACCGGTGGCTACAAGCCGCATGAAAGCCCGCTGACCATCCTGATACCGCTGATCCTGTTGTCGGTCGGCGCGGTGTTCGCAGGCTTCGCGTTCAAGGATTTCTTCATCGAACCGCTGGCCGGTGCCGAATTCTGGAAGGGCAGCCTCTATTTCGACGCCCCGCTTGCCGTCGCGATGCATGAAGTCCCGATGTGGGTGAAGCTGTCCGCGTCGATCGTCATGCTGCTGGGCCTGTTCGGCGCGTGGTACGCCTATATCCGCAAGCCGGAGACGCCCGCGAAGTTCACCGACACGTTCCGCGTGCTCTACGGCTTCGTGCTCAACAAATGGTATTTCGACGAGCTGTATCACAAGCTGTTCGTGCGCCCCGCTTTCGCCTTTGGCCGCCTGTTCTGGAAAGCGGGTGACGAGGGGACGATCGACCGGTTCGGGCCGAACGGATCGGCAAAGCTGGTTGGGTGGACCAGTCGCCTGTCGGGCCGTCTGCAATCTGGATATGTCTATAGCTATGCCTTTGTCATGCTGATCGGGCTGACCGCCGCGGTCACCTGGGCCATTGCGGGTTGATGCGGCAATGAACGATTTCCCCATCCTTTCCGTGATGCTCGCCGTGCCCGCGCTGGCGGCGGTGGCGTGTCTCTATTCGGGGGCAGAGCGCGCACGCTGGATCGCGCTGGGCGCGACGCTGGTGAACCTCGCGCTGGGCGTGCTGCTGTGGGTAAATTTCGACCTGTCCGCATCGGCGCCGCAATGGCAGTTCACCGAATATGCGCCGATCTTCGGCCAGTTCGCCTGGGCGCTCGGCATCGACGGCATCGCGTTGCTGCTCATCATGCTCAGCGTGTTCCTGATGCCGATCTGCATCGGCGCCAGCTGGACCGCGATCCAGAAGCGCGTGCCCGAATATATGGCGCTGTTCCTGATCGTCGAAGTGCTGATGATCGGCACCTTCGCGGCGCAGGACCTGTTGCTGTTCTACGTGTTCTTCGAAGCCGGGCTGATCCCGATGTACCTGATCATCGGCATCTGGGGCGGCGCGAACCGGATTTACGCCAGCTACAAATTCTTCCTCTACACGTTGCTCGGCTCGGTGCTGATGCTGATCGCGATGATCTACATCGCGGTGACGGCGGGGACGACGAGCATTCCGGCGCTGATGGAGTATGATTTCCCGGCCGGCGTCCAGACCTGGTTGTGGCTCGCCTTCTTCGCGTCCTTCGCGGTCAAGGTGCCGATGTGGCCGGTTCATACCTGGCTTCCCGACGCGCACGTCCAGGCGCCGACCGCAGGTTCGGTCATCCTGGCGGGGGTGTTGCTGAAGCTCGGCGGTTACGGGTTCATCCGTTTCTCGCTGCCGATGTTCCCCGAAGCGTCGGCGGACTTTACCTGGCTGGTGTTCACGCTGTCGGCGGTGGCGGTGGTCTATACCAGCCTCGTCGCGCTGGTGCAGTCGGACATGAAGAAGCTGATCGCCTATTCGTCGGTCGCGCACATGGCGATCGTGACCATCGGCCTGTTCGCGTTCAACCAGCAGGGGCTGGAAGGCGCGATGATCGTCATGTTGTCGCACGGCCTCGTCTCCGGTGCGCTCTTCCTGTGCGTCGGCGTGATCTACGACCGGCTCCACACCCGCGAAATCGCGCGTTACGGCGGGTTGTCGAGCAACATGCCCAAATATGCGGTGCTGTTCCTGCTGTTCACGATGGCGTCGATCGGCCTGCCGGGCACGTCCGGCTTTGTCGGCGAATTGCTGAGCCTGATGGGCGCGTATCAGGTATCGACCTGGGTCGCGCTGATCTGCGGCACCGGCGTTATCCTGGGCGCGGCGTACATGCTCTATCTCTATCGCCGTGTGGCGATGGGCGAGTTGGTGCATGACGATGTGAAGGCGATGCCCGACCTCAACCGCCGCGAATTGTGGCTGCTCGCGCCGATCGCCGCCGTCGTGCTGTGGATGGGCGTGTACCCGGAAAGCTTCATGGCGCCGATGCGCGCCGACATCGCGACACTGGTCGAACGGCTCGATCGTGCGAAGCCCGCCGGGGATTCGCGTCCCACCGAAGCGCGCGCCGACGCCGTTGCCGCACAGGCGCAGCGGATCGAGGCCGCCCAAAATACCCAAGCCGCGCACGGGGAGGCGCATTGATGAGCTGGTCTGCCAATCTTGCGATGACTCTCCCCGAGATCATTCTGTCGGTCGGCGCGATGGTGCTGCTGATCGTCGGCGTGTGGGGCGGTGCAGCCGCGACCCGCGCGGTCAGCATCACCTCGGTCTTCGTGCTGGCAGGGGCGAGCCTCGCGCTGATCGGCCCGGCATCGACCGGGGGCGTCGCGTTCGATGGCCTCTATAATGCCGACGCGTTTGCGGGCTTTGCCAAGCTGTTGATCTTCGTCGCCGCGGCGGTGGCAATCGTCATCGCGCCGCGATTCTTCCAGCAGACGTCCGGCGAGAATCTGCGTCCCGAATATCCCGTGCTGATCCTGTTGTCCGCCGCGGGCATGGGGATCATGGTGTCGGCGGGCGACCTGATTACGCTCTATATGGGCCTCGAACTGCAAAGCCTTGCGGCCTATGTGCTCGCCAGTTTCATGCGCCGCGACAATCGCTCGGCGGAAGCGGGCCTCAAATATTTCGTGCTGGGCGCGCTCGCCAGCGGCATCCTGCTCTACGGCATCAGCCTGGTTTACGGGTTCAGCGCGAGTACCGACTTCCGCACCATCGCCGCCGTTTACGGCGAAGCAGCGGCGTCGGACGAGCGCAATCTGGGCCTGCTGTTCGGGCTGGTGTTCGTGTTTGCGGGCCTCGCCTTCAAGATTTCGGCGGTGCCGTTCCACATGTGGACGCCGGACGTCTACGAGGGCGCACCGACCCCGGTAACCGCGTTCTTTGCATCGGCGCCCAAGGTCGCGGCGGTCGCGCTCGCGGTGCGGGTCGCGGTCGATGCAATGGGTCCGGCGCTGATCGAATGGCGCCAGATCGTGATCTTCGCCGCGCTTGCCTCGATCATCCTCGGCGCGGTCGCCGCAATCGGACAGACCAGCATCAAGCGGCTGCTCGCCTATTCGTCGATCAACAATATCGGCTTCGTGCTGATCGGCCTTGCGGCGGGAACGGCCGAAGGCGTCGCGGCGGTGCTGTTCTACCTCGTCGTCTATGTCGTGATGACGCTGGGCAGCTTCATCGTCGTGCTTCAGATGCGCGGGGCCGACGGGCAGCCGGTCGAGACGATCGCCAGCATGGCGGGCATGTCGCGCACGCGGCCCGGCCTCGCGCTGGCGATGGCGATCTTCATGTTCTCGCTGGCAGGCATCCCGCCGCTGCTCGGCTTCAACGCGAAGCTGGCGGTGTTCACCGCGGCGGTGAACGCCGGTCTCTATCCGCTGGCGGTTGCGGGCGTAGTCGCGTCGGTGATCGGCGCCTTCTATTACATCAAGATCGTCAAGGTGATGTATTTCGACGATCCGGCCCCGCCTTTTGCAGGCAAGACGCCGATGGTCGAAGGCGGGCTGATTACGGCATCGGCAATCCTGGTGTCGCCAATCGGATGGGCGTTGCTTGCGCCGCTCGGCGTATGGACGGCGTTCGCAGCGCAGGCGCTGTTCTGAGGGACTTGCGACACGTCGCCGAGACGGGATCGACCAACGCCGATGTGATGGCGCTGGCGCAGCAAGGCGCGACAGAGGGTCTTTGGCTCCGCGCCGACCGCCAGACGGCGGGTCGGGGCAGGCAGGGGCGGTTGTGGGAATCGCCGCTCGGCAATCTATACGCATCGACGCTGGTGCGGTTGCGGCCGGGCGATCCGCAGGCGGCGACGCTGGCGCTGGTCGCGGCGGTGGCATTGGACGAAACCGTGCGGGTGTTTGCGCCCGACCTGTCCCTCCCGTTCGTTTCGAGCGAAGTCGAGAAACGCGAACTTGGAGCGCGAGAGCGTTTCTCGACTTCGCTCGAAACGAACGGGGGAGGGGGAAGGCTTTCGATCAAATGGCCGAACGACTTGCTCATCGAAGGTGCCAAGCTGACCGGCATCCTGTTGGAGCGGTCCGCCGACGCGGTGGTGATCGGAATGGGCGTCAATCTGGCGCATCATCCCGAGGCGCTCGACCGCCCAACCACCTGCCTCGCCGCATATGGCGTTACCGTAGCACCCGAGCCTTTCCTCGAAACCCTCGCCGAAATATTCGCGCGGTGGCTGTCCCGCTGGCGCAACGAAGGCCTCGCTCCCGTCCGCGCCCGCTGGATCGAACGCGCGCATCCCAAGGGCACCGCACTTTCCGCGCGAACCGGCGACGGGACCATCATCGACGGCTTGTTCGACGGCCTCGACGACAATGGCGCTCTGATCCTGCGCTTGGCGGGGGGCGGTCGCCATGTCATGCACGCGGGCGACGTGTTTCTGATCTGAACTGAAGAAGGGGCCGGGCATGCTGCTCGCGATCGACGCCGGCAATACCAACATCGTCTTCGCGCTGATCGAGGATGCAGGGGCTGCGAATAGCATCCGCGCGCGCTGGCGGATCGCGACCGATCCGCGGCGGACGGCGGACGAATATGCGGTGTGGCTCAGCCAGTTGCTCAACTTGGAAGGGCTCGACCGATCGGTGGTCGATGGCGTCATCGTCGGCACCGTCGTCCCGCGCGCCCTTCACAATTTGCAGGTGTTGTCGTCCAAATATTTCGGCACGGAGGCGGTGATCGCGGGCAAGGGCAATGCCGGATGGGGCTTCGCGCTCGATGTCGAGGAACCGGACAATCTGGGCGCCGACCGCGCGCTCAATGTCATCGCCGGGCACGCTAATCATGGCGGTGACCTGATCATCGTCGACTTCGGCACCGCGACGACGTTCGACGTGGTGGATTTTGCGGGTGCCTACAAGGGCGGGATCATCGCGCCGGGCATCAACCTGTCGCTGGACGCGCTGGTCACCGCCGCCGCCAAGCTGCCGCGCATCGCGATCCAGGCGCCTGAAAACCGCTCGGTCATCGGGCGCAACACCGTCGATCAGATGCATGTCGGCATTTTCTGGGGCTATGTCGCGATGATGGAGGGGCTGGTCGCGCGGCTGAAGGCCGAAGTCGGGCGTCCGGTGAAGGTGATTGCCACCGGCGGTTTGGCGGTATTGTTCGAAGCGCACACCGATCTTTTCGATCATGTCGAACCCGATCTGACCATTCAGGGGCTGGCGATGCTGTGGGCGAGAGGGCATATATAGAAACTGCGCTCACCCTGAGCTTGTCGAAGGGTGTTTCCCATAAAACCGGCTTCGACAGGCTCAGCCTGAGCGCGGTGGATAAATCGAGATATAATGACCCCAGGCAACGAACTGCTTTTCCTCGCGCTCGGCGGATCGGGCGAGATCGGGATGAACGTCAATCTTTATGGCACCCAGGGCAAATGGGTGATGGTGGATTGCGGCATTACCTTTGCCGATCCCTATTATCCCGGCATCGACGTGGTGCTGCCCGACCTGAGCTTCATCGAGGAGCGGCTGGACGATCTGGTCGGCATCGTGCTGACGCATGGGCATGAGGATCATATCGGTGCGCTCCCTTATTTCGCCGCCGATCTGGGCGTGCCGCTGTTCGCCACGCCGTTCACTGCCGGGCTGATCGCGGGCAAGCTGGACGAGGAAGGCATTCTCGACCGCGTCAAACTCAACGTCGTCGACAACGAAGGCAGCTTCAATGTCGGCCCGTTCGGGTTCCGCTATGTCCCGCTTGCGCATTCGATCCCCGAAGGCAATGCGTTGCTGATCGAGACGCCGCACGGGCGGATTTTTCATACGGGCGATTGGAAGCTCGACGATGCGCCGCAGCTGGGCGAACCGGCAAGCGTGCCCGAGCTTCGCGCGATCGGTGACCAGGGCGTGCTGGCGATGACGTGCGATTCGACCAATGTGTTCAATCCCGAAGCATCGGGGTCCGAAGGCGATGTGCGGCGCGGGCTTGACGAAGTGATCGGCGCGCAGAAAGGTCGCGTGTTGGTCACGACCTTTGCGTCGAACGCCGCGCGGCTTCAGACCTTGGGCGAAGTGGCGCGCGATACCGGCCGCGAGATTTGCGTGGCCGGACGTTCGCTCGACCGAATCCTGAAAGTCGCGCGGGCCAATGGCTATCTCCGGGATTTTCCGCCTACGGTCGATTTCGACACGGCCATGCGGATGCCACGCGACAAGGTGCTGATCGTCGCCACCGGCGGGCAGGGCGAGCCGCGCGCCGCGCTGGCGCGCATTGCCGACGGATCGCACCAGATCAAGCTCGATCAGGGCGACACCGTCGTCTTTTCATCGAAGCAGATTCCGGGCAACGAAATCGCGATCGGTCGCATTCAGAATGCGCTGTCGGAAAAGGGCGTGCGGATGGTCACCGATCGTCAGGCGTTCATCCACGTCTCCGGCCATCCGGGTCGCCCCGAACTGGCGGCGATGTACGATTGGATCCGTCCCGAAATCCTGATCCCGGTGCATGGCGAGTTCCGCCACATGGCCGAACATGCCCGTTTCGGCATCGAATGCGGGGTTCCCGGCGCGGTGCTCCAGTCGAACGGCGACATCATCCGTCTGGCGCCGGGACGCCCGGAGAGGCTGGGCCATGCCCCGGTCGGGCGGCTCGTGCTCGACGGCGACGTGATCTTGCCCGCTGACGGCGGCACGATCAACGAGCGGCGCAAGCTGGCGGCGAACGGCCAGATTTCGATTGCCGTTGCGCTGGGGCCGAATGGCGGCTTGCGTGGCGATCCCGACATGCGGATTCAGGGCATCCCTGTCGAGGAGGACCGTGCGGCGTTCATCGCCGACGCGATGGAGGCGGCGACCGAAGCGGTGGTTGCGGGCGGCAAGGATCACGAGCGGCTGCGCGAGGCGATCCGTCTGGCCGTACGCCGAACCGCGACCCGCTGGACCGGCAAGAAGCCGATCGTCGACGTGCTGATCGTCGAGGCCTGACGCGATGCAGATCCAGTCGATCCTCGCCATCTATTTCCTGTTCTGGGTGATGAGCGTGTTCGTCGTCCTGCCGTTCGGCATGAAGACGGCGGACGAGGCCGGGATCGAAAAGGTGCCTGGCCAGGCCGACAGCGCGCCTGCGCAATTCAGCCTGAGCGCGGTGGCGTGGCGGGCGACGATCGTGTCGGCGGTGGTGTTCGCGCTATTCTACGCCAACTGGCATTATGGCTGGCTGACCGCAGACATGTTCGCGTTTCGGGGGTAAAACCCGCGTGCTCCGGCGAAAGCCGGAGCGCTGGCCGTATAAATTGCGCTTTTTTCTGACGCCCCAGTTTACACTGGAGCAAATGGGTCAAAACAGAGCAAACGCTCCCAAACCCGTTCGTTTCGAGCGAAGTCGAGAAACGCTTGGCTAGCGCCTAAACCACGTTTCTCGACTTCGCTCGAAACGAAAGGGGCTGGGTGGTTAGGCCCGCAGCCGTTCGATGGCTTGCGCCAGAATGACGTAGAGCTTGCCCATATCCGACGACAGCAACGTCACCCCCAGTGGCGACCCGTCGCGCAGCGTCAGGATCTGGCGAAGCATCGCTTCGAAATCGTGGATGTAGCGGTTTACGTGATCGCGAAACGCATCGTCATTGTCATACATCGACACGATTTCGCGGGTTTCGCCGTGGTCGAGCAGGCGCACGGCGCGGCGCGTGAAGACGCCGCGATCGCCCTTCAGATAGGCCGCCCACGCGCTGTCGGTCACATCGGTCGCGAACACCTTGGTCAGGTCGATCGCCGATGAATTGAGCGCTTCGATCAGTAGCGACACGCGGCGTGCGAAATTATCCGAATCGGCTTCCTCGATTTCGACCCGCGCATCGGCGACCTGACGCCGGACGCTCTCGGTCGCTTCCGAAATCTGGAGCATCTGGCGGCTGAGCTTTTCCGACGCATCGGCGGCAGCGGCGACCGCGGCGTCCGATGCGGTGGTCAGGTCGGCCAGTTGCACCGCGATCGTGCGCTCGACGGCACGACCCAGCGCCTTGGCCGCATCGCGCTCCAGCGTGGCGCTCGCTTCCGGGATGATCGCGGTCAGCGTTTCCTTGGCCTTGATCGCGGCGGCGTTGGCGGTGTTGTGGATGTTGACCAGCGCGTCGACCAGCTGCGGTGCGGTCTCGTCGGCGAAGCGGCGGGTGCCCTCGACTGTTTCGTCGACGATGTCCCTCACGCCGCTGATCTGGTCGCGGCCCATGTCGAGCTTTTCGAGCAATTGCTGCGATACGATCGCCAGCGTGTCGCGCTGCTGTCGGACCACGCCCGCAATCGCCTCGATCGCGTCATGGGTGCTTTCGGCCGCCGTGACCAACGCGAGCAGTTCGGGCTTGGCCGACGCGACGATCGACCGGCTCTCGCCGATCCGCGCGTCGAGCCGCGCCAGCGCCTCGGGCATGGTGTCGTCCATCTCGCGGGCGGCGGCGTCGAGCGCGGTGAGCAGTTCCTCGGCGGTGCCGATGACCTGGCGGGCGCTATATTGCCCGTTCTCCATCGACTCTTTCAGCGATTCCGACGTTTCGGTCAGCGCGCTGATCGAAGCGGCGAGTTCCTGCGACCGCTGCATCCCATTGGTGTGCAGCAGTTCGAATCGCTGATCGGCCTGACCCGCGCCATCGGTCAGGCTGACGATCAGCGAATCGCCCTTTGCCTGCTGCTCCGAAAGGCGTTCCGCCAGCGCGTCGATCGCCGCGCCGATCGTATCGATCCGGGCCTGGAGGGCAGCCGCGCCCTCGTCGCCCGCGCTATTGAGGGCGGCCTGATTGGTGGCGAGCATCGCCATCATCGCATCGCCCTGCGCGGTGATGCCCTGACGCGCCTGTTCGACCGCCTGTGCCGCGCGTTCGAGCACGCCGTCGACCGTCGCCGACATCTCTCCGGTGACGACTTCCAGCCGCGCGCCCGCCGCTTCGCTGGTCGATTCCATGCGCGCGATATGCGCGGCGAGCCGTTGCGCCGCCCCGCCCGCGATATTGTCGGCATCGCGCCCGCGATCGGCCAGCGCCGACAGTTGCGCGTCGAGTGCGGCGGCCTGCTCGCTGGCGGCAAGGCCCGTCGTCTCGATCCGCGTCGCCATTTCGGCGGCTTCGGCCTGCGCCCTGGGGAGCGAAGACAGCACGACGCTCAATTTGCGTTCGGCGCTGTCGGCGGCATCGCCAAGCAGGCGCGCATTCTGGTCGATCACCCGCGACTGTTCGGACATGCCGTTGCCGATCAGCTGGAGCCGCTCGGCCGCCGAATCGCCGATCGCCATCAATGCGCTGGTCTGCTCCGCGATCATCGCGCGGTTCGATTCGAGCTTGCGCGACAGGGCTTCGACCACGCGGTCGAGGCTCGCAGCCTCGGCGCGCATCGACGCGGCGGTGGCGCCGAACCGGCGCGCTTCGGCCTGGCTGGTGCGCATCGCCAGCAACCAGAGGATGCCGATCAGGACCGGCGGCACGCACAGCGCCGCGATGAACAGGGTCAACTGGATCGGATCGATCGGCGCCATCAGGCGCGGCAAGGCGAGATAGAGCATGCCGCCCAGCCAGGCGACGACGATCAATCCGGCCAGCAGCGCCCAGCCACGGTTGGACGGCGGCGCGGGGATATCCTCGTCCGCGATCTCGGCGCCCAGCCAGTCGGGCTCCGCCGCCTTTTCGACGATGGTTTCGTCCTGGGGCTGGTCGTTCAAGGCCATATCCCCATCGTTCGCGGAGCGCAGCTCGCGGATCCTGTGTCCCCCGGTCATGGGTCAAGGTCTAACATGAGAATTGCGGATCGGACAGGGGATGGAAACCATCGTTTAATCACTTCGGCGTTAATCATGCCGGTCATGGCTTATGATCCCGGACAGATCGATGCGACGCTGGCGGCAGCAGTGGGCGACGAACCCGCGCTGATCGCCGAATTGCGCGGTGCTTTTCTCGACTCGGCGCAGGCGGGACTCGAGTCGCTGCAACGCGCGCAGTCGCAGAGCGAATGGGAACATGCGGCGTTGCGCCTGAAAGGATTGGCGGCGAGTTTCGGTGCGGTCCGGCTGATGGCGGCGGCGGATGCGGTATCACACCGCCACTTCGGCGACGGCGAAGCGCTGCGCCGCGTGCGCCGGGCGGTGGAACAGCTTTAATTCCGGTCGCCCGTCATTGCGAGCGCAGCGAAGCAATCCAGGGCAACATACGCGGCGCTGGATTGCTTCGCTGCGCTCGCAATGACGAACTATCAAATTCCGTTATTTCTTCCGACTCAATTCCCGCGCCGCGTCGTCCAGTCCCGCGATCGTCAGCGGATACATGCGATCGGTCATCAATTCGCGGATGATCCGAGTCGATTGCGAATAGCCCCATTGCGCCTCAGGCACCGGATTGAGCCACGCCGCCGACGGATAGGTGTGCATCATCCGCTGCATCCATACCGCGCCCGATTCCTCGTTGAAATGCTCGACCGATCCGCCCGGATGGGTGATTTCGTAAGGGGACATCGCGGCGTCGCCGACGAACAGCAATTTATAATCATGGCCGAATTTGTGGAGCACGTCGAAGGTCGGCGTCCGCTCCTGAAAGCGCCGCCGATTGTCCTTCCACACGCCTTCGTAAACGCAATTGTGGAAGTAGTAGAATTCGAGGTTCTTGAACTCGCTGGTCGCGGCGGAAAACAGTTCCTCGCACAGCTTGACGAACGGATCCATCGACCCGCCGACGTCGAGGAACAGCAGAAGTTTGACCGCATTGTGCCGTTCGGGCCGCATCCGCACGTCCAGCCAGCCCTGTTTGGCCGTCCCGTCGATCGTCGCGTCGATATCGAGTTCTTCCGCTGCGCCCTCGCGCGCGAAGCGGCGCAGACGGCGCAGCGCGATTTTGATGTTGCGGGTGCCCAGTTCGCGCGTGTTGTCGAGATTCTTGAACTCCCGGTTTTCCCAGACTTTCAGCGCGCGCTTGTGTTTCGACTCGCCGCCGATCCGTACGCCTTCGGGGTTGTAGCCGGAGTTGCCATAAGGCGAGGTGCCCCCGGTCCCGATCCATTTGTTGCCGCCCTGATGCCGACCCTGCTGTTCCTCGAGCCGCTGTTTCAGCGTCTCCATGATCTCGTCCCACGACCCCAGCGATTCGATCGCGGCCATTTCCTCTGCCGTCAGATATTTCTCCGCGACCGCGCGCAGCCAGTCCTCGGGAATTTCGGCGTTGGGATTGGCGTGGCTGGTGGCGATGCCGCGAAACACCTTGGCGAACACCTGATCGAACCGGTCGATCAGCCCTTCGTCCTTCACGAAAGTCGCGCGCGCCAGGAAATAGAATTGCTCCGGCGTCCGGTCGATCACGTCGCGTTGCAGCGCTTCGAGCAGGGTCAGATGCTCTTTGAGGCTGGCCGATATGCCCGCCGCGCGCAGTTCGTCGATGAAGCTGTGGAACATGGGCCGCCTTTCGAAGGACGGCTTAGCGCAAGCGCGGCTCAGCGCGAATAGGCGTCGATCAGCGAGCCGACGAAATCGGGCGCGGCACTGGTCAACTCGGGAGACGGACGGGCCGGGGCCACCTTCGCGCCTGCGGCGGGCGCTCCGTAGATAAAGCCGTAAACCGGATAGCTGCTGCCGCCCAGCCCGCGATTGTCGTGATACCAGGTCCTGACCGCGCTCCAGTCGCCCTTTGCCGATACGTCGTAAAGCGTGACGTCGCGCTCGACCTGACCCCGCTTCCCGCCGATCCGCGACCAGTTGGCATGGGTAACCATGATGACCCGGTCGTCGATGATCCGGCTGACGACGGAGACATGGCCGAACTGGAGCTGGCTGGTCTTGGCGAACACCAGTACCGCGCCGACCTGTGGCCGCGACCCGCGCTCGTATTTCCCCGCCGCCTGATCCCACCACGTCCAGGCATTGCCCCAGATCTGAATGCCCGATACCGCCCGCGCAAACGGCACGCATTCGCCGCGATAATCGAGGATCGAATTGGCGCGCGCACCGGGCGCCATCGCCGTCAGCGCCAACAATGAAATGGCCAGAAACCCGCGCATAGCAACGTCATGCCATGCGGCGTGCTGACGATCGGTTGGCAATCGTGGTTACGATTTGGTTTCGTTGCGAAAAACGATCGCAACGAAGTCGGCTGAAACGCGCGGGTGTTCTATACATGTTCCAACTTTCGATTCGCCTGGAACAAGGTCGCCCACATGTTTCGCCGCGCCGATCCGCATGAACTGCGCTACCTGTTCATCGACTTCAACGCCTTCTTCGCGAGCGTCGAGCAGCATGACGATCCGGCTTTGCGAGGCCGGCCTGTCATCGTCACGCCGCTCGATTCCGAACATAGCGGTGCGATCGCTGCGAGTTACGAGGCAAAGGCGCTGGGTATTACACGGGGGACATCGGTGTCGGATGCGCGGCGCATCTGTCCTGATATCGCCGTACGCCCGGCCCGGCATGACCGTTACGTCGCCATGCATGGCGTCCTGATGGCGGAAATTGCACGGTGCATCCCGGTGACCCAGGTCTGTTCGATCGACGAGTGCCTGTGCGCGCTCGATCGGACTGAACGCGATCATGCGGCGGCACTGGCGAAAGCGCGAGAAATCAAACGGGGCATCGCGTGCAATGTCGGCGTATCATTGAAATCATCGATCGGGCTTGCGGCGAGCCCCTTGCTCGCCAAGCTCGCCAGCGAATTGCAAAAGCCCGACGGCCTGACGCTGATCGACAACGCCATGCTTCCGCACGCGCTCGCCGATCTGCCGCTCCGGGCGATACCGGGGATCGGAGCAGGGGTCGAGCGGCAGCTCATGCGAGCGGGCGTGAATGATTTCAACGATTTGTGGCGCCTGGAGGCGAAACGGGCGCGGGCGCTTTGGGGATCGGTGGAGGGAGAGCGCTTTTATTACGGGCTGCACGGATATGATATCCGCCGTGCGGAACCCGCAGAAAAGCGAATGATCGGGCACAGCCGGGTGCTGTCGGGCGCCTATCGCCGGCCCGAAGGCGCGCGCATCGTTGCCCGCGCGCTGATCCTGAAAGCGGCGAGCAGGCTGCGTTATTACGGGCTGTTCGCCGGCGCGATGCATCTGAGCGCCAAACTGGAGAGCGGCGGTGCGCTGGGGCATGAAGCGGTGTTCCGTCCATCACAGAACAGCTGGCGTTTCCTGCGCGAACTCGATGCATTCTGGCCGCAGATGGTCGCGCATATGCAGTGCCACGGGGGCGAGCGAGGGCGGCTGAAGCTGGTGTCCTGTTATCTCCACCAGCTGAGCGCCGATCCGCCGACGCCCGACCTGTTCGTGACTCGCGACGAGGATGCCCGCGACGGCGATCAGGCGGGACTGTGGCGTCGCATCGACGACCTCAACCGCCGCTATGGCAGGCAGCAGATCCTGCTGGGATCGCAGCGCGGCCTCGATCTCAATTATCTCGGCGTCAAGATCGCGTTCAGCCGCGTGCCGGAGGCTGCGGAATTCGAATGCTGAGCGATAGGATGTTCAGATGTGCGGCAGGGCTTCGCAAAAATTTATCTCTTGATTAAATCGACCAATAGATATTTAACTAAGGGATAAATTACAAGGCTAAGGAGGCACGATGGATCGCGGAAATTATGCGCGCTATGCGACGGTCGCCCGACATCTGACCGGGCTTGTCATCATTCTCATCGTGTTTGGCATGATACTGAATGGAACCGGTCTGGTTGCGCCTGAACTCAGCCAGTCGCGTCGTGCGGTTCAGGCGATCACGATGCTGCCGATGCTATGTTACCTCGGTGCAATCTGGACGATCCGCCAAGCATTTTCGGCGTTGTCCAAAGGACGAGCGGTCGAACAGGTTGTCGCCCGCCTTCTGGTGCGGATGGGTGCGTTGCTGTTCGTCGGTGGATTGTTGCGGGTTTTCGCAGAGCCGTTGCTTACAAGGTTGGTGTTGCAGCGCCCCTGGCCTGTTGCCAATTTCGATATTGCCGCAATCACCCTTGGGACTGTCGGGTTGCTCTTGTTTCTGCTGTCAAGACCGCTGCTGCACGCTGCCGAGATGCGGACCGAACTCGACGAGTTCATGTGATGCCGATGATGGTGACGCTTGATAGCATCCTTGCCGACCGGCGGATGACGGGCAAGGAACTCGCGCGACAAGTCGGCATTAGCGAGACGCAACTCTCTTTGTTTCGCTCTGGGAAAGTGCGCGGCATCCGCTTTTCCACGCTCGCGCGGCTGTGCCATGTGCTCGATTGCAAGCCGGGAGACCTGCTGGATTATTGCTCAAGCTCTGACGATATGGCCGATGCCAAGGTCGGCAAACCTTAGGTCGTCAACGCCCCGGTTGCCGCCGCGACATGAACGCCAGGCGTTCGAAGAGCATCACGTCCTGCTCGTTCTTCAATAGCGCGCCGTGCAAGGGAGGGATCGCCTTTGACGGGTCGCGCGATTGCAGGACGTCGAGGGGCATGTCTTCGTGCAACAAGAGCTTCAGCCAGTCGAGCAACTCGCTGGTGCTGGGCTTCTTCTTCAGACCCGGCACGTCGCGGATCTCGTAGAAGACATCCATCGCCTTGCTCACAAGGATGTTCTGGATGCCGGGGAAGTGAACGTCGACGATCGCCTGCATCGTCTCGCGGTCGGGGAATTTGATATAGTGGAAGAAACAGCGGCGGAGGAACGCGTCGGGCAGTTCCTTTTCGTTGTTCGAGGTGATGACGACGATCGGGCGTTCGTTGGCACGCACCGTTTGCTTCGTCTCGTACACATGGAATTCCATGCGATCGAGTTCCTGGAGCAGGTCGTTGGGGAATTCGATGTCGGCCTTGTCGATCTCGTCGATCAGCAGGACGGGGAGTTCGGGCGCGGTAAACGCTTCCCACAATTTGCCACGGCGAATGTAGTTGCCGATGTCGTGGACGCGCTCGTCGCCCAACTGGCCGTCGCGCAGCCGTGCGACCGCGTCATATTCATAGAGGCCCTGTTGCGCCTTGGTCGTCGATTTGACGTTCCATTCGATCAGCGGCGCGCCCACCGCCTTTGCGATTTCGTGCGCGAGTACGGTCTTGCCGGTACCGGGCTCGCCCTTCACCAGCAACGGACGGCGCAGCGTCACCGCGGCGTTGACCGCGACTTTCAGGTCGTCGGTGGCGACATAGTCCTGGGTGCCTTCGAAGCGCATGGCCATCCTTCACATCTTTCGAGTGTCGGGTATGCGAATAGAAGGATAGGCTGCGGCCGCGCAAGCGCCGATGGCGATCAGAGCCCTTCGCGCGCCTCTGCCCTCGCCTGGAGAAGATCGAACAGCCCGCGATGCTGGGCCAGCAATTGCTGGGCGCCGAACAGGACCGCGCGTTCGACGCCGGGATTGCCGGTGAGCGTGGAAACCAGCGTTTCGGTGTCGGTCTTGCTGGGAAAAGACGGTGTCGGCATTTCGACGCCGAACCGGTCGCCCGCCGATTGCAACACGCGGCCGATTGCCGTCCAGTCGAGCACCAAGGCAAGCGATGCGCCGAGCGAACAGCCGCTGCGTGCGGACATTGCCAGCATGTCGAGCGCATGGCGTTGTGCGGTCACGGTCGCTTCGGACTCGGCCTGGCCTGGCGTCGATGGCAGGGGACCCGCCGCGACCGCGAGCGCGACGATGCGCGCGCGTTCCTCTGCAAAGGCGATCGCGACCGAATCGAGCCAGCCATTCGCCCCGTCGATGTTGCGGTGCTGGGCCGAATGATCGACCAGTCCGGGATGCCGCCCGTGAAGACTGCAAATGAGATGCACCGCATCGGCCAGGTCGCGCGGGTCGGCGCCCTGTCGCGCCAGCGCGGCGGCATGGGGATGGGCGCACGTGCCGTCGGCATCGACCAGCGCGAACAGCGCAAGCGAGGCGTCGGCATTACGGTTGGTTTGTGCGCGATCCAACGCCATTGGTCTCCTGATCCCTGAGCGATGACGGCCCGATTGGCCGGTCGAAAGGGACGTTGCGCCCAACCTCTATACCGAAGCACGTAAAGACGTGGTTGATCCGCGCTTAACCTTGCATCAACCGCCTTTCGTTCGGCACGCTTCGGCGCCACGGCCATCGGTGGTGACCAACGCGATGGCACCTTCGACGCCCAATCGCGTGACGATTGCCGACAGGCTGAGCGTGACTGCGCAGCGACTGGACCCGTCGACCAGCAATTCTGCCGACAGGTTTTCGGTGTCGCCGCCGCGCAGCACGCGTTCGACCGCATCGCCCACCGCGACACGCGTGCCGACAGCGAACAGCGATGCGAAGCGGGTGGCGCCCAGTTGATCGGCAGGAACGCCTGTCATCCGCGCCAGCGATAGCGAGGGCAATGCGACATGGCCGCGCTGGTTCAGATGCGCGGTCGCCAGTCCCTGCTGACCGTCGATCGCGTCGGTCGTCGCTTCGACCAAGGCTGCGCTGCGGGCATGGGCTTCGCGCAGCGACACGTCGCGGACCACGACCATCGCGCCCCCTGAAAGCGGGGACGCGCTGATTTCCACACGGCGTTCGGATTGCGCGGCGATGGCGACGTCCAGCCGCTCCGCAATGCGGTGATGGGTGACGCGGCGGGCCAGTTGCAGGATCGCGCTTTCCGCAGGGCGATCGGCGCTGAGGCCGAAGCCGCCGACGCCGCCCGCCAGCCCGAAATAGCTGTCGGCCGCGCGGTTGCGGCGGGACAGTCGGGCATCTTCGTCGAACAGCAGCACGGGTTCGTCGAAGGCGTCGATCAGCGCGGCGACGCTGTCTCCGCTCCCTGCGCTTCGCGTCAATCGTGCGAGGAAGTCGATGGAGGCGAGGGCCAGCTTGGGCCGCCCGCGGTGGAGAATGTAGACGGGCTCGCCCAGCGCGCGATCCTGCCACTCGCCGAAATTGCGAACGAGGTTCGACGCGGTGACGCAGGCTAGATCGTCGGTGCCGTGCGGAGTGGAAGAATGCGTGGCCATGTCGGTGCGCCTTCGATGGTGCGTGTCCGGCCAAGTTTTCGCGTTCGCGCATTTCCCGTCGATCACCAAAGGGTCCGATTCGCTGCGGATTGCGTCGATCGGGGCTACGTTGATCCGATACGGAGCAGTTTTTCTCAACTGGACCAAGTCGCGCGGCGCGGAGGATCGCGCGAATTACGCAACAGATGATCGGCGGCGGCAGGGAAGGGCCGAAAGCGGCCCATCCCTAATATCGGGGAAACCCAAGTTGAAGGCCGATGCCCATGCCCCGTCGACGCTATCTCCGACCCATACCCGCCAGCCTGGTGGCCATCGCCGCCAGCTTCATCGCAGCGCCCGCTTCGGCGCAGCTGATCTCGATCGATGCGACCTTGCTCGATATCGATGCGCGGGTGACGGTGAATGCCGGGCGACTGACGCTGATCGAGGGGCGGCTGGTCGATATCGACGCCAATCTGTCGGCGGTGATCGCGGCACAGGTCGATGACGATGCCCGTATCAGCCTGCTTGATAACGCGTTGGCCAACACGAATCTGCGGATCGACGCCAGTGTTCAGGCGATTGCCGATCTGGACGTGCGCGTCGGCGGCGTCGAAATTGACGTTGCGGCAGCCGTCGAGCGCAATCGCGAACAGGATGTGATCCTGGCGGACCATGAAAACCGAATCGACGCCAATGGACGTGCGATTGCGGGGCTCGACGGGCGCGTGGGACGGCTGGAGGTCGATGTCGCCGCAGGGATGGCGAAGGATATCGAGCAGGATGCCCGGCTTGCCGAACATTCGACCCGCATCGACGGCGCCCAGGCGACCGCCGCACTGGCGCTCGACCATAGCACCACGCTGCGCGCCGATGTCGAGGCAGGGCGCGTCGGACTGGTTCGTCAGGACGCTGCAACCGGCACCATCAGCGTCGGCGCGCAGACGGGGGGATCGCTGGTCAGTCTTGCCGGGACCGACGGCGACCGCCGCCTGACCGGTATCGCCGATGGCGTCGCATCCAACGATGCCGCCAGCGTCGGCCAAGCCGAGCGACTGGCGCTTGCCACCCTGGATGCCGCTCGCGGCTATACCGACCAGTCGGTTGCGGCGATGTTCGACACCAGCCTGGCCGCGACCCGGACGCTGATGGCGGAGAACAACCGGATATTGCGTGCCGATATGAATGCGCTGGCCGCCAATGGATCGGCGCTGTCGGGGCTTCCGCAGAGCTTTTTGCCGGGCAAGGGGATGGCAGGTGCCGCGATCGGCGGGCATGGCGGAGAGGTCGCATTTGCACTGGGCGTTTCGAAAGCGACCGAAAGCGACCGACCGACCGTGTTCCGCGCCGGTGCCGCCATGGACACTCGGCGCGGCGAGGTCAGCTACAATGCCGGGGTCGGCTTCCACTTCTGACGATGTGCCGATCTTCTTCCGGGGGGGCTCCGGTCCAGTCCCTCCGGAAAAGAACGGGTGCCTGACGTCCCGAAACCCACAGGCACCTTCCCAAGCGGGCGACGCCCCATTGTCGTCCGGCGCGCTCCGGCAGTGACCCACCACTGCCGGAGCGTTGCGTTTGGGGGGGCGGGAGCGGGGTGGGGATAATCGCGACACCCCGGTTGCAGGGCCGAGGTGACGATAAGCGTCATGCCCCAACGTCGTTGGATCTCGCTGATTCCTCACAACGTGCTCATGCCGCTCACCACTGGCCTGGGCAGTGTGGTGCCTTCAAATCAAGCAAGGGAGGCGGGGCATGAGGAGCAATTCTGGGACAGTATCATATCGTCTTGGCGGCGCAGCGGCGCTGCTGGCAGGCTTTCTGGTGTGCTGGGTAAATGTCACGGTGGGGATCGTCAGAGAGGATGATCCGGCCAATCTGGGCTTTTTCGGCGTGGTGGTGACCGCGGCGGCGTGCGCGTTCGTGGCGCGGTTTCGCGCGCACGACATGGCACGGGCGATGCTGGCGGTGGCGGTCGTTCAGGCCTGGCTGGCGGTGGTGATCCTGACCGCGCCCTCGACCACGCCCGAAGGCGCGAGGCGGGTGGTGATCGCAACGAGCGTGTTACTGACATTGTGGCTGAGTTCGGCGGCGCTGTTTCGAGTCAGCGTTAGGCAGGCGAGCGAGCGCATAGTCTCCTGAACCGCGCAAGGCCGTAGCCATCAAAGAAAAGGGCCCGCCGAAGCGAGGCCCTTTCCACTTACTGATCGAGGAACGACCGCATCTTGCGGCTGCGGCTGGGGTGTTTCAGCTTGCGGAGCGCCTTCGCCTCGATCTGACGGATGCGTTCGCGCGTCACGCTGAATTGCTGGCCGACCTCTTCGAGCGTGTGATCGGTATTCATGCCGATCCCGAAGCGCATCCGCAGCACGCGTTCCTCGCGCGGGGTGAGGCTTGCGAGAACGCGGGTGACCGTTTCCTTGAGGTTCGCCTGGATCGCGGCATCGACCGGGATGATCGCGTTCTTGTCCTCGATGAAATCGCCCAGATGCGAATCCTCCTCGTCACCGATCGGCGTTTCGAGCGAGATCGGCTCCTTGGCGATTTTCATCACCTTGCGGACCTTTTCGAGCGGCATGGACAGCCGTTCGGCCATTTCCTCCGGCGTCGGTTCGCGGCCCTGTTCGTGCAGGAACTGGCGGCTGGTGCGGACCAGCTTGTTGATCGTCTCGATCATGTGCACCGGAATGCGGATGGTGCGCGCCTGATCGGCGATCGACCGCGTAATCGCCTGGCGAATCCACCAGGTCGCATAGGTGCTGAACTTGTAACCGCGGCGATATTCGAATTTATCGACCGCCTTCATCAGGCCGATATTGCCTTCCTGGATCAAATCCAGGAACTGCAGCCCGCGATTGGTGTATTTCTTGGCGATCGAGATGACGAGGCGCAGGTTCGCCTCGACCATTTCCTTCTTGGCGATGCGCGCTTCGCGTTCGGCCTTTTGCACCGTGTTGACGATGCGGCGGAACTCGCCCAGCGCCATGCCGGTCGCCTGCGAAATCTCGGCGATTTCGGCGCGGATGCGATCGACGCCCGCGGCTTCGTTTTCGGCGAACGCCTTCCACTTCTTGTCGATGCCCTCGACGCTGGCGAGGAAATTCTCGTCGAGTTCGTTGCCGACATAGGCGTCGAGGAACGCCTTGCGCGGCACCTTGTGACGCTCGGCAAGCCGCAGCATCTGGCCGCCCAGCGTCGTCAGGCGACGGTTGAACGAATAGAGCTGGTCGACCAGATATTCGATCTTGGCGTTGTGAAACTGGACGCTTTCGACTTCTGCGGTCAGGTCTTCGCGCAATTTCTGATATTTGCGCTCCTCCGCCGCCGACATCTCGCCGCCCGCCGACATCGCGTCGAGCCGCTGCTGCTGGACCTTGGAGAATTTCTTGTAGAGCGACGTGATGCTGGCGAACTTCTCAAGCGCCATCGGCTTGAGCGTTTCTTCCATCTGCGCGAGGGAGAGGGTGTTGTCCTCTTCCTCGTCGTCCGACGGACGCTTGGCGCGGCGTTCGGTCATCGAATCCTCGTCGTCGTCCGACGCGGTTTCCTCTTCGACTTCTTCCTCTTCCTTGTAGGAGGGACCGGCATTCTTTTCCGAAATTTCGCCGTCGTCGTCCTCTTCGCCGTCCTCGGTCAGCGATTCGGGCGCTGGATCCTTCGACAGCATCGCGTCGAGATCGAGAATCTCGCGCAGCTGCATCGTGCCTTCGTTGAGCGCGGTGGACCAGCCGATGATCGCGTTGAAGGTGATCGGCGATTCGCACAGCCCCAGAATCATCGTGTCGCGACCCGCCTCGATCCGCTTGGCGATGGCGATTTCGCCTTCGCGACTGAGCAGTTCGACCGCGCCCATTTCGCGCAGATACATGCGGACCGGATCGTCGGTGCGATCAACGGTTTCCTTTTTCTTCGGCGCTTCGAACGCAGGCGCCGAGCCGTCCGAATTGTCGTTGCCGTCGATTTCGTCGGGCGTTTCCTCTTCCGGCGTGTCGTCCTCGCCCGCCTCTTCATTCTCAACGACATTGACGCCCATGTCGTTCAATGACGCCATGACGTCTTCGATCTGCTCGGAGGACATCTGGTCCTGCGGCAGCATTTCGTTGAGCTGATCGACGGTGATGTAGCCACGCTTTTTCGCGCGCGCGACCAGCTTCTTGATCGACCCTTCGTTCAGGTCGATCAGCGGTGCGTCGCCGGTTTCGTTCGTGTCGGCCGCGTCCGCCGTATTCGCCTTCGCCATCTATACCCTCGAATAACCCGATGGCGGCATTTTACACCGCCTTGTCGCCAATATCGCCTTCGTCCGCAAGGACCAGATTTGCAAGTCGCGCGCGAAGCGCCATTTGTTCCTTCAACAACGCCTGTTGGGCGTCAAAGTCTCCGGCCTCGCCGCTCGTCTCCAGCCGCGCCGTCGCTTCGGCCAGCGCGCCAGCCACCACCGGTCCCGCCGCCAGGATCGCGATCGCTTCGTTCAGGTCCGAACGGGCCTGCGCCGGATCGGCCGCGATCTGCGTGAACGAAAAAGGCAAGGTGTCGGCACGAAGCAGGTCGGAGGCCACGGAATCGAACCCGGACCGCGCCAATATGGTGAGGACTTGCGCGCTATCAAGCGCTTGATCCTCAAGCGCGACGTCGATCACCGCCTCGAACAGCCGGGCAAGCGCGCCGCCGCCAATGCGCAGCGATCCAAGCACCTCCACATGGCGAGCGATTTCGACCGGGTGACGGATCAGCCCGGCCAGCACGGCGCGCGCGAGCACCGGGTCGATGCCGGTGGTATGAACGCCGCGCGCCTCGTTGGAGACGGGACGATCCGGCGGCGTCCATTTGCCGTTCTTGAACGTGCCGCGCGGGGAGGGGCGTCCACCGCCGCCGCGGGGGCCATCGAAGCGCGTCGATGGCCGCCCGCGCCCGAACTGCTCGTCGAAGCGCTGCCGATATTCGGCAATATATTCGTCGCGGACGATCGGGTGCTGGATCGCTTGGGCACGTTCGGTCAGGCGTTTGCGAAGCCCTGCGCGGGCCTCGGGCGTCTCCAGCGGCTCGGCGACGAGTTCGGCATTCCACACGCGGGTCGCCAACCCTTCCGGCTTGGTCAGGAACGCCTCGAACGCCGACGGACCCTTGGCGCGCACCAGGTCGTCGGGGTCCATCCCCTCCGGCAAGGTCACGAAGGACAGGCTGCGGCCCGGCTCCAGCATCGGGAATCCGCGGCCTGCCGCGCGCAAGGCCGCTTTCTGCCCTGCCGAGTCGCCGTCGAAGCACAGGATCGGCACATCGACCATGCGCCACATCCGTTCCAACTGATGCTCGGTCATCGCGGTGCCGAGCGGCGCGACGACCTCGTCGAACCCGGCCTGGGCAAGCGCGATCACGTCCATATAGCCTTCAACCGCGATCACGCGGCCCACCTTGCGCGCGGCAGTTTGGGCACGGTCGATGTTGTAGAGCGTGCGCCCCTTGTCGAAGAGCGGGGTGTCGGGGGAGTTGAGGTATTTCGGCTCGCCCTCGCCGATGATGCGGCCACCAAAGGCGATGACGCGACCGCGCGCATCCTTGATCGGGATCATCAGCCGACCGCGGAACCGGTCGTAAGGCTCCTTGCCCTCGACCTGGATGAGCAGCCCCGCCTCGATCAGCAGCGCGTCGCCATAATGTTTGAGCGCCGTTCGCAACGCGCCGCGCGCATCGGGGGAATAACCCATACCGAATGCGCGCGCGGTCTCCGGTTTGATCCCGCGCTTGGAAAGCAAGGCACGCGCCTCCGCGCCCGCCAACCCGTCAAGCTGCTGGGTGAACCATTTGGCGGCATCCGCCATTACCTCGTGCAGCCCCTTCGCCCGTTCGGCGCGTTCGGCGGAGCGCTTGTCGGGGGCGGGGACGTCCATTCCTGCGGCGGCCGCAAGTTCCTTCACCGCATCCATGAACGGAAGGCCACGCTGATCGGTCATCCAACGGATCGCGTCGCCATGCGCCCCGCAACCGAAGCAATGGTAGAAACCCTTGTCGTCGTTAATCGTGAAGGACGGCGTCTTTTCGTTATGGAACGGGCAGCAGGCCTTGAACTCCCGTCCCGCCCGCTGGACTTTGACGGTGCGTCCGATGAGCGTCGACAGCGTGGTCCGCGCGCGCAGTTCGTCGAGAAATTGCGGCGTGAGGGTCATCGTGCGGGGCTGCGTTTCTCGACTTCGCTCAAAACGAACGGAGTGGTCCGTAATTCGCCCTTCCACTCCCCGTTCGTTTCGAGCGAAATCAAGAAACGTTCTCCGGGCGGTTTGGCAAAATGCGACACCATCGACCAATTCCCCGCGATAAGCGCTTCCTTCTTGGCGCGAGACCACCCACCGACAATGCGCTCGGCTTCCAACGCTTCCAAACGCGTCTGGAAACTTTCCGACCAAACTAGTTCCAGCGGTCGCCTGCGCGCGGGGCAATCACAGAACCCGCCTGCATTGTGTTCCGCGAGCCGCCGATCGAGATCATCTGTCTGGCCGGTATAATAGCGGCCATCGGCACATCGGATCAGATAAGCCCAGAATGCCATCGCTTGCGGATCGTCCTGTTAAACGTTTCTCGACTTCGCTCGAAACCAACGGATGTGGATGTGAATAATACCAAAATCCGTTGGTTTCGAGCGAAGTCGAGAAACCTCTCTCCCCTCAGATCAACGCCGCCTTCACCGCCGCGCTTGCCTTGCTCATGTCCAGCTCGGACCCGTGCCGCGCCTTCAGCTCTGCCATCACGCGGCCCATGTCCTTCATGCCGGTTGCGCCCAGTTCCACCTTGATCACCTCGATCGCCGCAGCCGTCTGCGCATCGTCCATCTGCGCGGGGAGGAAGCGTTCGATGACCGCGACTTCGCCCTTTTCCTGGTCGGCGAGTTCCTGACGGCCGCCTTTTTCGAACATCTCGATCGATTCGCGGCGCTGCTTGACCATTTTCTGCAAGACCTCGACCACCAGATCGTCGTCATTCTCCGGTGCCTTGCCGGTACGCGCTTCGATGTCGCGATTCTTGATCGCCGACTGGATCAGGCGGATCGCCGCGGTGCTTTGCTTGTCGCCCGCCTTCATCGCGGTCACCAGTGCGGACTTGATATCGTCGCGAATCATCGGCTTCTCTCAACCCTGAATGTGCAAACCACCCCGTTAGCGCGCGCCCGCGCCGATTAACAGATTGACGGGTGCGCGCATGGGGTCTAGCCGCCACATCTTAGCGACATCGCCAGACACCAGACAGGAAGCCCGCCTCATGGCCGACGCCAAACCCATGCCCATGCCCGAAGGTGCGACGGGCGTATTGGTGTTGGCGAGCGGAGACGTGGTGTGGGGCCGGGGCTTCGGCGCGGAAGGCTCGGCAGTCGGTGAGGTGTGCTTCCACACGGCCATGACCGGCTATCAGGAAATCATGACCGACCCGAGCTTTGCCGGGCAGATCATCAATTTTACTTTCCCCCATATCGGCAATGTCGGCACAAATGCCGACGATATCGAGGCGGACGATCCCCATGCGCTGGGCATGATCGTGCGCGAGGATGTGACCGAGCCGAGCAATTTCCGCAGCGCCCAGCGGCTGGACGACTGGATGAAGGCGCACAACCGCATCGGCCTGTCGGGCATCGACACGCGGGCTTTGACGCGCCGCATCCGCGTGGGCGGCGCGCCCAATGGGGTGATCGCGCATTCGCCCAGTGGCGAGTTCGACATCGACGCATTGCTGGCACAGGCGCGGGCGTGGCCGGGGCTGGAGGGCATGGACCTCGCGCGTGATGTGACCACCCAAACCCATTATGGCTGGGGAGAAGGCGGGCAGGGCGGCATCTGGCGGCTGGGTTTCGGCTTCGGTGACGACGCTTCACCCCTCCCCTTCAGGGGTGGGGCCTCCCCACAAGCAACAGAGTCTGGGGCACAGCCCCACCCCAACCCCTCCCCTGAAGGGGAGGGGCTTGAGAAACCCCATGTCGTCGCCATCGACTATGGCAGCAAACGCAACATCTTTCGCAATCTGGTTGCGGCGGGCGCAAAGGTCAGCGTCCTCCCCGCCACCGCGACTTATGACGAGGTGATGGCCCTTAACCCCGCAGGCGTGTTCCTGTCGAACGGTCCCGGCGATCCCGCCGCGACCGGCGAGTATGCCGTGCCCGTCATCCGCCAGCTGCTCGACACGAAGCTGCCGATCTTCGGCATCTGTCTTGGCCATCAATTGCTCGGCCTCGCGGTGGGCGCGACGACCACCAAGATGTTCCAGGGCCATCGCGGCGCCAACCACCCGGTCAAGCGGCTGTCGGACGGCGCGGTGGAGATCACCAGCATGAACCACGGCTTCGCGGTGGAACGCGACAGCCTGCCCGCCAATGTCCGCGAAACCCATGTGTCGCTGTTCGACGGATCGAATGCGGGGCTGGAATTGACCGACCGCCCGGCGTTCAGCGTGCAATACCACCCCGAAGCCTCGCCGGGACCGCAGGACAGTCTTTATCTGTTCGAGCGGTTCGTGGGGATTTTGGAGAAGCCGCAATGATTTCCATTCGCGCTCTGCCGATCCTCGGATTGTTGTCGGTTGCGGGATGTCAGGCCGACACCTCGACTTTTGGAAGTTGTGCCGAACGGTTCGCAAAATCGGCTCAGCTTCAGGTCCAATCCGACAGTCTGAGCGCAACCTATGGATTTGACCTGTCGGCTCTCGAAGAGAGCGAGCGCCAAAGCGTTATCGAGGAGAGGAAGCCGGTCATCACCACGGTAAGCCAATCCGGGCGAATGGTCGAAGAGTGGAAAGCCAAGAAGATCGATCGCGACGAAGTGCTGATCAACGGCGACCAGATGTTAGCTAAGTTTAAGAGCGGCACCGTCGCCAATGCTGCGGAGGCCGTGTCACGAGGTTGTGCGTTGGAACCCCGCCATGGACGGCTTCAATCCTTGACCATCGATTTCCCCAATCCGCGCATGGACGTGACAACCTAATGCCCAAACGCACCGACATTTCCTCCATCCTCGTGATCGGCGCGGGGCCGATCGTTATCGGTCAGGCGTGCGAGTTCGATTATTCGGGCACGCAGGCGATCAAGGCGTTGAAGGAGGAGGGTTACCGGATCGTCCTCGTCAATTCGAACCCGGCGACGATCATGACCGATCCCGAGTTGGCCGACGCGACCTATGTCGAGCCGATCACACCCGCGGTCGTTGCCAAGATTATCGAGAAGGAGCGGCCCGACGCGGTGCTGCCGACGATGGGCGGGCAGACCGCGCTCAACACCGCGCTGGCGTTGGCGAACGACGGCACGCTCGAAAAATTCGGCTGCATCATGATCGGTGCCGATGCCGAAGCGATCGACAAGGCCGAGGACCGGATCAAGTTCCGCGACGCGATGGACAAGATCGGGCTGGAGTCCGCCCGTTCGGCAATCGCGCACACGCTGGACGAGGCGCTGGCCGCGCTCGACCATACCGGGCTGCCCGCGATCATCCGTCCCAGCTTCACGATGGGCGGCACCGGCGGCGGCGTCGCCTATAACAAGGACGAGTTCGTCCGCATCGTCACCGGCGGGCTCGACGCGTCGCCCACCACCGAAGTCCTGATCGAGGAATCGCTGCTCGGCTGGAAAGAATATGAGATGGAGGTGGTGCGCGACCGCAAGGACAATGCGATCATCGTCTGCTCCATTGAGAATATCGACCCGATGGGCGTCCATACGGGCGATTCGATCACCGTCGCGCCCGCGCTGACGCTGACCGACAAGGAATATCAGATCATGCGCAATGCCAGCATCGCTGTCTTGCGCGAAATCGGTGTCGAAACGGGCGGTTCCAACGTCCAGTTCGCCGTCAATCCGAAGGACGGCCGCCTGATCGTCATCGAGATGAACCCGCGCGTATCACGCTCTTCCGCGCTGGCGTCCAAGGCCACCGGCTTCCCGATCGCCAAGGTCGCCGCCAAGCTGGCGGTCGGATACACGCTGGACGAGATCGACAACGACATCACCGGCGCGACGCCGGCGTCGTTCGAGCCGACCATCGATTATGTCGTGACCAAAATCCCGCGTTTCGCGTTCGAAAAGTTCAAGGGCGCCGAGCCGTTGCTGTCGACCGCGATGAAGTCGGTCGGCGAAGTCATGGCGATCGGGCGCAATATCCATGAATCGATGCAAAAGGCGCTGCGCGGTCTGGAAACCGGGCTGACCGGGTTCG
Organism: Sphingomonas aestuarii; assembly: GCF_054457155.1. Taxonomy (NCBI): domain Bacteria; kingdom Pseudomonadati; phylum Pseudomonadota; class Alphaproteobacteria; order Sphingomonadales; family Sphingomonadaceae; genus Sphingomonas; species Sphingomonas aestuarii. The sequence goes on along the minus strand of NZ_JBTKVV010000001.1, from coordinate 185,330 downwards.
ACGAAGTGCACCGGCTGGTCGGCGCGCCGCGCGAGGAAATCGAGGCGGCACTGTCGCAGGCGACTCCCGACCGGTTGTTGGTCGCGGCGCAAGCACTGCGCGAAGGGTTCAGCGTCGGTGAAGTCCACGCCATCGCCAAGTTCGACCCCTGGTTCCTGGAACGGATCGCCGAGATCATTCGCGCGGAGGAAGAAGTCTGCACCAACGGCCTGCCGCGCGATGCGGCAGGGTTGCGCCGCCTGAAATCGATGGGCTTTTCGGACAAGCGGCTCGCGCATCTCGCGCTGCAATCGGCCAATCTGCGTGGCAATGCGGCGGGCGTTGCGCGCGGATCGGGCCTGATCCACGAAGCGGTCAAGGCGATGACCGGCGGCGTTACCGAGGGCGAGGTGCGTGCGCTGCGCCATAAACTGGGCGTGCGCCCGGTGTTCAAACGCATCGACACCTGCGCCGCGGAATTCGACGCCAAGACGCCCTATATGTATTCCACCTATGAAGCCCCGAGCTTCGGCGAGCCTGAGAATGAGGCGATGCCGAGTGATCGGCGCAAGATCGTCATTCTGGGCGGCGGTCCGAACCGGATCGGGCAGGGGATCGAGTTCGATTATTGCTGTTGCCACGCCTGCTTTGCGCTGGCGGATGCAGGCTATGAGACGATCATGGTCAACTGCAATCCGGAGACCGTGTCGACCGATTACGACACGTCGGACCGGCTCTATTTCGAACCGCTGACCGCCGAGGACGTACTGGAGATCCTGGAAGTCGAAAGATCGAGCGGTGAGCTTGTCGGCGTGATCGTCCAGTTCGGTGGGCAAACGCCGCTCAATCTGGCGCGGGCGCTGGAGGAGGCGGGCATCCCGATCCTCGGTACCTCACCAGACGCGATCGACCTGGCCGAGGACCGGGAGCGGTTCGCCGCGCTCGTTTCCAAGCTGGGTCTGAAGCAGCCCGCCAACGGCATGGCGCGCAGCCGCGAAGAGGCGCTCGCGATTGCCGAGCGCATCGGATACCCGGTGCTGACGCGCCCCAGCTATGTACTGGGCGGTCGCGCGATGGAGATTGTCGACGGTCCCGAACAGCTCGACGATTATATCCGGACGTCGGTGCAAGTGTCTGCGGATACGCCGGTTTTGATCGACCAGTACTTACGCGACGCGATCGAGGTCGATGTCGATGCCATCGCTGACGGCACCGACGTCGTGGTCGCGGGCGTGCTCCAGCATATCGAGGAAGCGGGCGTCCATTCGGGCGACAGTGCGTGCTCGATCCCGCCCTATTCGCTGCCCGCCGACATCATTGCCGAAATCGAGCGCCAGACCGAAGCGCTGGCGCGTGCGCTGAGCGTCGAGGGGCTGATGAACATCCAGTTCGCGGTAAAGGCCAGCGGCCGTGAGGCCGAACAGCCAAAAGATCAGGTCTATCTGATCGAGGTCAATCCGCGCGCATCGCGCACCGTGCCCTTCGTCGCCAAGGCGATCGGCGCGCCCATCGCCAAGATCGCGGCGCGGGTGATGGCCGGTGAACTTCTCGCTGATCTGCCGAGGATCGACCGCCACATCGATCATATCGCGGTCAAGGAAGCGGTGTTCCCGTTCAACCGCTTTCCCGGTGTCGATCCGGTATTGTCTCCCGAAATGAAGTCCACCGGCGAAGTCATGGGAATCGATAGCGATTTCCCGATGGCTTTCGCCAAGGCGCAGCTTGGTGCGAGCACGACGCTTCCCGCCAAGGGCACCGCATTCGTCAGCGTCAAGGACAGCGACAAGGCGGTGGTGCTCCCCGGTGTGCAGAAGCTGGCCGAACTTGGTTTCCACATCGTCGCGACCGGCGGTACGGCGGATTTCCTGGCCGGGCAGGGGATCAATGTCGAGCGCGTCAACAAGGTCGCGCAGGGACGCCCGCATATCGTCGATCGCATCCAGGACGGGGATGTGCAGCTGATCTTCAACACGACCGAAGGCTGGCAATCGCTCAAGGATTCGCAGTCGATCCGCGCGTGCGCGCTGACGCAGAAAATTCCCTATTTCACGACCGCGCCTGCCAGCGTCGCGGCAGCGTATGCGATCGAGGCGCTGGGCAGCCGCTCCCTTGAAGTCCGCCCCTTGCAGTCCTATTATTCGCAATCGCACAATTGATCCCCGACATTGGCGTTATGTGCGGGTGGCCCGGCAAGGGCCGCCGGGGTGGGGCGTTTTGAACTGAGGGACGGATGTGATGGCGACGGTCGAAAAGATGCCGATGCTGCAAGAAGGCTATGAGAAGCTCAGCGCCGAGCTGAAGCGGCTCAAAACCGAGCGCCCGACGATCGTCGATGCGATCGAGGAAGCGCGTGCGCATGGCGACCTGTCCGAAAACGCCGAATATCACGCCGCAAAGGAACGTCAGGGCCAGGTCGAGGCGTCGATTGCCGATATCGAGGACAAGCTGAGCCGCGCCCAGATCATCGACCCGAAGGACCTGTCGGGCGACAAGATCGTGTTCGGCGCGACCGTCACGCTGCTCGACGAGGACGACAAGCCGGTGAAATACCAGATCGTCGGTCAGGCCGAGGCGGACGCGAATGTCGGGCGGATCAGCTATAATTCGCCGTTGGGCCGCGCGCTGATCGGGCGCAAGGTCGACGAAGAGGTCGAAGTGACCGTGCCGTCGGGCGACAAATATTATCTGGTGTCGAAGATCGAGTTCATTTGATTTTCCATCCTTGATATCCGTTCGCGCTGAGCTTGCCGAAGCGCTGTCCTTCTTTCATCCAAAGAAGAGAAAAGCAGTGCTTCGACAAGCTCAGCACGAACGGGTTGGTGGCGAATGACGCGCACTAACACGCCGGTAACCTTGGCAATTGCCGTTACGACGGTGCTGGTCAGCGTCGCACTCACGCTTACCGCCAGCGAGAATTGGGCTGCGGTGGTCGCCGGTTTCATGCCGGTCCGCTGGTCGGTCGAAGTCTTCATCCCCTCGGATCTGTGGGTCGTCCCCTCCTTGCTGACGCCGCTCAGCGCCGCGCTGATCCATGCCGGTTTCATCCATCTTGGCTTCAACATGCTGATGCTGTGGGTGTGCGGGACGGGGAGCGAACGCGCGCTGGGCGGGCGCGGGGTGGTCGTACTTTATTTGGTCGGCGCCTATGCCGCTGCGGCGGCGCAATGGGCGGTCGAGCCGATGTCCGAGGTGCCGATGATCGGGGCGAGCGGGGCAGTGTCGGCGGTGGTGGGCGCCTATGCGCTGCTCTATGGTCGCCCGCGCGCGAAGGCGATCGGGCCGCTGTCGGCGCGAACCGTGCATGTGCTGTGGCTGGCGGCGGCGTGGACGGTGCTCAACCTGCTGATCGGGGTTCTGAGCACACAGGCCGGGATGCCGATCGCGGCGGCGGCGCATATCGGCGGGTTCGTTGCGGGGCTGGCGCTGGCGCGACCGCTGCTCGTATGGCGGTGGAAGGGGGCCTGAGGCGGGGTCTCCGACAACCCTGATCCCGTTCGTTTCGAGCGAAGTCGAGAAACGTGAGCGTGGCGCCAAGTTAGCGTTTCTCGACTTCGCTCGAAACGAACGGAGGGCGTGCTGATTTCGATTGGCGCTCCAAGGACCGTCATTCCAGCCTCAAAACCGTCATCACAGCGAAAGCTGGGCTATCTCGCGTTTCGCGATATGGCCTGATGCCCCAGCTTTCGCTGGGACGGTTTTTTGGGGAGGGCTTTAAGCCGCCGGACCTTCGATTTCCGGTTCGAGCAGGCGGTGCAGATGCACCAGCACATATTTCATCTCGGCATCGTCGACGGTGCGCTGGGCAGCGGCGCGCCACGCCTTTTCGGCGCTTTCATAGTCGGGGAAGATACCGACCACGTCGATATTCTTGAGGTCGGTATAGTCGAGGGTACGCGGATCGCTGACGCGACCGCCGAAAACCAGGTGCAGCTTGCTCATAAAGGCTCCGGGGAGAGGAATGCTGCACCGCCCCTAAGCGCCGAACGACCGGCGCTCAAGGGGGTGTGAAGCCTCTACCGCCGGGTTATTTGCGCTCACCCGTTCCGATCGCGGCCGATTTTGCTGCGTCGAAAATGTGCGCGGCGATCGAGCCGGCCTTGTCCTTGGCGCTCGACGTGTCGGGCTTGAGCGACGCGAATTCGGCCTTGCCGGTGTCGCGCGCGGCGATTGCGGCGGCAGTCGCGCCTTCGGCCAGACGCTTGCCGACGGTGCCGAGCAATTCGTCCTCCTTTTGCGTCTTCGGCAGCAGCGCGCCGATCACCGCTCCGACCGCGATGCCGCCCGCGACGACCGCCAGCGGATTGTCCTTGGCGGCCTTTTCGGCGCGGGTTGCGGCCTGTTTCACGCTCTGCTTGCTCGACCGATAGGCGTCGCTGGCCTTTGCCTGGGCCTTGTCGATGGTGTCGTTGATGTCGCTCATGTCATGTCCTTCCTGGGCGCGAACGCGCGCCGTCATGCTCCAAACTCGTCGGTATCGTCGGGGGTTGCATCGTCGCCCTGCCGGATCGCGCGGGCAATCGGCTTGCGTGCGAGCAGCAGGCCGACGAGGCCGATGCCCGCGGCGATCTTGCCCGGATTGTTGCGGACCGTTTCCGCGCCGGTGCGTGCGGCGGACACTGCGGTTTCCCGTACCGTTTCGACCGCTTCGTCGCGCAGCGTCGCAGGCGAGAGGCGGTGCTGAAGCGTATCGAGCGTCGACTGGAACCGCAAACGCGCGGCGTCCCGCGTGGCGATCGCCGCGATCAGGGTGGGAGATGCATTCATGGCTCGATCACCTCCACAGGCTCCACGTCCGGTCCAGCCTTTGCCCGCTGAAAATGCGACACGCCGATCTTGGCCAGCACGCCACCGATGACGCTCGCCACCGCGACGACGATCAACATCGACCAGAACGGGCCGATGATCGTCGCCAGCGACAGGACCAGTCCCACAAACAGCGCGATCAGCGCGCCGTGGAGCAGCACCAGTCCGGCGACGAGGAAGATGACGCCGCTCTTTGCCGCGCGCATCCGTTCCCCGGCCAGTGCCTTCACATAGTCGATTTCGGCACGGGCATAGCCTTTTCCGTCCTCGACCAGCCGACCGATCAACGTCCCGATCCCGGGCTTTTCCTCCGGTGTATCGGTCAATTCTTCCCGCAACGACGGCATCAGGCGTCGTTGGTCGGCTTGCGCGTCGATGCTCGCTCGCCGGCGTCGGCGGTGCCATCGATCCCGGCCTTCACGACGCGGGCGATCACGAAACCGAGCGCGGCGGCGATGCCGACGGCGACGGCCGGGCTCTTGCGGACGAACTGGCGGGTATCCTCCAGCAATTCGTCGACATTCTTGGTGTTGAGCGTCGATGCGAACTCATCGACGAACTTCGCCGCCGAATGGGCGTATTGGCCGTATTGCTCGCCGAGCTTTTCATCGACGGTGTTGGCGGCGTCGTCGACCAGCTTGGCGACTTCGCCCAGCGCGCCTGATGCCTTGGCCTTGCCGTCGTCGGCATAGAGCCGTGCCTTCTCGGCGGCGGTCTTGCCCAGCTTTCCGGCTTCGTCGCGGATCGTCTGGGTTGCGCCCTTGAAGCCGCCGACGTTGCTCTCCGCCTCGGTCATCGGTTTCGGACGGACGGGGGTGGTGGTATCGTTCATGGGTAAAGCCCTTTCCTCACTCATCCCAACAAACCAAGCGATGCCCGCGCGGTTCCATGCGCCGCGCCACTTCGTTTGCGGTTCGCGACCGTCGGGGCTAGAGGCAGCCGCGACATTCGCTTTCGCCCATGATCTAGGGAGACCGTTACGTGACCGCAATCATCGACATTCATGGCCGCCGCATTCTCGACAGTCGCGGCAATCCGACGGTCGAGGTCGATGTGCTGCTTGACGACGGCAGCTTCGGTCGCGCGGCGGTCCCCTCGGGCGCATCGACCGGCGCGTATGAGGCGGTCGAGCGCCGCGACGGCGACAAGGGCCGCTGGATGGGCAAGGGCGTCGACGATGCGGTCGAGGCGGTCAATTCGGACATTGCCGAAGCGATCCTGGGGCTCGACGCCGAGGAACAGGCCGAAATCGACGCGGCGATGATCGAACTCGACGGCACCGACAACAAGAGCCGCCTGGGCGCGAACGCGATCCTTGGCGTGAGCCTCGCGGTGGCCAAGGCGGCGGCGGAAGCGCGCGGGCTGCCGCTGTATCGCTATATCGGCGGGGTTCAGGCGCAGGTGCTGCCGGTGCCGATGATGAACATCATCAATGGCGGCGAACATGCCGACAACCCCATCGATTTCCAGGAATTCATGATCGTGCCGGTCGGCGCGGAGAATATCGTAGAGGCGGTGCGCTGCGGATCGGAAATCTTCCACACACTGAAAAAGGGTCTGAGCGAGAAGGGGCTGTCGACCTCGGTCGGTGACGAAGGCGGGTTCGCGCCTGCGCTCGCCAGCACCACCGATGCGCTCGACTTCATCATGTCGGCGATCGAAAAGGCAGGCTACACGCCGGGCGACGACGTGATGCTGGCGCTCGACTGCGCGGCGACCGAATATCTCAAGAACGGCAAATACGAGATGGTCGGCGAGGGCAAGTCGCTCAGCCCACTTGAGAACGCCGAGTTCCTCGCCGATCTGACGCGTCGTTATCCGATCTTCTCGATCGAGGACGGCATGGGCGAGGATGATTTCGAGGGCTGGAAGGCGCTGACCGATGCAATCGGCGACAAGGTCCAGCTGGTCGGCGACGATCTGTTCGTGACCAACCCGAAGCGCCTGGCGATGGGGATCGAGAAGGGGCTGGCCAATTCGCTGCTGGTCAAGGTCAACCAGATTGGCACGCTGACCGAAACGCTGGAAGCGGTCACGCTGGCGCAGCGTTCGGGCTATACCGCGGTCATGTCGCACCGCTCGGGCGAGACCGAGGATGCGACGATCGCCGATCTGGCGGTCGCTACGAACTGCGGCCAGATCAAGACCGGCAGCCTTGCGCGGTCGGACCGGTTGGCGAAATACAATCAGCTGATCCGCATCGAGGAGGAACTGGGTTCGACCGCGCGCTATGCGGGGCGGAGCGTGTTGCGCTAATCTAAATTCCTCCCCCATCGGGGGAGGTGGCAGAACATAGTGCTGACGGAGGGGGCAAGCCACGAAGCGCAACGCTCGTGGCCCCCCCACCATGCTGCGGATGGTCCCCCTCCCCCGGTGGGGGAGGAATTGTTGCGATCAGAACAGCCGCCCGCCATTGGGCACATTCTCGCTCGGTCCGATCAGCACGACCCTTCCTTCCGCATCGGGGAAGCCCAGCGTCAGCACCTCCGACATGAATCGCCCGATCTGACGCGGCGGGAAATTGACCACTGCCGCCACCTGACGGCCCAAAAGCTCGTCCGCCGCATAATGTTCGGTGATTTGCGCGCTCGATTTCTTTTCCCCGATTTCGCTGCCGAAATCGATCCGCAGTTTGAAGGCCGGTTTGCGCGCTTCGGGAAAGCCCTCGACCGCAACGATCGTCCCCACCCGGATATCGACCTTAAGGAAATCGTCGAAGCCGATGGTATCGCCTGCGGGCGCATTGGCGGCGTGATTGACGTGCATCGTTGTCCTTTCGCGGCGAAATCCTCGTCAGCCCGCTTGATCGGGCGATGCCCCGCGCACTAAGCAAGGCGATGGCCCCGAACAACCAGTCCCGCATGGTCGCGATGCTCAAACGGGCAGGGCCACCCGCATTCGGCATCATTTTCATGGGCTTTTTCATCTATTTCGCGCTGGCGGGGCCGAACGGCGTGCTCGCCTACCGCGAATATGACCGGCAGCTGGAAGCGCGCCAGAAGGAATATGCCGAGCTGGACAAGAAGCGGTCGGAATTGCGCAACCGGGTGGAGCAGCTCGATCCTCGGCGGGCCAACCCGGACATGGTGGACGAACTGGTCCGCAAGGAGCTGAACGTGGTTCACCCCGATGAGGTGATCATTCCGATCGAGTGACGGTCAGACCAAGTCCGTTTCTCCCGAGCGGAGTCGAGGGACATTGCCGAGCGTAGCCGAGGTCTCCTCGCTTCGCTCGAAAAGGCCCCTCGACTGCGCTCGGGACGAACGGGGGTGGGGGATCAATGGCTTCCCCTACGGAACTCCGCCATCCCGGTTGCAGTTTCCGCACCAACCGGCCTATAGGCACCTTCCTTTCCACTCCCCGGACGAGGGCATTCATATCGTGGCCAAAGCACCGGCGCGCAGCCGTCAAAGCGAACCTCCCGTGACCAACCGTGAACGGCCGGCCGAGCCGAAGCGTTACGAGGCATCGAAGGAGGAGCTTCTGGAATTCTATCGCCAGATGCTGCTCATCCGCCGGTTCGAGGAAAAGGCGGGGCAGCTGTACGGGCTGGGCCTGATCGGCGGTTTCTGCCACCTCTATATCGGTCAGGAAGCGGTCGCGGTCGGGCTTCAATCGGCGCTTGAGGTCGGCAAGGACTCGGTCATCACCGGTTATCGCGATCACGGCCACATGCTTGCCTATGGCATCGATCCCAACGTCATCATGGCCGAACTGACGGGGCGCGCCGCCGGGATTTCGAAGGGCAAGGGCGGGTCGATGCACATGTTCTCGACCGAGCATAAATTCTATGGCGGCCACGGCATCGTCGGCGCTCAGGTGTCGCTGGGCGCGGGGCTTGCCTTCAAGCACAAATATGTCGGCGATGGCGGCGTCTGCCTTGCCTATTTCGGCGATGGTGCTGCGAACCAGGGCCAGGTGTACGAAGCGTTCAACATGGCCGAGCTGTGGAAGCTGCCGTGCATCTTCGTCATCGAGAACAACCAATATGCGATGGGCACGTCGGTCAACCGCGCGTCGTCGGAAGACCAGCTCTACAAGCGCGGCGAATCGTTCCGCATCCCCGGCATCCAGGTCGACGGGATGGACGTGCTTGCATGCCGCGGAGCGATCGAAACCGCGCTCGAATGGGTGCGTGGCGGCAAGGGGCCGATCATCCTTGAGATGAAGACCTATCGCTATCGCGGGCATTCGATGTCCGACCCGGCGAAATATCGCAGCCGCGACGAGGTTCAGGCCGTGCGCGACAAGTCCGACCCGATCGAGGCGGTCAAGCGCGAGCTGGACCTGGCGGGCGTCAAGGAAGACGAGATCAAGAAGATCGACGCCGAGATCAAGAAGATCGTGAACGCCAGCGCCGACTTCGCCGAAAGCGCGCCGGAGCCCGAGCCGAACGAATTGTACACCGAAGTTCTGGTGGAGACGTACTGAGATGGCGATCGAACTGAAGATGCCGGCGCTGTCGCCCACGATGGAAGAGGGCACGCTCGCCAAGTGGCTCGTCAAGGAAGGCGACACGGTCAAGTCCGGCGACATCATGGCCGAGATCGAAACCGACAAGGCGACGATGGAATTCGAGGCCGTCGATGAAGGTACGATCGCCAAGATCGTGGTCGCCGAGGGCACCGACAACGTGAAGGTCGGCACCGTGATCGCGGTGCTTGCCGAGGAAGGCGAGGACGCGAGCGAGGCAGCTTCGGCGAAGGAAGAAGCGCCGAAGCAGGAAGCGGCGCCCAAGGCAGAAGCCAAGTCGGACGACAAGCCCGAGGCCAAGGAAACCGGCACCACCCAGCTGACCCAGCATGCCGAGAAAACCGGCAAGCGCGATCCCGAAATCCCCGAAGGCACCGAAATGGTGAAGACCACGGTCCGCGAAGCGCTGCGCGACGCGATGGCCGAGGAAATGCGCGCCGACGACCGTGTGTTCGTGATGGGCGAGGAAGTCGCCGAATATCAGGGCGCGTACAAGGTCACCCAAGGCCTGCTCGACGAATTCGGCGCGCGCCGCGTGATCGACACCCCAATCACCGAATATGGCTTTGCGGGCGTCGGCACGGGCGCGGCGATGGGCGGGCTTCGTCCGATCGTCGAGTTCATGACGTTCAACTTCGCGATGCAGGCGATCGACCACATCATCAATTCGGCGGCCAAGACCAATTATATGTCCGGCGGCCAGATGCGCTGCCCGATCGTGTTTCGCGGCCCGAACGGCGCGGCAAGCCGCGTCGGCGCGCAGCACAGCCAGAACTACGGTCCGTGGTATGCCAGCGTCCCCGGCCTGATCGTGATCGCGCCCTATGACGCGGCGGATGCAAAGGGTCTGCTCAAGGCCGCGATCCGCAGCGAAGACCCGGTGGTCTTCCTCGAAAACGAACTGATGTACGGTCGCAGCTTCGACGTGCCCAAGCTCGACGATTTCGTGCTGCCGATCGGCAAGGCGCGGATCATGCGCGAGGGCAAGGACGTGACCATCGTCAGCTATTCGATCGGCGTCGGCGTCTCATTGGAAGCCGCCGACAAGCTGGCCGAGCAAGGCATCGAGGCGGAGGTCATCGACTTGCGTACGCTGCGCCCGCTCGACACCGACACGGTGCTCGAAAGCCTGAAAAAGACCAATCGCCTGGTCGTGGTCGAGGAAGGCTGGCCGACCTGTTCGATCGCGTCGGAAATCGCCGCGGTGGTGATGGAAAAGGGCTTCGACGACCTCGACGCGCCGGTGCTGCGCGTCACCAACGAGGACGTGCCGCTGCCTTATGCCGCCAATCTCGAAAAACTGGCGCTGGTCGATGCTCCGCGCGTCGTCGCGGCGGTGAAGAAGGTGACGTACAGGGATTGATCGAGATGTCGGGGGCCGTCTGGGCGGTCCCCGGTCATTTGCTCATGCCGTGTAGAGATCGCACGTTGCGCGCTGCGCGGTCGGCGACGGGTTGAACACCTGACTGAAATCCCGGTTGTCCCGCACGATGAACGATGCGGTGTAATGGATACGACCGGGCACGATGCCGTAAAAATCGATGATCGGCTGATAGTCGTAATTGATCTCCACGAACATGACGCCCGAATTGTTGGGCGCGCGCACGCGGCGCCCGGTCGGTCCCATACCGTCGGTCATGACCGTCCCCGCAAACGATGGGCCGGGCTGAGTTCCGGCATTGGTCGGTGCGGTGCCGTAGCTGGAATCGTAATTGGGACCCGATCGTTTGCCGATACAGCGCTGCCAATGGATGCGTTGCGTACCGCTGTTATCGGCTTCAAGACTCGATAGCGTGATCCGTCCGCGCTCGGTCAGTTCCAGCGCTTCGCCCTGCAGTCGAACCGCTTGCAGCACGTCGTTGATATCGACTTCGCGCAACTGCTGGGTTGCCAGCGCGGTTCGTTCGCCGACGCGTGAGGCATTGTCGGCAAGGTTGAGAGCAATCTGACTGACTCGCATGTTCGTGACGGCAAGGTTGGCGGTTTCGATCCCCAACACGCCGAGCATCAGCACCAGGGGAAGCGTGAAGGCGAATTCGATCAGAGCAAGACCGCTGCGGTCGCGGCGCAGCGCCCCAGCCGACTGAAGGATGGTGTTGCGCTGAGCGGTCATGTGCATATCGTCCGAACGACCTGTGCAGCCTGTGTGGCGTAGGGCTGGTTCTTGATCAGCGTTTCCGCCGTCATCGTCGCGTCCTTTTCCCAACCGAGCAATTGCGCCATCGGAAACGGACGGGGATAGGTGACGCGAATGCGATACCGGGTCACGTCGCTCGCGCCGCCCTGGCTGGCGATGCCGGGATCGATATCCCAGCGGCCATTATTGTTGATGTCGTCGAAACACTCGCCGGGGTCGCGCACGCCGTTGCCGTTGCTGTCGGTAAAGCGTTCGGGGCGGACGCTCGCGAAATTATGATAAGATGCGCGCGACGATACATGCGTGGCGCGGGGAGCGACGGCGTGGACCTGTTCCATCACCAGCGCATCGATGTCGACTGCCCGGTCACTGCCGCCCTGGATGGCTGAATCGCGGGCGGCTTTCTGGACGGCGCCGCTCAGGACCGACTGGGCATAGACGGTGTACATCAACTCGCCCAGGCCCATGATCAACAGGATCATGACCGGCGCGACCATCGCAAATTCGACGACCGTGACGCCGCGCGTATCGCGGCGAAGGGATGCGAGGCGAGGCAGCCCGATCATCGATCGATCCGCAGCATGGCGACCTGTTGCGCGATCTGGCGGAAGGCGGCTTGCAATTCCGCCTTGTTCCCTGCGGTGAAGGCATGGTTGCCCGGCGTCGCGCAGTCGCGCAGGTCGTCGTTCAGCCCGGTGCTGAACGCGACGACCCAGATGGTGATGTTCAGGCGTTCACGCGCATACTGGCAAACCGCGCGGAACCGGGCAGCATGGCGCGCCTCCATCGCTGCAAGGCCCGCACCTCCGCCAACGCGGTTGTCGTAGCGCTGAATGCCGTACAAGCCGTAGATATCGGCATTGGGGGCAAGCTGACCGTCGGTCATATAGACGATGTGACGCCGGGGGCTGGGGCGCCCCGGCAACGGCGCGGTATCGGCGGCGAAGATTCCGTTGGGCGACAGCAACCGCACGCCCCAGATCATCCCTGCATCGTGGTAGGTACCGCCATGCGGCCGGAAACTCGGCGCGTTGACATAGGCGGATACCTGTGCCGCCGTCATCGCGGACAGGCGTCGAACTGGCGGTGGGCAGGCTGCGAAGCCGCCAGGCTGGCGCAAGGCGCCGTTATAGGGCGACCACAGCGAACGCGCTTCGAACCAGGCGTCGGTTTCGGCGGAGTTCACGGCCGTATTGCCATTACGCCCCCAGGTGATGTCGGGCCAGGCCGGGCGCCAGCGGGTAGCGTCGTTTGTGGGGATCAGGTCGGGATTGAGATCGGGCGGCAGGTTCGCAATGTCGAAGCTGGTCGCAGTGGTGGTATTACGCTCCTCGATACAACCCTGCCACGCCGTGCGCCGCCCATCGAGGCGGGTTGGATCGGCAATCGTCGTACCGGCGGCGAGCGTTCCGTAATAGCCGGAAACGTCGAATTCGATGGGCTCGAACCGCCATGTTGCACGCAAGTTGCGTTGGGTCGCACGACACCGGGTATTCGGTGCGTCCCAGAAGGCGTCGGTGTAACTGGTTGCCGTGCCGTCGCTGTTGTAGCCGGTGGCGGGAACGCGGCCATTGGCGCTGGTCGCGCAATTGGTGCTGTTGTATCCGCTGCGCGTTACGGTGCTGGACGAGATCTGCGTGTCGCCGATGATCCGGCGGGAATTGTAGCTATGGGTGGTGCGGACCATGTGCGCCGCAGGGATCGCCGCGCCCGCATTGACCGACGACGCATAAGGGACAAACCCGTATCGGATACGCGTTGAGGCATCGGCGTTGGTCCGGACCGTGGATTCGAAGTCGACCACCGCCTCGCGCAATGCCTGCATCCTCGATCCGGCCAATTCGACTGCCGCAAAGCGCGTGACGCCGTTGTCGTTGTAGCTGGTATTGCCGGGCGTGCAGTCGCTTTCCGGACGACAGGCCATCGATCCGGTCACGTCGAGTACGAACATGATATCGCTGTCGGCGACGTCGTATCGCGCTTCGCAGGTGACGGTCAGCGTCACATCGTTCGCGTCGAACATCCGCATGATCGTCATCGGCACGGTTGCCGATGCGACGCCCAGCACCTGTTGATCGGCCGTCTTGCTCGGCACGAAGGTAACGTTGCTCGTGCCGAGCCAGCCGCGTTCGAAATTATTGTCGAAAAACGCGGTGGCCTGCTCGGCGGCGACGGTTTCGAGCGTTGTCGACGCGCTTGGCTGCATGGCCTTTCGCCCGGCCAGCACCCCGGCGTCGCAGGCCTGCTGCAATCGGCTTTTGACGACATAGGTTCGCGCGGTATCCACGCCCGATCCGACCAGTGCCGCCATCGGAATCATCGCGGCGGCCATGATCGCCAGCGTATTGCCGCCGGTATCGCTGCGCAGTCTGCGCAGCGTGCCCCGCGATGCCATTTTGCCGCGCGCTTCGTCGTTCCACATGCGATGTCTCGCGCCAATTAGTCCGGTCCAGCGTGCAGCTATGCGTGGAAAAGGATAAAATTGGGTTGAAGGCGAAGGATGAACGACGGATTAGACATTGGCCCGAAACGGTTCCGTGATACGGGCAGGCCATGTCCCCCTCAGACGCTCTGGACGACCCCGAACGGTCGCTCGCGCTGACCTATGCGCCGGTCGAGGCCCGTGCATCGCTGGCGGTGTTGCTCGGCCTGGACGACGCATTGGCGGCTTTGCTTCGCTCGACGACCGAACCGGCGATCGCGCAAATCCGGCTGGCCTGGTGGCGTGAACGGCTGAGCGAATTGGGGCGCGCGGCAACGCCCGCAATGCCGGTGCTGCAATCGGTTTCGGAACAAATCGTCGCGCGCGGCATCGCTGGCGACCGACTGGTGGCGATCGTCGAGGGGTGGGAGATTTTGATCGAGGCCGAACGTCTCGATCGGGATGCGCTGTCGCAGTTCGCCGAACAGCGTGGGGGAAGACTGTTTGCGATCGGTGCGGAATTGCTGGGTGCCAAAGCCGCTCAGGGGGCGGGCGAGGGATGGGCGCTGGCCGATCTTGCCAAGCATCTGACCACGCAGGAAGAAGCCATGCTGGCGCGGGAAATGGCGATCGAGCATCTGGGGCAACCCAGCCGCTGGCCGCGGCAGACGCGCGCATTGGGCGCGCTGGCAGCGATTGCGCGCATGAACATGGACTTGCCGATCGGCAGCGAGCCGCCCATCGCCTCGCCCCGGCGTGTCGCGCGGCTGGCATGGATGCGGCTGACCGGGCGGTAGAGGGTTGCCACGCCGCGACCAGTCGTTAGCCTGCCACTCATCGACAGCGGCGGATGGGGACGACGATGTTGCGGTTCTTTGCAGGGGTGGTGTCGGCGTTGCTGCTGGTGACCGCAGGGCTGGTCGTCTATCGCGGATGGGCGGCGGACGATCCGGTGATCGCGCCTGCCCCAGCGCCGCGGCTCGCGACCGAACAGCCGGTGCAATACGGCGTGCTGGAAGAGGTGGCGGTGCCCAAGGCGCCGGCCAAGACGCGCGAGGAGCGGCGGTTCGATCGCTACGACAAGGACCGCAACGATGCGATCACGCGCGAGGAATATCTGGCGTCGCGGCGCAAGGCGTTCGCGAAGCTCGATACCAACGGCGACGGAAGGCTCAGTTTCGAGGAATGGGCGATTCGCACGACGACGCGTTTTGCGACCGCCGATGCCGACAAATCGGGCGCGCTGACCCGTGCCGAGTTCCTGACGACGGCACCGAAGCGCCGGACGCCCGCCAAGACACGGTGCATCTGTCCGCCGCCGGGTGGCGATGACGCGGAGGATTAGATCGCGTCGTTTCTAGCATAGCGAATCAATCCAGCTGACATCGCGCATCTCTGGATTGCTTCGCTACGCTCGCAATGACGGTGGGTGGGTAGGCGGTGCTCTCCGCCGTCTCAACAGTTGATCGCGGCTTCGAACAGGCAGCGGAAGCGTTCGGTTCGGAACTGGCAGGGTTCGGCCTCGCACATCCCCTCGACCTGCATCACCGTCCTGAGCACGCTGATCCCCATCAGCACGGCGAGCAGCACGTTGGCGCGCATTTCACCCTCTGGCCCGCCGATCAGCTTTGCCATCGGATCGAGCACGTCGCGGTGGATCAACTCGCGGATGATCTCGCCGGCCTTGGGCGACGAGGCGGAGCGGAGCATGATGATGAACATCTCCATCCGCCGCGCGCGGTCGTCGTCCTGATCCTCCTCGATCAAGTGCGCGAGAAAGCCGGGCAATTGTTCTAGACTGGTGGGCTCGCTGAAGGTGTCGGGGCGTTTTTCGTGCGTCAGCACTTCGCGGAACAACCCTTCCTTGCCGCCGAAATAACGGCTGACGAGCGCGACATCGACGCCTGCGTCGCCCGCAATGTCGCGCAATCCGACGCTTTCGTAGCTGTCTTTCAAAAAACGGTCATGTGCCGCCGATAGGATCGCGTCGCGCGTTGCCGCTGCGTCGCGCCTGCGCGCTGGAATTGCCGGTGCCATGTCATCCCCCAATAAACCTAATCGGCCATAAATCAACAGCCGTTGACTTGATGCTGCGGTGCAGCTAGCAGCCCGATGCTGACGATCGCATGACTTGGCCGCTCACGCCATGTTCATCGGTCCCCACAGGTTTCGAAAGCGCGAAAAACAGATGGCATTTGAGAAGGTAAGCGTCCGCAAGGGACTGGCGCTGGCGGCTCTGCTGATGGTGGCGGCCTGTTCGGGGGGCGAGGACGACTCGGCCGCAGGCGGTCCCGGCGGGATGCCGCAGCTTCCCGTGACCGTCGCCAATCCACTGGTTCGCGAAGTCACCGAATGGGACGATTATGTCGGACGCTTCGAAGCGATCGAGAATGTCGAGGTGCGCCCGCGCGCATCGGGTTTCCTGGAGCGCGCGCATTTCACCGACGGCCAGTTCGTGCGCCGGGGGCAATTGCTGTTCACCATCGACGCGCGGCCCAGCCAGGCGGCGCTCGATCAGGCGCGCGCGCAGCTGGCGCGGGCTCAGGCGACGCTGACCAACGCGCGCACCGAACTCGCCCGTTCGCGCACGCTGGCCGCAGCGCAGGCAGCGAGCCAGGAAGAGGTCGAAGCCCGCACCGCTGCGGTCCGCGCAGGCGAGGCCGATGTCGCCGCCGCGCGCGCCGCGATCCGCGCGTCCGAACTCAATGTCGGCTTCACCCGCGTCACCGCGCCGATTTCGGGCCGGGTGTCGCAGCGCCTCGTCGATCCGGGCAATTCGGTGACCGCCGACCAGACCATCCTGACGACGATCGTGTCGGTCAGCCCGCTGCATTTCACCTTCGAGGGGTCGGAAGCGAGCCTGCTCGATTATGAACGCCGCGGCGATACGCTGGTCGGGTCGCCGGTGCGGATCAAGCTGCAGGGCAGCGACGACTATAATTACACGGGCCGCATCGATTTCGTCGACAATGCGCTGAGCAGCGGGTCGGGGACGATCCGGGTGCGTGCGGTGGTGCCCAATTCGGACAATCTGTTGCGGCCGGGCGTGTTCGGCCAGCTTCAGCTTGCCGCGTCGGCGCCTGCGCCAGCTATTCTGGTGCCCGATACCGCGATCGTCACCGATGGCGCGCGCCGTGTCGTCTATGTCGTCGATGCGAAGAATGTGGTGCAGGCGCGACCCGTCGAACTTGGGGCTGTGGTCGATGGCCTGCGCGTCATCCGCTCGGGTCTTCGCCAGCAGGACCGCATCGTCGTCGGCGGCATCCAGCGTGCGCGTCCCGGTGCGCCGGTTCAGGCGCAGCCCGGAAGGATCGGGCCGAACGGTCAGGTGGTGACGCCGCAGGGTCAGGGCCAGCCCGCGCAGGGCGGAGCGCCTGCGGGTGCCGCGCCCGAAGCCACGAAGTAAGGCGGAGTCCGCGCAGTGAACATCAGCCGCTTCTTCATCGACCGTCCGATTTTCTCGGCAGTCATTGCGATCTTCATCACGCTGATCGGTATCTTTGCCTATCCGCAATTGCCGCTCGCGCAATATCCCGAAATCGCACCACCGACGATCACCATCAACGCCGCCTATCCGGGCGCGTCGTCGGAGACGATCGCGGAGACGGTCGCCGCCCCGCTCGAGCAGGAAATCAACGGGGTGGAGGGGATGCTGTATCTGCAATCCTCGTCCACGCAGGGCGCAGCGGGCATCACCGTCACCTTCCAGCCCGGCACCGATCTCGACGCCGCGCAGGTGCTGGTCCAGAACCGCGTCGCGCTCGCCGAGCCGCGCTTGCCCGAACAGGTCCGCCAAGTCGGCATTCAGGTGAACAAGCAGGAATCGGGCTTCCTGATGATTCTGGCGGTCACCTCCACCGATCCGGCGGTCGATCTCGACTATGTCGGCAACTACGCCAATTCGACGCTGCGCGACCGGCTGCTGCGGATCGAGGGCGTCGGCGGCGTCCAGATTTTCGGCGGTGGCAATTATTCTATGCGCGTGTGGATCGACCCCGACCGGGCGGCTGCGCGCAACCTTACCTCGGCCGAAATCGTCACCGCGCTTCAGACCCAGAACGTCCAAGTCGCGGGCGGTTCGGTCGGCGCGCCACCTTACGGCACCGGTAATCCAGCGTTCGAATTGCCGATCGAGGTGCGCGGTCGGCTGACCACGCCCGAGGAATTCGCCAACGTCGTCATCAAGACCGATACGGCGACGGGCGCGGTGACGCGCGTGAAGGACGTGGCGCGAGTCGAACTGGGCAGCCAGGACTATGGCGTGCGCGGGGTATTCGACGGCCGCGAGGGCGTCGGTCTGGCCGTCATCCAGCAACCGGGCGCGAACGCGCTGAATGCCGCCAATCTGGTGCTGGAGGAAATCGAGGCGGCGTCGGCGGACTTCCCGCCGGGAATGCAATATTCGATCCCCTTTAATCCGACCGAATATGTGCAGGCGTCAGTATCGGCGGTGCAGAGCGTTCTGGTCGAAGCGATCTTTCTGGTCGTCATCGTCATCATGGTGTTTCTGCAAACCTGGCGCGCGGCAATCATCCCGATCATCGCGATCCCGGTGTCGCTGATCGGCACTTTCGCCGTGCAGCTCATGCTCGGCTATTCGATCAACTCGCTGTCGCTGTTCGCGCTGGTGCTCGCGGTCGGGATCGTCGTCGACGACGCAATCGTCGTGGTCGAGGCAGTGGAAAAGCATATCCGCGAAGGGCTGACTCCGCTCGAGGCCGCGCACCGGACGATGCACGAGGTGTCGGGCGCGCTGATCGCAATCAGCCTGGTGCTGGTCGCGGTGTTCGTGCCGACGGCGTTCGTGCCGGGGATACCGGGCATCTTCTATCAGCAATTCGCGGTCACGATCGCGGCGGCGACGGTGTTTTCGCTCATCACATCGCTGACCCTGTCACCGGCGCTGGCGGCCCTGCTGCTCAAACCGCATCAGGAACATCACGACACGCCCAAGAATCCGATCATGCGGTTCGGGCGTCGCGCGGCGGACACGTTCAACACCGGGTTCGACAAGCTGTCGGACAAATATGGCCGGACAACCGCGACGCTGGTTCGCAAGACCGGCATGATGTTGATCATCTATGCCGTGCTGCTGGCGTTTACCGGATGGCGGCTGACCGATACCCCGACCGGGTTCATTCCCGATCAGGACCAGGGCGTGCTGATCGGCGTCGTCCAGTTGCCGCCGGGCGCATCGCTCGATCGCACCAGCGAAGTGCTGGCGCGGGCGCAGCAGGTCGTGGGCGGGATCGACGGCGTGGCCAGCGTGACGACTTTTGCGGGTCTCGACGGATCGAGCTTCTCGACCGCATCCAACGCGGGCACGATGTTCATCCGCCTGACCGACTGGGGCGAGCGTGGCGGCGAACTGAGCGCGGCGTCGCTGTCCGGGCAATTGTCGGGCGCGATGGCGATGGCCTTGCCGGAGGCGAATGCCTTCGTAATCGCGCCGCCCGCTGTGCCGGGGCTCGGCACCGGCAACGGTTTCACCATGATGATCCAGGCGACCGAGGGCGGCAGCTATCGCGAGCTGGAACAGGTAACAGGAGCGATGATGGGTGCGGCGCAAGGCGTGCCCGAGGCGACGCAGGTCTTCTCGCTGTTCAACACCGGTAGCCCGCGCATCTTCGCCGATGTCGATCGCGATCGCGCACAGCTGCTGGGGGTTCAGCCGAACCAGGTCTATGCGACGCTCGGCACCTATCTGGCATCGACCTATGTCAACGATTTCAACTTCCTGGGCCGCACCTTCCGCGTGACGGCGCAGGCCGAACCCTCGGCGCGCAGCACGCTAGAGGATGTCGGGCGGCTTCAGGTGCGCTCGTCCTCGGGCGAGATGGTGCCGCTCAATTCGGTCGCCACCTTCCGCAACGACAGCGGGCCGACGCGCGTGGTGCGCTACAACCTGTTCCCTGCGGTCGAATTGCAGGGTCAGGCGGCACCGGGCGTGTCGTCGGGCGCGGCATTGACGGCGATGGAGAATCTGGCGGCCGAAACGCTGCCGCCGGGCTTCAACTACGAATGGACCGGCCTCGCCTATCAGGAAAAGGCGGCCGGGAGCAGCGCTGTGCTGATCTTCCTGCTGGCGGTCGTGTTCGTGTTCCTGGTGCTCGCCGCGCAATATGAATCGATCCCGCTGCCGATCGCCGTCATCTTGATCGTGCCGATGTGTATTTTGGCGGCGATGATCGGGGTGAACCTGCGGGGACTGGACAACAACATCCTGACGCAGGTGGGGCTGGTGGTCCTGATCGCGCTGGCGGCGAAGAATGCCATCCTGATCGTCGAATTCGCCAAGCAGGCCGAAGAGGAACTGGGCATGGGGCCGCTCGACGCGGCGGTTCATGCCGCTCGGTCGCGCCTGCGTCCGATCCTGATGACCAGCTTCGCGTTCATCTTCGGCGTGCTGCCGCTGGCGATCGCGAGCGGCCCTGGCGCGGAAATGCGCCAGGCGCTGGGCACCGCGGTCGTCTTCGGGATGCTGGGGGTGACTTTCTTCGGCCTGATCTTCACGCCGGTCTTCTACGTCGTGATGCGCAAGCTGGGCGACATGGTGCCGTGGCGTCGCAAGACCGAGGCCGTCTATCCGACCAGCTATGGCGGGACGGCGCATGCGTCGATCAACGAGCCGGACGACAATAACGACAATGGCGCGGCGCCCCTGGGCGGCCCGACGCCGGAGACTTCGCGATGATCCGCCCCCTGATGCTCGCCACCAGCGCGCTCGCGCTCAGCGCCTGCGCGGTCGGCCCGACCTATATGTCGCCCGAGACGGCGGCGCCCGCGCAGAACGTGTTTCTGGAGCAGGGCAAGTCGCCTGCCTTCACCGGCGATCAGCCGCCGGGCGAATGGTGGAGCCTGTTCGGCGACCCCACGCTCGACGCGCTGGTCGAACAGGCGCTCGCGGCGAATACCGACCTGCGCGTGGCCGCCGCCAATCTGCGGCAGGCCCGCGCGGTGTTGCAGGAAGCGCGGGCAGGGCGGTTGCCGACCACCAATATCGCCGGGAGCGCGGGTTATGCGCGCCAGCCGGGGGCCACGACCGGCGGCTTCGGTCCGGTCGAGGGCGAAAGCTATGATGTCGGACTCGACGTCGGATACCAGATCGACCTGTTCGGTCGCGTCGGCAGCGCGATCCGCGCGGCGGACGCCGATGCCGATGCGGTGCAGGCCGCGTTCGACCTGACGCGCATCACCATCGCGGCGGAGACGACGCGCGCCTATGCCGATGTCTGCGCGTTCAATCGCCAGCTGGCGGTCGCGCAGGAAACGATCCGCATTCAGGAGCGTACCTTCGACCTTACCCGGCGGTTGTTCGAGGGCGGTCGCGCGACGCGGCTGGAGACGGGGCAGGCGGGCGCGCTGCTCGAACAGACGCGCGCGGCGTTGCCCAGCCTTCAGGCCGAGCGGTCGGCAGCGCTGTATCGTCTGGCCGTGCTGACCGGACGTCCGCCGTCGGAAGCGCCGCAGGCGGCGCTGGCATGTCAGTCGCCGCCCGAACTGGACCAGGCGATTCCGGTGGGTGACGGAGCCTCGTTGCTCGCGCGCCGTCCCGATATCCGCCGTGCCGAACGCCAGTTGGCAGCGTCGAGCGCGCGGGTGAATGTGGCGATGGCCGATCTTTATCCGAGCATCAGCATCGGCGGATCGGTGGGATCGACCGCGACTTCGATCGGCGGGATCGGATCGAGCGATTCGTTCCGCTTCTCGCTAGGGCCGCTGATTTCGTGGAGCTTCCCCAACATGGCGGTCGCGCGCAGTCGCGTGCGTCAGGCCGAAGCCGGGGCGGAGGCTGCGCTGGCGACGTTTGACGGGACGTGGCTGGCAGCACTTCAGGAAACCGAGAGCGCATTGGCGCGCTATGCGGGCGAACTGGACCGGCTGGCGTCGCTGCGGCGTGCGGCGACCGAGGCAGGCGAAGCGGCGCGGATCGCGCGACTTCGCTATGAAGCAGGACGCGAGAGTTTTCAGGTCGTGCTGGAAGCCGAGCGGACGCTGGCGCAGATCGAGGCGACCATCGCGCAATCGGAGCAGCAGCGGTCGAACAATCTGGTGACGGTGTTTCTCGCGCTTGGCGGTGGATGGCAGGAGCCGTTGCCGCCGGCCTGACCGGGGATTGGCATAACCAAAACCGTTCGTGCTGAATTGTCGAAGCACTGTCCTTCTTTCTTCGGGTCGAGAAGGTCAGTGCTTCGAAACGCGCCTGCGGCGCTACTCAGTACGAACGGCGGTGGGGGCTATTGCGCGGTGTCGTCCTGATTCTTGGTAACACCACCGGTTCCGGCGACGCCATCGGGAACCCCGGTCGGCTCCAGCGGGGCTTCGTCTCCGGCGGTCGCGCCTCCGGTGCCGCCATCGACATTTTCCATGTCGCTATTGGCGCCTGCCGTGCCCTGGGTCACATCGACGCGGACGTCGTGATTGTCGGACGGCATGCTGTCGGGATGGGGATCGCGATTGCGGTCGGTCATCGGGGCGGCTCCTAAAATTCAGGCTATGGGCTGGCCGGGCGCGATACCCGGGCCGCCAGGGGAAGGAACGTCGATATCCGGGCCGGGTGGGGGCAATTCGGTCGGCGCGGGCGTGGGATCGGGCGACTGGCCCGGCATCGGCGGGGTTTCCGCTGGCGGCTCGGTCGGCTGGCCCGGTTGGGGGACGCGCGGCTCTTTCTGCGGGATTGGTGGTTCGACGGGCATGATACGCATCTCCTTCGCGTTTTCCCCTCAACGAACGGAGCGCAAAGCCGTTGCGTCATGGACCGCTTGCCAGTGCCCATCACACTGCTATAGACGCCGCCGACCTGCGGTGACCCGATGCGGGCGTGGCGGAATTGGTAGACGCGCTGGTTTTAGGTACCAGTATCGAAAGATGTGGGGGTTCGAGTCCCTTCGCCCGCACCAGTCCCGATAACGGCTGCGTGCGGGGTCACCCGTGAAAATTCAGATGATTAGGTGAAAGTGCCGAGGATGCAGACTGTCGAGACGTTGAACGAAGGCCTGAAGCGCGCCTACACGTTGACCATCACGGCCAAGGATATCGATTCCAAGGTCGATGCCGAAGTAAAGCGCGTCGCGCCCCAGGTGCGGATGCCAGGCTTCCGCCCCGGCAAGGTGCCTGCCAACCTGGTGCGCAAGATGCACGGCGAGGCGCTGGCGCAGGACGCGCTCAATTCGTCGATCCAGGATGGAGTGCAGAAACTGATCGCCGACAAGAAGCTGCGTCCCGCGATCCAGCCTTCGGTCGAGCTGGGCGAAGGCTATGCCCCCGGCAAGGATGCCGAGGTGAAGGTCGCACTGGAAGTGCTGCCCGACGTGCCCGCGCCCTCGATCGACGGCCTGAAGCTCGAACGCCTGACGGTGCCCGCGGACGATGCGGTCGTGGACGCCCAGCTCGAACAGCTTGCCAGCCAGCAGAAATCGTTCAGCGACGCGCCCAAAACGCGCAAGGCGCAGACCGGCGACCAGGTGACGATGGATTTCGTCGGCAAGGTCGACGGCGTCGCATTCGACGGCGGCACCGGTGAGGACATGGCGGTCGAAATCGGTTCGGGTCGCCTGATCCCCGGCTTCGAGGACCAGCTGGTCGGCGTGAAGGCGGGCGACGAGAAGCAGATCACCGTCACGTTCCCGGCCGATTACGGCGTCGATACGCTGTCGGGCAAGGATGCGACCTTCGACCTGAAGATCAAGTCGGTGAAGATCGCTGGCGAAACCAAGATCGACGACGAGTTTGCGAAGAACCTCGGTCTCGAAAGCCTCGACCAGCTGAAGGGGCTGTTGAAGGGCCAGGTCGAGCAGGAACTGAACGGCCTGACGCGCACGCACATGAAGCGCAAGTTGCTCGATCAGCTGGCCGCCGACCATGATTTCGACGTGCCGCCGTCGATGGTCGAAGCCGAGTTCCAGCAGATCTGGGCGCAGCTCGAACAGGAAGCGACCCGCGAGGAAGATCCCGAAGCGGCGAAGAAGGAACTGGAAGCCGAGCGCGACGAATATCACGCGATCGCCGTTCGCCGCGTCCGCCTGGGCCTGTTGCTGTCCGAAATCGGTCAGGCGAACGGCGTCGAGGTGTCGCAGCAGGAAATGAGCCGCCTCATCATGCAGGCTGCCCAGCAATATCCGCAAGAACAGCGCGAACGCTTCATCCAGTACGTCCAGCAGGAGCCGATGGCGGCTGCCCAGCTGCGCGCACCGCTCTATGAAGACAAGGTCGTCGATTTCCTGTTCGACAAGGCCGAGATCACCGACCGCGAAGTGACGCGCGAGGAACTCGAAGCCGCGATCGAAAGCGAAGACGGTCACGTTCATGGGCCGGATTGCGGCCATGACCAAGACGAAAAGCCTGCAAAGAAGCCTGTTTCGAGCAAAGCCGAGAAAGCGCCTGCCAAGAAGGCCGCGGCAAAGAAGGCCGATGACAAGGCCGATGCTGTGACCGAGGAAGCCCCCAAGAAGGCGGCTGCCAAGAAGCCTGCGGCGAAGAAGGAAGCGGCTCCTGCCGAAGCCGAGAAGCCTGCGGCGAAGAAGGCTGCGGCGGCCAAGCCCGTCTCGAGCGCAGTCGAGGGAGCGGACGACGCTGAAAAGGCTCCGGCCAAGAAAGCGCCTGCCAAGAAGGCGGCGGCCAAGAAGGCCTGATTTCGGATCGAGTTGGAACAAGGCCCTGTTCGCCCGCGCGGACGGGGCCTTTTTCGTTTTGGGGGAATGCATGAAATCCAAGCAATCTAAACCCGGCAGCGGTCTGCGCTGGATGTTCGCCGCCGTCGCCCTGTGCGGAGCGGGCGTGGCGCTGGCGACGGTGCAGCAATCCGAGCCCAGCCAGGACTCGGCGTGGCACAACGGCCAGATGCTGGCGCTCGCGCAATTGAAGGGCGAGGATGGCTGGCGATCGACGCCCGAGGGCCTTCGCTGGCGGCGGGTGAAGGGCGACGGGTCGGGTGCTCGGCCCACGGTGGCCGATACCGTCACGCTCCATTATGCGGGCACGCTGACCGACGGCACCGAGTTCGACAGCAGCTGGTCGCGCGGCGAACCCGCGACCTTCCCGCTCGGCGCGCTGATCAAGGCGTGGCAGATCGCGGTGCCGAATATGGGCGTCGGCGATACGATCGAAATCGCCGCGCCTTCGACCATCGCTTACGGACCGCGCGGCAAGGGGCCGATTCCGGGCGGCGCGACGTTGCTGTTCAAGATCGAACTGCTGGGCATCGAAGGACGCTGAGCGTCCGGAATGGTTGTTCGGCTTCTTTCTTTGTTTACCGTCATTTTTCTTTGTTTACCGTCATTGCGAACGCAGCGAAGCAATCCAGCAACCCGCGCGGAACGCCGGATTGCTTCGCTGCGCTCGCAATGACGATTTCATCGCGCGGCATCCCATCCTAAGGCTGGCACCATGACCCCCAGAATCGCCGTTCTGCTGCCCTGCTACAACGAAGAAACCGCGATCGCGCAGACCGTGGCGGGATTCCGCGCGGCGCTGCCAGGGGCCGCGATCTATGTCTATGACAATAACAGCCGCGACCGCACCGTGGAGGTGGCGCGTGGGGCAGGCGCGATCGTCCGCACCGAACGGATGCAGGGCAAGGGCAATGTCGTGCGCCGCATGTTCGCCGATATCGACGCTGACATCTATATCATGGCCGATGGCGACGCGACCTATGACCCGGAGAGCGCACCCGCGATGGTCGCGCGGCTGATCGACGACGGGCTCGACATGGTGGTCGGCACCCGCGTCCACGAGGCGGCCGACGCCTATCGCCGCGGGCATGTGCTGGGCAACCGGATGATGACCGGCATCCTCGCCAAATTGTTCGGGCGCAGCTTCACCGATATCTTCTCGGGCTATCGCGTGTTTTCACGGCGGTTCGTGAAGAGTTTTCCGGTGCTGTCGGCGGGGTTCGAGATCGAAACAGAAATGAGCGTCCATGCGCTCGAACTCAAAATGCCGGTGGGCGAACTCGAAACCCGCTATTTCGCGCGGGGGGAGGGGTCGGAGTCGAAGCTGTCCACCTATGGCGACGGGTTCCGCATCGGGCGGACGATCGTCACCCTCTATCGGATCGAAAAGCCGCTGCTGTTCTTCGGCATCATCGCGGCGGCGTTCGCATTGCTGTCGGTGATCCTCGCGATTCCGCTGGGCGTGACCTATGCCGAAACCGGCCTGGTGCCGCGTCTGCCGACCGCGATCCTCGCGACGGGACTGATGATCCTCGCCTTTCTCAACCTGTTCGCGGGGCTGATCCTCGACACCGTGGTGCGGGGACGCAGAGAGGTCCGGCGGCTCGCCTATCTGTCGTTTCCGGCAGTCACCGCGCATTCGTCCTGATCCCCCCTTGCGCGCTCACAGCCGAGCGCCGATGTAGGGTGCCAATACACACGCAAACACCGGGAATCCCATGCACGACCCAATGAGCGCACTCGTCCCCATCGTCATCGAACAGTCAAGCCGCGGGGAGCGGAGCTTCGACATCTTCTCGCGCCTGCTGCGCGAACGCATCGTGTTCGTGACCGGCGGGGTCGAGGACGGCATGGCCTCGCTCATCACCGCGCAGCTGTTGTTCCTTGAATCGGAAAATCCGAAAAAGGACATCTGGATGTACATCAATTCGCCGGGCGGTGTTGTCACGGCGGGCATGGCGATCCACGACACCATGCAATATATCCGTCCGCGCGTCGGCACCGTCTGCATGGGCCAGGCCGCGTCGATGGGCAGTTTTCTGCTGGCGTCGGGCGAACCGGGGATGCGCGTCGCGCTGACCAACGCCCGGATCATGGTGCATCAGCCGTCGGGCGGCGCGCAGGGCATGGCAGCGGACATCGAAATCCAGGCAAAGGAAATCCTGCGTATCCGCAAGCGGATGAACGAGCTTTATTCGAAATATACCGGCAAGCCGATCGAGGTCATCGAAAAGGCGATGGACCGCGACACCTTCCTCGAAGCCGAAGAAGCCAAGGCATTCGGCATCGTCGACGAGGTCTACGAAAAGCGCCCGTCGAACCCCGGCGTCGAGGAAAGCGCGCCGACGGCCTGATGCTTGCGGGCAGTCCAGCCGAGGCGAGGCCTTCGAATATGGATTGCCCGTTTTTAACCCGCGTGTAGGATGGCGGGTGGATTATCGCGCCCATTTGGGCGCCAAGGAAGGTTTTGATGACGAAATTGAGCGGCGGCGACTCGAAGAGCACGCTCTACTGTTCGTTCTGCGGCAAGTCGCAGCACGAAGTCCGCAAGCTGATTGCCGGACCCACCGTCTTTATCTGCGACGAATGCGTCGAGCTGTGCAACGACATCATCCGCGAGGAAACCAAGTCCGCGCTGGTGTCCAAGAAGGATGGCGGCGTTCCGACCCCGCAGGAAATCTGCGACGTGCTCGACGACTATGTGATCGGCCAGTTCCGCGCCAAGCGGGTGCTGTCGGTGGCGGTGCATAATCACTACAAGCGGCTGAACCACGGCGCGAAGGGCGCCGATGTCGAGCTGTCGAAATCGAACATCCTGCTGGTCGGCCCGACCGGCTGCGGCAAGACTCTGCTCGCGCAGACGCTGGCGCGCATCCTCGACGTGCCGTTCACGATGGCCGATGCGACCACGCTGACCGAGGCCGGTTATGTCGGCGAGGATGTCGAGAACATCATCCTCAAGCTGCTCCAGGCATCGGACTATAACGTCGAGCGCGCGCAACGCGGGATCGTCTATATCGACGAAATCGACAAGATCAGCCGCAAAGCCGAAAATCCGTCGATCACCCGCGACGTATCGGGCGAGGGCGTTCAGCAGGCACTGCTCAAGCTGATGGAAGGCACCACCGCGAGCGTTCCCCCGCAGGGTGGTCGAAAGCATCCACAGCAGGAATTCCTGCAGGTCGATACCTCGAACATCCTGTTCATCTGTGGCGGCGCGTTCTCGGGTCTGGAAAAGATCATCGGCGACCGCTTGCAGGGCAAGTCGATCGGCTTCGGCGCCTATGTCGCTGCTCCCGAAGAAAGGCGCACGGGCGAAGTGTTGCGCCAGACCGAGCCTGAGGATCTACTGAAATTCGGCTTGATACCTGAATTTATCGGCCGTTTGCCGGTGATCGCGACGCTCGAGGACCTCGACATCGACGCGCTGGTCAAGATTTTGACCGAGCCGAAGAACGCGCTGGTCAAACAGTATCAGAAGCTGTTCGACATGGAGAATGTGAAGCTGGGCTTCACCGACGACGCGATGGTTGCGGTCGCCAAGAAGGCGATCGAGCGGAAAACCGGCGCACGGGGCCTGCGGTCGATTCTGGAGGGCATCCTGCTAGACACCATGTTCGACCTGCCCGGCATGGACGGCGTCGATGAAGTGATGATCGACAAGGACGTGATCGAGGGCCGCAAGGAACCGGTCCGCGTCTATGCAAAGAAGGAAAAGGCCAGCGGCGACGCGGCCTGATCCGGCTTACGCAAAGCGATGATTGAAAAGGGGCGTCGGTCGAACCGGCGCCCCTTTTTCGTGGTGCGCGGGTTCGGAATGAGATGACTTCGCTCGAAATTGGCGGATGAGGGGAGGCCGAGCTATCGGACTCGAGCCATCCTGCGATTGGCCTGTCGCGCGCGATCATCCGCCACCGCGCTGCGCCTGCATCGCTTCGATCGCGGGTGAGCGTTTGAGGATACGGGCCATCGGGTCCACCACGACATGCGCGCCGGTCGGCACTTCGATGGTTTCCGAGCCGCCGGTCATCGACAGTGATCGCACGTCGCCATCGATTTGAACCTCAACGGGGAGTGGGAAGGGCGCGCCGCCCGGTGCTTTCCACGCCAGCGTCAATCGGTCGCCGTCGCGCGTTTCGACGAGTTCGGGGAGGGCGGCCTGGCGGAGATAGACGTCGAAGAACCAGTCATAGTCCCTCCCTGTTACTTGATTCACCAAGCTCGCAAATTCATCGGTCGTCGCGAAACGTGGTCTGAAATTTCCCGGCTTGGGATCGGCACGGCCATAGACAATGCGTCGGGTCACATCGAAAAAGGCGTCGTCGCCGATCGTGTTGCGCAGCGTGTGAAGTACCCATGCGCCCTTGTAATAAATGTCGCCCCCCGGTCCGCCGAGGCTGAGTTCATAGACCTCGTTCGACGTGCGCGACCGACCCGACACGATCGGCGCGCGGTTGACGATCTGTTGCCGGAACGCGTCCATCATCGTGGCGTATCGCGCCTCGCCCTCGCGCCAGCGGCCGTAGAGCGGCTGCATATACTGGCCATATCCTTCGTGGAGCCAGAAATCGTCCCAGTCGGCGGCGGTCATCTGGTTGCCGAACCATTCATGCGCCAGTTCGTGGTGGAACAGCCAGTCGAACCCCGTTTCGTCCTTGCGGTAATTGTTGCCGTACGCGTTGATCGTCTGATGTTCCATGCCGAGATAGGGTGTCTCGACCACGCCCAGTTTTTCTTGCGGAAAGGGATAAGGGCCGATCAGCGCCTCGAAGAAATCGACCGTGGGGGCGAATTCGGCGAACAGCCCCGCCGCCTGTGTCTCGCGGCCTTTCAAATGCCAGAAATGCATAGGGAAGGCATTGCCGTAACGGCTGCGATAGTCCGCTTTGATCTCGGCAAAAGGCCCGACGCTGAGCGCGACCAGATACGGATTGATGCTGCCCGATTCCCAGTTCCAGCGGGCGCGTCCATCGGATAGCTGGTCCACGCCCAGTAACCTGCCGTTGGCGGGCGCGGACAGTCCCTGGGGCACCGTGATCCGCATCGTCATCTTGCCGACCTCGCCCTGCGGAAAGTCGAGGCAGGGCCAGAACAGGTCGCAGCCATAGCCCTGTCCGGTGGTCGCGAGCCAGGGAGCACCCTGATAATCGCTCCACACGAAACCGTCGTCCCACGGCGCGCGGACGGCGACGTGCGGCTCGCCTTGATAGGCGATGCGCACGGCGACCCTTCCTCCGGCAACGGCACGGGCGGGCAGGGTGATGGCGAGTTCGCCGTCCGGGTTGCTCCAGGCACTTTTCGCCAGTGGTTTGCCATCGACCATGATGCCCGTAACCGCGAAATTGCGGTCGAGATCGATCAGCAGTCGATCGAGCGGCGCGCTGTTGGTCAGCGTCAGCGTCGCGACACCCTTTAGCGTTCGCGTATCGGGGAAAATCTCGATGTCGAGTTCCGCCGCCTCCATCCGCAGCGCGGCGCGCTCGGGGGACAACGGGCCGCCCGATGCCTTGGTCCGCTCGGTGATCGCGGGCATGCCCGGCGTGCCTTGCAACGTCTGGGCGCTGGCGGTCGTGGCAAGCGCGGACGCAATCAGAAACCCACTCGCTACCAGCCCCGATTGATGCTTTGTTCGCAGTTCCCATATAGAGGCGAACAAAGCCCCGTTGGGCGTATTCGGAGCATTCATGCGTTCTTCCTATCCCGTACTTCCGCTGCGCGACATCGTCGTCTTTCCGCACATGATCGTGCCGCTGTTCGTCGGCCGCGACAAGTCGGTCGCCGCGCTCGAGGCCGCGATGGCCGCCGACAAGGAAATTTTCCTGGTCGCCCAGCTCGACCCCGCCAATGACGATCCGGCCCGCGACGATCTGTACGACATCGGCGTCACGGCGGAAGTATTGCAATTGTTGAAGCTGCCCGACGGCACGGTGCGCGTGCTGGTGTCCGGCAAGGAACGCGCGAAGCTCGACGATCTGAGCGAGGCGGACGGTTACCTGACCGCGAACGTGTCGCCGGTCGAGGAAAAGGTCGTCGATGGTCCCGAAGCGCAGGCGCTGATGCGGTCGGTGGTCGATCAGTTCGAGAATTACGCCAAGCTCAACCGCAAGCTGCCCGCAGAGACGGCGGTGCAATTGTCGGAACTCGACGAGGCGTCGCGGCTGGCCGATGCGGTGGCGTCGAACATCGCGGTCAAGGTTGCCGACAAGCAATCGCTGCTGGTCGAAACCGATCCGCAAAAGCGGCTGGAGATGGTGTTCGCCTTCATGGAGGGCGAACTGGGCGTGCTCCAGGTCGAGAAGAAGATCCGCAGTCGCGTGAAGCGCCAGATGGAGAAGACCCAGCGCGAATATTATCTCAACGAGCAGTTGAAGGCGATCCAGCGCGAACTGGGAAATGAGGGCGAGGAAGGCGAGGGCGACGAGGTCGCCGAGCTGACCCAGAAGATCGCGACGCTCAAACTGTCGAAGGAAGCGCGGACCAAGGCGACGGCGGAGCTGAAGAAGCTCAAGACGATGGCGCCGATGTCGGCCGAGGCGACGGTGGTGCGCAATTATCTCGACGTGCTGCTCGGCCTGCCCTGGGGCAAGAAGTCGAAGCTCAAGAAAGACCTCGAAACCGCGCAGGCGGTGCTCGACGAGGATCATTATGCGCTGGAAAAGGTCAAGGACCGGATCGTCGAATATCTGGCGGTCCAGGCGCGGACCAACAAACTGAAAGGCCCGATCCTCTGCCTGGTCGGCCCTCCCGGCGTCGGCAAGACGTCGCTGGGCAAATCGATCGCCAAGGCGACGGGGCGCGAGTTCATCCGCCAGTCGCTGGGCGGCGTGCGCGACGAGGCCGAAATTCGCGGGCACCGGCGCACCTATATCGGCTCGCTGCCAGGCAAGATCGTCACCAACCTCAAAAAGGCGGGAGCGAGCAATCCACTGTTCCTGCTCGACGAGATCGACAAGCTGGGCCAGGATTTCCGCGGCGATCCCGCGTCGGCATTACTTGAGGTGCTCGATCCCGAACAGAACAACAAGTTCAACGACCATTATCTGGAGATCGACATCGATCTGTCGGACGTGATGTTCGTTTGCACCGCGAACACCCTGAACCTGCCGCAGCCCTTGCTCGACCGCATGGAGATCATTCGGCTCGAGGGCTATACCGAGGATGAAAAGGTCGAGATCGCCGAGCGGCATCTGGTTGAAAAGCAGATCGAAGCGCACGGACTGAAGGACGGCGAATTCACGCTCGATCCACAGGCGCTGCGCGACCTGATCCGCTATTACACGCGTGAAGCAGGCGTCCGCACACTCGAACGCGAAATCGCCAAGCTGGCGCGAAAGGCGTTGCGGCGCATTCTCGAAAACAAGACCGACCGCGTCACCGTAACGCCCGACAATCTTCACGAGTTCGCAGGCGTGCGCAAATACCGCTTCGGAATCGGCGAGGAAGAGCATCAGATCGGTGCGGTCACGGGCCTCGCCTGGACTGAAGTCGGCGGCGAGTTGCTGACCATCGAAAGCGTGACCGTGCCGGGCCGGGGGGTCATAAAAACCACCGGCAAGCTGGGAGACGTGATGAAGGAATCGGTCGAGGCTGCGTTCAGCTTCGTCCGCGCGCGCAGCCCCAGCTACGGGATCAAGCCGTCGATCTTCAACCGCAAGGACATCCACGTCCACTTGCCCGAAGGCGCGGTGCCCAAGGATGGTCCGTCGGCGGGCATTGGTCTCGTCACCTCGATCGTATCGACGTTGACCGGTGTTCCGGTTCGCAAGGATATCGCGATGACCGGCGAAGTAACTCTGCGCGGTCGCGTGCTGCCGATCGGCGGGCTGAAGGAAAAACTGCTCGCGGCACTGCGCGGCGGGATCAAAACGGTGCTGATCCCGGAGGAGAATGAAAAGGACCTGGCGGAGATTCCAAAGAACATCCGCGAAGGGCTTGAAATCATTCCCGTGTCGCATGTCGATGAAGTCCTGCGGCTGGCATTGACCGGCGCGCTGGAAGCGATCGAATGGAGCGAGGCAGACGACCTGGCGGCGCAACCGCCACACATCGTACCCGGCATTGGAGAGGCGGTTCGCCACTGATTTCGCAGCGCTTTTGTCCCGCATCCCACCGGTGATCCGCCCGAAATGCTTTGACTCCGGGCGAATCACCGGCCTTATTGCCCCATCGACGCTAATGCGTCGCGAGTCTAAAAACAGATTTCTGCTTTTTCAGAACAGGGGTTCAGAGGGATATGAACAAGCAAGAGCTTATCAGTCAGGTTGCGGATCACGCCGGGCTGAGCAAGGGGGATGCATCCAAGGCGGTCGAGGCAGTGTTCGATTCGGTCACCGGCGCGCTGAAAAAGGGCGACGAAGTGCGCCTTGTCGGTTTCGGCACCTTTTCGGTATCGAAGCGCAAGGCATCGACAGGCCGCAACCCGCGCACCGGCGAACCGATGACGATCAAGGCATCGACCCAGCCGAAGTTCAAGGCCGGCAAGGGGCTGAAGGACGCGGTAAACTGATTTTGAACTGAGGGGTGGCAGGGGACTGGACAAGCCTACGCGCCTTGCCTAGAGCCTCGCATCCCGACCGGTGGCGACGCCGGTTTCGTGGGCGCGTAGCTCAGCGGTAGAGCACACCCTTCACACGGGTGGGGTCACAGGTTCAATCCCTGTCGCGCCCACCATGAAAAGGCCTGTCGCCCAGTCGGACGGCAGGCCTTTTTTGGGGTTGTGCGGGACGAATGGTGGCCGTTTCCCGACGAACCCGTTGGCATTTAACCGAATATTGTCGGAACTTAGCCAGACAAGCCGCGTTCGCTGAGACGAGGTCGTGAAAGGAGTACCCCATGTTTAAAACAATTCTGGCGTCCGCAGCGCTGGTGGCGACCGCCGCCACGCCTGCGCTCGCCACCAATAGCGCCTCTTCGCTATCGTTACAGAATGTTCGGGCGTCGTCCGAAACTTCGGAAGGTTCGGAACTCGCCGGGGGCGGCGTTGCGGCGGCCATCGGCGCGCTGGCGATCGTTGCCGGTGCGATCATCCTGATCGTCGGCACCGACGATGACGAACCGGTCAGCCCGTAAGCCAGGCCGGAGATAGGAGACGTTATGCTTACCAAGATCAGTATGAGCATCGCGGCAGCGGCGCTTGCCGTCGCACCGGCGATGGCCAATCCGGCCAGCAGCCTGTCGATCAGCCAGACGCGCGCATCGACCGCAACCGAGGAATCGAACGCACTCGGCGGCGGCGCAGCGGGTATACTTGCTATTGCCGTCGGCGCAGCGGCGATCATCGCCGCGATCGTAGCGATTGACGACGACGATCAGCCGGTCAGCCCGTAAGCGACGGGTTGATTGAAATTCGAAGAAGGGGAGTGGGCGACCGCTCCCCTTTTTCATGGGCGTTTTCGCGCGCTTACGATCCATTGCGCCAGTCCCAGGGGCGCTCGCGAAACCATTTGGTGATGACGTATTTGGTGCCCGCGCGAACCTTCATGCCGTGGTGGAGGGTTGACGGGTTGGGCGTGCCGTTTGCGCGCAGATTGCTCCAGGCGACCAGCTTGCCTGTCTCGGGCTGCACGGTCTTGTCGATCGCCTTAAACCGGGTCGCGCCGCCTGCATCGGGCTCGTTCAGATACACCATTACCGTCCAGGTGCGATTGCCCGATTCCGAACAGAAACGATGGAAATCGACGCCCGACGGCTCAAAATAGTCCGTATGGGCCTTGAATTCCTGACCCACGGCATAGCGCTGACCCTGGACCGGTTCGCCATGCGCGGGGTCGAGCCCGATGAACGCGTGGAGCATCGCATCAAGCTGCACGACAAGCGGGTCGGCGCTGTCCAGATCGCACGTCTCGCTCGTCCGAAACGCCGCGTCCCCGTTATAGTCGGACACCGTCGAGGGCCGCCGCCGCGCGTCGATCATCGCAATCAGATCGGCGCACATGGTGTCGTCCAGAAAGCCGCGCTGGATGAACAGATCGAGCTTGGGTGACGGTACGCGCTGGATGCCGGTTCGCGCGACGAGCCGCGCGATCACCGGCTCGATTGGCCATCCCGAGCCGAGATTCGCGGGCGTGTCGATTTGTCGGATATCAGCCATCATTCCTTCATGCCCGTTCGCGGCATTTCGTTCCAGCCGCGCCCTTGCCCACGCACGTTACATATCCATGACAGGCGCATGGACGAACGCATCTTGCGTTTGGCGGGAAAGCCGCCGATATGCTTGACCCGAGCCGCCCCCGGACGCTAATCGCGCGGCTCTACGGCGACCGTAGTTCAATTGGTTAGAGCGTCGGCTTGTGATGCCGGAAGTTGCGGGTTCAAGTCCCGTCGGTCGCCCCATTTCCTGCCGATCCCGGCACCGGCTAGCTGCGTCCACCCGGCGATCCAGTCAGGCGTTCCCCAGGCGATCCGATGAACCGGGCCAGCATGAGGGGATTTTGAGCGCGTGCTGACCAATTGGGGCTTTGCCGACTTCGACGATCACGAAGGCATTCACCTGTTCACCGACCCAGATTCGGGGTTGCAGGCCGTGATCGCGGTGCATTCGACCGATTTGGGACCGGCAGCGGGCGGCGTCCGCTTCTGGCATTACGCCAATACCGATCAGGCGATCACCGACGCGCTGCGGCTGTCGCGCGGCATGAGCTTCAAGAACGCGATGGCCGACCTGCCGCTGGGCGGGGGCAAGGGTGTGGTGTTGGCCGCAAATCCGGGCGACGTCATCACCACTGCACAGCTGGAAGCTTTCGGTCGGGCGGTTGAGTCACTCGGCGGGCGTTATGTGACCGCAGAGGATGTCGGCATGTCCGAAGCGCGGATGCAGGTGGTCGCGACGCAGACCCGCCACGTCAGCGGCCTGCCGGTGGGCGAGGGCAGCGCGGGCGGCGATCCGGGACCGTTCACGGCGATGGGCATCTATCTGGGCGTCAAGGCGGCGGCCAAGCGCGCGCTGGGCGCCGACGACATGAAGGGCGTGCATGTCGCGATCCAGGGCATCGGCAGCGTCGGCGGCGGGCTCGCCAAGCTGCTCGCCAAGGACGGTGCGCGGCTGACCATCGCCGATGTCGATCAGAACCGCGTGGCGCAATTCGCGGCGGAACTGGGCGCGGAAACCGCCGACCCGACCGCGATCCTGGGAATCGAAGCCGATATCGTCAGCCCCAACGCGCTGGGCGCGGTGCTGACCGAAGGCACGATCGCGGCACTGAAATGCCAGGCGGTGGCGGGCGGCGCCAACAATCAGCTCGCGACCCGTGCCGATGGCAAGCGCCTGCATGAGCGCGGCATCCTCTATTCCCCCGATTACGTCATCAACGCAGGCGGCATCATCAATGTCGGTCTGGAATATCTCGGCAAGGGCGACCGCGCCGAAGTGGAAGCCCGCATCGCCCGCATCCCCGACCGCCTGGTCGAGGTGTGGGACGAAAGCGACCGCTCGGGTGCGCCGGAGAGCGAGGTTGCGGACCAGATCGCGCAAAGGTTGATCGGGCGGGGGTGAGTCTTTGGGACAGGAAATCCCTAATGATCCGGACCTTCATGTACGAGGCGCTTCTATTTTAGC
The DNA here is from genome assembly GCF_054457155.1 of Sphingomonas aestuarii. Classification (NCBI taxonomy): domain Bacteria; kingdom Pseudomonadati; phylum Pseudomonadota; class Alphaproteobacteria; order Sphingomonadales; family Sphingomonadaceae; genus Sphingomonas; species Sphingomonas aestuarii. The sequence goes on along the minus strand of NZ_JBTKVV010000001.1, from coordinate 149,292 downwards.
TGCAATAGATTTCCGAGTAGATCGTCCCAGAATTGCTTCAGCCAATAGCTCTCGCTGGCGGGCTGCCGGGATACGAATAGTCCAACGGACGGCGTATCGCCTGACCCAGCGTTCACCGGGAAATGGACGATAGACTCGACTTTGCAGAGAAAACGTTCGTCGCCCTCTTGAACGACAAAAGCATCACCCTCCTTCAAAGGGTAGGCAAACTCGCACTCTACTACGACGCCTGTCGTTCCCCTCCAGTGGATTTGCGCCTTAAGCATGTCGCCCCCTATTTTGGCGGACAGGGTGGGATTCGAACCCACGGTGAGCTTGCACCCACGGCGGTTTTCAAGACCGCTGCCTTAAACCACTCGGCCACCTGTCCGCTTGAGCGCGCGAATAGGGCGATCGGCGGGTTTGTTGCAAGCAAATGTGTCGTCGGGGGTTTCGCGCGGCCCCCGCGCTGTGCATAACAACCGTCATGCGGGTAGTGTTCGGAAATGCGCGGCGAGCGGGGCTAGGCCTCTTCGCGTTCGCGCTTGCAGCCATTTGTCCCTCCTCTGCCGCGTTCGCGCAGGATGGGGCGAGTTTTGAATCCTATATGCGGACCCTGTCCGCCGAAGCGCGGCGTCAGGGGGTCAGCCAGCGGACGATCGATGCGGTCGTCCCGACGCTGACCTATAACCCGCGCGTGGTCGAACTCGATCGTGCCCAGCCGGGCGGTGCGCCGGGGTCGAGCGCGATCCCGCCCTTTGCGCCTTACCGGGCGCGCCATGTCGATGCGTCGCGGATCAATCGAGGGCGCAACGCCTATCAACGGGTGCGCCCGACGCTCTACCGGATTTCCGAGCAAACCGGCGTGCCGACGCAGGTGATGGTCGCGATCTGGGGACATGAAACCAATTACGGCGCGGTGCGCGGGAATTTCGACCTGGCGCGGTCGCTCGCCAGCCTGGCCTATGAAGGGCGGCGTCGCGAATTGTTCGCCGGCGAGTTCATCGCGGTATTGAAAGCGATGGATCGCGGCATCCCGCGGTCGCGTCTGGTCGGCAGCTGGGCCGGGGCGACCGGGCATCCGCAATTCCTGCCCTCGGTCTATCTGCGCCTGGCCGTCGATGGCGATGGCGACGGCGTCGCCGATATCTGGAGCAGCGAAGCCGACGCGTTGGCGTCGATCGCCAATTATTTCGTGTTTTCGGGCTGGCGCTCGGGCGAACCCTGGGGCGTGCCGGTGCGCGTGCCGGGCGGATTCAACCGCAGCGAACTGACGACGCGCATGGTGTCCCCGCGTTGCCCGCGCGTGTTCGAACGGCATAGCCAGTGGCGGACGATGGCCGAATGGCGCGCGCTGGGCATCACGCCGCAGGGCCGGACGCTGGGGGACAATGTCATGGCGTCGCTGATCGAGCCCGACGGGCCGGGCCAGACCGCCTATCTGTTGACCGGCAATTACCGCGTCATCCTCGATTACAATTGTTCCAATTTCTATGCTTTGTCGGTGGGGTTGCTGGCGGATGAAATCGCGCGCTGAGTTGGTCCTGCTGCCATTGGCGGCACTCGCGCTGGGGGGCGCTGCACCACAGGAGATGCCGACGGCGCCCGATGGGGTGCCGAGCGGATCGTCGCAATTGCAGCCGGGCGAGGTACGGGTCGATCAGGTCGGCTATGCCCGCGCCTATGAAGGGGCGACGCCGCCGCGGTTCAGCGCCTATGCCGCGCACGCGACGCTGAGGTCGGGCGAGTTCGTCGAAGTCACCGCGCTCGACAACGGCAAGACGATCCTGGTCGCGATCGTGGAGCAGACGGCGTTGCCGACCGGATCGGTCGTCGCGCTGTCCCCGGCGGCTGCAAGCCAGTTGGGGATCGACTTTTCGCGGCCCGCACCGGTTCGCGTGCGTGCGATGGCGCCGACCGCGCAGGATGAAGCCGCATTGGCGGCGGGCGGTGCGGCGCCGACCCGTCTCGACGCGCCGGACGCGTTGTTGAAGGGGCTTCGGGCGCAATTGCCGCAAGTTCCCGCAGCGCCGACAGCTGCGAGCGTGACGCCTGCGCCAACCACTCCGGCACCGCCCCCGGCACCGTCGTCATCGCCCACGCCTGCTCCCGCACCGAAGCCGAAACCCGCCGCCGCGCCGGCGCCTGCCGCCAGCGTCAGCACACCCCGCACGGGCAGGTTCGTGGTCCAGGTCGGCACCTTCTCCAACGCGGCCAATGCGAAATCGCTCGCCACGCGACTGGGTGGCTTTACCGACGCCAGTGGGGCGCTTACCCGCGTGCGGATGGGGCCGTTCGCGACCCGCGCCGAAGCCGATGCCGCGCGCGCCAAGGCGGTGGCGGCGGGATACCGCGATGCCGCCGTCGTCCGTTCAAACTGAATTTAAGTTTGCCGTCACAACCTTTTGAAGACCGGATACATATTTGATGCGTAAGATCGTCCCCGCTCTCGTCCTGACCGCCCTTCTCGCCACCCCGATTGCGGCGCAGGCGCCGTCGTTTCAGGGCGGGGCGCCGGTCGCCTATATGATCGACCTGTCGTCGGGTGCTGAGCTGTTCGTCAAGGACGCCGACCGGCGGATGCCGCCTGCTTCGATGTCGAAGATGATGACCGCCTATGTCGCGTTCGACCTGATCAAGAAGGGCGAATTGAAGCTCGACCAGCGGCTGCGCGTGCGCCCCGAGACGTGGCAGCGCTGGCATGGGCCAAGCGCAGGATCGACGATGTTCCTGTCGCCCAATCAGGAAGTGACCGTCGCCGATCTGCTCGACGGGATCGTCGTCGTGTCGGGCAACGATGCGTCGGTGGTGCTGGCAGAGGGTGTCGCCGGGACGGAAGAAGCATTTGCCGGATTGATGAACGCCAAGGCCAAGGAATTGGGCATGACGAACAGCAATTTCTGCAATTCGAACGGGTGGCCGGACGAAGGCTGCACCTATGTCACCGCGCGCGACCTGGCGAAGCTGGCGGCGGCGACGGTCACCAATTTCCCCGACCTCTACAAGCGCTTCTACCCCAAGCGCGAATTCACCTTTGGCGAAACGATGGGCGGTTCGCCGATCACCCAGCCGAACCGCGATCCGCTGCTGGGCCGCGTCAACGGCGCCGACGGGTTGAAGACCGGGCATACCAGCGAGGCGGGATACGGCTTTACCGGATCGGCCGAACGAGATGGGCGGCGTCTGGTCATGGTGGTTGCCGGATTGGGCAGCTACAATGGGCGCGCCGAGGAATCGGTGCGCTTCATGGAATGGGGCTTTGGTGCATGGCGCGCGCGTCCGGTCGTGTCGCAGGGCAAGCGGGTGACGACGGCAGAGGTGCAACTGGGTTCGTCGTCGCAAGTCGGACTGGTCGCGCCCAAGAATCTGACGGTTACCATCCCCGCAGGCGCGTCGCCCGAGATGGAGGCGAAGGTCGTCTATTCCGGCCCGATCAAGGCGCCGATCGCCGCCGGCCAGCATGTCGCCGACCTGGTCGTCACCATGCCGGGCATGGCGCCGCAGACCATGCCGCTGGTCGCCGAAACCGCGGTCGAGGAAGCCGGATTCTTCGGTCGCGCCTGGGCCGGGCTGATGGCGTTGTTCGCCTGATCGACCCGACGGTGCGCGGCACATTCATTTCGCTCGAAGGCGGGGAAGGGGCGGGCAAGTCGACGCAAGTCCGCCGCCTCGCGGCCGCGCTGGAGGAACGCGGCATCCAGGTCGTCGTTACTCGCGAACCCGGCGGCAGCGACGGCGCGGAGGCGATCCGCAGCCTGTTGATGCAGGGCGACGTTGCGCGCTGGAGTCCGCATGCAGAAGCGCTGCTGTTCGCCGCTGCGCGTGCCGATCATGTCGAGCGCCTCATCCGCCCCGCGATCGAGGCGGGACGCTGGGTGATCTGCGACCGCTATATCGATTCGACCCGCGCCTATCAGGGGGCGCAGGGGATCGACGACGCCGCGATCCTGGCGCTGCACGGATTCGGATCGAAGGGGTTGCTGCCCGACCGCACCTATTTCCTCGAACTGTCACCGGAGGCCGGAGCGGCGCGCGCCGGTGCGCGCGACGGGGATGTCACCGATCGGTTCGGGCTGCGCGCGAGCAACTTTCACGCGCAGGTGGCGGCGATCTTCACGCGTATCGCCGACACCGAGGGCGATCGGGTACGCCGGATCGATGCAAGCGGCGATCCCGACAGCGTCACGCATGCGCTGGTGGCCGATCTCGCCGAGCTGCTGCCATGACGTCACTCGTCGGAAACAGCGCCGCGCATCAGGCGTTCTATCAGGCTGCGCGGAGCGGATCGCTCCACCATTGCTGGCTGTTCGCGGGACCGGAGGGCGTCGGCAAGGCGAGCTTCGCAGTCGAGGCAGCGGGACGGTTGCTGGCCGCACAGGAAGAGGGGGAGGGCGTGCTGTACCCCGCCGCGCATCCGCGCGGGATGGCGTCGCAATTGTTCGACAAGGGCAATCACCCGGATTTTCGCGTGTTGTCGCGGCCGCCGGTCGATCCCGAAAAGCCAGAGAAAGGGCTGAAGCGTTCGATCCCGATCGACGATGTTCGCGCACTGATCGCGCGGTTTGCGACGCGACCGACGCTGGGGGATCGTCGGGTCATCGTCATCGATTCGGTCGACGACCTTGAACGCGGCGGGGCGAACGCACTGCTCAAAAGCCTGGAGGAGCCGCCGGTTGGCACGATCTTCCTGCTGATCAGCCATTCGCCGGGGCGGTTGCTGCCGACGATCCGGTCGCGGTGTCGGGTGTTGCGGTTCGAAACGGTCCCGGACGGCGATGTCGCGCGGTTGCTGCGCGCGCAGCTTCCCGATGCGTCGGCCGAGGAGATCGAAACGCTGGTCCGCGCGGGCGGTGGATCGCCCGGACGGGCGCTGTCCTTTGTGGGGCTGGACCTTGCCGCGATCGAGCGCGATCTGGCGACGATTGCGGACACGGGCGATGCGGACAATGCGGTGCGAAACCGGCTCGCCAAATCGCTCTCGACCAAGGACGCACAGCCGCGCTACGAAGCGTTTCTGGAGCGGGTTCCGGGTTTCGTCGCTGAGCGCGCGCGCGGATTGTCGGGCGATGCGCTGGCGTCGGCGCTTCGGGTTTATGACGCAAGCCGATCGGTAGCGGCGAGTTCGCTGGGGCTGTCGCTGGATGCGCAATCAAGCGTGTTCGAACTGGGCGGGATCGTCGCGCGGCTGGCGCCGAGCAGATCGGGATAATCGCAACAGCTGCGTCCGTTCGTTTCGAGCGAAGTCGAGAAATGTGTTCCGAGCGCTAAACCCTGTTTCTCGACTTCGCTCCAAACGAGCGGGAATGTGGTCCAACGGCAGGGTGGTCCATTGGCTTCCGCCTTTCCCCGCGATAAGGCCCACCGCATGGCCGATCCTTTCTACATCACCACCGCGATCCATTACCCCAACGGCAAACCGCATATCGGCCATGCCTATGAAATGATCGCCGCCGACGCGATTGCGCGCTTTCAACGCCAGGCTGGCCGCGACGTGTTCTTTCAGACCGGCACCGACGAACATGGCCTGAAAATGGTCCAGACCGCGCGCGGGCGCGGCGTCGAAGTGCGCGCGCTCGCGGACGAAATGTCGAGCCATTTCGATGCGATGGCACGCGATCTGGATATTTCGTGCGATCGTTTCATCCGCACTGTCGAGCCCGCGCATTATCGCGCAAGCCAGGCGATCTGGCAGGCGATGGCGGATGCTGGTGACCTCTATCTCGACCGTTACGAAGGCTGGTATTCGGTTCGCGACGAAGCCTTTTACGAGGAAAAGGAACTGACCGACGGGGAAGGGGGCGCGAAGCTGTCGCCTCAGGGCACGCCTGTCGAATGGACCACGGAGGAAACTTGGTTCTTCCGTCTGTCCAAATATCAGCAGCCCTTGCTCGATTTCTACGCCGCCAATCCCGACTTCATCCGCCCCGAAAGCCGCCGCAACGAAGTGATCCGCTTCGTCGAGGGCGGTCTGGTCGATCTGTCGGTGTCGCGCACCAGTTTCGACTGGGGAGTCCCGGTGCCGGGATCGGACGGCCATGTCATGTATGTCTGGGTCGATGCGCTGACCAATTACCTGACCGGCGCGGGCTATCCCGACGATGCCGACCGGATGGCGAAGTATTGGCCCGCCGATATCCACCTGATCGGCAAGGATATCGTGCGGTTTCACGCGGTTTACTGGCCGGCCTTCCTGATGTCTGCGAAGGTCGCGCTGCCCAGGCAGGTTTACGGCCACGGCTTCCTCCTCAATCGAGGGGAGAAGATGTCGAAGTCGAGCGGCAATGTCGTCGACCCGATGACTTTGGCCGAACGATATGGCGTCGACTCGCTGCGCTATTTCCTGATGCGCGACGTGTCGTTCGGGCAAGACGGCAGCTTTTCGGCCGAGGCAATCGTGACACGAGCCAATGCCGACCTTGCCAACAGCTTCGGCAATCTGGCGCAGCGGACGCTGGCGTTCATTGCCAAAAATCTCGACGGTGCTCTTCCGGACGCAGGGCGCGCCGATGCGGCGGATACCGAATTGCTCGATACCGTCGATGCCGCCTGCGCCGAGTTTCGCACACAATTTGCCGACCTGGCGCTGACGCAAGGGGTCGAGGCATGGATGCGCGGCGTGTTCGCGTGCAACGCCTATATCGACACGCAGGCGCCTTGGGCCTTACGCAAGACCGATCCCGAACGGATGAACGCCGTGCTGGGCACGCTGCTGCGCGCGATCCGCAGCCTGGGCGTCACCATCCTGCCGGTGGTGCCGACCTCGGCCGCGACCTTGCTCGGTCAGCTTGGCGTCGACGATCGCAGCCATGTCGCGCTCGAGGATCGCGATGGCTGGTATGCCGCGCTGCAAGATCGGGGGTTTCGCATCGCGCCGCCAACCCCCATCTTTCCGAGACGCGAAGTGATCGAGGAAGAACCCGCCTGATGCGGTTAGCCGACAGCCATTGTCATCTGAACTATAAGGGCCTGGCCGAGCGACAGGGCGAGGTTCTGGCATCCGCGCGGGCGTCGGGTGTCAGCGCGATGCTCAACATCGCGACGCGCGAAAGCGAATGGGACGATGTGCTGGGCGTCGCCGAGCGCGAAGCCGACGTCTGGGCGACGGTGGGTATCCATCCGCATGAAGCCGACCGGCATCCCGATATCGACACCGCCAAGCTGGTCGAGCGCGCCGCGCATCCCCGCGTCGTCGGGATTGGTGAAAGCGGCCTCGATTATTATTACGACCATAGCGACCGCGACCGTCAGCGCGCGAGCTTTCGCAGCCATATCGCCGCGTCGCGCGACACCGGCTTGCCGATCATCGTCCACACCCGCGACGCGGAGGACGATACCGCCGAGATATTGGCCGACGAAATGGCGAAGGAGGCCTATCCCGGCGTCATCCACTGCTTCACCGCCAGTGGGGATTTCGCGCGCAAGACACTGGATTTGGGCTTTTATATCTCGATTTCCGGCATCGTCACGTTCAAGAATGCACGCGATTTGCAGGATACGGCCAGATGGCTGCCGATCGAGCGGCTGTTGATCGAAACCGACGCGCCTTTTCTGGCCCCCGTCCCGCATCGCGGCAAGCCGGGGGAGCCGGCCTTCGTCGCCGATACCTGTCGCTTTCTCGCCGAGTTGCGCGGAGAGGACGCCGACGAGCTGGCCGAGCGGACCCGCGTTAATTTCCACACCCTGTTCGCCAAGACGCTGACGTGATCGCGCCATATAACGCCCTATCATGTTGAAAATCCGCATTCTCGGCTCCGGGACCTCCTCAGGCGTTCCGCGGATCGGGAATGACTGGGGCCAGTGCGATCCGGGCGAGCCGCGCAACCGACGGACGCGGGCGTCGGTGCTGGTCGAAAGCGAAACCACGCGCATCTTGATCGACACCAGCCCCGACATGCGCGAACAGCTGAACGCGGCGAGGGTCGATCGCCTCGATGCGGTGATCTGGACCCACGACCATGCCGATCACACGCACGGCATCGACGATCTGAGGCAGATTTTTCACATTATGCGTCGTCCGGTTACGGGCTTCGCGCATCCAAAGACGATCCGACGGTTGAACCACCGGTTCGATTATGTGTTCGACGGCGGCGGCGGATACCGCGCCACCGCGACGATCGAACCGCTGGGCGAGAGGCGGCGCATCGGCGACATCGACGTCACCAGCGTCGATCAGCCGCATGGCGACATTTTCGCGACTGGCCTCAAATTCGAAAAAGACGGCAAGGCAATCGGTTACGCCACCGACTTCCATGAATTTACCAGCGACATGCGCGACCTGTATGGCGGACTGGACATATGGGTCGTCGATGCGCTTCGACGCGAACCGCATCCGACGCATCCGCACCTGGACGCGACATTGGGATGGATCGCCGAATGCAGCCCCCGGCGTGCGGCGCTTGTGCATATGGACAATTCGATGGACTATGCCGCGCTAAAGAACACACTCCCGCCGGGTGTCGAGCCCGGTTATGACGGCATGGAGTTGGTGGCGTGAGCGGGTTCGATACGGTCCATCTGCTATGGGGAATCGGCGCGCTGGTGCTGGTGATTTCGGCGCTGTCCGTGCGACGCGTATCGATCGGGTTCGCCCTTAAATCACTGCTTGCTTGGGCGCTGATCGCGCTGATCTTGTTCCTGATCATCGACCGCCGCGAAGAACTGGGCGCGATCGCGCGAGGCGGGCTGGAATCGCTGGGCATCGCCGAGCAGACGGTCGATGGCGACACGGTGCGTATCCGGAGATCGATCGACGGCCATTACTGGGCGAATGTGAACATTGACGGTATCGACAAACGGCTGCTGATTGACAGCGGCGCGACGCTGACCGTGCTGTCTGAACAAACCGCGGCGGAGGCCGGAATAGAGCCTGTTGTCAGTGGCTTCCCCGTCATTCTTCAAACCGCCGGTGGGACGATGGCGGCGCAGCGCGCGACCATCGAGACGCTGACGATCGGCAACATGACGATGCGCGATGTCGCGGCGGTGATCCTGCCCGGCGACAGCGATCTGAACGTCATCGGCATGAACGTTTTGTCGCGGCTGCACGGCTGGCGGGTGGAGCAGGGGGTATTGATCCTGGAACCAACTGCGCCGACAAACGCTACCGACGCCGCGGGATCGGGTTCGACTGTCGAAACATGATCGTTGCGAGCAGGGATAAGGGCAGGGAATTTATGGCATTTCGCGCGATCATCAAGCGGCCCGTGCGCCGCGCCGCTATTATCGCATTCGCCGCCGTGGCCACGCCGACTGCCGCGAGCGCGCAGGACGGCGATGGTCGTGACCGCGTCATCACAGTCGGTCTGGGCGCACAAGTTGGACCGAAGCATCTCGGCTCTGACGACTATACAGTGTTTCCGCTGCCGTTTGGCAAGATTCGGCGTCCCGGCGAGCCAATGCCCTATAGCGCGTCGGACGACAGTCCCGGAATCCGGCTGATCCGCAGCGGAAATTTCAGCATCGGTCCGACCTTCAATTTCCGCGCAAAGCGTCGCGAATCGGACGTCGGCGCCGCGGTGGGCGACATCAAGGTCGGGCTGGAACCCGGCATCTTCGTCGAGGCCTATGCGACGCCAGCCATTCGCCTGCGCGGCGAAGCGCGGATCGGTATCAATGGGCATGACGGCTTTGTCGGCGACGTGGCGGTCGATTATGTCCTTCGTAGTGCCGACCAGAAGCTGGTGATGGGCATCGGCCCGCGCGCACGATTTGGCGACGGTGAATTCGAGGGGCGCTATTTCGGCGTCGCGCCCGACGTCGCGCTCCGCACCGGCCTCAACGCCTATGCGCCCGATGGCGGGCTCTACGCCGTCGGGCTTCAGGCGTCGGGCCATTATCAGCTGACCGATCGCTGGGGCGTTTACGGTCAGGCTGGATATGATCGCCTGGTCGGCGCAGGCGATGAATCGCCGATCGTTCGGAATTTCGGGTCGGAGAATCAGTTCTACGCGGGCGTTGCGGCGACTTATACGTTCGATCTGAGGTTGTGAGGGGATTGCCACCGGTAAAGGCGCTCGATCCATAAACGCATCCGAAGATTTACATAATATATATTATCGATATTGCACCATGATGTGCGGGAGGGCGGTTGTCACGGCGCCCTCTCGTCCTGTAGCGCCGATGCATGATCGAACGGCTTACCCGCATCATGGCGCGCTTGCGCGACCCGAAGACCGGGTGCGAATGGGACCGTGCCCAGACGTTCGAGACGATCGCGCCCTACACGATTGAGGAAGCCTATGAAGTCGCCGATGCATGCCAGCGCGGCGATCTGGAAGACCTGAAGGACGAACTCGGCGACTTGCTGCTTCAGGTCGTCTTCCACGCGCGAATGGCCGAAGAAATCGGCGCGTTCGACCTGAGCGATGTGATCACGGCGATCAGCGACAAGATGGAGCGCCGGCACCCGCATATTTTCGGTGACCGTGGCGATGGCGGACACCATTTGTGGGAACAAATCAAGGCCGAGGAACGCGATTCCAAAGGCGCGACCAGCGCGCTTGATGGCGTGGCGCTCGGCCTGCCCGCGCTGCTGCGCGCCGAAAAACTTCAGAAGCGCGCGGCGCGCACCGGGTTCGACTGGCCCGACGAACGCGGCCCCAAGGCGAAGATCGCCGAGGAAATCGAAGAAATCGAACATGCCGACGACGCCACCCGCGCCGAAGAAGTCGGCGACCTGCTGTTCGCGGTCGTCAACTGGGCACGGCATCTGGGCGTCGACCCGGAATCGGCGTTGCGTCTGGCCAACGGCAAGTTCGAGCGGCGTTTCCGCAGCATCGAGCAAGCGGGCGGTGACGCGTTCCAGTCGCTGTCCCTCGATGAAAAGGAAGTACTGTGGCAGCAGGCAAAGCGCGCGTCGCAATGATGCGCCACTATCGGAGCATGTTCCGATAGTGCGGTGATTTGCCGTCGATCACCCTTTCAGCGTTGGTCTCGAACGGATCAATACGGCGTGGCTCTACGCTTCGCGGCGACTGAACCGGTCGAAATCGCTGGGCGCCATTCGCACTTCATAGCCGATCTGCGCGCCATCGACCCACTGGTCCAGCACCTCGCCATGCGCGTGCAGCCATGCTGCCGCCGCGCCGTCGCCCGCATCGAGCGCGATCTGATAGCGGCGATGCCCGACGGTCAGCCGATCGGCGACCGTCTCGACGAGCAGGTCCACGCCCTCCCCCGTCAGTGCGGAGATTGCCACCACATCGTCGCGCCGCGGCGCTTCCGCGTTCAATGCCTCGCGCCGTTCGTTGTCGAGCAGGTCGAGCTTGTTCCATGCCTCGAACCGCGGCGTTTCGTCATCCACGCCCAGTTCGGCCAGCACCTTTTCGACATCGGCTGCCTGCGCTTCGGTATCGGGATGCGCGACGTCGCGGACGTGGAGCAGCAGATCGGCCGACACGACTTCTTCGAGCGTCGCCTTGAACGCGGCGACCAGTTGGGTCGGCAGATCGCTGACGAACCCCACCGTGTCGGACAGGATCGCCTTGTCGATGCCGGGCAGACGCACTTGCCGCAATGTCGGGTCGAGGGTCGCGAACAACAAATCCTTCGCCATGACGTCGGATCCGGTCAAGCGATTGAAAAGAGTGGACTTTCCGGCATTGGTATAGCCGACCAGCGCCACCACCGGCCACGGTGCGCGCTGGCGCCGGTCGCGGTGGAGCGAGCGCGTGCGCCCGACCTGATCGAGTTCGCGGCGCAGCCGGGCCATGCGGTCGCGGATCATCCGCCGGTCGGCCTCGATCTGGGTTTCGCCGGGACCGCCCAGAAAGCCGAAACCGCCGCGCTGGCGTTCCAAGTGGGTCCAGCTGCGCACCAGTCGCCCCGACTGATAATCGAGATGCGCGAGTTCGACCTGCAACCGCCCCTCCGCAGTCGCCGCACGTTCGCCGAAGATTTCGAGGATCAGGCCGGTGCGGTCGATGACCTTGCACCCCAACACGGTTTCCAGATTGCGCTGCTGAACCGGAGTCAGGCTGGCGTCGAATATGGCAAGATCGGCCGACAAGTCGCGGACATCGGCAGCGAGTTCGTCCGCCTGGCCGCTGCCGATCAGCGTCGCCGGCTTTGGCTGGCGAACGCGAAGCACTGTCTTGCCCACGACTTCCAGCCCGATGGCGAGCGCAAGGCCTGCGCTTTCCTCCACCCGCGCCTCGGCATCGCGCGTCGCGCCGCCGGTGTCCGGCAGCACGACGATAGCCCTGGCACCGCGCGCGAATTCACGCGCGTCGCGTTCAAATCCGGTGGTCAATCCTGGTCCAGCGATGCTTGCTCTTCGGCGAGGTTGAGCGGGTTGGCGGGCTGAATGGTCGATACCGCATGTTTGTAGACGAGCTGGGACATGCCTTCGCGCTGGAGCAACATGCAGAACAAGTCGAACGCGGCGATATGCCCCTGAAGCATGACGCCGTTGACCAGAAACATCGTCACATTGTCGCCGCTCTTGCGCACCGCATTGAGGAAGATTTCCTGGAGCAACGGGTTTTTGTGCTGCTGTTCGGCGACCTGCTTCACGATGGAGTCGAGATCGGCCTGACCCGCGGGCATGATGGTCGAGATCGCGTGCTTGTAGATCAACTGCGACTGGCCGTCGCGGCGCAGCAACACCGAGAAATTGTCGAACCAGGTGACGATCCCCTGGAGCTTCACGCCTTTTACCAGGAACATGGTCACCGGCGTTTTGGAACGGCGGAGCGCGTTCAGAAACAGGTCTTGCAGCGAGCTTTGTTTTTCGGCCATCGACTTTTGCCCTTTATTTTCTTGGCGAGGTCATGGCCCCGCAATGCGCCGGCATCCGGCGTCGAACGCCCCGCCCCCGTGGCGAGTTGCGTTCGCAATCTAGGGTTGCGGACCCGGTTCGTCCAGCACCACCGTCCTTAATCCTCGCGCGTTTCGGTGATGCCCAGGATCTTGAGCTTGCGGTGTAGCGCCGACCGCTCCATTCCGATGAAGCTCGCCGTGCGCGAAATATTGCCCGAGAAGCGACGGATCTGAACGCGCAGATATTGCCGTTCGAACGTCTCGCGGGCTTCGCGCAGCGGCGCCCCCATCACGACGTTGCTGCCGAAATCGCCGTCCACCCCCTCGGGCGGACCAAGCACTTCGGCGGGAAGCAAATCGACGTCGATCCGGCCGATGCGGTTGCCCGGCGCCATGATGATCGTGCGTTCGACAACGTTGCGAAGCTGGCGGACATTGCCGGGCCATTCATAGGATTGCAGCGCGACGATCGCATCGGGCGCGATCTCCGGCGTCGGCACGCGGCGTTCGTTGGCGTAATGCGCGACGAAATGTTCGACCAGCGGCGGAATATCCTCGCGCCGTTCGCACAGCGCGGGAATAACCACCGGTACGACATTCAAACGATAGTATAAATCCTCGCGGAACCGACCCTCGGCGATTTCCAAGGTAAGGTCGCGCGCGGTGGCCGAGACGACACGGACATCGACCTTCACCATCCGCTGGCCGCCGACGCGGGTGAAGCTCTGGTCGGTCAGCACGCGCAGGATGCGCGCCTGGGTCGCGACCGGCATGTCGGCGATCTCGTCGAGGAACAACGTGCCGCCATGCGCCTGTTCGAGCAGGCCGGGATGGACCATGTCGCCTTCGCGTTCGACGCCGAACAATTCCTCCTCGACGCGCTCGGGCGTCATCCGCGCGGCGCTGACGATGACGAACGGGCCGGTGGCGCGCTGGCTCCATCCGTGGAGCAGCCGCGCGGCGACTTCCTTGCCGACGCCGGGGCCGCCGGTAATCAGAACCCGGCTGCCGGTGCCCGCGACGCGCTTCAACGTCGCGCGCACCGCGTTGATCGCGGTCGAACTGCCGGTCAGGTCGTCCTCTCGTCCCGCCGAAGCGCGCAGCGCCGCGACTTCGCGGCGCAGCCGCTCGGTCTCGGTCGCGCGTTCGACCATCAGCAGCAGGCGCTCGGCCTCGAACGGCTTTTCGATGAAATCGGACGCCCCGCGCCGGATCGCCGCGACCGCGGTGTCCAGATTGCCGTGGCCCGAGATGACCAGCACCGGGATCGACGGATCGCGCCGCTTGATCTCGTCGAGCAGGTCTAGCCCGTCGAGCCGCGACCCCTGAAGCCAGACGTCGAGCAAGACCAGGCTGGGGCGGCGCGTCGCGATTGCCTCAAGCGCGGCATCGCTGTCGGCGGCGCCACGCGTGTCGTAGCCCTCATCCTCCAGCACGCCCGCGACCAGTTCGCGGATGTCGGTTTCGTCGTCGACGACCAGAATATCGAGTTTCATGTCACATCAACCATTGGAGTTGCGCGTCAGCATGGCGGGCCGCGCTTCGCCCGCTCCCCCTTCGTCCTCATCGACGCCCGCCATGTTCGCGAGCAGCGCGGCGTCGAAGCACAGGGTGACGACGGTGCCGCCCCCTGCCCGATCGGCAAAGGCAATCGTTCCGAAATGTTCGTCGACGATTTTTTTGACGATCGCGAGGCCCAAACCCGTCCCGCGCGCACGCGTCGTCATATAGGGTTCGACGATGCGGTCGCGTTCGAGCGGCAGGCCGACGCCGTTGTCGGCGATCTCGACCAGCACCTGATGCGCGTCGCCTTCGCTCAGCGTCACGCTGATCTCGCCCTTGCCGGGTTCGTAGTCGCGCGCCTCGACCGCCTCGACCGCGTTCTTGACGATGTTGGTCAGCGCCTGGCCGATCTGGCGGCGGTCGCAGATCAGGCTGGGCGCGATGCCGCCGTGATCGAGCGTGAAGCGGATCGCGGGATGCGCGACTTCGTGCAGGAACAGCGACTGGCGGGCGAGATCGACGACCGATTCCTCGCGAAACACCGGCTTGGGCATCCGCGCAAAGGACGAGAATTCGTCGACCATCCGGCGCAGGTCCCCGACCTGGCGGACGATGGTTTCGGTCAGCCGCGCAAAAGTGCCGTCATCGGCCTCGATCTGCTTGCCATAACGGCGCTGGAGGCGCTCGGCGGCAAGCTGGATCGGGGTCAGAGGATTCTTGATCTCATGCGCGATGCGCCGCGCGACGTCCGACCAGGCGGCACGCCGCTGATCGAGCAGTTGCTGGGTGATGTCGTCGAACGTCAGGATGCGCCCCGCGCCGTCGCTTGCGATCTTTACCGCCAGCGTCCGCGCCTCGCCGCCGGTGGTCAATTGCACCACCGCCTCGCGACTGTCGCTGTCGAGCAGATGGTCGAGTTCGGGGGCGACGTCGCCGAGGGGTTTGCCAAGCGCGGTCCCCTCGCCTGCGCGCAGCATCGACAGGGCGGAGCTGTTGATGAGGCGGATGGAGCGGTCCGCGCCCACCGACACCACGCCCGCGGTAACCCCCTCCATCACCGCCTCGATCAGCGCACGGCGCGATTCGATCTGCGAATTGGCGGAGACGAGCGCGTTGGTCTGCTGCTGGAGCTGATCGGTCATCGTGTTGAATGCAATACCGAGCCGGCCAAGTTCATCGGGATCGTCGAAGGTCGGCACCCGAGCTGTCAGATCGCCTTCGGAGACGCGCTGCGACGCATCGACCAACTGATCAACCGGGCGGACGAGGCGATCCGCGACAAGCATCGCAATGTAGATAACGAGCGCAATGATCAGCAACGCCACGCCATATAACATTAGCGCAAAGGTGAGCTGGAGCGAACGCGACCGGCTTTGCAAGGTTTCATAATCGCGCACCACCTCGCGCGCCGACCCGGTCTGTGCTGTCAGGAAATCCGCATTGACGGGGGTAGCGACATAGAGAAACAGGTTTTGGGTCCGATCGACCGGCGTGACGACCCACAAGATGTCGCGGTTGAAATCGATGTAAGTGCTGTCGTTGCGATCGAGCAGGCTTAGAATTCTACCATTTACCCGCTCAACAAAGATCTGAGCGTCGGGTTGTTCGTAGGCGTAAAGCGGATCGACCGTCTGGCCGTCAGGTATTTGAAACAATACCGCCTGATAGAAAGACCGCAGAAAAATCTGCTGGAGGAAAAAGCGCTCGAATTCCTCAGAACCTTCGGGAATCGCATCATATTCGCGCTGGATATCACCGACCATCGTCCGCGCTTCGTTGGTCCAACGTTGGGCCACGACCTTCTGCCCCTCGCGAACCAAGTCGATGGTTGATTCGAACGCGCTTCGCGCTCGTTCAGACCCCCAAAGCTGTACGCCGGACTGAAACATCACCGATGCCGCGATCACCGTCAGGACGATGGGAATGCTCGCCAATAAGGAGAAGGTGGCAACCAGACGACTGTGAAGCTTGCTGCCGCCAATTGACGATCGAACCGCGCGCCAGCGCGCAATGCGCCGACCTACAAGCACCAGCAGCGCGACGGCAGGAATAAGATTGGCGACCAGGAAAAACGCGAAGAGCGCAGGCGACAACAGACGGTCTGCTGCGACTGCCCCGGCGATCGTCAAGTAAGTGACGATCGCGACGCCGACGATCACAACAATCACGCCGCCTTCCGCCATTTTCGCTAAAGGGATACGACGACCAAGTCGCGTTTCCTCTCCAACCAATGGCGCATCGGCAACAGTCATCGTTGCGATGATACAACGGGATTGTTGCCAAGAGAACACACAATCGGCGGCGGTCTAGCGCTACTCGTTACCGGTTCGGCGCGGTGGGTGGCTGTCGATGCCCAGATCGTCGAGCCGTTTGCGCAGCGTATTGCGGTTGATGCCCATCGCTTTCGCCGCGCGAAGCTGGTTGCCGCCATGCCGTGCCAGCATCGCTTCGATCAGCGGGCGTTCGACATCGGCGATGATGCGGTCGTAAAGCGTGCCATCCTCCAGCGCGGCGGGCGTTTCGCGCGCGATTTCGGCAATGCGGGCGCGTACGGCGGTCTCGATCGCCTCTGCCGGGAGCGACGCGGGCGGAGCGCTTGGCGTCATGACGCCATCGGCGAGCAGCAACCGCAATTCCCCCGCCCCCACCACTTCGTCGCGACTGAGGGCGGCGAGTCTGCGCATCACATTTTCCAGCTCGCGGACATTGCCCGGCCAGCCATGCGCTTCGAGCAGGGCGATTGCCGGTTCGTCGAGCCGCTTTCGCGGCAGGCCGTCCGCCGCCGCCCGGTCGAGGAAATGGCTGGCGAGCAACGCAATGTCCTGCCGCCGTTCGCGCAGCGGCGGAAGCGTGACGGGGACGACGTTCAGCCGGTAGAACAGGTCTTCGCGAAACTGGTTCGATGCGACCAGCGCCGACAGATCCTTGTTGGTCGCCGCGACGATGCGGACATCCGCGCGAATCGTGCGCGCGCCGCCGACGGTGGTGAATTCGCCCGACTGGAGGACGCGGAGCAGCCGCGTCTGCGCCTCCATCGGCATGTCGCCGATTTCGTCGAGGAACAGGGTGCCGCCCGCCGCCTGTTCGAACTTGCCCGCGACCCGCGCCTGCGCGCCGGTGAACGCGCCGCGTTCGTGACCGAACAACTCCGCCTCGATCAACTCGCGCGGGATTGCCGCCATGTTGAGCGCGACGAACGGCCCCCCCCTGCGCGCGCCCAGATCGTGCACCGCGCGCGCGACCAGTTCCTTGCCGGTTCCCGATTCGCCGGAGATCAGCACGGTCAGGTCGTTCGAGACGACGCGCGCGATGATCCGGTACACGTCCTGCATCGCGGGCGACCGCCCGATCAGCGGCCCTGCCCCGTCATCGTCGCCCCTATCCACCGGCGGCCCGGCGCTGCGCGCCAGCGCGCCGCTGACCGCGGTCGACAGGGTGTCGAGGTCGAACGGTTTGGGCAGATAATCGAACGCACCGACTTCGCTCGCGCGCACCGCGGTCGCAAGCGTGTTGCGCGCGGAAAAGACGATGACCGGCAATCCGGGATGCTCTTCCGCCAGTGTCGCGGCGTGGTCCAGCCCGTCGCCGTCGGGCAGCACCACATCGGTAATCAGCACGTCGGGCAGGCCCGCCGCCAGTTCGGAGCGTGCGGCCTTCAGGCTGTCTACCACGACCACCCGGTGACCGTCGCGGCGCAACGCATGGCCGACCACGGTGCGGATCGCGGCGTCGTCGTCGATGACGAGGATCGTGGCCTGGCGCGTCATTGCGGCGTGGTTCCCTGAACGGCTCTGGGGAGCAGGATGCGGAAGATGGTGTGCGGCGGATCGCCCTCACGATCATATTGGACGATTCCGCCCATGTCGCCGACCAGCTTTTCGACGAGGGGGAGGCCAAGCCCCCTTCCCTCGCGCTTGCCCGTCACGAACGGTTCGAACAGATGTTCGACGATATCCTCGGGCGCGCCGGGGCCATTGTCGATCACTGCGATTTCGATCGGCAGCGGACGGCGCGGCTGGCCGGGCGCGGGGCTGGCGGCCATGCCGTGGCGATAGGCGGTGGCGATGACGATCTTAGGCTCGTTCGTTTTTTCAATGGCTTCGGCGGCGTTTTTCAACAGATTCAGCATGATCTGTTGAAACGCATCGGCATCGACCATCACCGGGGGGAGAGAGGGATCGTACCGCTCGACGAGCGTCGTCCCGCGCGCGAACCCGGCATCGGCGAGCCGACGGACATGGCCGAGCAACGGATAGATGTTAGCGGGCGACAGCCGCAGCGGGCGGTCGTGAGTGAAATCCTCCATCCGGTCGATCAGCGCGGCGATCCGATCGACTTCGGTGGTAATCAGGGTCGTCAGCGGTTCGACATCGTCGATGCCGCTCGCAATCAGTTGCGCCGCACCGCGAATGCCCGACAGCGGGTTCTTGATCTCATGCGCCAGCATCGCCGCCGCGCCGATCGCTGCGCGTGCGCCCGCGCTGCGTTCGGGGCCGTGGCCCAAGCGGCGCGATTGCGGGGCTTCGTGCAGGGTGACGATCCGCCAACCGTCGTGATCGACCACCAAGGTCTCGACGAAATCGCCGCGCAGCCGCCCGCCGCGCACCCGTTCCATATCGACATCATAGGCGGCGAAACCGTGCCCCTCCCGCCGCGCGGCATAGCCCGAAGGCGGCGCGATCGCCGCGTCGAGCGGTTTGCCGATAAGTGCGCGTTCGGAAAAGCCAAGGACATGTTCGGCAGCGCCGTTGGCGTGGGCGATGCGACCGTCGGGATCGAGCACCAGCGTCGCGACCGGCAGCGCGGCGAAGAGTTCGGCGAAGCGAGGCGCCTTCGCCGCGTCGTTCATGCTGCCGCGCGGGCACGATAGGGCGCGTAGAAATCGGCAAGCATCGTCTTGACGACGCGCGCATCGGGCACCTGGTTGACCTTGTTGCGGAACTCCGCCGATCCGCTCAACCCCTTGGTATACCAGCCGATATGCTTGCGCGCCATGTTGACGCCGGTGACGTCGCCATAATGGTCGAGCATCGCGTCATAATGTTCTGCAATGGTCAGATATTGTTCGTCGAGGCTGGGATCGGCGAGGCGCTTGCCTTCGGTCAGCCAGGCCATCATCTGGCCGAGCAGCCAGGGCTTTCCGTAGGCCCCACGCCCGATCATGATGCCGTCCGCACCCGATTGTTCGAGCGCGGCGTCGGCGTCCTCCAGCGTACAGATATCGCCATTGGCGATGACGGGGATCGACACCGCATCCTTCACCCGGCGGATGAACGCCCAGTCGGCGGAGCCCTTGTACATCTGATTGCGGGTCCGTCCGTGGACGGTCACCATCTTGACGCCCAGCTGTTCGGCGATCTTGGCCAGTTCCGGCGCGTTCAGGCTGTCATGACACCAGCCCATCCGCATCTTGAGCGTCACCGGAACGCTCACGGCATCGACGGTTTCGCGGATCAGATGCGCGGCATGGTCCAGATCGCGCATCAGCGCGGAACCGGCGTCGCCGTTCGTTACCTTGCGCACCGGACAGCCCATGTTGATGTCGATGATCGCCGCACCGCGATCCTCGTTCAGCTTGGCGGCCTCGCCCATTTCCTTGGGCGTGCAGCCGACGAGCTGCATCGACACCGGTTCCTCGATCGGATCCCATGCCGCCTTCTGGATCGATTGGCGCGTCTCGCGGATCGCGGCCTGGCTGGCGATCATCTCGGTCACGTTCAGCCCGGAACCATAGCGGCGCACCAGTTTGCGGAACGGCAAATCGGTCACGCCGGTCATCGGCGCGAGCAGGACGGGGGCGTCGATCCGGACGGGTCCGATCTGGATGGGCTTGAGCGTGGTCATCGATGTGCCTGAAAAACAGGCAGGCCATAGTCGAAGCGCCGGGTGCGTGCAAGGCTGGCGGCATGGCCTGTGCTCGGCTAGCAGGTGGGCGATGGAACAGGGAACCACGGTCGCGCTGATCGTCGCTGCCGGGCGCGGCGAGCGTTCGGGACAGGCGCTGCCCAAGCAATTCGCGCGCATCGGCGGCACCGCGATGGTGGCGCACAGCCACCGTGCGCTGGCCGCGCATCCTGGGATCGACCGCGTGGTCGTGGTGATCGGTTCAGGGCAGCAAGACTTGCTGCGCGCGGCGATCGGCGATGTCGAATGGGTCGAGGGTGGCGTGACGCGGCGAGAGTCGGTGGCGCGCGGTCTGGCGTATCTTGGCGGGAGTGACGTTGCACGGGTGCTGATCCATGACGCTGCGCGGCCGTTTGTCCCGGGGACGGTGGTCGGTCGTTTGCTTGCGGCGCTGGATAAGGCAGCGGGGGCGGTCCCTGCCCTGCCCGTGTCCGACACGCTGGCGCGCGGGACAGTCACCCCGCCCACCCCGTTCGTTTCGAGCGAAGTCGAGAAACGCTTACAAGCGCCAAGCTCACGTTTCTCGACTTCGCTCGAAACGAACGGATCGGGGAGTTCGGGGATACTGGGGGAGGTCGTATCCCGCGACAACCTCCACCGCATCCAGACCCCGCAGGTGTTCCGCTTCGACGCGATCCTGAACGCCCACCGCGCATGGCCCGCCGATTCCGAAGCGACCGACGATGCCCAAATCGCACGGGCGAGCGGCCATGACGTCATCCTCGTCCAGGGCGACAATATGCTTGAGAAACTGACCTATCCGTCCGATTTCGCAGAGGCCGAGGCCCGCATGACGCCAGCACCCGAATATCGCACCGCCAGCGGCTACGACGTCCACCGCCTCGCTGCCGGAGAAGAACTCTGGCTGGGTGGCGTCCACATCCCGCACGACAAGGGGCTGTCGGGTCACAGCGATGCCGATGTCGCGCTCCACGCCATCACCGACGCGTTGCTCGGGACGATCGCAGCGGGGGATATCGGCCTGCATTTCCCGCCCAGCGACCCCAAATGGAAAGGCGCGGATTCGGCGCAGTTCCTTCAGCACGCCGCGTCACTGGTCGAGGCGGAGGGTGGGCGCGTCACCTTCGTCGACCTGACGATCATCTGCGAAGCGCCCAAGATCGGGCCGCATCGCGACGCGATGCGCGCGCGGATCGGCGATCTGTTGCGGCTGCCGGTGGCGCGGGTTAGCATCAAGGCGACGACGACCGAACGGCTCGGTTTCACCGGGCGCGGCGAAGGCATTGCCGCTCAGGCCGTCGCGACCGTCCGTTTTTCAGGGGTTTCCAGTATATGAAGCGTATCCCGTTCATCGGCCTGACCGCCGCGCTCGCCGCGATCGTCGCCGCTCCGATCGCGCAGGCCGAGCAGGCCAGCCGCAATTGCGTGACGACGCAGGAGGCCGAGGCGCTGTTTCTGTTCGTCGCGCCTGAAATGCTCCAGCGCACCGGCCAGCTCTGCGCCGCCAACCTTCCGCAGAACGCGATGCTCCGTCGCCTGTCGAGCCCGTTCCTCGCCAAATACAGGGAAGAATCGCGCGGCGCGTGGCCGATCGCCAAGCGCGCGATCGCCAAGATCCAGCCCGAAGCGAGTTCGATGCTCGATTCGGATTTCGCAGCGCCGCTGGTCGGCACGATGATGACCGAATTGCTGGTCAAGGAAATCCGCGCGCAGGATTGCCCGACGATCGACCGCGCGGTGACGCTGATGGAGCCGCTGCCCGCCCGCAATCTGGCGGGGCTCGCCGTGCTGTTCGCTCAGGTCGCGACCAATGACGAACGGTCCGAAGTGCGCAATCGCGTGCCGAGCCGTCTTCGCATCTGTCCGGTCGCCGGCTGATGGAGAACGTGCTGCCCGCCAAGCTGGTCGATGCCGCAAGGCGCGCGATCGAGGCGAACCGCGCCGCCGGTCGCCGCATCGCGCTCGCCGAAAGCTGCACCGGCGGGCTGGTATCGGCGGCACTGACCGAAATTCCGGGCTCGTCGGACGTGTTCGACATCGGCTTCGTCACCTATTCGAACGAAGCCAAGCAAAGCGCGATCGACGTGCCGTCCGATCTGGTCGAAACCTTCGGTGCGGTGTCGGTCGCGGTCGCGTGGAGCATGGCGCAGGGTGCGCTCAAGCATTCGCAGGCCGATGTCGCGGTCGCGATCACCGGCATCGCCGGGCCGGGTGGCGGGAGCGAGATGAAGCCGGTGGGCACCGTGGTCTTCGCGCGCGCCGAACGCGGCAACGATCCGCGCGACGTGGTCGCCGACGAGCGCAAGTTCGACGATGAGGGCCGCGGCCAGATCCGGCTTCAGGCGGCTTTGTGCGCGCTCGATCTGCTGATGCCCGGCGCCAACCCGTTGGGCGACGATCAGGCGGCGGAGGACGCCCCGCCCTCGCCGTAAAGCACCCGAGCCCGGTCTTCGAACGCGCCGATCATCTTGCGCAGCGCCCGGTCGAACACCTGCCCCGCCAGCATTTCGAACATCCGGTTCTTGAACGCGAAATCGACGCAGAAATCGACGTAACAACCGCCGTCATCATCCGCGCGGAACGTCCAGTCATTGTTGAGATATTTGAGCGGTCCGTCGACATAATCGACGCGGATATGGCGCGGACGCTGCTTGTCGACCTTCGACGTGAACGTCTCGCGCAGCCCTTTGAACCCGACGATCATGTCCGCGACCATTTCGGTTTCGCTGTCCGACCGCACCCGGATCGCACTGACCCAGGGCAGGAACTCGCCATAGCGGCCGACATCGGCCACCATGTCGAACATCTGTTCCGGCGTGTAGGGCAGGTGCCGGGTTTCGGTATGTTTGGGCATCAGGCGCGAATGCCCTGCCCGCTCCGCGCCAGCTTCGCTTCGCGATTGGCGCGCAGCTTTTCGAAATCGTCGCCGGCGTGATAGCTGGAGCGGGTCAGCGGCGACGATGCGACCAGCAGGAAGCCCTTGGCCCGCGCGATCGCGGCATAGGCGTCGAACGCCTGCGGAGTCACGAAATCCTCGACCTTGGCGTGGCGCGGCGTGGGTTGCAGATACTGGCCCATCGTCAGGAAATCGACATCGGCGGACCGCATGTCGTCCATGACCTGATGCACCTCAAGCCGCTGTTCGCCCAGCCCCAGCATCACGCCCGATTTGGTGAAGATCGACGGATCGTGCTTCTTCACGCTCTCCAGCAGCCTGAGCGACGCGTAATAGCGCGCGCCGGGGCGGATCGTCGGATAGAGCCGCGGGACGGTTTCGAGATTGTGGTTATAAACGTCGGGACGGGCCTCGACGATCGCCTCGACCGCGGCGTCGGCCTTGTTGCGGAAATCGGGGGTCAGGATCTCGATCGTCGTCGCGGGCGCGGCGGCGCGGATCGCGCGGATCACCTTCACGAATTGCGACGCGCCGCCATCGGGCAGGTCGTCGCGATCGACCGAGGTGATGACAATGTGCTGCAACCCCATCTGCACCGCGACTTCGGCGACGTGATCGGGTTCCTTCGCATCGACCGCGCGCGGCATCCCCGTCTTGACGTTGCAAAAGGCGCAGGCGCGGGTGCAGGTATCGCCCAGGATCATCACCGTCGCGTGCTTCTTGGTCCAGCATTCGCCGATGTTCGGGCACGCCGCCTCTTCGCAGACCGTCGTCAGCTTTTTCGCGCGCATCAGCGCCTTGGTCTCGGCAAAGCCTGCGGACGTCGGTGCTTTGACGCGAATCCAGTCGGGCTTGCGCTGACGGGGCGGGCGGACAACGGGCGTCGGGTCGTTCATGCCACGCGAGATAGCCACGGACAGGCGGCGGCACAAGCGCCGGGCGTTTGCGCAAAGGCCTCCACGCGCTATGGATGCGCGCATGACCGGATTCGCAGAACTCGTCCAGGGATATCACCGCTTTCGCGACCAGGAATGGGCCATCGAACGCGCACGCTGGCAGACGCTGAGCGCAGGGCAAAGCCCCAGGGTGATGGTGATCGCCTGTTCCGACAGCCGGGTCGATCCGGCGCAGATCTTCGATACGTCGCCGGGCGAGATTTTCGTCGTGCGCAACGTTGCCAATCTGGTGCCGCCGTTCGAAACTGGCGGCGGCCGTCACGGTGTATCGGCGGCGCTCGAATTTGCGGTGACCCAGCTGGAGGTCGAGGAGATCGTGGTGATGGGCCACGGCGCATGCGGCGGCGTTCATGCCGCGCTGTCGCAATGCTTCAAGGATGCCGAGCCGGGAAGCGGCGGCTTCATCGCCCACTGGATCGACCTGCTCGACGACGCGCGCGAGCGCGTGTTCGCGGAACATGGCGACGGGCCTGAGGCGATCCGCGCGCTGGAACTGGAAACCGTCCGGGTTTCGCTGGCGAACCTTCGGACCTTCCCGTTCGTGCCGGACCGCGAGCGCAGCGGAAAGCTCACGCTCCACGGCGCCTATTTCGCGATTGCCGACGGCGTGCTGCACGTCATGGACGAACGCAGCGGCGAATTCGCGCCCGCATAAGGGCCGCCCCCCATGCCGCGCCTGCTGCTGCTCAACAAACCCTATGGCATGTTGTCGCAGTTCACCGATCGCGGCGATGGCGGCACGACGCGCGATACCCTGTCGGATGTGATCGACATGCCCGGCTTCTATCCCGCCGGGCGCCTCGACCGCGACAGCGAGGGCCTGTTGGTCCTGAGCGATCATGGCCCGACCCAGGCGCGTATCGCCGATCCGCGGTTCAAACTGCCCAAGACCTATCTCGTCCAGATCGAAGGCATTCCCGACCAAGACGCGATCGATCAATTGGCACGAGGCGTCGTTTTGAAGGACGGTATGACACGACCCGCACAGGCGCGGACGATCATTCCCCCCGCGCTGTGGCCACGCAATCCCCCCATTCGCGAGCGAAAATCGATTCCCGATTGCTGGCTGGAACTGACGATCCGCGAAGGAAAGAACCGCCAGGTCCGACGAATGACCGCCGCCGTCGGTCATCCGACGCTGCGCCTGATCCGCCGACGGATTGGCGACTGGACGCTCGACGGGCTCGCCCCCGGCGAATGGCGGATGCTGGAACTCTGACAAAAACGCGCCGATCCGCGCCATGATGGTCAGGGAGACAGGATTCGAACCCGGAATTCCTTCTCCCCTCAACCCAGGGATTTCCGCGGGTTTTGCGGGCTCTCAACGCCTTTGTGAGTCGGTTTTGGGTATGTGTCCGGTGATATTTTATAGCGACAGCTTTGCGCCCCAATCCTGACGTTTACGGATGAAGTTTTAAGCCTGCCGTAAAACCGACGGAGGGTGGCCAAACTCGTTGCGGATCGCAGCGATAAAGCTGGGATAGGTTTCGAAGCCCGCCGCGTGGGAAACCTCCATCAAGGTGAGTTTCGCGTCGGTGATGAGCACAACGGCGTGCCGCGCTCGCTCGCGAAGGACATAGCGCCAGATCGACAGACCCATAGCACCCGCGAATAAACGGCTCAGATGGTAGGGACTCGTTCCGGCCGCTGCAGAAATGGACGCAATGTGGATGGGTTGCGTCAGATGAGCGTGAATGAACTCCAGCGCCCGCCTGACCCGCCAGTCCGGACTTCCGGGTCGTGCGCGCCCCTGCCAGCCCACCCCCGATGGCGCGAGCAGGGCGGCGATCGCGACGAAGATGGAATCGCCCACTAACGTCCCGTGCATCTGGCCATTTGTCGCGTCGGTGTGCAGGGCACGGAGCAGCCGCGAAACATCCGGCGCATGAAGCGAGGCGGTGGTTCGGATTTCGTGGTCATCGATCGGATCGCCTAGAGCGACCGCCAGCGACTCCGAGGTGAAGTAGAAGCAGGCCGCCTCGAGCGGATCGTCCCACCAGGACAAGCCCGCCACTCCGGCCTCGATCACGGAAACACTGTTCGCAAGCCCGTTAGCCACTGACCGACGACCGTCGGCGTCGATTCCCATTCTCTCCGGCCTGGCGTCCAGCGAAAGCGCCAGATGATGGAACGGCGCTCCTGGATCGTCGATCTGGATCGCGTCAATCCGCGAGTGTTCCATCGCGCAGAGCGACCATTCGCATCGCCGAATGATTGCGTCATGCATTGGGGCAGGTATTCTGCCCATCGCCGCGGTGCTCAGTCCTTTCAGCATGCGAGCCGACCTCCCGATCCTGGGGATCAAAACTATAGCACGATTTCGAAAGACTGCACCGGTGCTCGACTTTAGGCTGGCCGGCACCAATTCATCGCGGAGATGGATCATGACCGGTCTTTCAAAGATCCTGTTCTTCATCCTGGTGGCAAGCGTCGGCTCGCCAGGCGCAGCTTGGGCGCAAGGCCGCCCTCCGATCATCGACATGCATCTGCATGCGAGCGAACCCGACATAATGGGCCCGCCGCCTCAACCGATGTGCGTGCCCAATCCACGCCCTGCGTGGGACCCGGCCAGACCATGGGCGGCGGTCATGCTCGAAGCGTTCCTTGCCTGCCCTAAGCCGATCATGAGCCCGACTACCAAACAGGATCTCAAAGAGCGCACGCTGGCGGAGCTTGAAAAATACAACGTGATTGGCGTGCTCAGCGCTGACTCCCAGTCCGATCTCGACGACTGGCGCAGGGCGGCACCCAACCGCATCATTCCCGGGATGGGCGATGCCATCAACATCGGCAATGTCGATTCAGCGACGGTCGAGCGCGTCAGGGCGATGCGGGATGCCGGCGAAATCGCGGTGCTGGGCGAGATCGCCCCGCAGTATTTTGGTGCCGCACCCGATGACCCACGGCTGGCGGGGTTCTGGAAGATGGCCGAGGAACTCGATCTACCGGTCGGTATCCATATCGGCACCGGCCCGCCCGGTGCGCCCTATTGGGCGCCCGTGTTCGACAAGTATCGCGCACGACTGCACAGTCCGCTGATTATCGAAGACGTGCTGGTGGCTCACCCCAAGCTGCGCGTCTATCTCATGCACGCCGGCTACCCGATGCTCGATGACCTGCTCGCGGTTCTCTACGCGCATCCTCAGGTCTACGTGGATATCGGCGTGATCGTCTACACGCTCCCGCGCGCCGAATTCTACCGCTACCTTAAGGCGATCATGGACGCCGGCTACGGAAACCGGGTGATGTTTGGATCCGACAACATGATCTGGCCCGAAACGATCGGGGCATCGGTCGAGGTCATCGAAGATGCCCCGTTTTTGACCGAACCGCAAAAGCGAGCGATATTTTACGACAACGCCGCCCGGTTCCTTCGCTTTGACGAAGGGCGCATCCGCGAGCATCACGCGCTTGGAAAGTAATCAGTGCAGCCACACACTTGATCGATCAGGCGCCAGTAGATCGAGCCCGAGCTTGTTCTGTTCGCCGTAGGTTTTTGGAAGCGCAACATCGGCTTCGCGCCCCATCGGGTCATTCATTTCCTGTAACAGGCCTGTCGAGACGCCGCCCTTTGACAAACGGCGGCTAGCAGCAACCATTGCGGCCAGAGGATGATCGTGCCGATCTACGCCCGCCTGGCCGACCGGTTACGGCCCCGCCTTGGTCTGCTCCAAAATCTCGAAACACGTCGAAGGGCATCGACGATTGCTACACTTCGTTCGGTCGTCTAACGCGCCCCCACGATGCCCGGACGACCTTCATGAACCTCAACGGCATCCGTCATCCAACTCGCTTCGTGCCGATTGTATTCGTGATCGCAATCGTGATCGGCACGCTGATGTTAGCTTTGCCTTTTGCTCGCTCCGCTCCAGGTGGCGCCCCCTTCATAACCGCATTGTTTACCGCAACGTCGGCGGTTGCGGTCACGGGATTGGTGACAGTGGATACGGCGACATACTGGTCGCTCTTTGGGCAGGTCATCATTCTGGCGCTATTCCAAATAGGTGGCTTCGGCATTATGACAGCGGCGACGCTGCTCGGTCTTGTCGCGGGACGGGGATTTCGGCTCAGCAACCGTCTGCTCACTCAGGCTGAACGCAGCAGGCTAGAAACCGGCGATACCGTCGGCGTCCTTAAGCTGGTGTTCGCGGTTACGTTAATCGTCGAATCGATCGTTGCGCTATTGCTTACGGTTCGATTTCGGCTGAGCTACGGGCAGGACTGGGGCGACGCCGCGTGGAGCGGTGTGTTCCATGCGGTTTCGGCATTCAATAACGCCGGCTTTTCCATCTATTCGGACAGCCTGATGGGGTATCAGAGTGACGGGTTCATCCTTATTCCGGTGATGACTGCGGTCATCGTGGCGGCGCTGGGCTTCCCGGTGATGCAGGAATTGCGGATGCGGGCGCGCAGTCCGCGCAGCTGGTCGCTTCATACCAAGATAACGGTGCTGGGAACGATTATCCTGCTTGTTGGCGGGTTCTTCGCGATCCTGCTTGCCGAATGGGGAAATCCCAACACGCTGGGACCGATGGGCTGGGGCGAGAAACTACTCAATGCCGCCTTTCATTCGGCCATGCCCCGCACCGCCGGGTTCAACAGCTTGGACGTGGGAAGTTTTCGTATCGAAACGCTGTCGATCAACTATTTGCTGATGTTCATCGGCGGGGGCAGCGCGGGCACCGCGGGTGGTATCAAAGTAACGACCTTTTTCCTGCTCGGCATCGTCGTGTGGTCTGAAATTCGGGGAAAGCAGGATGCGGCAATCTTTGGTCGGCGGATCGGCCCCCATGTCGAACGTCAAGCACTGACGGTGGTATTGCTGGCGGTCGCTCTGATCGGAATTGGCACGCTGATCCTGCTATCGATTACACCGCTGCCGCTTAGTGATGTGATCTTTGAGGCAATTTCCGCTTTTTCAACCGTTGGCCTTTCCACGGGGATCACCGCCGATCTGCCCCCCGCCGGTCAGATGGTGTTGATCGTGCTGATGTATGTCGGGCGGGTCGGAACCATAACCGTCGCTACTGCGCTGGCGCTGGGCGGCAAGCGCAAATCCTATCGTTACCCTGAGGAGACCCCCATTGTCGGCTAAACGCGGGAATTCCCGAACCAGCAGCACCGTGCTGGTGGTCGGACTGGGCCGGTTCGGCACAGCCGTTGCCGAATCTCTTATTCGCATGGGTCATGAAGTGCTGGGCGTAGATGAGGATGCTGAGCGTGTTCAGCGGCTGTCCGACCGTTTGACACACACGGTGCAGGCCGACACGACCGACGTCGAAACATTACGGCAGCTGGGCGCCTGTGACTTCGCAAGCGCCGTCGTAGGCATCGGTAGCGATGTGGAGGCGAGTGTGCTGACCACATTGGCTCTGGTTGATCTCGGCGTGCCCACCATCTGGGCGAAAGCCACCAACGAGCGGCACGGACGAATCTTGGAGCGCACAGGCGCGCATCATGTCGTATATCCGGAAGCGCGGATGGGCGAGCGTGTCGCGCACATGGTTACCGGCCGGATGATCGATTATATCGAATTCGACGATGACTTCGCGATCGCGAAGACCCGGGCGCCCGCCGCAATGGCGAACATGACGCTCGGTGAATCTGCAATCCGATCCAACCACGGCGTCACGATCGTCGGCATCAAGCGACCGCGTGAGGACTTCACTTACGCCCGGCCCGATACGATGCTTGAAGCCGACGACCTGCTTATTGTTTCAGGCCGAGTGGATTTGGTCGAGCGGTTTGCAGCCCTTACCTAATATTAATCCCGCTTTCCGGTGCCGCTGTTTTGCGTCGCAGTGTCGGTATTGCTTCGGCTAGCTTCATCGGCGTTATCCTGTTTACGATCCCCGCCGACGCCTTCCTTCTGCCATTGCTTACGGTCGCCTTTTTTCTTTTGATCGGTCATTTCAGTGCTCCTTTCCAAAAGAAACGAGAGGTAACCCGCGATGTTCCGGTGAGAAGCGGCATCTAGCGAAGCCAGCAAACCCTTCGAGCCACGAAGCATCTGAAGAAGTTCGTGGGCGAAGGCGATATGCCGGCTTTGATAAGCAGGGCGCTGCGGGTCGACAATTATTCCAGTTGACCCGCGTGGGAGCATTCGGGGGTTGATGGATGTCCGTTTGATACCAGTGCGAACGGCGCAACGCGTCATATGGCGGACGCAAGGGAGATCGCCATGCCGTCGTCGCCAAAAACACCTGCCGCGTTCACTGTCCTTGCTGGATCGGATCGGCGGCATGCACAGCGTGCCATAGGGCCGGATAGCTGCAGGGTAAAAATATCCGCCTCCGACACGAACGGGGCCTTCGCTTTATTTGAATATATCGGCAGGGTTGAAGGAGGCCCTCCGTTGCATGTCCATCCTGACCAAGACGAAATCTTCGTCGTTCAGGAAGGCTGTTACAAGTTTCTGTGTGGCGATGTGGGCCAGACGCTGAACCCAGGCGACACGATATTCCTGCCTCGCGGTATTCCCCACACCTTTCGGCAAACAAGCCCCACTGGCCGCCTGCTGTTCATGTTCACGCCGGCAGGCGACATGGAAGCATTCTTCGAAGAGCTAGCTACCATTGACGGCGTTCCGGCACCCTCCGTTGCCACGGCAGTGTTTGCCGCCCATGGAATGGCGATCGTTGGTCCGCCGCTCGATTAACGTTGACCAGTTGTGGGTGACGGCGCGACCATAGTGAAATGGAACCGCTTTTCCTGTTTCGGAAACCCGGTGCGGCACTGCGGCATCTTATTGGTTGCCATCAGATAATCCGCTTCAGGTTCGATCCGCGCGATCCGGTGCCAGCCAAACCCTATTGGCCGCGTCCGGCAATGGCTCTCGCTTTTTACCCGCGCGATCCGGAATGGGTTCGAGGCGGCGGTGATTCGACCGCGGTCATGAAGCCGCGCGTTGCACTGATCGGGCAGCCAACGTTGATGACCAATCGAACCGGCGGCCACGACTTCAGCGTTTATCAGATCGAACTCGCCCCAGGCGCGCTGCACCGTCTGGTAGGCCTGCCGGCCAGCAAACTGACTGACCTGCACCTGGATGCCGAAGCCGTCTTTCCATTGGGAATCCGTGAGCTGGCCGACGCGATCACCGATACCGAGGATCCAGATAGGATGATCGCGCTGGCCGAGCGCTACCTTCTGGCAATCGACCATCGCGCACCGCAAACATCTGCGCGCGCCTTTTCTTGGGCAGCTGAGCAACTTGCAGGAGAATCTTCACTGTCCATTGACAGCGTAGCGGCAAGCTTGGGCATGACGCCACGGCACCTACACCGTTTATTCGCCGAGCGGGTCGGCGTCGGTCCGCGATTGTTTGGTCGTATTGCGCGTTTCGATCGAACCATACGAATGTCGAACCGGCAATTGCCCGAAAGCCTTTGGGCGATGGCGATCGATGCCGGTTATCATGACTACCAACATATGAAGCGTGATTTTGTCGCCTTTACTGGCATGGGACCAGCGCAGTTCATGGCAAACGAAAGCAAGGCACCTGAGCGCTTGTTTGGACGGGCCGAGCAGTGACGATCGGTGTCATCGCGGAACGTTGCCACGTGTCAGCCGTCAAAAGACTATGTGGGACACAAAGGCATTCGTATCGCTGGTTATCCAGCGCCGCCTGAGTTCCTACGCGGCTGCAAGCGCGCATTCAGTGCGAGCATATAGATCCGCAACGAACAGCAAAATCGGCCTACTGGTCTGTGACTGCCCCCCAGACCAGTAGGTGTTGGCGCCTTTTATTTACGATGGCGCTCTGACTTGCCGAACACCGCATCCAGACGGGTTACCAGCGTTCCCAGAGCCGAATTTACCGCCTCCATAGGGCCGCTGTTGCGCGCACTGACGGCGATTGGCGAACCGTTCGACGGCCTCGCCTCGATCCTTGCCTCGATCCCCTCAGGGCCGTTTGACGTGCCATCGATATCCCGCACATGAACCTCGATCCGCGTCAAGCGGGAGCCAAACCGAGCGTCCAGGCGCTCGCGGATGCGCTCATTTACTTGCGTTGCGAGATGATCGCCGCCATCCACGGCGTTGTCGCTATTGAACTGGATTTCCAATTTAGCGCACCTTCCGGCTACGTTCGAGCACGGGTCGGTGACCTTCACTGTCAAAAGCGCCCATTACGGGTTCGTGGGTGTTGCGCTCCGAAATTTGGCCTTCGCCGGATGTTTTGGTCTGATGTTGCAGATAGTCGGCATCGTCCTTTTGGCCCTGCTTGAGCTCAAGTGCCTTCTCGGCGATGTCCTGTTGCTTGTTGGCTGACATGATCGGCCCCACCTCATAATTGGATGTACCTCAACTAACGTGGCGCGGCATGCCAGGTTCCGCTTTCGAAGAGGGCCACCGTCGTCGAGCGCCGGCATGTGAATGAGCTGGGGGTGCGCCGGCCTTTTTTTGTCGGCTGCCATCCCTTCACATTTGCTCGAAGCCAGATGCATTTCAGATCAGGCTGGCGCCGCCTTCACCAGCCCGCTTTTCTTCGCGGTGGATCGCCATCACGATGCCCAGCAGGATCATCGCCGTCATCATCGCTGATCCACCATAGGACAGCAGCGGCAATGGAATGCCCACAACTGGCGCCAGCCCCATCACCATGGCCATGTTGATTGCGACATAAAGGAACAGCGTCACCGCAAGTCCCGCACAGACAAGCCGGGCAAAGCTGGTGCGCGCCGCCTCTGCGCGTCGCATCACCCATGCGATCAGCATCGCATATGCGGCCAGCACGGTAAGCCCGCCCACCAAGCCCCATTCTTCCATCATCGCCGCCAGGATGAAATCGGTGTGCGTCTCAGGCAGATAAGCGAGCTGGCTCTGCGTGCCCTGAAGGAAGCCCTTGCCGAACAGCCCGCCCGATCCGATTGCGATCTTCGACTGGGCGATATGATATCCAGCGCCCAGCGGATCGCTTTCGGGATCCAGGAAGACCAGCAACCGGTTGCGCTGATAATCGTGCAAACGCGACCAGCCGAGCGGCATCGCCGCCATCAGCACCAGCCCCGCACCTGCAAACCAGCGCATCGCAGTTCCGCCCAGAAATATGATCGTGAAGCCGGCAACCAGGATCATGATGGCGGTTCCCAGATCGGGTTGCAGCATGACCAGGCCGGCGGGCAGCGCGATCATCGTCACGGGGATCGCCAGCACGACCGCGCGGCTGATGCTTTTGGGCGGAGCGGTGTCGTAAAACCGCGCAAGCGCCAACACAGAGGCGAGCTTCATGAATTCGGAAGGTTGCAGCCGGATGGGACCCAGGTCGATCCAGCGTTGCGCGCCCATGCCTACCTGCCCGATCGCTTCGACCAGGATCAGCAGCGACAGCGCCCCGCCGAAGAATAGATATGCATACTCGCGCAGCACCCGCACGGGCATGCGTGAAATTGCCAGCATCGCCACGAACAGCACCGCGAATCGCAACGCATGTCGGCTCGCCCACGGAGACATCTCCCCGCCGGCGACGGAATATAGCGTCGCTGTTCCTGCCGCGGTGATCGCCAGCACCGCAAACAGCATCAACCATGGCATCGATCGGACGGCAGCGGGCAATATTCCGTGCAAAGCAAACCCTGGAACAGGAAGAAATCGAACAGGCGCGCTTGGCGCCCGCGGTGCGAATGCGCGTTCTTCTGGCCGTTCGGTCGCCCGTTGCGCAACCCTTCAGGAGGAAAAGATCCAGAAGAGGCGCTTAAGGGATTTGGCTCGGTGTCAGTTCTTGCGTCGAGTGGCCGGAGTGCACGATGACCGTTCGGTGGATATATCGTGCGCTCGTTTACCGGAAAGCGCAGACCCTATCGAAAATCCGCGCGGACGCTTTCCAGTCGACTGCCGATATTCGCACGCGATGCTTCGACTCCGGCCTCGCCTGCGTGAACGGGCCAGTCTGCGATGGCTGCGGCGACGCCATCAATAATTTCCGCGAGGCGTGCTGACGCGATACCGTGCGTCCGTCCCACCTGTTCCACATGAGCGCGGGCTGGTGCACGTCCCTCCCCCGCAACGGCAAGATAATGTTCCCCTCCCGGCCCTGCGGAAAAGGTGAGGTCATAGGCAGGCGCAAGGCGCCAAGCGCCGGCTGCGTCCATCAAAAAGGCATGCTGCCTGGTGTGGTCGTCGCGATTGCTGGCAAGCACGTTGAAGACCATCCGGCGAAACGCTTCTTCCACGTCACGCACGTCGCGCGTGATCGCCAGCGTCGCACGAAGAAACCCTTCATAATCAATGCTTGGCGTATGCGGCGGTGCTTCGATGGCTCCCGCTAGGCTGATCATGTGCAGTCGATGCCCCGGGGCAGGTCGGTCGAATCGGCGGGTCGCAAAATAGCCCGGCCCCTCACCCACCGTCAGCAATCGACTTTCGGCCATGTCGATCCCTGCGGCTCTTGCCATCGTGGCATATGCCTGTTCGACCGGGCCGATATCGACCGGATCGACAAGCGCCGGGAATTTCACAATCCAGCTTTCGAAGCCGACGGCGCTTTCACCGTCGTCGATGCCGACTTGGCCATCGGGTCCGAAGCTCACATGCACCTTGGGCCGCGCGCCGCCGGACGCGCCGCCGAGCAACGCTAACGTATCTCCGAGAGGCGCGTGCTCGCCGAGCAGAATGGAGCGGGACTGGGTCGCAAGCGCCGCAAGATCAAGCGTGGCCGCATCGGCAGGCGGCGTGGTCACCGGCGCGAAGGTGAGCGCACCGCGTCCTTGCTCGCCGACCAGCGCCAGGCGGTCGACCGGATCGAGCGTGGCCCAGCGCGTGCCCAAGCGTTCGACCCGGCGTGTCATCAGCAGCGCTCCCCAAGCGTCGGGGAGGCTGTCAGCCAGAAATCCGTGAAGTCCTTCGAAGTCACGGCTTCGTGCTTCGATCAACCCGCGCTCCGGTGGATAGAGCAACGGCGATACGTGGGGCGTGCTGGAAAGATATGCGTCGCTCCACTCCAACATGGCACGGCCGCCCGCCATGACGACGCGGCCAACCGGATCATCACCCGCAGCGTCTGCAAATCGTAAGCCGATTGCCAGCGGCGATCCCGGGCTTAACTTTGTCACACGCTGTTCCCGGATCGTGCGCGTCGACGCACTTTGGGCGCCTTCGCCTTGGCTTGTTGCTTCAACAGATCATCCATCGAGGCCGCAGGAGGCGCGCGAAACAGTCCGTCGAGGTCATGCTCACACCGCAGCACCAGAGCGGCACGCACCATATCCTCGATCGAGGCCTTGCCGATCGTCTCCATCCGACGCCAGGTGCTGTAGGACACACCAGAGCGACGCGCCGCCTCGGTTTGAGTGATCCCCATCGCGGCCCGGCGCGCCTGGATACGCGCGCCGAGGCCGGTGGTCAGTTCCGAGGGCGTTGCTAACATCGCCCATATATGGACATTTAGATACTGTTTGTCAATTAAATGCTCTTATTTCGGCAAGCTGTAACTACCCGCCTCCTTGCGTCCGAGCGCTGTTTTCGCAACCGGGGTGAACCAGCCCGCGACCGTAAATCTAGCGGCAACAGCCGGATCGTGCTGGGGGCCAGTTGGCTGGTAATGTTCGGAACGTAACGCTCCATGAACTCGCGCCGCTCGCGCAGGACCACCGCCAGTCCTTCGGTCTGAATTCGCTTCGAATAATGTTTGGCGTTGGTGCCCGTGCGCGCGTGCCCCA
The DNA here is from genome assembly GCF_054457155.1 of Sphingomonas aestuarii. Classification (NCBI taxonomy): domain Bacteria; kingdom Pseudomonadati; phylum Pseudomonadota; class Alphaproteobacteria; order Sphingomonadales; family Sphingomonadaceae; genus Sphingomonas; species Sphingomonas aestuarii. Next base: position 113,674 of record NZ_JBTKVV010000001.1, on the reverse strand, counting down.
TGACATCCGCGCGCAGGATTTCATTGACGCCATCGACTTCGTAGAAGCTGCTGCCAAGTGCACGGATCGAATGAGTATCCGCGCCCTTGCCGCTCGGTGCCGGAGGCTGGGGCATGTGGTAGGGAGGTAATCGACCACAGGCGTCCACGCCCGTTCGTAAAAGGACGCGACGCCGCGCTTAATTGGCCATAGCGGCCATTGACGCGGCGGGTATAGGGTATCGAGCACATGATCGGACTTCGCCTTTCGCGCGCGGGCCGATCATTCTTGGGGGGTGCTCATGGGTATGTGCCATGGGACCAACCCGGCAAATCGGACCGCGCAAAGTGCCGGAAATCCGTGTGTTTTGCGATAAAGTGGTCGGGGAGACAGGATTCGAACCTGCGACCCCCTGGTCCCAAACCAGGTGCGCTACCAGCCTGCGCCACTCCCCGACATCGCGTGCGCTTTGCCTGCATCGTCGCACAAGCGCAACCCAAATGCGGGCGTGGCGTCGATAATGCGGCTGGTGGGCCCGGCAGGACTCGAACCCGCAACCTAGCCGTTATGAGCGGCCAGCTCTAACCGTTGAGCTACAGGCCCCTCCAGCGGCGCGAGCGATAGCGGATGGAACGCAGCCGCCGCAAGGGGCTGTCACCCTGCCCGGTCGAGCGCTTCAATCAATTCATCATGGCTGGCGCTGCGCACGCCGAGGCGATCGAGCAGCGCCAGCACCTGATCCCACCAGCGATGAAACGCAGCCAGGTCACCGGCATCGCGAACGAAACTGGTGTGGCCCGGTGCGACGCTGGGCGAATGGAAGGAGAAATTGAGCAGCCGCTCCCCCTCCCCGACCGCAACCCGTATCGCCTCCAGCACATCGGCCAGCGGCATATCCTCCGGCGTCAACGCGACCCGCGCGAGTAGTCCGCTGCGCGCGGCGATGGCCGGGCCATAGGGAACCCGCGCCAGCATGGGATGGAGTGCCGTGCCCGACGTGCGCAAGCGACCGGTGAAGATGCTGGTCAGCGGCAGTTCGATCAGGTCGCGGTCGATCCAGAAGCCCGCATTGCCGATCGCGCGATAATCGGCGCCGCCAATGCCGGAATAGTCATATCGCGCACGCATCGAGCTATCGATCCGATAGCCATGCGCGATCAGGCTGGCGGCGCTGTGCGGCCCCAGCCCATAGCGCCCGGCACGGTAAATGAGTGGCGCCACGCCGAATGCGGAAACGATCGCGCCGGTCAGCGCCGCGATCTTGGCATGTTCGAGCCGCGAATCGAGATTACCTGCAAAGCTGTTGCGATCGTTGACGGTTTCATCGAACGGTGGCGTCACCCAGGGATGAAGCTGCGCCCCGATCGCCGATCGTCCGTCGCGCAGCAACTCGGTCAGCGTTTCGACCGCCAGGGGAGACGTGGCGATCGGATGATCGACCAGATAGGTGATGCCGATCCCGCGTTCGGCAAAGCGGCGATGCGCGTCCGGCAACGCCGCGATCGCCTGGGTCGATCGGTTGTCGCGACTGAACGGCGCGGACCAGTCGAATTCCTCTTCGGTATCGACCATGATGGTGAAGCGCGTCCCGAAATCGTCGGGCCACCGAACATGCCGGTCGATCGCAGGGGGTTCAGGCCGATAGCCGCGGGCGTCGCCGGTCATTCACGGTTGATGCCGCGATCCGTTGGTGGCCGCAACCCGGCTTGCGGCGGGGAGCGTCAGGCGCAACCGATCGGCCCCGATCTCGAACGCCCCGCCCAGTTCGTGCGCCAGATTGCGCGCCAGTCGCAGCGCAAATTCCGCGCCGAGCAGCACGGCGTCGCGCGTTTCGCCTTCCGCCGAATCGAGCGCTTCGATGTCGAGCCCGGCCGGGCGCGCGATGTCGATCGCGACGAGCGCGCCCGCTTGTTCGATCCGAACATCGATCCGCTCGTCGCGTCCTGAGGCGGCAGCGAGGGTGGCGAACAGCCGTCCGACCAGCCGTTCGACCGCGCGTCGGTCGCCATCGATTTCGGCGTCGCCGTCCTCGATCGCGAACGCCGCGCCGCGCAGCGCGAGCAGATCGCCCAGATCGTTCGCGACGCCGCGCATCAGATCGCCGACCGCGATCGCCTGCGGTCGCAATTCAAGGCTGTTCCCCTCGATCCGCGCGGCGAGGTCGAGATCGTCGATCGCGGCGATCAACAGGCTGGCCTGTTCGCGGATCACGGTTGCCCGTTTGCGATAGATGCCGGGGACCGGCCCCAGGATTTCACTTTCGATCATTTCAGCGAAACCGGAAATGGCGTTGGCCGGGGTGCGCAGTTCGTGGACGAGCTGACGCATCGATTCGGCGGGCGGGCCGGACGACCGGTTGGCGCGCTCGTGCACGCGCGGACGCCGGGCGGTGCCGCGATAGCCGATAAACCGTCCGCTGGCCGGATCGAACGCCGGAACGCCGGACAGCAACCAGTCGCCCGCCGCATCCGACGTTCCGCCCACCCGCAACCGCGAATCGCGGAATGACGCGCGGCGACGAAGCGCGCCCGCAACCACCGCGTCGCCACCGACATGATCGTTGCCGGGTTCGGCCAGCGACAATCCGATCGTCGCGCTGCGATTGATCCCGTCGACCCAGTCGATCACCCCGGCCCGGTCGGTTTCGAACCGGAAGCTGTCGGCGCGGGGCGCGGGGGGCGGCACTGGCGCTGCCGGAGCCTGTTCGCGTTCGCGCTGATAGGCATCGATCCGCGCGACGACTTCGGCGATGTCGAACGGACCTTCGGCGGTCGATTCGGCACGGCGTACGGCTTCGGCGACCACCGGCATGTCGAGCGCCACCGAACCCAGGGAGACGAACGAACGCGACTTGTGAACCGGTGTCGCGGCGGCGGGCTCGGGAACCGAAGCAACAGACGCACCCGCATCGCCAGCGGGCAGCACCATATCGGTCGAACCATAGGCTTCGAGCCCGCGAGCGACCGCCGGGGTCAGGTCGCGGCGGTTGCGTAGCACTGCGCGCGCGGGTGGCGTCAGTTCGGGGAGCAGCGCGATCCATGCCGCATCGCTCAACCGCGCGCCCCGAAGCAGCGGCAATGCCACCGCAACGTCGTCGGTCGCCAGGAACGCGATCAGCGCGGCAGGCGGGCTGGCGGCCTCCAGCGCCTGAACGCTGGCCACCCGGATGGCGCGGGGCACGCGCGCGCGGAGCGATTCGAGCCGGTGGCGCGCGCGATCGTCGAACGGCGCACGTCCGCGCGCGACCAGATCGACGATCTGCCGCCAGGCCGACTGTGCCGCCACGCCGGAATCGACGTCGCTCGCCAGTACCGTTTCGAAACTGTCGTCGAACCGCACCTAATTCGCCTGCATATCGCCGCGAACATCCGCGCCGTATCCCGAGCCATATCCAGCGCTGTGCCGGTTTGACACCGGCATTTTTTGGGACGTTGCATAGTGGGACAATTGCGTTTGGCGGCAACTATCTTATGTTCCGGCACGAGCCGATGTTCGAATCCTTCGGCCGTGAAAGGGAGTTCCGAATGGCGTTCGACCGCATCGACCGGCAAATTCTGTCGCTGCTTCAGGAAGATGGTCGAATGACCAATGTCGAGCTGGCCGAACGGGTGGGACTGACCGCGCCGCCCTGCCTGCGCCGGGTGCGCGCGCTGGAGGAAGCGGGCGCGATTCGCGGCTATCACGCCGATCTCGATCCTGTGTCGCTCGGCTTCGGCATCACGATCTTTGCGCTGGTGTCGCTGCGCAGCCAGGCGGAAAGCGACCTTGCGGCATTCGAAGACCATATAGCCAGCATTCCCGAAGTCCGCGAATGCCACATGCTGAACGGCGAAATCGATTTCATCCTGAAGATCGTCGCGACCGATCTGAAGAGCTTTCAGGAAATCCTGACCACCAAGCTCACGACCGCGCCCAACGTCACCAGCGTCAAGACATCGCTGACGATCCGCACGGCCAAGCAGATGCCCGGCATTCCGGTTTCCGAACTTTAAGAGGCGGTGACCACGAGGTTCGATCGAACCCCCACCGATTTCATGCCATCCCGATTGCCGATTGCCGATTGCAGAAAGGGGCGCGAAACCGTCGTTTCGCGCCCCTTCCCGTTTTCGTGACGGATTGAAATATCAGCTCTGCGTCGCGGTCGTCGCCGGTGCCGGGCCGGTCGAACCGGTATCCAGCCACAACTGCCAGAAGCCCGCGATCTGGCTGCGCGGCGCGCTGGTGACCTTGGCGAAGGCGGCCTTGGCCTGATCCTTCTGGTTCGACATGGCATAGGCGATGCCGAGGCGGGTATTCACCTCGTCCGTATTCACGCTGCCCTTTTCGAGCGCCAGGTTGAGCAGTTCGATCGCCTTGGGATAATTGCCGCTCGCCAGATAGGCGTTACCGGTCGATGCTGCCGACGTGCCGTTGGCGGCGGCGCGTGCCCGCTTTTCGGACGCGTCGAGCGATCCTTCGGCGCGAATGCCGTTATTGGCCTGGGTCAATATCTCGTTGGCGATGGCGTTGCCGCTCGGCACCTTGCCATTGGCGCGACCGTGATCGATCACGGCCTTGGCTTCCCAGGGAAGGCCCGTTCCGGTCGCGGCATCGCCATATTCGATATAGTCGGACAGGTTCGCCATAGAATTGGACGCGCGTTGCAGGCGATACAGGTCGATCGTCTGGCCCTTGTCCATTCCGCTGGCGCCCTGGCGATACACCGCGATCGCCTTGTGCCAGTTGACGGCAGTCGGATAGGCCCGGATCTGGCGTTGCAACCATTCGGCGGTGCCCGCCTGATCCTTCGCGGCGTAGAGGCGCGATACGGCAAGGTTATACCAGGATTCGGGCGCCTTCTGGCCAGCGGCTTCGCGTTCCTTGATCCCCTGATCCAGCGCGGCCAGACCCGCCGGGAGATTGTTGGTCTGAAGATTTGCCGACGCGATCATCACCGGCAGATTTTCGTTCTGGAAACCGGCCTGCTGCGCCTTTTGGAGCAGCGGCAGCGCGGCGGCGTAGTTCTTTGCCTCGAACTCGATGTTGCCGCGCAGGAAGGTGTAGCGCGGTACGTCGGCCGCGGGCGTCCGCGGGCTTGCGATCAGCGCGTCGAGATAGGTCGCAAGCGTCTTGTTGTCCTTGAGGTTTGCGGCCACCGGCACGCCCAGCGCGGCGACGAAATAGCGCTCGTCATCGGACTTGGCGACGCCGCTCGCGGTGGCAAGTGCCGTGCGCGCAGTGTTCCAGTCCTGCGCCTTGACGGCGGTTTCCGCTGCCGTGGCTGCCGTGCGGAATTCCTCGCTGACGGTAATCGCGGCCTGCTTTTCCTGCTGGGCGACGGCGGGGGCCGATCCCAGAGCGACGGTCACGGTGCCGGCGGCGACGGCCGCGGCGAGAGTGGCCTTTACGAAACGCATTTTATGTCTCTCCTCAGGGGAAATCTCGGAACAACCTTTGACTGGGAGGGCAAAGGCTTCGGGGCGCTCCCTAAATAACGGCGATGCAAGGGTCAAACCCGCATCCGGGCTGCGTCGGATAGTCCGTGCGGCCTGAACGGTCATTGAACGCCCCGCCCCGCAATCGGCTCCGCCGACCGTAGTTAATGCCGCGCGCACGCGCCCGCGTGGGCGCGCGCGAGGCTTGGCTTTGCCCCCCGCGACCGCTAGAGCAGTCGCATCACTGAAACACAGCCCGAAAGCACCAGAATTTGACCGACGAGACGCTCCTCGCCGACGCATCCGATATTTCCCCCATCTCGATCGTCGACGAGATGAAGTCGAGCTATCTCGACTATGCCATGTCGGTCATCGTCGCCCGCGCGCTGCCCGATGTGCGCGACGGGTTGAAGCCGGTTCACCGGCGCATCCTGTTCTCCGCGAGCGAAAGCGGGTTTACCTACAACAAGCCCTACCGCAAATCGGCGCGCATCGTCGGCGACGTGATCGGTAAATATCACCCGCACGGCGACAGCTCGATCTACGAAGCCTTGGCGCGCATGACCCAGGATTGGGCGATGCGCGTGCCGCTGATCGACGGCCAGGGCAATTTCGGTTCGATGGACCCCGATCCGCCCGCCGCGATGCGCTACACCGAAGCGCGACTGGCCAAGGTCGCGAACGAACTGCTGTCCGATCTCGACAAGGACACGGTCGATTTCGTCCCCAATTACGACGGCTCGGAAAACGAACCGTCTGTGCTGCCTGCGCGCTTCCCCAATTTGCTGGTCAACGGCGCAGGCGGCATCGCGGTGGGCATGGCGACCAATATCCCGCCGCACAATCTGGGCGAAGTGGTCAGCGCGTGCATCGCGACGATCGACCGTGCGACCGAAGGCGGCGATCCGCTGACCAGCGAAGAACTGGCCGAAATCGTCCCCGGTCCCGACTTTCCGACCGGCGCGATCATTCTGGGGCGCAGCGGCATCCGTTCGGCGCAGGAAACCGGGCGCGGCTCGGTGATCCTGCGCTCGCGCCATACGACCGAGCAGCGCGGCGACCGGCGTTCGATCGTGCTTACCGAAATCCCCTATCAGGTCGGCAAGAACGGGCTGGTCGAGAAGATCGCCGAGGCCGCCAAGGACAAGCGGATCGAGGGCGTCAGCGACATTCGCGACGAATCGAACCGCGAAGGCGTCCGCATCGTCATCGACCTGAAGCGCGATGCGACCCCCGACGTCGTGCTCAACCAATTGTGGCGGCATACGCCGGCGCAATCGAGCTTCGCATCCAACATGCTGGCGATACGCGGCGGTCGCCCGGAATTGATGAGCCTGCGCGAGATTCTCTCCGCGTTCATCACCTTCCGCGAAGAAGTCATTACCCGTCGCTCCAAATTCGAACTCGCCAAGGCGCGCGACCGGGCGCACATCTTGCTGGGGCTGGTGATCGCGGTCACCAATCTCGACGAAGTCGTCCGCATCATCCGCGGATCGTCGTCGCCCGTCGAGGCACGCGCCAAGCTGAGCGAGCGCGAATGGCCGATCGCCGAGATCGCGGCGTACATCAAGCTGGTCGAAGCGGTCGAAACCGAGATCGAGGGCGATACCTACAAACTGTCCGACGTTCAGGTCCGCGCGATCCTCGACCTGCGGCTCCACCGCCTGACCGCGCTGGGCCGCGACGAGATCGGCGACGAGCTGAAGGGGCTGGCCGATTCGATCGCCGAACTGCTCGAAATCCTCGGCAATCGCGCGCGGCTGTATGAAGTCATGCGCGAGGAACTGGTCGCGGTGCGCGACGAGTTCGCGACCCCGCGCAAGACCGAGATCGGCAACGCGATCGACGGGATAGAGGACGAGGACCTGATCGAGCGCGCGGACATGGTCGTCACCGTGACCCTGCAGGGTTATATCAAGCGCACCCCGCTCGACACGTTCCGCGCGCAGAAGCGCGGCGGCAAGGGTCGGGCAGGCATGACGACCAAGGACGAGGATGCGATCACATCGCTCTTCGTCACCTCCACCCACACGCCGGTGCTGTTCTTCTCCACCCACGGCAAGGTGTACCGGATGAAGGTGTGGCGCCTTCCCGAAGGCGGGCCGGCGACTCGCGGACGACCGATGATAAACCTGCTGCCGCTCGCGAATGGAGAGACGATTTCCACCGTCTTGCCGCTGCCCGAGGACGAGGCGAGCTGGGCCGACCTGCACGTCATGTTCGCGACCGCCAAGGGATCGGTGCGCCGCAACTCGATGGATGCGTTCGCCAACATCCGCAGCACCGGCAAGATCGCGATGAAGTTCGAGGAAGGATCGGACGATCGCCTGATCGGCGTGTCGTTGCTGACCGAGGCGGACGACGTGCTGCTCGCGACCCGCAACGGCCGCGCGATCCGCTTTGCCGCGACCGACGTGCGCGAGTTTCAGAGCCGCGATTCGACCGGCGTGCGTGGGGCAAGGCTGCTGGGCGATGACGAGGTGATCTCGTTGTCGGTGTTGACAGGCACGTCATTCGATACGGATGACCGCGAAAAATACCTGCGAGCCGCGCCCTGGAAGGAAGGCGATCGCGAACGCACTCTAGATGACGAGAAAATCGAAGCGATGGCAAAGGCGGAGGAGTTCATCCTGACCGTGACAGCCAACGGTTACGGCAAGCGGACATCCGCTTACGAATATCGCAAGACCAATCGCGGCGGTCAGGGGATCACCAACATCGTGACATCGGATCGCAACGGCCCCGTCGTCGCCAGCTTCCCCGCGCATAATGGCGAACAACTGATGCTGGTCACCGATCAGGCGAAGCTGATCCGCACAACGGTCGGCGACATCCGCATCGCCGGGCGCAATACCCAGGGCGTCACGATCTTCCGCGTCGCCGACAACGAGCATGTCGTATCGGCGGCCAAGATCGAGGAGACCGAGGAGGAGGCCGAGATCAATCTGGGCGACGGCGTCGAGGGCGGCGAACCGGCTCCCGATGGCGACACCGGCACCGATCTGGCGGCCGGGCCGGAGGACGGCGAATGAACCGCCCCGTCACCGCGTTCAAGGTGCTGACCGCCGACCAGATGGCGGCGCTGGAGGATGACGATTTCGAAGGCGCGCCGGTCGATATCGCCGACGGCTATATCCACCTGTCCACCGCCGAGCAGTTGACCGAAACGGTCGACAAGCATTTCGCCGGGCAGAGCGACTTGTGGGTTGCGGCGGTCGATCTGGAAGCGCTGGGCAACCGCGTGAAATGGGAAGAATCGCGCGGCGGCCAGCTGTTCCCGCACATCTATGGCGTGCTGCCATTGTGCGTGGTTACTGCCTATGGTGCCCTGAAACGCGACGAGGACGGCAACGTGCGGTTGCCGGTGGCGGGTTAGGCGATTCCTCTCCCGTTCGTTTCGAGCGAAGTCGAGAAACGCTCAAACAGCCCCAGCTCATATTTCTCGACCAGGCTCGAACGAATGGGATGCCGCTTGCGGCCCTACCCGACGATCGAACAGACGTTGACATCTCGCATTTCTGTTATTACAGAAATAACAAGTGATGCAGATCGCCAAACATCCCGACGCAAAAGCATTCATCCTCCACTGGGGTGAAATGGGCACCCAGTGGGGCGTCAACCGGTCGGTGTCGCAGGTTCATGCACTGCTCTATCTTTCCGATCGCCCGATCAACGCCGAGGATATTGCCGAAACGCTGACCCTCGCACGCTCGAATGTATCGACCGCACTTAAGGATCTTCAGGGTTACGGCATCGTCCGGAGGGTGCATGTCGAGGGCGATCGACGCGACCATTTCGTCGCGGAGAGCGACTTGTGGGAGATGTTCCTGCGGATTTCCGCTGAACGCAAACGTCGCGAGATCGACCCGACGATCGCCTTGCTGGGTGAACTGGCCGAACGGCTAAGGGCCGATGACAAGGCCCCCCCAGTGATCCGCGAACGTATAACCCGGATGCACGACTTCATCGGCACGCTCGCAACCTGGCATGACCAGGTGCGGGGGCTCCCCAAATCGACGCTGGTTTCGCTGATGAAGATGGGCGGCACGGTTGCCCGCTTTGTCGGGGGACGCTCCAAACCAAAGGACTGATTTGCAGGATGCCGCCCGTCACCCTGCCCGACTTCGCGCGTGCCACGGTTTCGGTAATTACAGAAACAACGGGATTAAGGGAGATGAAAAATGATCGAGATTTCCTACCTCCTCTATCTTGCGATCACCATCGGGATCACGATCTGGGTCGCCCGCACGCTTTCGAGCAATGGCGAAGTGTTTTTGACCCAGTGTTTCGGGCATAATCGCGAACTCGCCCGGTCGACCAATCATTTGCTCGTCGTCGGCTTCTATCTCGTCAATATCGGCTTCATCACACTGACGCTCAGCCTAGGCACCGAACCCAAGACGCTGGCGGACGCGATCCGCTTCTTGAGCGCAAAGGTCGGGTTGGCGGTGCTGGTGATCGGCGTCATGCACTTCTTCAACATGGGCGCGATTTCGCATTTCGGTCGCACGGTCGAACGCTGGTTCAACAACCGCCCGGAGACCGCGCACCCAACGCCTGACCTTCGCTGATCGAGAGGGGCATGTCATGTACGAAAAGGCACGAACCGGATCCGCCGTGGCGGCAGCGACCTTCGCTGCCGGTCCGGCCTTTCTGTTGAGCACGGGGCTGGCGACACTGGCGCAGACTGCCGGGACCACTCAGCGCTTCGATACGGAAATGCTGGTCTTGGGGGTAACCGTTGGCGTCATGGCGATTCTGGTCGGCGCAGTAGTGGCGATTATGCCCTGCTTGATTGGAGTTGTGCTCCTTTCGAGAATCGCGTCGTCGTTCGACGCGCTTCGGCTACCGGTGGTATGGGGATTGATCGGCGGGTTGTCGGGATATGCGATCGGATCGCTGTTCCTGGACATCGACGATGCGGTGCCGGGCGTGATGGCTATGACCGGGGCGTTGTGCGCGTTGGCGGCACGAACCTGCCTCCGCTGGGCATGATTGCTCACCCTCGCATCGGCTGAATGCCGACATAACGCCGCACCGCGAGCGTTTCGACGACGCCGTGCGCGATCAGCGCCTGGCCGGCGAAATAGAGCGGCCAGACGAACAGTCCGGGCAGCGCGCTCGTCTCCATCGGCCCCATGCGCGCGAAGATCAGCAGGTCGGATGCGACGAACATCGCGGCGCCCAGCCCGGTGCGATAGCGCGGAAAGCGGCTGGTCCAGGCCGCGCCCGCCATCGCGCCCAGGCCGAGGGCATAGAGCGCGATCGTCCATTCGCCGGTAATGAGCCAGGTGATGAGCGGCGTGCCGACCAGCAACGCGGCGCCCAGCAGGCTCTGGCTCGCGGTAGGTCGGCTGCGGCGATTGCCCAGATAGAGGATCGTGGCGACGAGATGCCCGGCGAGGAACGCGATGCCGCCGACGGTGAAGCCCGATGTCTCGAGCAACACATCGCCCAGCGCGCCCAGGGCCAGCACCAGCGCGATCACCCAGCCGTCGAAATTGCTCGCTCGTGTCGCGGCCCAGAGCGCAAGCAATCCGACGCCCGCGCCCTTCCACGCCACCATTGCCGGACCTTCCGGCCCGAGGCGATCCGCCACGAAATAGCTGATCCCGGCAATCAGCGCCGCCCACCAGATCGCCCGCATCGCATCCCCCGGTCTGTAATTCCCGCCCGTGCCCTGCTAGGCGCGACTCGGCCCCCTGCCCTTGGCCCAACCCACATCATTCGTTTCACTCGCGCAAGGTTCCCGAGATTTGAGCACGCCGTCCATGCCCCACGACATTCACATCATCGGCGGCGGCCTCGCCGGGTCGGAAGCCGCGTGGCAGCTTGCCCAGGCGGGATTGAAGGTTCGGCTGTCCGAAATGCGCGGCAGCGGCGAGATGACGCCCGCGCACCAGACCGACGGGTTGGCCGAACTGGTTTGCTCGAACAGCTTTCGGTCGGACGATGCCGAATCGAATGCGGTCGGGCTGCTCCATGCCGAAATGCGCGCGCTTGATTCGATCATCATGGCTGAGGGTGACGTGCACAAGGTGCCCGCAGGGTCCGCGCTTGCGGTGGACCGCGACGGCTTTTCCGAAGGCGTGACGGCGCAACTCGCCGCGCACCCGAACATCGAGATCGTTCGCGAGCGCATCGACGCGTTGCCCAGCGAAGGGCTGACCATCGTCGCCACCGGCCCACTGACTGCCGCCTCGCTGGCAGGCAGTATCGCAGGCGCAACCGGCAGCGATCATCTCGCCTTTTTCGACGCGATCGCGCCGATCGTCCACCGCGACAGCGTGGATTTCGACGTGGCGTGGTTCCAGTCGCGCTGGGATAAGGGTGAGGGCAAGGATTACATCAATTGCCCGATGGACCGCGACCAGTACGCCGCTTTTCATCAGGCGCTGATCGACGGCGAAAAGACCGAGTTTCGCGACTGGGAAAAGGACACGCCCTATTTCGAAGGCTGCATGCCGATCGAGGTGATGGCGGAACGCGGGTTCGATACGCTGCGGTTCGGGCCGATGAAGCCGGTCGGGCTCGACGATCCGCGCACCGGGCGTTGGCCGCATGCGGTGGTGCAGCTGCGTCAGGACAACAGGGACGGGACGCTGTGGAACATGGTCGGGTTCCAGACCAAGCTGAAATATGCCGAGCAGGTCCGCATTTTCCGCACCATTCCAGGGCTTGAGAATGCAGAGTTCGCGCGGCTGGGGGGCTTGCATCGCAACACCTTCATTCAGTCGCCGATCTTGCTCGACCGTCAGCTGCGGCTGAAATCCGCGCCGCACATCCGGTTCGCGGGCCAGATCACGGGATGCGAGGGCTATGTCGAAAGCGCCGCGATCGGGTTGCTTGCCGGTCGGTTTGCCGCGGCTGAGTTGCAGGGGCGGGCAATGGTGCCGCCACCCCGCGAAACCGCGCTCGGCGCGTTGCTGTCGCACATCACCGGTGAGGCGGAGGCCGAGACCTATCAGCCGATGAACGTCAATTTCGGGCTGTTCCCGCCAATTCCGGGCAAGACGAAGAAAGCGGATCGCAAGAAGATGTACACCGGGCGCGCGCGAGAAGCGCTGGCGGGGTGGATGGCGGGTTAGGCCCACAACCACCGTCACCCCGGCCGCAGTGCCGGGGTCCACCGGACGGCGCGCGGACCTTCAAAGCATCAGCGGCGCGCAAGCGGCTTAGTGGACCCCAGCACCGCGGCCGGGGTGACGATATGGGTGCGTTTACGCCGCCTGTTCCCAGCCACCGGTTTCAAGCTGCTTCCAATAGCGCCGCTCGACGCCCTCGCGTTCGGCAAGCGCTTTCCACGCTGCGCGTGCCTCGCCGATCGCGCCTTCGTCGAAAAAATGGAAGGCGCGGTCGAATGTCAGCGCTTCTTCGCGCCATTCGCCGTCCGCCAGCGCGACATGACGGGCGGCGTTGGTCGGCTCGATGCTCGTGGAAATGAGGACGGGCTGCCCGTCATCCTCCCCTGCCCCGGCGACCGCGTGCGGCAGGAAGCTGTCCGGCGCATAGGTCCACAGCATTTTATCGATCGCCGTCGCCTGCGCGTCGTCGCGCACCACGACCAGCAGGCGCCCGCCATCCCCTACGATCCGCTCGGCGATGCGGGGAAGCACGCGGTCGAGCGGGGAGCGCGTCAGGTGATAGAAATCGACCTGCACGGTCCCCGCCCTTCCCGCTCAGCCTTCGTGATTGTCGGCGACGAACCGGTCGAGCACGCGGACGCCGAAGCCGGTCGCGCCCTTGTCGAAGGTCGCACCCGGCTTGTCCGCCCACACCATCCCGGCAATGTCGAGATGCGCCCAGCGGACGCCTTCGTCGATGAAGCGTTGCAGGAATTGCGCCGCGGTGATCGAACCGGCGCCGCGAGGGCCGACATTCTTCATGTCGGCGATCGGCGAGTCGATCAGCTTGTTGTAATTGTCCGACAGCGGGAAGCGCCACAGCGCGTCGCCGCTCGCCTTGCCCGCCGCGAGCAACTGATCCGCGAGGCTGTCATCGTTCGAAAACAGGCCGCCATGCTCGTTGCCGAGCGCAATGATCATCGCGCCGGTCAGCGTCGCCAGATCGACGATCGTCTTGGGCGAATAATTGCGCTGCACCCAGGTCAGCGCGTCGCACAGCACCAGTCGGCCCTCGGCATCGGTGTTCAGGATCTCGATCGTCTGGCCCGACATCGACGTCACGACGTCACCGGGGCGCTGCGCCTTGCCGTCGGGCATGTTCTCGACAAGGCCGCACACGCCGACGACATTCGCCTTCGCCTTGCGCAGCGCCAATGCCTTCATCGCACCGGCGACCGCGCCCGCGCCGCCCATGTCCCATTTCATGTCTTCCATGCCGGGTCCGGGTTTCAGCGAAATGCCGCCGGTGTCGAACGTCACGCCCTTGCCGACGAACGCCAGATCGTAGTCGCCCGACCCTTTCCCCTGCCAGCGCATGACCAACAGCCGCGCCTCGCGTTCGGAACCGAGCGACACGCCGACCAGCGAATGCATCCCCAGTTCGGCCATTTCGGCCTCGGTCAGCACGTCGATCTCGACGCCGGTGCCCGCCAGTTCGGCGCGCGCGCGTTCGACGAAGCTTTCGGGGTAGATGATGTTCGCAGGCTCGGCGACCAGGGTGCGGGTGAACTCCAGCCCCTGAACCAGCGCGTCGGCCTTCGCCCAGGCGTCGTCAACGCCATCCGGCGCGCCGACGATGGTGACCGTCTCGAGGCTGGGTTTCTGCTTGTCGGTCAGCTTGGTGCGATAGACGTCGTGCCGCCAGCCGCGCTGTTTGGCCGCGCTGGCAAAGCGCGCGACCTCGGTCGGCGACGGCGTAGCGTCGAGACCGGAGAAATCGACCGCGATCTCGCGCACGCCCGACATCAGGAACCGCGCGGTCAGCGCACCGCCTGCGCGTTCGTAATCGATTTCGCTCCCCGCGCCGATCCCGACCAGCAGAATGCGGCCGACGCCGTTGCCGCGCTTGGCGAAAATCTCGACGATCGCGCCGGTTTCACCGTCGAAACGCCCGGCTTCGGCTGCGCCCTTCACCAGTTCGGCGTCGCCGCCGAAGCGCGCCGTATCGAGCGATCCCATGCCGTCCTTGGCGACCGGAATCGCCAGCACGGGGGCATGGTCGGGAACGCTGGCGGCAAACTGGATTTTCATCGGGCGTTGAGTCCTTCGTGGTAATGGAACGAGCCATATGGGCATTCCTTCCGCTTAGACGAGTGGGCAGCCCAGCGCAAAAGGGGTTTGGGCAATTGCGGAACAGGCGGTTGAGTGCGATAGGGCGCGACTGCCCGCGTGCAGCCATCGGCCTGGAGTCACTCGCCCTGTGAAGCGTAATTTCCTGCTTTCGAGTGTCCTGCCGGTCAGTGCTGCCCTGTGGTGCGCGCCCGCTTTCGCGCAGGATTTGCAGGATCGGCCCATCGATCCCCCTGCCCCGACCGCCGCCACCCAGACGCTGGGCGAGGACGAGATCGAATTTTCGGCCGGGGTGCTGGAATATGACAGCAACAGCGAAGTCGTTACCGCGACCGGCGACGTTCGTCTGTTTCGGCGCGGCGAACGTCTGCGCGCCGACCGGGTCATCTGGAACCGCGAGACCGGACAGGTGGTGGCGGAGGGCGACATCGCCGTCACCAATCCGCAGGGCGACGTTGCCTATGGCGACCGCATCGAGTTGACCGATTCGCTGCGTGACGGCGTGGTCGACAACATGCTGGTGGTGCTGGAAGAAGGCGGACGCCTGGCCGCACGGCGCGGCGAGCGGGTCGAAGGCGGGGTTATCAACGTCGAGGATGCGGCCTATACCCCATGCGCGGTGACCACCCCCGAGGGCTGTCCCAAGGAGCCGACCTTCAAGATCGAAGCGGTGCGCGTCGTCTATGACCCCAATCGCGAACGGGTGAGCTATTCGGGCGCGCGGTTCACCTTGTTCGGCCTGTCGATCCCGCTGCCCAGCTTTTCGCACACCATCGGCGATGCCAGCCAGAGCGGTCTCCTCGCGCCGTCGCTGCGGCTCGACCGGGTCAATGGGCTTGAGGTTGCCGTCCCCTATTTCTGGTCGTTCGGCCCCGATCGCGACCTGACGCTAACGCCGCACGTCTTCACCAACGCGCTGCCGATGCTGAAGGGCGAATATCGCGAACTGAACGAACTCGGCGCGTTTCGGGTCACCGGATACGGCACCTATAGCCGCCGCGCCGACGATTTCCTGATCGTGCCGCCCGACGCCGATACCGAAAACGCCTTTCGCGGCTTTGTCGACGCTACGGGCCGCTATCAGTTCGATCCGAACTGGAGCGCGAGTGCATCAATCCGGCTGTCGACCGACCAGACGTTCCTGCGCCGTTACGACATTTCCCGCGAGGACCGGTTGCGGAACAACGTGAAGGTCGAACGCGTCGGCCCCGACAGCTATTTCGCGATCCAGGGCTGGGCGGTGCAGACGCTGCGCATCGGCGAAAATTCGAACCTTCAACCGATCGCGCTGCCCGAAATCGATTACCGTCGGCGGCTGGACGGCGGGATCGACGGCGCCCGCGTCATGCTGCAACTCAATACGCTGGCGCTGACCCGGATTGAGGGACAGGATACCCAGCGCGCCTTTGCCTCGGCGCAATGGGATTGGCGACGCATCTCAACGATGGGTCAGGAAGTCACGCTGACCGGCTATGCCCGCGGCGACCTCTACAACACCAACGACACGTTATCGACGGTCGTGCCGTCTTATCGCGGCGACGAAGGCTTTTCCGCGCGTGCGATCGGCGCGGTCGCGCTCGACGTAAAATGGCCGTTCATCGGCGAGTTTCTGGGTGGCACCCAGCGGCTGACCCCGCGCGTTCAGATCGTCGCTTCGCCCAAGCTCGCCAATCTGAACGTCCCGAACGAAGACGCGCGCGCGGTCGATCTGGAGGATTCGAACCTCTTCGCCCTCAACCGCTTCCCCGGTTACGACCGGTTCGAGGACTCGCCGCGCGTGACCTATGGCGCCGACTGGGCACTCGACCTGCCAGGCCTGTCGGTCAACGCGACCATCGGCCAGAGCTATCGCCTGTCGACGCGCGAGACGTTGCTGCCCAGCGGCACCGGCCTCGACGATCGCTGGTCCGATTTCGTCGGACGGACCGAGGTGCGCTGGCGCGAATTCGTCAGCTTCACCCATCGATACCGCCTCGACAAGGACGGGCTGGCGATCCGCCGCAACGAAATCGACGCGACGGTCGGGACCAGGCGGACCTATGCCAGCGTCGGCTATCTCCGCCTGAACCGCGATATCGATACGCTGTTCGAGGATTTGCAGGACCGCGAAGAGGTCCGCGTCGGCGGCCGGGTTCAGGTCGCGCGCTACTGGTCGGTATTCGGATCGGCGATCGTCGACCTGACCGATCGCAACGAAGATCCGCGGTCGCTGTCCGACGGGTTCGACCCGATCCGCCACCGTCTGGGGGTCGCCTATGACGACGACTGCCTGACCCTTGGCCTGACGTGGAAGCGCGACTATGAGGATACCGGCGACGCGCGGCGGGGCAACTCGTTCCTGCTGACGCTGGCGTTCAAGAATTTGGGACGCTAAGCCTGCGTTCAGGCAAACAGAGCGATTAGGGCAAGCGCCGGTCCTCCCACCGGGGCGTGAAGAGGTTTTTCGATCCAAGCATGAGCAAGCATCGTTTTTCGGCGCGCTTCGGCGCCCTGTTGGTCACGGCATCGATCTTTACGGCGGGCGCGCTGGCGGCGCAGACCGTTCCCGATCAGGGTGTGCCCGACACCGGATTGAACCTGCCTGACAATCTCCAGATTTTCGGCAAGTCCGACCCGAATATCCGCAAGCCGACGGCCATCGTCAACGAAACCGTGATTACGGGCACCGATGTCGATCACCGGTTGGCGCTGATCGCGGCGCTGCGAGGCTTGCGCGTTCCGCCCGAGCAGATGGACCAGTTCCGGCTTCAGGTCCTGCGCCAGCTGATCGACGAAACGCTCCAGATTCAGGAAGCGGGCAACAACAAGATCGAAATCACGCCGCAGGAATTGTCGCAAAGCTATCGTCGCGTCGCGCAGAACATGCAGATGACGCCCGAACAGCTGACGCAGATGCTGGAGAGCGCGGGTGCCTCGGAAGCATCGATGCGGCGCCAAATTCAGGGCGAACTGGCATGGGGCCGCCTGCTCCAGCGTCGGGTCGAGCCGATGATCAATGTGTCCGAGGCAGAGGTCCAGTCGGTGATTCAGCGGCTGGAGGCATCAAAGGGCACCGAGGAATACGAGCTTCGCGAAATCTATCTGTCGGCCAATCCCGCGAACGCCGCGCAAGTCTCGCAAAGGGCGAGCGCGATGATCGATGCGATGCGCCAGGGACAGAGCTTCGAAGCGCTCGCCTTTACCAATTCCGAGGCCACCACCCGCGCCAATGGCGGCGAACTGGGCTGGGTCCGCGCAGCGATGCTGCCCGAACCGCTGGCACGCGCGCTGCCGACGATGCAGGTCGGTCAGGTCGCCGGGCCGATCGAGGTGCCGGGGGGCTATTCGATCCTGTATCTGACCGACAAGCGCCAGGTGCTGATGGCCGATCCGCGCGACGCGGTACTGGCGCTGCGCCAGCTGACGCTCAATTTTCCCACCGGGACAACGCAGGCGCAGGCCAGCGCCACCGTGGCGAGGTTTGCGCAGGTCGCGCAGGGCATCAACGGATGCGGCGGCGTTCAGGCAGCGGCCCAGCAATTGGGCGCCGATGTCGTCGACAACGACGCCGTCCGCGTCCGCGACCTGCCGCCGCAGCTTCAGGAAATCATCGTCGGGCTTCAGGTCGGTCAGGCAACCCCACCGTTCGGATCGGTCGAATCCGGGGTGCGGACGCTGGTGCTGTGCGGTCGCGACGATACGCGTTCGGCCGCCGTACCGTCGGCTGAACGCATTCAGCAGGGGTTGGAGCAGGATCGCGTGAATCTGCGCGCCCAGCGCATGCTGCGCGATTTGCGCCGCGACGCCGTCGTCGAATATCGCTGAGGCCGAAAGGAGCGGCATGTCGAACGCTCCCATCGTCGTATCGATGGGCGATCCGGCCGGAATCGGGCCGGAAATCATCGCCAAAGCTTGGGCAGCGCGCAAGAATGCGGCGCTGCCCGGCTTTTTTGCGGTGGGTGACGTCGATGCGATCGGCGCACTCGGCATCTGTCCGGTCCAGGCGATTTCCGACCCGCAGGAAGCAGGCGCGGTGTTCGCCAAGGCACTGCCGGTGCTGGGGCTGTCCGATGGCGGCGCCTCGCTGCCTGGCGCCCCCTGCGTGCCCGGCGCGCGCTGTGCGTTGCTGGCGCTTGAAATCGGCGTCGGGCTTGCACGATCGGGTGCAGCTTCCGCGCTGGTGACGGGGCCGGTTTCGAAAGCCCGGCTTTATGCCATCGGCTTCACCCATGCCGGCCAGACCGAATTCGTGGCCGAGCGATGCGGGGTATCGCCGGACAATGCGGTGATGATGCTCGCCGGGCCGAGTCTGCGGGTGGTGCCGATCACGACGCACATCCCGCTCGCCAGCGTCAGCGAATCATTGTCGGTCGAATTGCTCGTCGCGCGCGGCATTGCGACCGCACGCGGATTGCGTCGGAATTTCGGGATCGAAGATCCGCGGCTCGCCTTTGCCGGGTTCAATCCGCATGCGGGCGAGGAAGGCGCGATCGGGCGCGAGGACATCGACATCATCGCCCCCGCCATCGAGCAATTGAAGCGCGAGGGCATTTCGGCATCCGGCCCCTTAGCCGCCGACACGATGTTCCACGCCCGCGCCCGCGCGACCTATGATGCGGCTTTGTGCTGCTATCACGATCAGGCGCTGATCCCGCTGAAAACGCTGCATTTCGACGAAGGCGTCAACATCACCCTCGGCCTGCCGATCGTCCGCACGTCGCCCGATCACGGCACCGCGTTCGACATCGCAGGCAAGGGGATCGCCGAGCCCGGCGCGATGATCGCCGCGATCCGCATGGCCGGCGAAGCGGCGACGCGCCGCGCCAAGATCGTCGCGACGGCCAAATGACCGCCACCCTGCCGCCGCTGCGCGAGGTGATCCGCGCGCACGGCCTGATCGCCAGCAAGGCGCTGGGCCAGAATTTCCTGTTCGACCAGCAATTGCTCGCTCGGATCGCGGCGATTCCGGGCGACCTGAACGGGGCGGAGGTGCTGGAGATCGGCCCCGGTCCGGGCGGGCTGACGCGCGCACTGCTGGCCGCGGGCGCAACCGTCACCGCGATCGAGCGCGACCGACGGTGCATCCCGGCGCTCGCCGAACTGGCCGATGCCTATCCCGGCAAGCTGCGCATCATCGAGGGCGATGCGCTGACGATCGATGCGCCGTCGCTGTTTACGGGCAAGCCGCACGTCGTCGCCAACCTCCCCTATAATGTCGGCACGGCGCTGTTCGTCGGCTGGCTGTCGGCAGACTGGCTGCCGTGGTGGAAGAGCCTGACCCTCATGTTCCAGCGCGAGGTCGCCGACCGCATCGTCGCGGATGCGGGGGACGATGCTTACGGCCGACTGGCCGTGCTGGCGCAGTGGCGTTCGACCGCGCGCATCGCGATGCCCGTTCATCGATCCGCCTTCACCCCGCCGCCCAAGGTCATGTCGGCGGTGGTGCATGTGCTCCCCGGCGAGGCGCCGGAGGGCGTCCGGTTCGACCGGCTGGAGGCGGTGACTGCGGCGTCATTCGGTCAGCGGCGCAAGATGATGCGCCAGAGCCTGAAATCAGTGCCGGGTGCGCTCGCGGCGCTCGATGCGTTGGGCATCGATCCCACCCGCCGCGCCGAAACGGTCAGCGTGGCGGAGTTTGTCGAGATCGCGCGAAAGCTTTCCTGAGTCACCCCGCCACCGTTCGTTTCGAACGAAGTCGAGAAACGGCCGCGGACACTTGGATCACGTTTCTCGACTGCGCTCGAAACGAACGGAGCGAGGAGAATAAACCGCGATCAGTTCTTTTCCTCGGGCGGCGGCGCGTCCGGGATGCGGGTTACCGGCGCGGTCGCCGATGCCGTCGCGGTGGGCGCGGCAGTCGGTCCCTTGGCGATGGCAGCCGACAACTGGGTGACTTCGGCACAGCCCGTCGTGCACAGCTTCTGCAACTGGGCAAGGTTGGTCTTGGCCCGGTCCACTGCACCACGCGCGACCAGTGCCTCGCCCTGCCCCTTCAGCGCCTGCAAATCGTTGGGCTCCAGCTTCAGCGCCTCGCGATACATGCGGATCGCCTTGCCCGGCAACTCGCGCGCCTGCGCGATGTTGCCCAATTCGACATAGGCCTCGCGGTTGCGCGGATCGGCGACGAGCGCGGATTCTAGCGCGTCAGTCGCGGCTTCCAGATTGCCCGCGGCCTTCGCCTCGATCCCCGCCGCCAGGAGCGCGGTCGATCGCGCATCGATCTGGTCGTCGGCGCGCTGGCCATGCAGCGCGGTCGAAAAGCTGACCAGAACGAGGGCGGCGGCTGCGGAAACGAGGGTGATACGCATAATCTGCTCCGGGGACGAGATCGTTCTGGCTATCATGGCGCTCGCATCATCGCGACAAAAAAGCCGTCCGTCGAGTGGGTAGCCGGGGTGAGCCGACGACCGGGGCCATGCGGCGACCCGATCGCGGCGTCGATTTCGGCGACGGTCCAGCCCGGATGCCGCGCCAGAAACGCCTGAACCTGGTCGCTCCCTTCCGCGTCGAGCAGCGAACAGACGATATGGATCAGCGTCCCGCCGGGCTTAACGCAGCGACCGCCGAGATCGAGCAGGCGGGACTGGATCGCCGTCAACCGCGCGAGTCGGTCGGGGTTGAGCCGCCAGCGCGCCTCCGGGTTGCGCCGCCAGGTGCCGGTTCCCGAACAGGGCGCGTCGATCAGGACCAGATCGGCGCTTCCTGTAAAACGCTCGAGCGCCTCCGCCTCGCGGCCGCCGTCGAGCAGCAGCGGCTCGGCGATCGTCACGCCCGCGCGGTCGGCCCGCGCCGGAAGCCGCGACAGCCGCCCGCGATCGACGTCGCTGGCGACGATCCGTCCGCGATTCTCCATCATCGCCGCCAGCGCCAATGTCTTGCCGCCGCCGCCTGCGCACAGGTCGATCACCGTCATGCCGGGCCGCACACCACTGGCCAGACTGACCATCTGACTGCCCGCGTCCTGCACCTCGATTGCGCCCGTCTCGAACAGTTCGTGGCGTTCGATCGACGAATCGGGCGGCAGGCGCAGGCCGTTCGGCAATCCCGCGACCGGCTCTGCCTCCGGGAACGCCGCGCGCACCGTGGCGACATCGGCGCGCAGCGTGTTGACGCGGATGTCGAGCGGCGCACGGTCGAGCAACGCGGCCTGTTCGGCCCGGTCGATGCCGGTCGCGGTCAGCATCCGGCCCAGCCATTTGGGGACGAGACCGGTGCGCGCGCGGGGCTCGTCGGGCTCGATGGCCGAAGGCGCATGCCCTTCGCCTCCGAAATGCGCGGCGATGTCCGGGCGGGTATCGGCAAGCGCCAGCATCGCCGCGCGGCCGCTATCTGGCCGTTCGCCCAGCATGCGGATCGCGTCATAGACGAGCACACGGACCGCCCGGCGATCCTTCGACCCGGCATAGCGGCGTCCGGCGAAATAGCGTGCGATCAACGTATCGGCGGCGGCCCCGCCATCGCGGGCGGACGCGATGATCGCATCGAGCAGTTCGATCGCGGCCTGGGTGCGTGCGGCGGGAGTCATTTCGGGTTCCGATCGATATAGAACAACTTGCCTAGCGCCTCTTTCGCGACCCGACATCCGTTCGTTTCGAGCGAAGTCGAGAAACGCTGGTTCGGCGCCTGGCGCACGTTTCTCGACTTCGCTCGAAACGAACGGGAGTCAGGGTTGAGCCCTTTGCCAACCGACTGATCGGCGTTGCCCGCCTCTCACCGCGTCGGATAATTCGGCGCTTCCCGCGTGATCGTCACGTCATGCACATGGCTTTCCTTGAGCCCGGCATTGGTGATCTGAACGAATTTCGCCCGCTCGCGCATGTCCTTGAGCGTTGCCGATCCGGTATAGCCCATCGCCGCCTTGATCCCGCCGACAAGCTGATGGATCACGTCGCGCGCCGGTCCTTTATAGGGCACCTGCCCCTCAATCCCCTCGGGCACCAGTTTGAGCTGATCCTTGATATCGCCTTGGAAATAGCGATCAGCGGAACCCCGTCCCATCGCACCGACGCTGCCCATGCCGCGATAGCTCTTGTACGCGCGGCCCTGATACAGGAACGTCTCGCCCGGCGCCTCGTCGGTGCCCGCAAGCAGCGACCCGATCATCACCGTGCCCGCCCCCGCCGCCAGCGCCTTTGCCGCGTCGCCGGAGGTGCGGATGCCGCCATCGGCGATCACCGGCACACCCGACTTGGCGGCTTCCTCTGCGGCGCTCATCACCGCGGTCAATTGCGGCACGCCGACGCCCGCGACGATGCGCGTGGTGCAGATCGATCCCGGTCCGATCCCGACCTTGATCCCGTCTGCCCCCGCATCGACCAGCGCACGCGCAGCGTCGGCGGTCGCGACGTTGCCCGCGATCACCTGAACCCGGTTGGACAGTTTCTTCACCCGTTCGACCGCGCGCCCGACGTCGCGGTTATGGCCGTGCGCGGTGTCGATGACGATGACGTCCACCTCCGCATCGACCAGCGCCTCTGTACGCGCGAAACCCTTGTCGCCGACGGTGGTCGCTGCCGCCACGCACAACCGCCCTGCCCCGTCCTTTGTGGCATTCGGATAGGTGACGGCCTTCTCAATGTCCTTGACCGTGATCAGCCCGACGCAGCGATAGGCATCGTCCACCACCAACAGCTTTTCGATCCGGCGCTGGTGAAGCAACCGCCGCGCATCCTCCTGCGTGACGCTGGTCGATACGGTCGCCAGATTGTCACGCGTCATCAGCTCTGCGACCGGCTGATTGGGGTTCTCGGCAAAGCGAACGTCGCGGTTCGTCAGGATGCCGACCAGCTTGCCCGAGCTTTCGACGACCGGAATTCCGCTGATCCGGTGGCGGGTCATCAGCGCCTGCGCGTCGGCGAGGCTGGCGCCCGGCGTGATGGTGATCGGGTTGACCACCATGCCGCTTTCGAACCGCTTGACCTGGCGGACGGCGGCGACCTGTTCCTCAACATCCAGATTGCGGTGGAGCACCCCGATCCCGCCCAGTTGCGCCATGACGATCGCCATGTCGGCCTCCGTTACCGTATCCATCGCCGACGACAGGACGGGGATGTTGAGCGCCAGGTCGCGCGTCACCCTGGTCCGCGTATCGGCCTGGCTCGGCAACACGTCCGATTCCTGCGGGAGCAGCAAGACGTCGTCGAAAGTCAGGCCAAGGGTGATGTTCATGGAGAGCGCCGATCCGGGAGAGTTAGAGTCGCGAATTGGCGGCCCATGTAACCAAGGGGGGGGATGAGCGCTAGGGGGTGTCCGCCTTAACGCTTGCTGGGGAGCCTCTACCTGGCGCTCAGGCTGTGCCTGTCGAAGCCGGGTGAGTCTCGGCGCCCTCCGACAAGCTCAGGGCGAGCGCGCGGAGGTCGCCCGGGCAGCGTTTACCGCGCCGCCCGCGCCAGCAGCGCCTTCGCCGCGTCCACATGCATTTCCTCGATCATGCGGTCGCGGTAGCGTTCGGCACCGCCAGTCGCCGCGGCGATCAGCGCTTCGGCTTCCTCGATGTCGCGCGCATTGGGCGAATAGATGCGCGTGGCGATGTCGATCTGGTTCGGGTGGATCAGCGTCTTGCCGTCAAACCCCAGATTGCGGCCCTCAATGCATTCCGCCTCGAACCCTTGCGCATCGTCGAGCGCGTTGAACACGCCGTCCAGGACCCAGATATCCCGTGCCCGCGCGGACAATATCGCGAGCTGGAAACACAAATGCATCGCCGCCCGCCCCGCGCCCGGCGGCAATTTCAGTCCCACCGCCAGATCGTTCGTGCCCATGATGATCCCCGCCAGATCGACGCCCCAGCTGTCGGTGCTGGCGAGTTGAGCGACGTTCATCACCCCGGCTGGGGTTTCGATCATCGCCAGGATCGGCTTCTTGGCATAGGCCGCGGCCCAGGTAATCGCGTCGGGCGTCTCGACCTTGGGCAGCACGACATAATCGGCCTCGGATCGCCGGATCGCCTTCAGGTCGTCCTTCCAGTGATCGCTGTCCTTGGCGTTGGCGCGGATGCCGACCAGCTTGCCGGGATAGGTCGCCGCCGCCGCGCAGGCCGCATCGCGCGCGCTTTCCTTGTCCGCCTCCTTCACCGCATCCTCCAGGTCGAGGATCACCATGTCGGCGGCGAGCCCCCGTGCCTTCTCGATCGCGCGCGGGTTCGACGCGGGCAGGAACAGTGCAGTGCGCGGCGGGAGTATTGCTTGGCTCATGCGGGCGTTATGCTAGGCTGGCGAAAATCGGCAAGCGGGATTGAGGATCGACATGGCCATCGCACTGGGAATCGTCGCACTGGTGGTGCTGCTCTACCTGTTCGTCAGCCTGAAAATGGTGCGCCAGGGCTATGAATATACGATCGAGCATTTCGGTCGCTTCACCAATGTCGCCAAACCGGGCCTCAACTTCTACCCCACCTTTTTCTATCGCGTCGGCCGCAAGGTGAACATGATGGAACAGGTGATCGACATTCCGGGTCAGGAAATCATCACCAAGGACAACGCCATGATTCAGACGGACGGCGTGGTGTTCTTTCAGGTGCTGGACGCTGCCAAGGCCGCGTATGAGGTCTCCGACCTCTATGTCGCGCTGCTCCAGCTGACGACGACCAATTTGCGCACGGTGATGGGGTCGATGGACCTCGACGAAACGCTGTCGAAGCGCGACGAGATCAACGCGCGGCTGCTGTCGGTAGTCGATCACGCCACCACGCCCTGGGGGGTCAAGATCACGCGCGTCGAGATCAAGGATATCCGCCCGCCGGCCGATATCGTCGCCGCGATGGGCCGCCAGATGAAGGCGGAACGCGAGAAGCGCGCCAACATCCTCGACGCCGAGGGCAGCCGCGCGTCGGACATCCTTCGCGCGGAGGGCGCGAAACAGGCGCGCATTCTGGAAGCCGAGGGCCGCAAGGAATCGGCCTTTCGCGACGCCGAGGCGCGCGAGCGCGCCGCCGAGGCCGAGGCAAAGGCGACCGAGCTGGTGTCGAAGGCGGTCGAGCAGGGATCGGCGCAGTCGCTCAACTATTTCATCGCGCAGAAATATGTCGAGGCGGTGGGCAAGTTCGCGAGCTCGCCAAATGCCAAGACGATCCTGTTCCCGGTCGAGGCGACGCAGCTGATCGGCACGCTGGGCGGGATCGGCGAACTGGCGCGCGACGCGCTGGGCACCGGCAATGCCTCGCCGTCGCAGCCGGTCGTCGCGCGGCCTTCCAAACCGCCCGCGCCGTTCGGCCAGCGTCAGGAATAACCCGGCATGGACGGTTTCGGCGAACCCTGGATGGTATGGCTGGCGGTCGCCGGGGTCGCCGCGATCGTCGAACTGATGATCCCCGGCGTGTTTCTGGGTTTCGTCGCGATCGGCGCTGCGATCACCGCGATCCTGTCGCTGATCTTCCCCGAACTGGGGCTCGCCGGACAGCTGGTCAGCGTCGCGGCGTGGACCGGCGTCGCGGTGGCGATCGGCAAGCGCTGGTATGGCGGCAACAACGCGATCGAATCGAGCGATCCGCATCTGAACGATCCCACCCACCGCCTGATCGGCGCGCGCGTCGTCGTAGCTCAGGCGATCGCCGGCGGCGAAGGCCGGGTCCGCGTCGGCGACAGCGAATGGCGCGCCTATGGCCCCGATGCCAAGGTCGGCGCGCGGATGCGCGTGACGGGGATCGAAGGCGGCGTGCTGCTGGTCGAACCGGCAGCGGCGAATCCGCCACCACCATAGTCCCGCTCGGCTTGGGCCTAGGCCGTCATTGCGAGCGCAGCGAAGCAATCCTGAGCAGCGCCCGACCAAGCTGGATTGCTTCGCTACGCTCGCAATGCCGCAGCGGGTTCTTGTCGCGAGATACCCGCCTCCACCACCGCGCGCGTCCGCGGCAACGCTTCCGGCATTTCCTCGCGGATAAACGCCAGCATCGCCTCTCGCACGTCGCAGCGCAGGTCGAACGCCTGCCCGGCATCCGCCGCGGTCATGATTCCGCGCAACTGGATCGCATCGGCGGTCGTATCGGTCAACTGCAATCCCATTGCCCGCCCGTCCCAGCGCGGATTGGCGCGCACCACCTCCTCGAACTTCGCGCGCAGCCGGGGCACGTCGGCGGTGGGATCGAGCCAGAAGAATATGCTGCCCAATATCCGCGACGACGACCGCGTCCAGTTTTCGAAACTCTGCTCCAGAAACCGGCTGACCGGCACCACCAGCCGCCGCTCGTCCCAGATCGCAACGACGACATAGGTCAGCCGGATTTCCTCGATCCGCCCCCACTCACCGTCGATAATGACTACGTCGTCGATGCGGATCGGCTCGGTAAACGCCATCTGGATGCCCGCAATCAGGTTCTTGAGCGCAGGCTGCGCTGCCGCGCCCACCGCCAGGCCGACGATGCCCGCCGACGCCATCAGTGTGACGCCCACCGCGCGGATGCTGGGGATCGACAGCAGCATCAGACAGATGGTGATAAACCCGACCACGAAGATCGCGATCCGCGTCAGGATCGCGCTGCGCGTCCGCCTGCGTCGCGCGGCGAGATTGTCGGCGACGGTAATATCTGCGGTTAATGCGACGACATCGGCCATTGCGCGGATCATCGCGATGGCAAGCCATCCGATCAGCAGCGGCACCGCCATCCCTGCCGCCAGCGTCCAGAGCCGGTCGGCACTGTCGGGCAAGTGCAGAAACCCGCGAACCGCAGCCAGCGCCAGCGCAACCGCGATCCAGCGGGTCGGGCGGTAGGCCTTTGTCACGATCACATCGTCCGCCGACCCCGGCGACCGCGCAGCGATCCGGCGCGCAATGGCGGCGCCGATACGGTGAAGGATCAGCGCGATGCCGACGGCCAGCGCGACCACCGCAAGATCGACGAACAGGATCGGCAGATCGATCCCCCACAGGCGCGTCGAGGCGAGCGACATTCCGGCAATTTCGATTCGTTGCATGCCCCGTCAACCGGTTTGGCACGCAAGCGTTCCAATTGAGCTGGGGAGAGGGCCATCGCCCCCACTCGTCATTGCGCGCCCAGGGAAGCAATCCAGGGATGGCTGGCGAACGCTGGATTGCTTTGCTGCGCTCGCAATGGCGAGGCGGTGTTCTGAGGCGACCCCGAGCGTCGAACCATCCAATCCGTCATTTCCGCGAAGGCGGGGATCCATAACCCATGTCAGTGCCTATGGATTCCCGCCTTCGCGGGAATGACGAGAGAATGTTCTCAAGCCGGCTGCGTCACCCGCGGCGCGGATTGCCGCACGCCCTCATCGACCGCATCCGCGAATTGCGCGAAATTCTCGTTGAATTGATCGACGAGCTTCGCCGCGGTCGCGTCATATTCGGCCTTGTCGGCCCAGGTCTCGCGCGGATCGAGGATCGCGTCGTCCACACCCGGCACGCTCACCGGCACCTTGAACCCGAAATTGGGATCGGTGCGGAACTCGGTCCCGTTCAGGCTGCCGTCGAGCGCAGCGTTGAGCAGCGCGCGCGTCGCCTTGATCGGCATGCGGTTGCCGACTCCATATTTGCCCCCGGTCCAGCCAGTATTGACCAGCCAGCAATCGACCGAGCCCTTGGCGATCCGTTCTTTCAGCAGATTGCCATAGACGCTCGGGTGACGCGGCATGAACGGCGCGCCGAAACAGGTCGAGAAGGTCGCCTCCGGCTCGGTCACGCCGATCTCGGTGCCCGCGACGCGCGCGGTATAGCCCGACAGAAAATGATACATCGCCTGATCCGGCGTCAGTTTGGCGATCGGCGGCAGCACGCCATAGGCATCGGCGGTCAGCATCACGATATTCTTCGGCACCGGCCCCATATTCTTCTCAGAGGCATTCGGAATGAAGTCGATCGGATAGGCGCCGCGGGTATTCTCCGCGAGCGTCGCGTCGTCGAGGTCGAGTTCGCGCGTGTCCGGGTCCATCACGACATTTTCGAGCACCGTGCCGAACCGCTTGGTGGTGGTGAAGATTTCTGGCTCGGCCTCTTCGGACAGGTGGATCATCTTGGCATAGCAGCCGCCTTCGAAATTGAAGACCGCCGTGTCCGACCAGCCATGTTCGTCGTCGCCGATCAGCGTTCGACTCGCGTCGGCGCTGAGCGTCGTCTTGCCCGTGCCGGACAGGCCGAAGAACACCGCCGTATCGCCATCGGGTCCGATATTCGCCGAACAATGCATCGGCATGATGCCGTCGGCAGGCAGCAGATAGTTGAGCAGCCCGAACACGCTTTTCTTCATCTCGCCGGCATAGGCGGTGCCGCCGATCAGGATCAGCTTCTCGGTGAAGCTGACCGCGATCACCGTTTCGCTGCGACAGCCGTGGCGCGTGGGATCGGCGCGGAAGCTCGGCAGGTCGATGATCGTGTAATCGGGGCGGAATCCGGCAAGCGCATCGGCTTCCGGGCGAACCAGCATCGTGCGGATGAACAGGCTGTGCCAGGCGAACTCGTTGATGACGCGGACGTTGACGCGGTGTTCCGCCTGCGATCCGCCGAACAGATCCTGGACGAACAGCGTGTCCTTGTCGCCCAGAGCGGCCAGAAAATCGGCCTTGAGCGCGGCGAAATGCTCAGGAGTCATCGCCTTGTTCGACTTGCCCCACCAGATGCTGTCTTCGGTTTCCGCGTCGCGGACGATGAACTTGTCCTGCGCCGACCGCCCGGTGTGCTTGCCGGTGGCAACCACCAGCGGCCCGTCCTTGGCCAGCCTGCCCTCGCCGCGCACCAGCGCCTGTTCGACCAAAGCTGCGGTCTGGAGGTTCCAATGGAGCGCCGCATCGGTGGCGATGCCCTGCGCGTAGAGGTCGAAACTCGGTTTACGATCAGTCACTTCTCTCTCCCCAGCGTCCGCATTTTCGGATCGCATACATATGTATTTTGCCTCGCGCTTATGGTCCGACTCGCATCGGGTCAATCAGGTAACCGGTTACCGCGAATTGAGCCGTGCCGCTTTTTGGTCTAGGCATTGGCGATGGGATCGAAACCACAGCCTGCCGCGCGATGACGGCGACGATCGCGCTGGTCGACGACGACCGCAACATCCTGACCTCGGTATCGATCGCGCTTCAGGCCGAAGGCTTTCTGACGCGCGTTTATTCGGACGGTGAGACCGCGCTCAAGGCCTTTGCCGAAAACCCGCCCGATCTGGCCGTGCTCGACATCAAGATGCCGCGGATGGACGGCCTAGAAATGCTGCGTCGCCTGCGCGAAAAGAGCCAGATTCCGGTCATTTTCCTGACCAGCAAGGACGACGAACTGGACGAGGCGCTGGGGCTGGCGATGGGCGCGGACGATTACATCGCCAAGCCGTTTTCCCAACGCCTGCTGATCGCGCGCATCCGCGCCATCCTGCGCCGCACCGATGCCAGCGTGCGCGTCGGCGACGGCAGCGATCAGGAAGCGCCCGCCATCCTCGAACGCGGCAAGCTGATGATGGACCCGGCGCGCCACCGCGTCACCTGGGGCGGCGAAGCAGTCACGCTGACCGTCACCGAGTTCATGATTCTGGAGACGCTGGCGCAGCGTCCCGGCGTCGTCAAATCGCGCAACCAACTGATGGATGCCGCCTATCAGGACGATATCTACGTCGACGATCGCACCATCGACAGCCATATCAAGCGCGTCCGCCGCAAATTCCGCCAGGTCGACTCCACATTCGACGCCATTGAGACGCTCTATGGCGCCGGATACCGATTCAACGACGAATGACGACCGCGACCTCTCGCTCCGCTGGTCGGGGCGCGTGTCGCTTACCGCCCGGATATTGGCGGTTAACGCGCTGGCGCTCGGGCTGGTCGCGGGCGGATTCTTCTACCTCGATACCTATCGCGCGCGGATCGTCGATAACCGGCTGGCGCTGGCGAGCGCAGAGGCGCAGCTGATCTCCCAGGCGATCATGGCCGCGCCGCCGCCCGAACGCGAAGGGCTGGTGATGCGGCTTGCGCGGATCACCGACAAGCGCATCCGCCTGTACAATGCCGACGGCACGACGATCAGCGACAGCCTGGCGCTGGGAGTCCGCAACTTCCAGCTGCGCGACCCCGACAAGGAGCCGTGGCAACAGGATTTCGCCCGCGCTCTGGACGCGGCGATCGATACCATCGTCGCCAATCCACGCGATCCGCTGTTCCGCGAGCGCGGCCCCGACGAAGGGCTGCGGTGGCCCGATGTGGTCACCGCGAGCAGCGCGCGCGCCGCGACCGCCAGCGTCTGGCGCGCGCCGGACCGGACGCCGGTGCTGACCGCCGCCGCCCCGCTCGGCAATCGCGGCAACACCATCCTGACCACCGACAATGCGGTGGACATCACCGAGACGGTGCGCGTCGAACGCTTTCGTCTGACGATGGTGCTGGGCATCGCGGTGCTGCTGTCGCTGCTGCTGTCGCTGTTCCTCGCGCGCACCATCGTCCGGCCCTTGCGTCATCTTGCGCGCGCTGCGCTCCGGGTGCGGCTGGGCCGCGCGCGGGAGGTCGTCGTGCCCCGTCTGCCCGATCGCCGCGACGAAATCGGGATGCTCGCCCGCGCGCTGTCGGACATGAGTCAGGCACTGCGCGCCCGTATCGATGCGACCGAGGCCTTTGCGGCGGATGTGACGCACGAACTGAAAAACCCCCTCGCCTCTCTGCGGTCGGCGGTCGAGGGGCTGGAGCGGATCGAGGATCCCTTGCTCCGGGCACAATTAATTGCCGTGATCCACGACGATGTGTTGCGGCTCGACCGGCTGATTACCGACATTTCGGACGCCTCCCGCCTCGATGCGCAGTTGAGCCGCGCGCAGTTCGAACAAGTGGACATGAGCGGGATGCTTGCTGCGATCATCGACGGTTATCGCCAGCGCGCCATGCCGGAAGGCGTGACGATCGAACTGGGCGCGGTCCCCGGCGAACCCGCGACGGTGCTGGGCGAAGGCGCACGGCTGGAGCGGGTGTTCGACAATCTGATCGCCAACGCGCTGTCCTTCTCGCCCCCCGGCGGCACGGTGACGGTCCGCATCGCCGATCTGCACGACTGGGTCGAGGTGAGCGTCGAAGATCAGGGACCGGGCGTCGCCGACGATGCGCGAGAGGCGATTTTCCGCCGGTTCCATTCGGACCGTCCCGATGCGGAAAGTTTCGGCAAGCATTCGGGGCTGGGCCTTGCCATCGCGCGGACGATCGTCGAGGCGCATCAGGGCGCAATCGCGGTCGAGTCGCGCGGCGACGGAGGCCGCGGCGCGCGCTTCGTCGTCAGACTGCCCAAGGCGCGCGAACGGCGGAGTGAGGAACGATGAGCCGGTTATCGTCGGAAACATTGCATGCCAGTTGCGTGGCGATTGGCGGGCAAGCGGTGCTGATCGAGGGGCGATCGGGCACCGGCAAGTCCGATCTGGCGCTGCGCCTGATCGATCGCGGCGCGGCGCTGGTCAGCGACGATTACACCATCCTCACTCGCCGCGACGGAACGCTGAGCGCATCGCCGCCCGCCAACATCGCGGGCCGGATGGAAGTGCGCGGGCTGGGATTGATCGAAGTCGATCATGTGACCGACCTTCCTGTGGCGCTGGTCGTCGTTGCCGACACCGATCCGGTGCGGATGCCCGAAGACGATGCGCGGCGCGCCATCGCCGGAGTGATGCTGCCCGAACTGCGGCTGTCGCTGCTGGAGCCGTCTGCACCGATCAAGGTAGAGCGCGCGCTGGCCGCGACGCTGGGTGCGCACCGGTCATGAGCAAAGCGCCGCCCAAGCATATCCTGCTCGTCACCGGCATGTCGGGCGCGGGCAAGTCGACCGTGCTGCGCACGCTGGAGGATCTGGGGTGGGAGACGGTCGACAATCTGCCCGTCCTGCTGCTCGAACGATTGCTCGGCACCGCGCTTCCCGATGACGGGCGCGACGATGCGCCGCTGGCGGTCGGGTTCGGGACGACGACGCGCGGTTTCGATGCCGAGCGGATCGTCAAGCGGATCAAGAAGCTGCGCGAGGATCACGGTCACGAGATCGGAACGCTGTTTCTCGAATGTGCAGGCGTCGAACTGGAGCGCCGCTATTCCGAAACACGCAGGCGCCATCCGCTGGCGCTCGACCGCCCCGCCGTCGACGGGATCGCGCGCGAACGCGAGCAATTGATGCCGCTCCGCCGCTGGGCCAACCGGCTGATCGACACCACCAATTTGCGATCGAACGAACTCGCCAGCCTGATCCGCAACACCTTCGGCGAAGGGCGCGAGGGGCCGACGCTGACCGTCATGTCGTTCGGCTTCGCCCGCGGCCTGCCCAGCAACGCCGATCTGGTGTTCGACATGCGCTTTCTGCAAAATCCGCATTGGGTGCCCGAATTGCGCCCCGGCACCGGTCAGGATGCCGCCGTCGCCAACTATGTTCGCGCCGATCCGGCCTATCCGCTGGTGGACCGAATCGAGCAACTGATTGTCGATCTGCTCCCGCGTTACCGGGCGGAGGGGAAATCCTATCTGACCGTAGCGATCGGCTGTACCGGGGGGAGACACCGGTCGGTCCATGTCGCCGAACGTGTCGCGAAGAGGTTGCGCGACGAGGGATTTTCGCCCACGCTATACCATCGTGATCTGGGTACAGCGCCGCAAGACGCGCTAGAGCCGGCTCCGGTCGTCAGGACGGAAACACGCGGGAATACGGGTCAATGATCGGTTTGGTTTTGGTGACTCATGGGCGTCTGGCCCACGAGTTCGTCGTCGCAATGGCGCATGTCGTGGGCAATCAGGAGCGGATCGTGCCAGTGTCGATCGGTCCCGACGACGACATGGAGGAACGCCGCGCCGACATCGCCACCGCCATATCCGATGTCGATGCGGGCCAGGGCGTGATCGTGCTGACCGACCTCTTCGGGGGCACGCCGTCGAACCTTGCCATATCGCTGCTCGAACCCGGAAAGGTAGAGGTGATTGCGGGCATCAACCTGCCGATGCTGATCCGACTGGGCGGCGCACGCAAGGCGATGAAGGTCGTCGACGCCGTCGCCGCCGCGCGCGAGGCGGGCCGCAAATACATCACCGTCGCTTCCGAGGTTCTGGGCGAGGCGGCTGCGTGACGGCTGTCATTCGGCGGATCGAGATCACCAACAAGCGCGGGCTGCACGCGCGGGCGAGTGCCAAGTTCGTGACCCTCGCCTCTGCCCACCCGGTCGAGGTGACGGTCGAAAAGGACGGCTCTTCGGTGACGGCGACCTCGATCATGGGGCTGATGATGCTGGGCGCCGCGAAGGGCGACACGATCACCATCAGCGCGGCAGGCGACGGCGCGCACGACGCGGTCGAGGCGCTGACGGCGCTGGTTGCGGAAAAGTTTGGCGAGGAATAATCGCGACCTAATCCCTCCCTCGTTCGTAATGAGCTTGTCGAAATGCTGCCCTTCTTGGATGGGTTGATCGAAACCGCCCCTCCCCCCGTTCGTTTCGAGCGAAGTCGAGAAACGCTGATGCTCGATCAAGCTCGCGTTTCTCGACTTCGCTCGAAACGAACGGACCTGGGGTTTTGGATTTTATGAATGCGTGAAATCACCGCTTTCTCGAACCCGCTGGTCAAATCCGCGCGCAACCTGCGCGAAAAGCGCCACCGCCGCGAACAGGGCAAATTCCTGGCCGAAGGGCTGCGCATACTGACCGAGGCGCGCGAGGCGGGCGCGCTCCCCGACCAGCTCTGGTATGCCCCCGACAGCGCCCGGCACCCGCTGGTCCAGAAACTGATCGCCGCGGTCGAGGCCGATCATGGCGACGCGATCCTGACCAACCCCGACATCCTGTCCAAGATTTCGGGCAAGGACAATCCAGGTGCCGTCGTCGGCGTCTATCGCGAGTTCGATACCGGGCTGGAACGGATCGATCGCAATACCTCACCGCTCTGGCTGGTCGCCGAGCGCCTGCGCGATCCCGGCAATCTGGGGACGATCCTGCGCACCGCCGATGCGGTCGGCGCGGGCGGCGTCATTCTGCTCGACGATTGCGTCGATCCCTTTTCGGTCGAGGCGGTGCGCGCCAGCATGGGCGCGCTGTTCACGATTCCCGTGGCGCGCGCGACCTGGGACGAGTTCGAGCCGTGGTTGCGCGCAGGGCCGGGGCAACTCGTCGGGCTGTCGCTCGACGGCGCGGTCGATTACCAGACGCCCGACTATCAGGCACCGACCTTCCTGCTCACCGGCAACGAAGCGCAAGGGATGCCGCCGCACATGGCCGCCGCCTGCGACGTTCGCGTCAAGATCCCTATGCTGGGCAAGGCCGACAGCCTGAATGCCGCCGTCGCGACTGCGGTGATGGCGTATGAAGTGCTCAACCAGCGCCGCGCATCGGAAAGCCGGCGTTAAGGCGAACCGGACTAACCGAATGGTGACTTGGGGCGGTGCGCCATTTACGATTAGAGCGGATTTGTCGGAGTCCCTGCCTGAAATGATTGCCGCCGCCCTGTCGATGATGCTGGCCCCGCTTGCGCAGGACGCGCAGGCCGACCCTTACGCCTATCGCGCGGTCGGGACCGAGCCCTTCTGGTCGCTGACCATCACGCGCGACCGGATCGTCTATGACGATGTCGAGGATCGCGAAACCGTCGTCCGGAAGCCGCGCGCGCAGGCCGCAAACGGCAATCTCGTCTATCGCACGCGCGCGATGACGGTCGTCATCCGCAACCAGGAATGCAGCGACGGGATGAGCGACCGGCGCTTCGCCGACACCGTTCGCTTGAAGATCGGTCGCCGCACACTGAGCGGTTGCGGCCGCGCCTACCCGGATGCGCGCAGCCTCGACGGCAGCGAATGGCGGATCGCGTCGATCGGCGACACCGCCGTCACCCTGGCCCGCCCCGCAACCGTCGCCTTTACCGAAGACCGGGTGAGCGGATCGACCGGCTGCAACCGCTTCACAGGGGGGTACACGATTCAGGCCGGACGCCTGAGCACGCCTCGCCTTGCGATGACACGCATGGCGTGCATGGGCGAAGCGGGCGACGTCGAGGCGGCGCTGACCGATCTGCTCAACGACCCGATGGTCGCCTATCCGATGCGCGACGGTTCGATCCGGCTGGTCGGGACCGAGGGGCGGAGCGCGACTTTGGTTCGGATCGTTTCGGAATAAGAACACCGCGCAGGGGCCATCCTCGTCACCCAGGTCACAGTGCCGGGGTGACGAATACTACTCCGCCGCCTTCGCTTCGACTTCCGCGCTCTCCTCATCCGGCGCGGGCAGCGAATCGAGCATCGGCGCGCGCGACAGCGCATCGACCGGCTCGACCGGATCGAGGCTGGCATTGCCGGTATCGACGTTCAGCGCCTGAAACCGCCGCGCGGTCACCAGCACGCGCCCGTCGAAGCTGGACACGAACTTGTTGTAATTATCGACCGCGCTGTTCAGTCCGTTGCCGACCCGGCGCAGATGGGTCGCCGCCGTCGCCAGCCGCTCGTACATCTCCTTTCCCAGCCGCGCGATTTCCTTGGCGTCCTCGGTCACCTTCTGCTGGCGCCACATCGACGCGACGGTGCGCGCAAGCGGCAGGAACGCCGACGGTCCGGCGATGATGACGCGGTTGCGCGCGGCGCGTTCCCACAATTCCATGTCGATTTCGAGCGCGCCCGACAGGAAATTGTCGCCCGGAATATACATGATGACGAAATCGGGCGCTTTTTCGAACTGAGCCCAATAGGCCTTTTTGGAAAGCGCATCGGCATGGCTGCGCACCGCGCGCGCATGCGCCGTCATCGCCGCCTGGCGTTCCTCGTTCGAGGTCGCCTCGGCTGCGGTCATGTACGAATCGAGCACGCATTTGACGTCGACGATCAGTTGCTGGTCGCCCGGCAGGCGGATGATGAAATCGGGGCGAAGCTGACCATCCTCGGTCGTGACCGACACTTCCGCGCCGAAATCGACATGCTGGTCGAGTCCGGCGAGTTCGATCAGGTTGCGGAACTGCTGCTCGCCCCAGCGTCCGCGCGCCTTTGGCGCGGCACGCAGTGCGTTGACCAGCTTGGCGGTTTCGGTGCGGGTTTCGCCCAGCGACGATTTCACCTCGGCCACCGCCTCGCGCAGCGCGCCATAGCTGTCGGCACGTTCCTTCTCGACTTCGCGCAAGCCTTGCTCGTAGCGCTTGAGCGTCGTTTCGACGGGGTTCAACAGCGCCTTCAGCCTGGCCTCGTTCGACTTGCCCTCTTCGCTGAACCGCTCGTTCGCGCGGGTCAGGAACGTCGATTGCGCCTCCGTCAGCAGCTTACCCGCCACTTCGCGGAATTGCCCGGTCAACACGTCCTGATTTTCGCGCAGGTCTTTCAACCGGCTTTCGAACGCGCTCGCTTCCGCTTTCAGCGTCGCCAGTTCGACCGCCTTGGCGTCACGGTCGGCCCGCATGTCGGCGAGCGCGACGCGTAACTGCGGCACTTCGGCGGCACGCTCCTCGGCGCGCGCCAGATCGGCGATCGCGGATTTGAAATCGATCTCGCGCCGGTCGCGTTCCTCGCGCGCCTCGACCGCCCCCCGGCTGCCAAGATACCAGCCGACCGCGCCGCCGATCGCCAGCGCCAACACCACCAACAATATTGCGACCGGATCCATGCCTTGCCCACCCTTCAGGAACGAAGCGCGAACCTAAGGCGGCGCGACCGGTTGGGCAAGGCCGATGCGGCGAGCGGGGATCAGGCCGCCGCGCGGCGCTGCTTGTCGAGTTTTTTCATGATCATCTGGCGCTTCAACCGCGACAGATGGTCGAGGAAAACGATCCCGTTCAGATGATCCATCTCATGCTGGATGCAGGTCGCGAGCAGCCCATCGAACACTTCGTCATGCGGCTTGCCGTCCTCGTCCAGCCAGGTGACGCGGCACGACCTGGGCCGTTCGACCTCGGCATATTGGTCGGGAACCGACAGGCAGCCCTCGTTATACAGCGACTGTTCGTCCGCCGGATCGTGGATTTCCGGATTGATGAAGACGCGCGGGGCTCGGATCGGCTTGCCGTCCTCATCTTCCTCTTCCTGCAAGTCCATCACCAGCACGCGCTTGGGCACGCCGACCTGTATCGCGGCCAGCCCGATGCCGTTGGCGGCATACATGGTGTCGAACATGTCGGCGATCAGCGCGCGGAGGTCGTCATCGACTCCCTCGACTGGCGATGACACCAGTTTCAGACGCGGATCGGGAACTTCGACGATGGGCAGGACGGCCATGACAGATTCACTTCTTTGGAGGCGCGGCGCCAGCCTTGTCGGCGGCACGATCACGCGGAATATATGGCTTTCAGATAGGTTCGCCGCCGCTTTGCGTCAAGCAAGCGGACGGCGCGCGCGCAGCGCCTGCGCCAGCGTCCCCTCGTCCAGATAATCGAGTTCGCCGCCCACAGGCAGTCCGTGTGCAAGCTGGGTGACGCGCACCGGATAGCCCTCGATCCGTTCGGCGACATAGTGAGCGGTGGTCTGACCCTCCAGAGTCGCATTCATCGCCAGCACCACCTCGTCGATCCCCCCTTCCGAGATACGACGGACCAAAACGTCGATCGCCAGATCCTCGGGCCGCACGCCTTCTAGCGCGGAAAGCCGCCCGCCCAGCACATGAAATTTGCCCGGAAACAACCGCGAACGGTCGAGCGCCCACAGGTCCGCCACTTCCTCGACCACGCACAGCGACCGCGCATCGCGGCGCGGATCGGTGCAGATGCCGCACGGATCGCTGGTATCGATATTGCCGCACACCGAGCACGTCGCGAGTCGATCGTCGACTGCGCCAAGCGCGGCGAGTAGCGGTTTCAGCGCCGTTTCGCGCTTCTTGAGCAGATGCAGCACCGCGCGGCGTGCCGATCGCGGACCCAATCCGGGCAGGCGGGACAAGGCTTGGGTCAGCATGTCGATTTCGGGCGATGCCATGTTCGCGACATAGGGGCTTGCAAGGCCCCCTGCCAAGCGGCGACAGAGCGGCCATGCGTATCATTTTCATGGGCACTCCCGATTTCGCCGTACCGACGCTCGATGCGCTGTTCGCCGCCGGGCATGACGTGGTGGCAGCCTATAGCCAGCCCCCGCGCCGCGCCGGGCGTGGCAAGGCGCTGACCCCCTCGCCCGTCCAGCGCCGCGCCGAAGAACTGGGAATTGCGGTGCGAACGCCGGTCTCGCTGAAGGGTGCAGAGGTGCAGGCCGAATTTGCCACGCTGAATGCCGATGTCGCGGTGGTTGCCGCCTATGGCCTGTTGCTTCCGCGCGCGATTCTGGATGCACCGCGCCTCGGCTGCCTCAACGTCCACGGATCGCTGCTCCCGCGCTGGCGGGGCGCGGCGCCGATCCAGCGCGCGATCCTTGCGGGCGACGCGGAAACCGGCGTCGGGATCATGCAGATGGAGGCGGGGCTCGATACCGGGCCGGTGCGGCTGGAAGGACGCACCCCCATCGACGGCAAGACCACCGGCGACCTGACCGACGAACTCGCAGGCTTGGGCGCGCGACTGATGGTAGAGGTACTGCACGAGCCCGATGCCTACCCACCAGTGCCGCAACCCGGCGAGGGCATCACCCATGCCGCCAAGATCGACAAAGCCGAAGCAAGGCTGGACTTCACCCGTTCCGCGATTGAGGTTGAACGGCAAGTCCGGGCCTTCGCGCCGATGCCGGGCGCTTTTTTCGAACATGCCGGAGAGCGGGTGCGTATTCTGGCAGCCGAAGTCTTTGAACGCGCAGGCGAAGCCGGGGAGGTGATCGACGACGCGCTCACCATCGCTTGCTCGGCTGCCGCAATCCGCCCGGTCCGCGTACAGCGCGCGGGGCGTGGCGTCATGACCGCGGCCGAACTGCTGCGCGGCTTCGCGATCCCCAAGGGCACCCGGCTTTGACCCGCTTTGCCCTGACGATCGAATATGACGGCCGCCCCTTCATGGGCTGGCAGCATCAGGATCACGGCCCGAGCGTGCAGCAGGCGATCGAGGATGCCGCGCACGCGATCACCGGCGAACATGCGCTGGTCCACGCCGCCGGTCGCACCGACGCGGGCGTTCATGCGCTGGGGATGCGCGCGCATGTCGAGATCGCAAAGGAGATCGCGCCGTTCCGCCTGATGGAGGCGCTCAACGCCAGGCTCCGTCCGCATCCGGTGGCGATCCTGGCGTGCGAGATGGTGCCCGACGACTGGCATGCGCGCTTCTCCTGCACCGCGCGTCACTATGAATACCGCATCGTCATGCGCCGCGCGCCGCTGACCTGGGAACGCGGGCTGGCGTGGCGCATGCCGCAGGCGCTCGATGTCGCGGCAATGCAGGCGGGCGCGGCGCAGCTGGTGGGGCGGCACGATTTCACGACTTTCCGCTCGGCGCATTGTCAGGCGGACAGCGCGCTGCGCACGCTCGACCGGCTGGATGTGGTCGGCGATGGCGACCGGATCAGCGTGTTCGCGTCGGCGCGCTCCTTCCTCCACCATCAGGTGCGATCGATGGTCGGCTGTCTGGCGCTGGTCGGTCAGGGCAAATGGTCGCCCGACGACATTGCGCGCGTGCTCGCGGCAAAGGATCGCGCGCAACTGGGGTTCAACGCGCCGCCCGACGGACTCTATTTTCTGCGCGCCGATTATCCCTGACGGGTCAGCAGCGCGGCCAGCTCGACATGGGTGGACCAGCGGAACTGACCCACCGGTTGCACCCAGTCGATGTCGAACCCGGCCTCGCACAATATCTTTGTATCGCGCGCGAAACTGCTGGGATTGCACGAAACATAAGCCAATCGCTTCGCCCCGGACGCGGCGATGTTGGTGACCTGCTCGCGCGCGCCGGCACGCGGCGGATCGAGCACAAGGGCGTCGAACCGATCGAGTTCGGCAGGTGTCAGCGGACGGCGATACAGGTCACGGTGATCGGCGAAGATCGCCCTTCCCGCGAGCGATGCGGCTGCCTTCAGCGCCAGCACCGGCTCGCGCCCCGCCTCGCCCGCGTAGATCTTGCCGCCCAAATTGAGCGCGAAAGTGCCGAGCCCGGCGAATAGATCGGCGACCGTCCCGGCATCGCCAACGGCTTCGCGGACGCACTCGACCAACACCCCTTCGCCGTCCTCGGTCGCCTGAAGAAACGCGGCATGGGGCAATGCCACCGGCACGCCGCCCAGCGTGATCGTGACGGGGCGAGGTTCCCAGCGCGTCTCGGGACCATAGCCGTCGTCGATCGCGAGCCGGGCGATACCGTGCCGTTCGGCGAAATCGGGCAGTTGCTCGGCAAAGGCGAGGCCATCGGCGGACACCCCCTTCACCAGGATATCGAGCCCCTGATCGGCGAGCGTGACATGCACATCGGCGCGTGAGCGCGGATTGACCAGATCGTGAAGAAGCCCACGTAACGGATTAATTAGCGTGAATATTTCAGGCCGGACCACATGGCATTCGGCAAGGTCGACGAGCGTACTCGCTCCCGCTTCGGAAAACCCCAACAGGATCGCATTGCCGCGGCGCTCGGCATGAAAGGTCGCACGGCGGCGGCTGCGCGGCGGCGACAGATGCGGCCGACGGAGCGGCGCACTCAACCCCTGTGCGGCAAGCGCGCCCGCAATCCGGTCGCTGACGAAACGGCCATAGCTTTCGTCATCGAGATGCTGGAGTTGGCATCCGCCGCAAGTCGGGAAATGACGGCAGGGCGGCGTCGCATGATGCGGTCCCGGCACCACGACGCTATCGGCGCGCAGCCTGTCGCCGGGCGCGGCGAAGGCCGCATGGCGTCCGCTGTCGGTCACCCCGTCGCCGCGTGCGGCCACCCGCACGATCACTTCGCCTTCGCTCACCACACCTCCTGCATCGCGGCGGCGCTATGCGCGATCAGGTCGTCCGCGACCAGCCCCGGTCCGGCCAGTTCGGCCGCGCGCATGTGGAGCCACGCGGCGGCAGACACCGCAGCCCAGAGATCGCCACCCGTCGCAAGCCTTCCCGCAATCAGCCCGGCAAGCACGTCCCCGGACCCCGCCGTCGCCAGCGTCGACGCCGCCGCCGCCGACACGACCACGCGCCCGTCAGGATGCGCGATCACCGTATCCGCGCCCTTGTGGACGATGATCGCGCCACTTTGGCGCGCGGCGTCGAGCGTGCGGTCGATCTTCGACACCGCGCTGGTGCCGAACATCCGGTCGAACTCGCCGCCATGCGGGGTGAGGATGGTCGGGGCACCCCACTCGGACACCCGGCGCGCGGCGTCATGTCCGAGCACCGAGAGCGCATCGCCATCTAGGACCAGCGCCATGTCGGCAGCAAGCGCCGCGTCGATCAGCCCGGAAGCCCGCGCATCGCGACCCAGCCCCGGCCCGATGCACAGCGCATTCGGCTTACGTTCATCAATAAATGGTGTCAGGTCGGCGGTTTCCGAAAGTTTCCTTGCAACGATTGCATCATCCGAACCACGCTCGCCATCCGGTGTCGCAAGCATGACATAGCCTGCCCCGGCACGCAGGGCTGCGGATGCCGCCAGCCGCGACGCGCCGGCCATCGCGCCGCCGACCACAAGCGCCAGCCCGCGGGTGAACTTGTGCGCGTCACGCTCCGGCCTCAGCGGCTCGGGCCGCGCCAGCGTGAGCCATTCAGACTCGATCGCGATTCCAAGATCGACGAGCACGACATGGCCCGAACGGGCAGCGGCTTCCGTCAGCAGATGGCATGGCTTCAGCGCGCCAAGCGCCAAGGTAAGGTCGGCGCGAACCGCATAGCCCGGCACAACGCCCCGGTCGCTGTCCACCCCCGACGGCACGTCGATCGCAACGACCATTTCGGCCTCTTCGCGGAACCGTCCGACACGAGCAGCAATGTCGCCCCCGATGGGCCGCGTCAGGCCGGTGCCGAACAGGCCGTCCACCAGCACGGCCCGCCCGCTCGCCTCGGCCAGCGGAACGGTCGCGCCGGTCCAATGCCGCCGCGCCTCCGCTGCCGCGCCTGCACCGGCTTTGCCCAGCGCCGCCACCATGACGTCATGGCCCCATTCGCTCAGCAGCCGCGCGGCGACATAGGCGTCGCCGCCATTATTGCCTGGCCCGGCGAGCACCAGCAGCGCGCGTCCCCTGACGTAACGGTGCACTTCGCGCGCGACGGCGAGGCCTGCGCGCGCCATCAACTCGGTCTGCGAAACACCGCGCGCAAAGGCCGCCGCTTCGGCCCTGCGCATCGCATCGGCGGTCAGGATCGGCGCGCCGGGCGGCACGCGCCTCATGATGCGGGCGGCGTCGTCGCGGGCAGGCGATAACGGGCATTGCCCACCGTCACGTCGATCCGGCCATCCCCCACCGGCGTCGCCTGAGCCGGTTCGGCACCATCCGCTGAACGAATCGTGCCGTCCGTCGCCATGCGCAGTCGGTGAAACCCGCCATCGGGCTGACGGATCGTCAGCAACGTGCCGTCGTTCGTTGTGCTACGCTCGACGGTGCAGCCATCGGCCATCGCGGCTCCTTCGCCGATCGCACACGCAATCGCATCGGCCTCGACCGGCAACTCGCCGCTCTGCTCGCCGCAACCGCCAACCAGCAGCGTCGAAATCAGCAATATAGCCGCATCAGATATCCGCATAGACATGGGTTTCGGCGCTCGCTCCGGGATGGGTGACCGCGCCTTTATAGGCGGGACCGACATTCCGGGCATAGCGCCACAATGCGCCCGACTGATAATCGTTGGTGCGCGCGGCCCAGGCGGCGCGGCGCGCGGCAAGCACAGCGTCCGCCACGTCGAGGTCGATCGTCCCGGCTTCCGCATCGATGCGGATGATGTCGCCATCCTCGACCAGCCCGATCGGCCCACCTTCCGCGGCTTCCGGCCCGACATGGCCGATGCAGAATCCGCGCGTCGCCCCGGAAAACCGACCGTCGGTGATGAGCGCCACCT
Organism: Sphingomonas aestuarii; assembly: GCF_054457155.1. Taxonomy (NCBI): domain Bacteria; kingdom Pseudomonadati; phylum Pseudomonadota; class Alphaproteobacteria; order Sphingomonadales; family Sphingomonadaceae; genus Sphingomonas; species Sphingomonas aestuarii. Next base: position 70,355 of record NZ_JBTKVV010000001.1, on the reverse strand, counting down.
TCTCGCCCAGCCCCAGACCGTAGAGCGCAGCGGTGGTCGACAGCATTTCGCGCATACCGGGGCCGCCCTTCGGCCCTTCATAACGGATGACGATCACGCAGCCCTCGGCAATGTCGCGCGCTTCGACCGCGGCGAAGGCGTCTTCCTCGCAGTCGAACACCCGCGCCGGTCCGGCGAATTGCAGCCGCGCCATCCCTGCGACTTTGACGATCGCGCCTTCGGGGGCAAGCGATCCGCGCAGTCCGACCACGCCGCCGGTCGGAGTAATGGGTGCAGCGACATCGAAGATCACTTTCTGATCCGGGTTCCACGTCACCTGGTCGATATTCTCGCCCAGCGTCTTGCCGGTCACCGTCAGGCAATTGCCGTCGAGAAAGCCGCCCGACAGCATCGTCTTCATCAGCATGTAAACGCCGCCCGCCTCGTGCATGTCCTTGGCGACATATTTGCCACCGGGTTTCAGATCGGCGATGTAGGGCGTTGATTTAAAAGCCTCGGCCACGTCATGAAGGTCAAACTCGATGCCGCATTCATTGGCCATCGCCGGCAGGTGAAGCGCCGCGTTGGTCGATCCCCCGGTCGCCGCGACCACCCGCGCCGCGTTGATGAAGGCTTCGCGGGTGCAGATGTCGCGCGGGCGGATATTGGCTTCCAGCAGATGCATCACCTGCTCGCCCGCGGCGATTGCGATTTCTTCACGGCTCTTGTAAGGAGCGGGCACCATGTTGCTGTTCGGCAACGACAATCCGATCGCTTCGCCCACGCACGCCATCGTGTTCGCGGTGAACTGACCACCGCAGGCGCCGTGGCCGGGACAGGCGACCTTCTCAAGCGCGGTCAACTGGCTCAGCGGACAGTTCCCCGCAGCGAACTGGCCGACCGCCTCGAACACATCGACGACGGTGACGTCATGGTCCTGGAACCGGCCCGGCAGGATCGATCCGCCATAGACGAAGATCGACGGAACGTTCAGCCGCAGCATCGCCATCATCATGCCGGGGAGCGATTTGTCGCACCCGGCAAAGGTGACGAGCGCGTCATAGCAATGGCCGCGCACGCTCAACTCGACCGAATCGGCGATGACCTCGCGGCTGACCAGCGAGGATTTCATCCCCTGATGCCCCATCGCGATGCCGTCGGTTACGGTGATGGTGTTGAACCGACGCGGCATGCCGCCGCCAGCGATCACCCCCGCGCGCGCCGCATCGGCCTGAAAATCGAGTGTCGTGTTACATGGCGCCGAATCGTTGCCCGCGCTGGCGATGCCGACGAACGGCTTGGCGATGTCCGCTTCGGAAATGCCCATCGCATAGTAATAGCTGCGGTGCGGCGCGCGTTCTGGGCCGACCGACACGTGGCGGCTGGGCAGGCGGGATTTGTCGAATGGGGTGCTCATGGCGCACGCCTATGTCGCGAACGCGCCTTATTGCGCAAGTCTATTACGCACGGTTGCGATGATGGGCGCGAGAATTTCCGCCCAGCGCGCAACCCCCGCATCGTCGCCGATCCGGTCGTTGCGGATTTCCAGACTGAAAGACGGAATGCCATTGCCCTCGGCATGGCGGTCGAGCGTGGCGTTCAGGAGTTCACCCGAATAAGGCTGATTGTCACCAACGACGAAACCCTGCTTCATGAGAAGGGACAATATGATATCGGCGGCGCGACGGTCGCGGTTCGACAGGATGCCGACTTCCCACGGCCGGTCCGCTCCCCCCGTCTCCAGCGCGGGCGTGAAACTGTGGACCGCGACGATCAGCGTGGGGCGGCAGCGATCGATCTCAGCCTCGATCGTCGCGTGATAGGGACGGTGGAACCGCGCGATCCGATCGGCGGGATCGAGATCGACATTGCCGAAGATCGTATGCCCGTCGCTGCGTTCGGGGATCAGCCCGCCATGCCCGACTTCGCGATTGAGGTCGATGACCAGCCGCGAAACGGTGGCGAGGATCGCAGGCGCATCGAGCGCGGACGCCAGCGCGCGAGTCAGCGGCGCGGCCCCGATGTCGATGGCGATATGCCGGTCCAGCAACGCCGGATCGATGCCCAGATCGATATCGTCGGGGACGCGGTTGGACGCATGGTCGCACAGCAACAACACGCCCGGATCGCCGCCACCGATGATGTCGCAGATGCTCATCGCCGTTCCTTTCGCGCGGCAAACCCGGCGAGGCCGTCGCGCAATTCATCACCCGACAGCGCATCCAGAAATGCCGCATCGTGCAGCGCGGAATCGGGATGGCGCAAAGTTGCTTTCAGTCCGATGACTGCGCCCGGTTTATTGGCTGCGATCCGCTCCGCCATTTTTTGCGCGGCCTCCGAAGCGTCCGGCACCACCTGTTCGACCAGGCCGATGCGCGCCGCCTCCGCCGCGTCGATCGCATCGCCCGTCAGCAATAGGCGCGATGCCTGTCCGCGTCCGACCACGGCGATCAGGCGCTGCACGTCGATCGCCGGGTAGAGCAGCCCCAGCTTGGCGGGCGTCACCGCGAAGCGCGCGGCTTCGCCTGCGATCCGCACGTCCGCCGCCAGCGCCAGCGCGACCGCCGCGCCGAAACAGCCGCCATCGATCGCGGCGATCACCGGCATCGGCAGCGCGGCAATCCCGTCGATCGCCGCGCGCATGTCGGTCAGGAAGCGCGCCCCCCAGCCCGGCGCCATCCGGCTCGCCGCAATCTCGGCAATGTCCGCCCCCGCCGAGAAGCTCGCCGGATCGGCGGAGCAAAAGATGACCATGCGAGTATGGGCATCGATGCGCGCGACCGCATCGCTGAGGCTGCGCCATCCGGCAAGGTCGAACGCATTGCGCGCGCGGCCGCGATCGATAACGATACGGGCGATGCCGCCGTGCTGGTCGAGCCGGATCATCGCGCCCAGCCGGGGAGGATGGCGCCCGCCGCAGCTAGGACCATCCACGGACGATTCGCTCCCGGCGCGTGATCCGCGGCGACAGGATAGCCGCGCAAATACGAACAAGATGTTGCCGTCACGCGAGTTCGGTTTCCATGGCCCACCAATGCGGCTCGGCGTGCCGGATGGCGTGCGCCGCCGCCGCGCGGTCGGCGGCATCGTCGAACAATGCGAAACAGGTCGCCCCCGATCCCGACATCCGCGCCAGCCGCACGCCAGGCGCGGCGGCCAGCCGGTCCAGCACGTCGCCGATCGCAGGCGCAATGGCGCGGGCGGGCGGCTCCAGATCGTTGCGCGCCTTGATCGCGGCGGCGATCAGCTCGCCATCGGGCAAGCCGCCGCGATCGATCCGGTCCCAGCCTACAAACACCGCCGCGGTGGATAGCGCGACCCCCGGATTGACCAGCAGCACCGGCATTCCCGCAGCCCCGGCAACCGGCGTCAAATCCTCCCCGCGTCCGCGCCCAATCGCGGTGCGCCCGAGCAGACAGGCGGGGACGTCGCTGCCCAGCGCCTCGGCAACCGCGCGCAGCCGGGCATCGTCCATCGCCACTCCAGCGCGGCGCGCCATCGCCCGCAGCATCGCCGCGGCGTCCGCCGATCCGCCGCCCATCCCCGATGCGACCGGCAGGCGCTTGTCGAGCGTCACCGACAGCGGCGGCAACGGCGCGACCTCGGCCCGGAACGCGCGTTCGGCGCGCAGCACGAGGTTGTCGCCCTCTCCGCCAAGCGCCTCCGCAAACGGCCCGGTCACCGTGAATGCAGGCGATTCGGCATCCGCGATGGTCAGCAGGTCGCCGTGACCCACGAACACGAACAGCGTTTCCAGTTCGTGATAACCGTCGTCGCGTCGCGCGCGGACATGGAGCGACAGGTTGAGCTTGGCCGGAGCGGGTTCGACGATCATTTCAGCGGTTCGACGTCTCTGGCGTCAGGCCGGTGGCGATCTTGCCCTCGATCCGCGCCGCATCCTCGGCACCGGCATAGACGCTGGCCGCCGCCCAGGCATAGCGTGCCTCGAACCGCCTTCCGACCTGCCACAGCGCGTCGCCCAGATGCTCGTTGATCTCGACATCGGCAGGTTCTGCCTGCGCCGCGCGCTGGAGCAGCGGCACCGCGCGATCATAGGCGCCGGTCATGTAATAGGCCCAGCCGAGCGAATCGGTGATCGCCGCATCGTCGGGCGCCAGTTTTGACGCGCGTTCGAGCAGGCCCTTCGCCGCGTCCAGATTTTCGCCCCGCTCGGCCTGCGCATAGCCGAGATAGTTGAGCGCGTGCGGCTGATCGGGCGCAAGTTCGACCGCACGCTCCAGCAGCGGCAGCGCCCGGTCCCACGCCCCGGCACGTTCAAGCGCGCCGCCCTGCTGAAGGTAGAGCGCCCAGCCCGCATTGCCCGCCGACCGCTCGATCGCCAGCGCATAGGCCGCCGCCGCATCCGCGTTGCGCCCCGCCGTGCTCAGCAGGTCGCCCAGCATCTGCGCTTCGCCCGCGCCCGCACCGCCCGCCGCGCTGGCCTCGGCGGCGATGGCGATCGCCTCAGCGCCCCGATCCGCTTCGGTCAGGATTTGCAATTCCGCCTGCCGCGCCATTGGCGTGAACGGCGCGTCCGCCTCGACGCCGCGCACCAGCGCCAGCGCCCGTTCGGTCGCCCCGGTCCGGCCGAGCAGGCTGGCGAGTTGCACCCGCACCGCATCGTCCTCCGGTGCGAGCATCGCCGCGCCGCGCGCGAGCAACACCGCCAGCGGCAGGGTCGATTCCGCCGTCAGGTCGGTCGCCAGCCGCGAATAGAGCCGCGCCGCGCCGAATGCCATGTCCGCCTGCTGCCCGGAACGAATCTCGCGCCGCAGTCGCGTGACCGATCGATCCTGTCCGGGCAGCAGCGTGGCGATCATCGATCGCTTGCCCGTCCCTGCGAACAGCCTGGCGGCGGCAATGCGCAGCCCGATATTGGGGCCGATGCCAGCCTGCCCACCCTCGAGCGCCGCCAGCGCCGCCTGGGCCTCGTCATGGCGCTTTGCCGCGATCAGCAATAGGATGCGGGCTTCCGCCGAATATCGCCCCGCGATCGGATTGTCGGCCGGCGTCTCCAGCGCCGGAAACGGATCGCCCCCGCGTTCGCGCACGACCCAGGCGGAGAGTGCGGGGACGAGGAAATCGAGCGGCCCCTTCTTCATCCGCGCCAGCGCCGCGTCCGCCGCCGTCAGGTCGCGCGCGCGCGCCGCATCGGCGAACTGAAAGATTGCGACATCGGCAGGCGCGGTTCCCGCCGCGTCCATCGCCGCGACCGATGCGCGGATCAGGTCGATATTCCCCGCCTCGATCCCCTGGCGATAGGCCCGAAACGCTACGCTTTCAGCCCCCGGCGTCGCAGCCAGCGCCAGCGCGTAACCCTGAGCGGCAAGCGCCCCCGCCCCGTCCGCATCGGCCGCACGCGCCTTGACGTAAGCGGTCAGCGGATCGACAGGATCGCGCGCCAGCGCGGGCGCGGCGTTGAACGTCAGTGCCACCGCCAAACCCACAGCGCTCACCCTGAGCGCGGAAGTAACCTCGGCCGCAGCGGGCGCCTTAAACGCGATACGAACAAACACACCGAAAGCCTTACATATTGGGATAATTCGGCCCTCCGCCGCCTTCGGGGACGACCCAGTTGATGTTCTGGGTCGGGTCCTTGATGTCGCAGGTCTTGCAGTGGACGCAGTTCTGGGCGTTGATGACGAACTTCGGATCGCCGGTTTCCTCGCCGACCACCTCATACACCCCCGCCGGGCAGTAACGCTGCGCCGGTTCGTCATACATCGGCAGATCATAGGCGATTGGAATGTCGGGGTCTTTGAGCGTCAGATGGACCGGCTGGTCCTCCTCGTGATTGGTGTTCGACAGGAACACCGAGGACAGCCGGTCGAAGGTCAGCACGCCGTCGGGTTTCGGGTAATCGATCTTCGGCACCAAATCCTTGCGCCACAGGCTTTCGTGATCGGGCCTGTGCTTCATCGTGAAGGGCATTTTCAGCCCCAGATATTCCGCCCACATGGTGATGCCCGCCAGCGCCGACCCGGCCATATCGCCGAATTTCTTGACCAGCGGCACGACGTTCCTGACCTGGCTCAATTCCTTGGCCACCCAACTGCTTTCGTAAGCCGTGGTGTAGGCGGTCAATTCGTCGCTCTGGCGCTGCGACAGGATGGCGTCGGCAGCAGCTTCGGCGGCCATCATCCCCGATTTCATCGCGGTGTGCGTGCCCTTGATCCGCGGCACGTTCAGAAAACCCGCCGAACAGCCGATCAGCGCGCCGCCGGGGAAGGTCAGCTTGGGCACCGACTGATACCCGCCATCGTTGATCGCGCGCGCGCCGTAACTGATGCGCTTGCCGCCCTTCAAAATCTTGGCGATCTCGGGGTGCGTCTTCCACCGCTGCATCTCGTGGAACGGCGACAGATGCGGATTGGTGTAGTTGAGCCAGGTCACGAACCCCAGAGCCACCTGACCATTGGCCTGATGATAGAGGAATCCGCCGCCATTCGACCCGTCGGTTTCGCTCAGCGGCCAGCCCTGGGTGTGGATTACCCGCCCCGGCACATGAAGTTCGGGATCGATGTCCCACAATTCCTTGATACCCAGGCCATAAACCTGCGGCTGGCTGTCCTTCGCCAGTTCGAACTGGCGGATGAGCTGCTTCGACAGATGCCCGCGCACCCCTTCGGCGAAGAAGGTGTATTTGGCGTGCAACTCAAGGCCCGGCTGGTAATCCGGCTTGTGCGTGCCGTCGCGCGCGACGCCCATATCGCCGGTCGCGACGCCCTTTACCGACCCGTCGTCGTTGAACAGGATTTCCGCCGCCGCGAAGCCGGGGAAGATTTCGACGCCCAGCCCCTCGGCCTGCTCCGCCAGCCAGCGGCACAGATTGCCCAGGCTGCCGGTATAGGTGCCCTTGTTGTGCATGAAGGGCGGCGTGAACAGGTGCGGCACACCCATCTTGCCGTCCTTGGTCAGCATCCAGTGCTGATTGTCGGTCACGGGCACTTCGGCGAGCGGACAACCGGAATCGCGCCATTCGGGAAGCAATTCGTCGAGCGCCTTCGGATCGATCACCGCGCCCGACAGGATGTGCGCGCCGATCTCCGACCCTTTTTCCAGGATGCAGACCGACAGATCGGCGTCTTTCCCTGCCGCGACCTGTTTCAGCCGGATCGCCGCCGCCAGCCCTGCGGGGCCGCCACCGACGATCACCACGTCATACGGCATCGACTCGCGTTCGCTCATCCCAATCTCCTTGCACGCCTATCCCGTCCGGGCCATGCCCGTCGTCGCGCATCCAACACGTCTTGTCCCCCACGTCGATGCCGGGAGATTGACCGCGGCGTCAAGGCAGGAGTCTAAGGGAAATATGGGGGCCGACCAACATTTCGACTGGGCGAGACAGGCCGCAAGCACGCTCGAATGGTGGCGCGACGCAGGCGTCGACATGCTGGTGGACGAGGCCCCGCGAAACTGGCTTACGCCGCCGCTGGCCAAGCCTGCCGTAACGTCGCCCGCCCCTGACGCCCCCGCCGTTCCGGCATGGCCCGACACGGTCGAGGACTTCGTCGCCTGGCGGATGAGCGACGCCGCCCCCGACCATGCGCCGGGCCGGATGGTGCCCCCGCAAATTTCTTCGTCGGCCCGCCTGATGCTGCTGGTCGACATGCCCGAGGCGGAGGATGTGGAGCGCGGCCAGTTGGTCGACGGCGCACCCGGACGGCTGCTCGACCGGATGCTCGCCGCGATCGGGCTGGATCGTTCGACCGTCCATCTCGTCCCGCTCACCGTCGCCCGCCCCGTCAGCGGCCGGATTGTCGCCGAACAGGAGGCTGCGTTGGGCGGGATCGCGCTTCATTTCATTGGATTGCTCGCCCCCGACGCGGTGATGGCCTTCGGGTCTGCGGCGAGCCGTGCCATAGTCACGACGGATGACAATGCCCCGCGCGGCGGTTTGCGTATCGTTAACCATGACGGGCGAGACTGGCCCATCATCGCGAGCTATCATCCGCGCTTCCTGATCGAGCGGCCCGCCGCCAAGGCCGAAAGCTGGAAGCATTTGCAGTTGGTTCGCACGTTGTTGAGACAGGGACACGAGTAAGCCTATGCGTATCGCCGCCCTTATCGCCCTTTGCGTGGCCGCCGTCCCGACCGCGGCGCATGCCGGGGACCGCGACCGCATCGAGCGGCGCGAACAACTGGGCGTGCCCCAGCAACTGAGTGGCCCCGAGCGCGACCAGTATCGCCAGGTGTTCGGCCATATCCGCAGCCAACGCTGGCAGGACGCGCAACTGATGCTCGATGCGATGCGCCCCGGCCCGTTGCACGCCGTCGCCCGCGCCGAACTCTACACCGCGAAGAACTCGCCACCGGTCGCGCTGGAGCCGCTACGCGCCCTGCTCGCCGAGGCACCCGAATTGCCGCATGCGAGCAATGTCCGCCGTCTCGCCGAAATCCGCGGTGGCACCAACCTGCCCGACGTGGCCCAGCCCCAGCGGCTGATGTGGTATGACGGCGCCCCCAACCGCGCGCGCGCGCGCAGCGTTCGGTCGGATGCCGTCTCGTCCGAACTGACCCGGCTGGTAGATCCCTATCTGAAAGCCGATAACGGCCGCGGCGCCGAGGCTCTGGTCGAGGAACGCGCCAGCCTGCTCACCCCCGACGCATTGACCGAATGGCGCCAGCGCGTCGCGTGGATTTATTATGTCGGCGGCGATTTCGGCGATGCGCGCCGGGTGGCCGCACTCGCGCAAGCCGGACAAGGCGAATGGCGCGTCCAGGCCGACTGGATTCAGGGGCTGGCGTCGTGGCGTCAGGACGATTGCCGCGCCGCGCAGGCCGCGTTCCAGTCGGTCGCGCAGCGTGCCACCGACACCGATCTGCGCGCCGCCGGGCTCTACTGGGCCTCGCGCGCCGACATCGCCTGCCGCCGCCCCGATCTGGTTCAGGCCCGGCTCCAGACCGCGTCGCAATATGGCGAAACCTTCTACGGGATGCTGTCGCGCCAGGCATTGGGACTTGCCGAGCCAAAGACGGCGGACGAAGCCATCACCGCCGACTGGCGGATGCTCGAACGACGCCCCAATGTCCGCACCGCCGCCGCGCTGATCGAAATCGGCGAGGAAAGGCTTGCGTCCGACATCCTGCGGCATCAGGCGCGGATCGGCACTGCCGCCGAACATCCCTCGCTGACGCGCCTCGCTGGCACGCTCAGCCTGCCCTCGACCCAGATCTGGCTGTCGCACAACGGCCCGTCGGGCGCGCGCCCGACGATCGAGGCCCGCTATCCGATGCCCGACTGGACCCCGGACGGCGGCTGGCGTGTCGATCGCGCACTGGTCTTCGCCCATGCGCTTCAGGAATCGCGGTTCGAGCCGACCATCGCCAGCCCGGCGGGCGCCTACGGCATCATGCAGATCATGCCTGCGGCGGCGACCGACATCGCCCGCGCGCGCGGCACGCCGGTCGATCGCGCGTCGCTGTCGCGCCCGTCGACCAACATCGAAATTGGCCAAAGCTATCTCGAACGGCTACGCGACCAGTCCTTTACCGGCGGCCTGCTGCCCAAGGTGATTGCCGCCTATAATGCCGGCCCCGCCCCGGTGACGCTGTGGAACGCGACCGTGCGCGCGAATGACGATCCGTTGCTCTACATCGAGTCGATTCCGTACTGGGAGACGCGCGGTTACGTCATGACCGTGATGCGCAATTACTGGATGTACGAACGCAAGGACGGCCGCGACTCCGCCAGCCGATCTGCATTGGCGCAGGGCATGTGGCCTCGCTTCCCCGGCCTTCCCGGCGCGAACGGCGTGCGGATGCGCTCGGCCACGGCAAGCAACACGGTGATCGGTGCCGATTGACGAAGGCCGGACGTTCATCCCCGTCCGCATCGCCGTCCTGACCGTCTCCGACACGCGCGGTCTTTCGGAGGATCGCTCCGGCGACACGCTGGTCGAACGGATCGAGCGCGCAGGCCATATCCTCGCCGACCGCGCGATCCTGCGCGACGATGCCGATGCGATCGTCGCGCGCCTCCACAACTGGATCGACGACGAAACCGTCGATGTCGTCGTCACCACCGGCGGCACCGGCGTTACCGGGCGCGACGTGACCCCCGAGGCGATCGAGCGCGTTGCGGACAAGATGATCCCCGGTTTCGGCGAACTGTTCCGCTGGCTCAGCTATGCCAAGATCGGCACCTCGACCATCCAGTCGCGCGCCTGCGCGTGCGTCGCGCGCGGCACCTATCTCTTCGCGCTTCCCGGATCGACCGGCGCGGTGAAGGACGGCTGGGACGACATTTTGCGCGACCAGCTCGACAGCCGCCACACCCCCTGCAACTTCGTCGAGCTGATGCCGCGCCTGTCCGAATAGTCAGGGCGCAGGCGGGCGTTTCTCCGCCAGGAATTTGCGGAACTCGGCCTCCATCACCACGAACCAGCCCAGCGTGTCCCGAAAATTGGCCCGCGTCATCCCGCCTTCGGCCGCGATGTCGAGATAGATGGCTAGGTCGCCCTCGCCATCGACCCCGGCGCGCAGGAACCGCTTTTGCGCATTCCATTCGTTCGCCAGCTCGGCGGTGAAATGCGCCTCGCGTTTGTACCAGGTATAGAATTGGATCGACCGGCAATCGCGATCCTCGGTGCAGTCATAGAACTGGATGCTGAACGGCTTGCCGTTGGCGTTCGACCCGACAAAGGGATCGCCGACCCGGTTTTCCAGACGATCGGCGCGGATTCCCGCTTCGACCAGCAGCGCCGCGACGACCGCGGGTTGCCGCACGTCCATCACCTCTGCGCCGTCCGGTGATGCCATCGTCGGGGATTGCCACAGGCTGGCAGCGATCAATGTAGCGGCAATGCTCATCCTGAACACGCTACCGCCAATCGCCGAACCGATGCAAGATAGTTCTTGCTATGTTCCGATTTGTCATTTACAACGGCACGATGACGAAACGCGCCGTCCGGGGGGCGACGATCAACCCGATCAGTGCCCGGTTCAACCTCGACCAGCGCGAGGCCGATGGTGACTGGCTTGACGCACGCGAGGGCGTGGACGGCGAAGCTCCTGCGGTACGAACAACCGTCACGGTCGAAAAGCCCAAAACCATCCTCGCGCGCAATCGCTCGCCCGACATACCGTTCGAGCGTTCGATCAACCCGTATCGCGGATGCGAGCACGGCTGCATCTATTGCTTCGCGCGACCCACCCATGCCTATCACGACCTGTCGCCGGGGGTGGATTTCGAGACGAAGCTGTTCGCCAAACCCGACGCGCCCAATCTGCTCCGCGCCGAATTGTCGAAGCGCGGCTATGTCTGCAAACCGATCGCCTTCGGGACCAACACCGATCCCTATCAGCCGATCGAGAGCGATTGGCGGATCATGCGCGGCTGTATCGAAGTGTTGGCGGAGACGAGTCATCCACTGACCGTCACGACCAAATCGAACAGGGTGCTGCGCGACCTCGACCTGCTTACGCCGATGGCGGCCAAGGGGCTGGCGGCGGTGATGGTGTCGGTCACCAGCCTCGATCCGAACATCGCGATGACGCTGGAGCCACGCGCACCGCATCCTGAAAAGAGGCTGGCGGCGGTCAAGGCGTTGGCCGAGGCGGGCATCCCCACCTTCGTCTCGATTTCCCCGGTGGTGCCGTCGATCACCGATTACGAAATGGAAGCGATCGTTGAACGCGCCGCCGAAGCGGGCGCGCGGGCGGCATTCTTCATCCCCGTCCGCCTGCCGCACGAAGTCGCCCCCCTGTTCCGCGCCTGGCTCGACACTCATTTCCCCGACCGCGCGGGCAAGGTGATGGGGACGATCCGCGACTTGCGAGGCGGCCGCGACAATGATCCCGATTTTCACAGCCGGATGCAGGGGCAAGGCGCCTGGGCCGACCTGCTGAGAACCCGCTTCCGCATCGCGACGCGCCGATATGGATTGGAGGGCGAACGCATCACCCTCAGAACCGACCTGTTTCGTCCCCCGGCGAGCGATCAGGGCGAACTGTTTTGAGGTTGTCCGAACCCAAGCCACTCAAACAAGTCCGTCATTGCGAGCGCAGCGAAGCAATCCAGCGACATAACGCACGGTGACTGGATTGCTTCGCTTACGCTCGCAATGACGGTTCAGATTTTGTCGGTCAGGCTTTAGAACTCCACCATGCCCCTCCTCCGCATCCTCGTCGCCGCGCTGATCGCCGCGCTCCCGCTACCCGCCAACGCACAACCGCGCGCCGAGGGCGACCTGCGTGTCATCGCGTTCAACGTCCGCCTCCCGCTGAAAAGCGACGGCCCCGACGATTGGCCCAACCGCCGCGATCATTTCGTCGACACGCTGCGCGCCGCCGATGCCGACATCATCGGCACCCAGGAACTGTACAAAATTCAGGGCGATTACATCGTCGAGCGACTGCCGCTTTATGCCTGGTTCGGGATCGACCGGCGCGGCGGACGGAGCGACGAGCATATGGGCGTGTTCTTCCGCCGCGACCGGCTGCGTGTGGTCGATCTCGGCAATTTCTGGCTGTCCGACACGCCGCAAGTGGCGGGCAGCATCAGCTGGGGCCATCCCTATCCGCGCATGGTCACCTGGGGCCTGATGGAGCGGATCGCGGACGGGCGGCGCTTCTATCTGCTCAACACGCATTTCGCCTATCGCAGCGAAGATGTGGAGGTGCGGCGCCGGATGGCCGAGGCGGTGGCGGCGTATATCGGAACCCTGCCCGCCGATGCGCCGGTCGTCGTCACCGGCGATTTCAACGCGACCCCTGACGAGCCCGCCTATCGCATCCTGACCACCGAGTTGGCCGACGCCTGGATCGCGACCGACAACCGATCGGGGCCGGAGGGAACATTTCACGCCTTCAAGGGCCAGCCCGATCGCCGGATCGACTGGGTGCTATTGCGCGGGTTCGAAACGCGGCGGGCATGGACGATCGCCGAGGCGCGGCGCGGGCGCTATCCCTCCGACCATTTCCCGCTGGTCGCGGATTTGAGGTTTCCGTCCCCTTAGCTCCACCGTCATTCCCGCGCAGGCGGGAGTCCATAATCACCGACATGGGTTATGGATTCCCGCCTGCGCGGGAATGACGATTCAATCGAGGAGTGCGTTTAGCGCGCCTCCGATGCGGCCCCGTCTGAAAACGCAAAGTCCTTGTATTTCGCCCTGAGCGCAGTCTTGAGAATCTTCCCCGTCGCCGTATGCGGCAGTTCGTCGACGAAATGCACCTCATCGGGCAACCACCATTTGGCGACATGCTGCGCCAGATGTGCCTGGATCGCTTCGGGAGTCACGTCCGCCCCGTCCTTCTTCACCACCAGCAGCAACGGGCGTTCTTCCCAACGCGGGTGATAGACGCCGATCGCGGCAGCCTCCGCCACGCCCGGACAGCCGACTGCGGCGTTTTCCAGATCGACCGAGCTGATCCATTCTCCGCCCGATTTGATGACGTCCTTGGCGCGATCGGTGATCTGCATCGTGTTGTCGGGGTGGATCACCGCGACATCGCCGGTGTCGAACCAGCCATCGGCGTCGACACAGGGCTGCTCTTCCTTGAAATACTGCCGGATCACCCAAGGACCGCGCACCATCAGACGGCCCGAGCTTTCGCCGTCGCGCGGCTGAACCTTGCCTTCGTCGTCCACCACTCGCATTTCGATCCCGAACGGCGCGCGGCCCTGCTTGCAGACCTGATCGAGCTGCTGCTCGAAGGTCAGATCGTCCCAGTCGTAGCTTTTGGCGCCAATCGTTCCGATCGGCGAGGTTTCGGTCATGCCCCAGGCATGGTTGACGCGGATGCCCATCTTCATCAGCCGCTCAATCATCGAGCGCGGCGCGGCCGACCCGCCGATGGTGACGAGTTGCAGATGCTCGGGCGCTTCACCGGTCGCGTCCATATGCTGGAACATCGCGAACCAGACGGTCGGGACGCCTGCCGAATGCGTCACCTTCTCGCGGTTCATCAATTCGCACAGGATCTTGGGCTCGTTGACGCACGAGAACACCATCTTCATGCCGGTCGCAGGTGCCGCGAACGGCATCCCCCAGCCGACCGCATGGAACATCGGCACGATCGGCATCGCAACGGCACGCGCAGACAGGTCGAAGACGGAGGGCTGCAATTCGGCCATTGCGTGGATCATCGACGAGCGGTGGGTATAGATCACACCCTTCGGATTGCCGGTCGTGCCGCTGGTATAGCAGAGCATACAAGGTTCGAGTTCAGACCCCTCGACCCAAGCGTAATCGCCGCTCTCGTTACCGATCCACGCCTCGAACCCGTCGGGCCCCAGATCGTCGAAGCAGACATAATGCTCGATCGTCGTCCATTCGGGCTTCATCTTCTCAACGAGCGGCGCAAACATCCGGTCATAGAGCATCACCCGGTCTTCGGCGTGATTGGCAATGAAGGCGAGCTGATCGGGGAACAGGCGCGGGTTGATGGTGTGGATCACCCCGCCCATCCCGATGGTCCCATACCACGCGACCAGATGGCGGCTGTGATTCATCGCCAGCGTCGCGACGCGGTCGCCCGGCTTGATCCCTATCGCCTCCAGCTTCTGCGCCAGCTTGCGCGAATCGCGCGCGATCTCGCCCCAGTTGGTGGTGGTTTCGGAACCGTCGAACCAGCGCGTCACGATCTCGCGCGTCGCATGTTCGCGCTCCGCATGCTCGATCAGTCGTGGAATCCTGAGTTCGACGTCCTGCATCCCACCGAGCATCTATCTCTCCGCTATCCGACGGCGGCAAGCCGCCTTTCCACGGTCGTTAATTCGACCTTTCCGACATCCTGCATGTTCTCGATCAGCGCCGCAAGCTCCGCATCGAGCCGGAATTGCCTGCCCAGCAGCACAATGGCGGTATCGCCGTTCGAAAGCGGGGTATGGACCCGCACTTCGCCGCGCCCGCCCGTGCGCCCGTCGAGCAAAGCCGCCAGTCGCGACAACACGCGCGGGTCGCCGACCGTCAGGTCGAGCGCGAGCCGGACGCTGGTCGCCAGCGCCTCCAGCGGCTGAACCCGTTTGACGGTTGCCCGCGCCGTCTCCTCGCCCGCGCGGCGATCCAGTTCGACGGTCAGCAGCGCGCAGCCGCCTTCCTTCGCGGCTTCTTCCAGATCCTCACACGGTCCTTCGTCGAAACAGGTCGCGATCACCTGCCCGCTCGCGTCCGACAGCGTCGCCATCATGTAGCGTTTGCCGCGCGC
Source organism: Sphingomonas aestuarii (assembly GCF_054457155.1). NCBI lineage: Bacteria > Pseudomonadati > Pseudomonadota > Alphaproteobacteria > Sphingomonadales > Sphingomonadaceae > Sphingomonas > Sphingomonas aestuarii. Next base: position 55,226 of record NZ_JBTKVV010000001.1, on the reverse strand, counting down.
GGAGGTGCGCCATTTCGCGTCCTCGACCAGCGCGGCCAGCGTCGCGCCGCTGCGTGCGCCTTCGGGAATGGCGATGTCGGCGAGGCTGACGATCGAGCGTGCGCCGTGAACCTTGGCAAGATGGGCATAACGGTCGAGCGGATGGGCGGAGAAATAGAAACCGAACGCCTCGCGCTCGGCATTGGTGCGTTCGATGATCGTCCACGCCGCCGCCTGGGGCAGCTGGATCGCGACGTCATTGACCTCCGCCTCGCCGAACAGCCCGCCCTGCCCGGTCGCGCGCTGATCGTGGGTGCGGCTGGCGACCGCAAGGATGGTTTCGGCAGCGGCATGGACCCCCGCTCGGTCGGCATGGATCGCGTCGAACGCCCCCGCCGCCGCCAGCGTTTCCAGCTGCCGCTTGTTGACGAGCCGCGGATCGATCCGCCGCGCGAGATCGTCGAGCGAGCGGAACGGGCCTTGCCGGCCGCGCTCCTCGCAAACCAGTTCCATCGCGCGCTCGCCCACGCCCTTCAGCGCCCCCAGCGCGTAACGGACGGCGGCCCCGTCCTCATGATCCTCGACGCTGAAATCAGCCGAACTCGCGTTGATGCACGGCGGCAGGCACGCAATCCCCAACCGCCGCATATCGTCGTGAAAGATCGCCAGCTTGTCGGTCTGGTGGATGTCGTACGCCATCGACGCGGCGAAAAACGCCTCCGGGTGATGCGCCTTCAACCACGCCGTCTGGTACGCGAGCAGCGCATAGGCCGCCGCATGCGACTTGTTGAAGCCGTAACCGGCGAACTTGTCGATCAAATCGAACAGCTCGTTGGCCTTGGCCTCGGGGATCGCGTTATGCTCGGCGCAGCCGGTGACGAAGATCGCGCGCTGCGCGTCCATCTCCGCCTTCACCTTCTTGCCCATCGCGCGGCGCAACAGGTCGGCGCCGCCCAGTGAGTATCCCGCCAGGATCTGCGCGGCCTGCATCACCTGTTCCTGATAGACGAAGATGCCGTATGTTTCGTTCAGGATCGGCTCGAGCAGCGGGTGCGGATATTCCACCGGCTCGCGCCCGTTCTTGCGCGCGCCGAACATCGGGATGTTGTCCATCGGACCGGGGCGATAGAGCGAGACGAGCGCGATGATGTCGCCGAAATTGGACGGGCGTACCGCGCTCAGCGTGCGGCGCATCCCTTCGGATTCGAGCTGGAATACGCCGACCGTGTCGCCGCGCTGGAGCAGTTCATAGACGCCCGGATCGTCCCAGCCGAGCGCATTGAGATCGACCTCGACCCCGCGCTGATTGAGCAGCTCAACCGCGCGCTGGAGCACCGACAGCGTTTTCAGCCCCAGAAAGTCGAACTTCACCAGCCCCGCACTCTCGACATATTTCATGTCGAACTGGGTGACCGGCATGTCCGATCGCGGGTCGCGGTAGAGCGGGACGAGTTGCGCCAGCGGGCGGTCCCCGATCACCACGCCCGCCGCGTGGGTGGACGAATGGCGCGGCAACCCCTCCAGCTTCATCGCCAGGTCCATCAGGTGCCGGACGTCATTGTCGTTCTGATACTCGCGCAGCAGATCGCCGACCCCGTTCAGCGCACGGTCGAGCGTCCACGGATCGGTCGGATGGTTGGGCACCAGCTTCGCCAGCCGGTCGATCTGGCCATAGCTCATCTGGAGCACGCGCCCGGTATCCTTCAACACCGCGCGCGCCTTCAGCTTACCAAAGGTGATGATCTGCGCCACGGTATCGCGGCCATATTTGTCCTGGACATAGCGGATGACCTCGCCGCGCCGGGTTTCGCAGAAATCGATGTCGAAGTCGGGCATCGACACGCGCTCGGGATTGAGGAAGCGTTCGAACAGCAGCCCCAGCGCCAGCGGATCGAGATCGGTGATGGTCAACGCCCAGGCAACCGCCGACCCCGCGCCCGACCCGCGCCCCGGCCCCACCGGAATGCCGTTGTCCTTCGCCCATTTGATGAAGTCCGCGACGATCAGGAAATAGCCGGGAAACCCCATCTGAATGATGACGTCGAGTTCGAAATCGAGCCGGTCGAAATAATCGGGGAAGCGCGCGCGAAGGTAGGCTTCGGAGAGACCGTCCTCCTGCTCCCCCCCTCTGTTTGTTTCGAGCGAAGTCGAGAAACCTTGAACCGACGTGGCGTCTTGATCGCGCTTCTCGACTTCGCTCGAAACGAACGGGCTGGTGGTGGCGTTTGCCCGCGCCGCCTCCAACGCCACCACCCGCCGCAACCGCTCGACCAGCCCGGCAACCGAATCCTCGCGCAACTTCCGCGCTTCGCCTTCGCGGTCACCCGCCAGACTCGGCAGGATCGGCTTGCGCTTGGGCGCCATCACCGCACAGCGCCGGGCGACGACCAAGGTATTGTCGATCGCCTCAGGCAAATCGTCGAACAGCGACCGCATCGCCGTTGCCGGCTTCATCCACGCATCGGGCGACGACCGGTTGCGATCGTCTGACGCGACATAGGACGAACTGGCGATGCACAGCATCGCGTCATGCGCCTCGTGGAAACTCTCCTCAGCGAAACAGCATGGATTGGTCGCGACCAGCGGCAGGTTGCGGGCATAGGCGAGGTCGATCAGCCTGCCCTCCGCCGCGCCTTCGATCGCATCCAGCCGCCGCACCAGTTCGATATAGAGCCGGTCGCCGAACATCGCCTGCAACCGGTCGCAATAGCATTCCGCCTCGGGCGCGATCCCCTCGGCATAAAGCCGCGCCAGCGCGCCCTCGCTGCCGGCGGTCAGCGCGATCAGGCCATCCGAATGCCGCGACAGCATATCGAAATCGACATGCGCGTCATACTCGATCGGGCGGTCGAGGTGCGCCGCCGACACCAACGCGCACAGATTGTCGTAACCGCCCTCGTCCTGGGCATAGAGCGTCAGCCAGTCGATGATCGGCGGCTGGTTGTCGGGCGTGCCGGGCCGCGCGACGCCCAGCATCGTCCCGACGATCGGCTGCACGCCCGCATCCTTGCAGGCGTCCGAAAACGCCATTGCCGCGTAAAGCCCGTTGCGATCGGTCAGCGCGACGGCCGGAAAGCCAAGCTCGCGCGCACGCTTGGCGATCGCCTTCGGCTCGATCGCGCCTTCCAGCATGGTATAGGCGGAAAAGACGCGGAGTGGCACGAAACCGGAATGGGGCATCGATCTACGCTAGGGATTGGACCGGGCGAAAGAAAGGCACGGCTGAGGATTATCCACAGCTTTCACCGTTCAGAGCAGCGCCTCGATATCCTTGACAATATCCTCCGGCTTGGTCGTCGGCGCATAGCGTTCGACCACCTTGCCATCGCGGTTCACCAGGAATTTGGTGAAGTTCCACTTGATCGCCTCGGTCCCCAGCACACCCTTCTGCGCCTTTTTCAGATGCTTGAAGATCGGCGCGGCGTCGTCGCCGTTCACGTCCACCTTGGCGAACACAGGGAACGTCACGTCATAGGTCAGCGAACAGAAACTGGCGATTTCCGCTGCGTCGCCGGGCTCCTGCGCCCCGAACTGGTTGCAGGGAAAGGCCAGCACCTCGAAGCCGCGTGCGCCGAACCGGCGATGCAGCTCTTCCAGCCCGGTATATTGCGGCGTGAACCCGCATTTGGACGCGGTGTTGACGATCACCAGCACTTGCCCGGCATAGTCGGACAGCGCCACATCGGTGCCATCGGCGGCGCGGACGATCAGGTCGGTTACCTTCATTCCAGAACCCCCTCATGCAGGCGGACCACCCGGTCCATCTTGGCCGCGAGCCGCTCGTTGTGCGTGGCGATCAGTGCCGCGGAGCCTTCGTGGCGGACGAGGCGCAGGAATTCCTCCAGCACCACGTCGGCGGTCGCTTCGTCCAGATTGCCGGTGGGTTCGTCGGCCAGCACCAGTGCAGGCCGGGTCGCCAGCGCGCGCGCCACCGCGACGCGCTGCTGCTCGCCGCCCGACAATTGGCTGGGACGGTGCGTGAGGCGTTTCGCCAGGCCCAGCGCCGACAGCAGCTCTGCCGCACGCGCATCGGCATCTTCACGCGTCGATCCGTGGATCAACTGGGGCAGCACCACATTCTCCACCGCGCTGAAATCGGGAAGCAGATGGTGGAACTGATAGATGAAGCCGAGCTGATCGCGCCGAACTTCGGTCCGCCCCCCGGCATCCAGTTTTGCGGCTTCAGCGCCCGCGATCATAATCGATCCCTCGAACCCGCCTTCGAGCAGCCCGACGGCCTGGAGCAATGTCGATTTGCCCGACCCCGAAGGACCGACCAGCGCGACGATTTCTCCCGGCGCGACCGACAGGTCGACGCCGCGCAGGACGTGGATCGTCTCCCCCCCTTGGGTGAAGTCGCGGCGCAGTCCGGTGGTTTGGAGAACGAAATCACTCATAACGCAGAACCTGAACCGGATCGGTGCTCGCCGCCTTGTAGGCGGGATAGAGCGTCGCAAGGACCGAGAAGACAAAGGCCATAACCGCGATCACCACTACCTCGACCGGGTCGGTGCGCGCGGGCAGTTCGGTCAGGAAGCGCATCTGCGGATCCCAGACCTGTTGGCCGGTGAAGAAGCCGATCAGGCCGACGACGCCCTGACGGAATTCGATGAAGATGAACCCGAGGATCAACCCCGCCCCGATCCCCAGCGCGCCGATCATCGTACCGACGGTCACGAAAATCCGCATCATGCTCGACCGCGTTGCGCCCATCGTGCGTAGGATCGCGATGTCGCGCGTCTTGGCACGGACCAGCATGATGAGCGACGACAGGATATTGAAGACGGCGACAAGAATGATGATCGAAAGGACGGTGAAGGTCACCACCCGATCGATCGCCAGCGCTTCGAACAATTGCGCGTTCATCTGTTGCCAGGTGACGAGTTGCGCCGCGCCCGACACCCTAGGGGCGAGCGGGGCGAGGATGTCGACGACGCGGTCGGCATCGACGGTGTTGAGTTCGATCATCCCGACCGAATCGCCCATCAGCAGCAAGGTCTGCGCATCCTCCATCGGCATCACTACGAACGCCTTGTCGTAATCATAGACGCCGACTTCGAAGATCGCGCCGATCCGGTAGCTGACAATGCGCGGCATCGTTCCGAACGGCGTGGTGTGGCCTTCGGGGCTGATGAGCGAGATCTCGTTACCCACAGTCGCGCCCAGCGATTGGGCGAGCCGCGATCCGATCGCGATCGTGCTGCTGCCGGGCACCAGACTGTCGATCGAGCCGATCTGGACGTTGCTGGTGATCGTTTCATTGCGGCGAATATCCTCGACCAGCATCCCGCGCACCAGAGCTACTTCGACCCGGCCTTCATGGCTGCCCATCAACGGCTTTTCGATCATCGGCGTCGCGCTGGTGATGCCCGGCGTCGCCTTTGCCTCGTCGAGTACCGCGCGCCAGTTCTGCAACTGCCCGCCATAGCCCTGGACCACGGCGTGCCCGTTAAGCCCGGTGATCTTGTCGAACAACTCGGCGCGAAAGCCGTTCATGACGCTCATGACGACGACGAGCGCGGCGACGCCCAGCATCACCGCGATCAGGCTGATCCCGGCGACGAGCGCGATGAACGCCTCCCCGCGACCGGGCAGCAGATAACGGCGCGCGATCATTCGCTCGTAACGCGATAACAGCATGTGGCTTGGATCAATCCCGCAAAAGATATGGTGTCTGTCGGCATGGTGTAGGGGCCGCATCGACGCCCCGCAATGGTGGCGGGTGCGAAAAGCCTTGTTGCGGAACTGCCACAGACTGCGCGCAAAATACCGCAACCCCGGTTCCGACCGATGACAAGCGACCATTCATCGCCTAGCAAGGATCACACGAAGCGCAGGCCAACGGCCGTGGTTCGGGGAGGGCGTTCCGCCCCGCCTGACTGGGAGGTGGGCGTGCGGGCAGAAGGCCATCTTTAAGGGGGCTGACGAGCATTCGTCACGCAGGCGCCCGGATCGGAAACGGTCCGGGCGTTTTCCGTTTCACCTGCCCTCGGCTCGTCGCAGCTTTGATGCTTCCCATCTCTTGAAAATCATCGTCGGGATTCCAATCTCGCAACCGTTGCGGTGCCGGATTTCGGGCCGCAATCGCGCCCCCGGCCAGATGGCGGGCGGCATGACGTCACATCTTGCTCATTTGGAGGATTTGAAAATGCGTCAGTTCGACTTCACCCCCTATCGCCGCACCGCGATCGGCTTTGACCGGCTGTTCGACATGCTCGAAGCAACCGGGCGCCAGGCCCAGGGCGACAATTATCCGCCGTTCAATCTCGAACGACTGGCCGAGGATCGCTATCGCATCACGCTGGCGGTTGCGGGCTTCAAACCGGAAGAGATCGACATCACCGCGCAGCAGAACCTGCTGGTCGTGGCGGGCAAGAAGGCAGAGGATGGCGCCAATGACCGCGCCGCGTTCCTGCATCTCGGCATCGCCAACCGCAATTTCGAGCGGCGATTTGAGCTCGCCGACTTCGTGCGCGTCGAAAGCGCCGATCTGGCCGATGGTCTCCTGACCGTCGAACTGGTCCGCGAAATTCCCGACGCGATGAAGCCGCGCAAGATCGCGGTCGGAACGGCAACGCCCGCGCCTGCGATCGATCATCAGGAGGAACAGGCCGCTGCCTGATCTCCATCGTTAGACCGCGACGCTTTAGCTCCCTTTCAGCGGCGCGGCCGGGGCGCCCGGATCCAGGTCCGGGCGCTTTGCTTTATCGGAACAAACCCGCGGCGGGCGACGTGTAGCTTGCGTCATGTGCAAAAGGCATCGGGTCGCTGCGTTCAAGGGCGCGCAGCACCGAGGCGAAATCACTCTCGAACCGGAAATCCAGATCGCGGCACAGCGCCGACGAATCATAGACGCGCCCGATGGAGGCAGGCAGCACCCAGCCCTTCGCGGTATAAAGCGCCGGCGCTTCGGGAAAATAACGCGCGATGACCGCCGCGGCGTCCCGCCTCAGTTCGGCGGCATCCGCCCGGTCGAACGGCGTCGGCGCGGAGGCAAGATACAGGCGATAGCCATCGAGCCCGCCGCGTTCCAACGCCGCGACATGCGCAGCGGCGGCATCCTCGACCGACAGGCGACGATTCAGCAATTCGTTCGCCTTCATATTCTCGCCCGACAGCGCGTGGTGGGTATCGTCGTCCTCGGGAAAGAAGCGCCCGGTGCGCAGCGCGATCACCGACAGGCCATGCTCCTCGGCGATCAGGCGGCACAACTGCTCGGCAGCGAATTTTGTGACGCCATAGATGTTGCGCGGTTCGATCGGACCCGACGCTTCGTCCAGCCACACCGCGTGGTCGGAGCGCTCGTCGCGGATCGCGTGGCCGATCATCAGCGAGGTGGTCGAGGTGAAGACGAACCGCCGATGCCGCGCCGCCACCGCGCATTCGAGCAGGTTGAGCGTGCCCGTGACGTTCACATCGACGAACGCCTGTCGCGAGTAGCGTACGATGTCGGGCTTATGGAGCGCCGCGGCGTGGATCACCGCCTCGATCCCGTGATCGACAAAGGCGCGGTCGACCACCGAACGCTCGGCCACGCTACCGACGATCTGCGTGTGGTCGCCCGGCGCCACGTCGATGCCGGTCACCCGGTGCCCACGCGCCGCCAGCATCGGTGCGAGATGGTGTCCCAGCCAGCCCGACGATCCGGTCAGCAGGACGCGCATCGGATCAGACGAAGCGGCTTTGCTTGACCGCGGCTTCGATGAAGCTGGCGAACAGCGGGTGCGGGTCGAACGGCTTGGATTTCAGCTCCGGGTGGAACTGCACGCCGACAAACCAGGGATGGTCGGGACGCTCGACGATTTCGGGCAACGTTTCGTCGGGCGACATGCCCGAGAAGACGAGGCCACCGGCTTCGAGCTTGTCGCGATAGGCGGTGTTGACCTCATAGCGATGGCGATGCCGCTCGCTGATGTCCTGCGTGCCGTAGATCGAGGACACGACGCTGTTGCCCGCGAGCTTCGCCGGATACGCACCCAGCCGCATCGTGCCGCCCAGATCGCCGCCCGCTTCGCGCTTTTGCAGGCCCTGCTCGGTCATCCATTCGGTAATCATACCGACGACGGGCTGTTCGGTGGGGCCGAATTCGGTGGTGGTGGCCCCCGTCACGCCCCCTGCCCGCGCGCCTTCGATACAGGCCATCTGCATGCCAAGGCAGATGCCGAAGAACGGCACCTTGCGTTCGCGCGCAAAGCGGACGCTGGCGATCTTGCCTTCCGAACCGCGCTCGCCGAACCCGCCGGGGACCAGAATTCCGTGCATCGGCTCAAGCCGAGCGGCGATGTCGTCCTCGTCGCTTTCGAACAATTCGGCGTCGAGCCAGCGGACATTGACCTTCACCCGGTTGGCGATGCCGCCATGCACAAGCGCCTCGTGCAGCGACTTGTACGCATCAGGCAGACCGACATATTTGCCGACCACGCCGATCGTCACTTCGCCTTCGGGATTCTGCACCCGTTCGACGATTTCGCTCCAGCGGTCGAGCTTCGGCGCTTCGCCGGGTTCGATATCGAAGGCACGAAGGACTTCACTGTCCAGCCCTTCGGCATGATATTGCAGCGGCACGCTGTAGATGCTCGACGCGTCGAGCGCGGGGATGACCGCTTCGGGCCGGACGTTGCAGAACAGCGCGATCTTGGCGCGTTCGGATGCGGGCAGCGGATGTTCGCAGCGGCACACCAGCACGTCGGGCTGGACACCCAGCGCCGCAAGTTCGCGCACCGAATGCTGGGTCGGCTTGGTCTTCAACTCGCCCGCCGCGGCGATATAGGGGACGAGCGTCAGGTGGATGCTGACCGACTGGCCACGACCGAGTTCGTTGCGAAGCTGACGGATCGCCTCGATGAACGGCAGCGATTCGATATCGCCGACGGTTCCGCCGATCTCGCACAGCACGAAGTCGAGGCCCTCTGTATCGGCCTTGGCGAACTCCTTGATCGCGTCGGTGACGTGCGGGATCACCTGCACCGTGGCACCGAGATAGTCGCCGCGCCGCTCGCGCTGAATGATCTGCTGGTAGATGCGGCCCGACGTCACATTGTCCGACTGGCGCGACGGCACCCCGGTAAAGCGCTCGTAATGGCCAAGGTCGAGATCGGTTTCCGCCCCGTCATCGGTCACATAGACTTCGCCATGCTGATACGGGCTCATCGTGCCCGGATCGACGTTCAGATAAGGATCGAACTTGCGAATGCGGCACTTGTAGCCGCGCGCCTGCAGGAGAGCGGCGAGGCTGGCGGCCATCAGGCCTTTTCCAAGCGAGGAGACCACGCCGCCGGTGATGAAGATATACCGCGTCATGGGAGGAGAGCCCTAGCGTCGATTGGGTGGAAACAGCAAGCGTCCTTATCCGGCAATCAAGCCGGACGGATGCGAAACCGGTGAAATGAACGCCTTATTGGACGAGCGGAACGCCGTCGCTTTCGTTCGCCGCAGCCTGATTTTCCGCCGCCGCGACGATATTCGCGACATCGGCTTCGGTAGGAGCGCCTGCCGCTGGCGTCGTCTGCGCGGCCGGGCTCCGGGCGAGGCTGGTGTCGATCGAGCCCGAGCCGCGGCTCGCGGCAAGGAACGCCAGCAGAATGCACATCGCGACGAACACGGTGGCCAGCACCGCCGTGGCGCGCGTCAGGAAATCCGCCGCGCCGCGCGCCGACATCAGCCCGCCTCCGCTGCCGCCGGTGGTCAGGCCGCCGCCTTCCGAACGCTGCATCAGGATCACCGTCACCAGCAAGGCGGCGATGATCGCCTGGACGACGAGGAGAAAGGTGAACATGGGGCGCGCCTGGGACCGATATGATTGGTGAAGGCGGCGACATAGGCGAGCACGGGTCCGCGATCAACCATGCCGCCTGAACGCTAGACAACAAATCTGTCAGGGAAATCTGTCACGGGTGGGAAACATCATGGGCGGATCGACGTTAATCCCCGCGAAAGCCCGATGCTTGCGGGCGTGTAACGGAAATTGAGTATGGCCACCGCGACCGCTACCCCGATGCTCGGAAAATGGATGCAGACCCTGGTCGATTATGTCCGGTCTGGCGAACCCGATTTGACCAATCGCCAAATGGCGTTGCTGCTGTTGGTATATCTTAAACCCGGACCGCATACGGTACGCGGTCTGGCGCGTGCGCTGAACGTGTCGAAGCCGGTTATCACGCGCGCCTTGAACAGACTGGGCTCGCTCGGCTATCTGCGCCGCCAGCGCGACGATGCGGACAAGCGCAACATTTTCGTGGCGCGCACCGATGAAGGGGCGGAGTTTCTTGAAGAGTTCGGACAATTCGTCATCGCCGACGGCGAACCACAGCCCGGCCAAAGCGACGAACGCCGGCGCGCAACCGCGTAGGCGATTCGCGCTTACCGGCCGCTCGACGATCGTCGATCCCCGTACCCAGCCCGTCCGTCGCGACCTTGCCGCGATCGAACTCGCCGATCGCGTTTTCGCTCCCCATTATGCCGAACATGTGATGCGAACCGCGATCGCGGCCAGCGCGATCCGCCAGTCGAGCCGACTCGACAGCGAACGGCTCGGCCAGTTGGCGTCGGGGGAGGCTTTCGAGCTCTATGAATTGTCGAGCGAACAGGGCTGGGGCCGGTCGGTCGCCAGCGGCGTCGTCGGATTCGTTGAAGCCTCGGCGCTCGGCCCGCATGTCGGCGACAACGACGCGGGGCACGCGGACGCGGCATGACGGCGCGGGTCTTCATCGACGGCGCGGTCGGCACCACCGGCCTTGAAATCCGCGACCGGCTGGCGGGACGCGGCGAGATCGCGCTGGTCACGCTGCCCGAGGATCGACGCAAGGACGCCGCCGCACGCGCGGACGCCCTGAACGCAGCCGATTTCGTCATCCTCTGCCTGCCCGACGATGCCGCGATCGAGGCCGTGTCGCTGATCGAGAACCCGAACACCCGCGTCATCGACGCATCGAGTGCCCACCGCATCGCGGATGGCTGGACTTATGGCTTCGCAGAACTCGAACCCGGCCAGCAGGCGGCGATCGCCGAAAGCCCGCGAGTCAGCAATCCCGGCTGCTATCCCACCGGGTTCCTTGCGCTGGTCCGCCCGCTGGTGCGTGCGGGCGTCATCCCGCACGACTGGCCGCTCAGCGTCAACGCGGTTTCGGGCTATTCGGGCGGCGGCAAATCGATGATCGCGGCGTTCGAGGATGCGGGCGCACCCGGTGCGGACGCGACCGCCTGGCGCGGCTATGCGCTCGGACTGGCGCACAAGCATATGCCGGAGATGCACCGCCACGCCCGCATTGCCCATCCGCCGATCTTCGCACCATCGGTCGCGCGCACCTATCGCGGGATGGTGGTTCAGGTGCCGTTGCCGCTCCACGCGCTGCCGCGCAGCTGGTCGCTGGCGCAGGTCGAAGCCGTGCTCGCCGACGCCTATCGCGACAGCCCGCTGATCGGGGTCGCGAGTGGCGATGACGCGCTGGTGCGGGTGGAGGACGATGCGGGCAGCGATCGGCTGACCGTACGGGTCACCGGCAATGCGGATGCAGGCATCGCGATGCTGATCTCGACGCTCGACAATCTGGGCAAGGGCGCAGCGGGTGCGGCGGTTCAGAATCTGAACATCATGGCGGGGCTCGATCCGGTCGCGGGGCTTAGCCTCTAAAGCCCTACCCCTTCCCCGTTCGTGCTTGGACACGCTCCGCAGAAACGGAAAAAGGGGGCGCAGCCTTGCCACAATTCTCCCGTTGCCCGCCCTACCTGCGCGATTATGCCCAAAGCCAAAAATACCGTCTCCGGGGTTGGCCTGACCAGTTTCGCACGGCATAGGTATGCCGCCTCGTTCGCAGGCACGCCCGCGTCTGCTAATCAGCCCGTCAAACGACCGTTAGGACCGACATTCATGAGCGAAGCCGCCGGGAAACTGCTGTTGTTCGGGGCGACCGGCGATCTGGCGCAGCGGATGCTGATCCCCTCGCTCTACGGTCTCCATGCCGACGGCCTGCTTCCCAACGGATTGACGATCACCTGCACCGCACGCTCCGATCACGACGATACGGGTTTTCGCGAGTTCGCCGCCAGGGCGCTCGGCGAGTTCCTGCCCGACGACCGCAAGGACGAGGCCGCGATCACGAGCTTTCTGGAGCGTATCCAGTATCAGCCGCTCGATGCCTCCACGCTCGACGGATTCGACGATCTCGCTGCCAAGATCGGCGATATCTCGGGCGGGCTCGCCATCTTCCTGTCGACCGCGCCGTGGCTGTTCGGACCGACGATCAAGGGTCTGCAATCGGCGGGCCTTGCCGGCGACAATGTCCGCATCGGGCTGGAAAAGCCGCTCGGCAACGACCTTGATTCGAGTCGCGAGATCAACGACATCGTCGCTGCCGCCTTCCCCGAGGAGCGCACGTTCCGCATCGACCATTATCTGGGCAAGGAAACCGTCCAGAACATCCTGGCGCTGCGGTTCGCCAATCTGATGTTCGAGCCCGTCTGGAATTCCAACCATATCGAGCATGTCCAGATCACGGTGTCCGAAACCGTCGGACTGGAAGGGCGCGCAGGCTATTACGACGATGTCGGGGCGATGCGCGACATGGTCCAGAATCACATGCTGCAATTGCTCGCGCTGATCGCGATGGAACCGCCCGCGCATTTCGACGGCACCGCGATCCGCGACGAAAAGGTAAAGGTCCTGCGCTCGCTGCGCCCGATCAAGCCCGTCGATGTCGATGCGCTGACCGTGCGCGGCCAATATCAGTCGGGTGCGCTCGATGGCAAAGTCGTTCGTGGTTACGACGACGAACTGGGCAAGGATTCGAACACCGAAACCTTCGTCGCGCTGAAGGCGCATGTCGATAACTGGCGCTGGAACGGCGTCCCCTTCTATCTGCGCACCGGCAAGCGGATGCCCGAACGGCGCAGCGAGATCATCGTCCAGTTCAAATGCGTGCCGCATTCGATCTTCGCCGATCGCGGCGCGAAATTGCACGCCAACACGCTCATCATCCGGCTTCAGCCCGAAGAGTATATCCGGCTGCTGGTGATGTCGAAGGAACCGGGGCTCGACCGCGAAGGCGTGCGGTTGCGCGAAGTCCCGCTCGACCTATCGCTCACCACCGCCTTTGCGGGCACCCGGCGGCGCATCGCATACGAACGGCTGCTGCTCGACCTGATCGAAGGCGACCCCACCCTCTTCGTCCGCCGCGACGAGGTTGAGGCGCAATGGGCCTGGATCGACCGCATCCGCGAAGGCTGGGCCGCCAGTGCAACCAAGCCTGCCCGTTATGCGTCGGGAAGCTGGGGGCCGGAGGCGAGCTTCATGCTGACGCGCCTCGACGGCGCGACCTGGCAGGACTGATGGGGCGACCTCGCCCTCGCTCAAATGAACACAAGGAATTGAAATGACCGAGATCGAATGGTGGGACTATGAAGACGCCGACGAGATGGCGAATGCCGTCGCGGGCGACATCCAGTTCATCATCGAAAGCGCGATCGACGCGCGCGGTGCCGCCGTCATCGCCCTTGCGGGCGGACGCACCCCCCAACCCGCCTTCGACAAGCTGGCAGAGGCCAAGATCGACTGGAAACGCGTAACGATCATCCCCACCGACGACCGTCTGGTGCCGATGGGCGATCCGCTGTCCAATGCGACGATGATCGCCAAGACCTTCCTGCCAAAGGGCGCGCGCGTCATCCCGATCACCAGCGAAGCGGCGGAGGATTACAAGGCGTCCGGCCGCGCGGCGGATGCGCGGTTGCAGGATCTCCACTGGCCGCTCGACCTCTGCCTGCTGGGTGTCGGCGCCGACGGCCACACCGCATCGATCTTCCCCGGCCCCGATCTGGAGGAAGCGCTGAACGGTCCCAAGGACCGTCGCGCGCTGGGAGTCATGCCCGACCCGCTGCCGCCCGAAGCGCCCGTTGCCCGCGTTACCCTGTCGCTCGCCGCGATTACTTCCGCTCGCGCGCTGATGATCGCCGTCACCGGCCAGGCCAAGCGCGACGTGATCGAGGCGGCAATCGAGGAAGGCGTCGGCTCGCCCTACCCCATCGGTCGCGTGCTGGCGCAATCGGAACTGCCGGTCGATATCCACTGGAGCGCCTGACATGACCCTCCACCCCGAAATCGCTGCCGTCACCGATCGCATCATCGAAGCGTCGCGCGAAAAACGCACCGCCTATCTGACGATGATCGCCCGCGAACGCGATTCGGGGGCGGACCGGCCCAAACTGGGCTGCGCGAACCTCGCCCACGCCTATGCCGGGACCGACGAGCAGCGCGATGAACTGCGCCCGGCAAACCGGATGAACATTGGCATCGTCACCAGCTACAACGACATGCTGTCGGCGCACGCGGTCTATTACCGCTATCCCGAACAGATGAAGGTTTGGGCGCTGGAGGCGGGCGCGACGGCTCAGGTCGCGGGCGGCGTGCCTGCGATGTGCGACGGCGTGACCCAGGGCTATAGCGGCATGGAATTGTCGCTGTTCAGCCGCGACACCATCGCGCTCTCCACCGCCATCGCGCTCAGCCACCGCACGTTCGAGGGCGCGGCGCTGCTCGGCATCTGCGACAAGATCGTTCCCGGCCTGCTGATGGGCGCACTGCGGTTCGGCCATCTGCCGATGGTCATGATCCCCGGCGGACCAATGCGGTCGGGGCTGGCCAACAAGGAAAAGGCAAAGGTCCGCGAAGCATATGCCGAGGGCAAGGTGGGGCGCGAGGAACTGCTCGACGCCGAAATCGCCGCTTATCACTCCAAGGGCACATGCACTTTTTACGGAACGGCCAATTCGAACCAGATGATGATGGAGGCGATGGGCCTGCACATCCCCGGCGCGGCCTTCGCCAATCCGGGGACGAAGCTGCGCCAGGAATTGACTCGCGCCGCGGTTCAGCGGCTGCCCGAAATCGGTTGGAATACCAATGACTATCGCCCGCTTGCGGAATGCGTCGATGAACGCGCGATCGTCAATGCGGCGATCGCGCTGCTCGCCACGGGCGGCTCGACCAACCACCTGATCCATCTGCCCGCCATTGCGCGGTCGGCGGGGATCGTGATCGATTGGGAAGATTTCGACCGGCTGTCGAAGGTCGTGCCGCTGCTCACCCGCGTCTATCCCAACGGGTCGGCGGACGTGAACGGGTTCGAGGATGCCGGCGGTCCCAGCTTCGTCATCCGCGAACTTCTGTCGGGCGGACTGATGCATGGCGACATTCTAACCGTCGCCAAGGGCGGCATGGCCGACTATGGCCGTAAGCCGGAGATAGAGGGCGACGCCCTCGCCTGGCACGAGCACCCGGCGCAGAGCGGCGACGACAGCATCGTTCGCACCCTCGACGCGCCGTTCGCGCCCGAAGGTGGTTTCCGCATCCTGTCGGGCAATCTGGGACGGGCGTGTATCAAGATATCCGCCGTCGATCGCGACCGCTGGACCATCGAAGCCCCCGCCCGCGTGTTTTCGACCCAGCAGGAGGTCCAGGACGCGTTCAAGTCGGGCGAACTCGATCGCGACGTGGTGGTGGTGGTCCGCTTCCAGGGACCGCGCGCCAACGGGATGCCCGAACTCCACAAGCTGACGCCGCCGCTGGGCGTGCTCCAGAATCGGGGCCACCGCGTCGCGCTGGTCACCGACGGACGCATGTCGGGCGCGAGCGGCAAGGTGCCCGCCGCGATCCACTTGTCGCCCGAAGCATTGGGCGGCGGCCCGATCGGCAAGGTCCGCGACGGCGACGTCATCCGTGTCTGCGCCGAGACCGGGCAGTTGGAGGCATTGGTGGACGCAAATGAATGGGCCGCCCGCGATCAGGCGGAAGCTCCGCGCGCCGCCGACGGCACCGGCCGCGAACTGTTCGCGATGATGCGTCAGGCCGACGAGGCGGAAAAAGGCGCATCGGCGATGTTGGCGGCGGCTGGATTATGACAACACAGCGTCATTCCTGCGAAGGCGGGAATCCATAACCGCTAACGTCCGAGAATATGGATTCCCGCCTCCGCGGGAATGACGGAATAGAAAAATTAGAGAGGTCATCATGGAAGTCGTCGCGGTCGATATCGGGGGCACCCATGCCCGCTTCGCCATCGCCGAAGTGGAAAAAGGTCGGGTCGTTCGGCTCGACAAAGAAGTCACGCAAAAGACCAACGACCATGCCAGCCTGCAACTCGCCTGGCAGGCATTCGGCAAGACGCTCGACCGCCCGCTTCCTCGCGCCGCCGCCATCGCGGTGGCATCGCCGATCGGCGGTGACCTCATCAAGCTGACCAACAATCCCTGGATCATCCGGCCCGCGCTGGTGAAGGAACGGCTCGACGTCGACAGTTATATCCTCGTCAACGATTTCGGCGCCATCGGCCATGCCGTGGCGCAACTTGGCCTCGACCATTTCGAACATCTCTGCGGCCCGGACGAGGATTGGAAGAAGCCCGGATCGATCACGATTTGCGGCCCCGGCACCGGGCTTGGCGTCGCCCAAGTCTATTGCTGCAAGAACGGCGATTACCATGTGATCGAGACCGAAGGCGGCCACATGGATTTCTCGCCGCTCGACGGGCTGGAGGACGCGATCCTCAAACGCCTGCGCCGCACCTTCACGCGCGTTTCGGTCGAACGCATCGTCGCCGGACCTGGCATCCTCGCCATTTATGAAACGCTTGCCCAGATTGAGGGGCGGGCAATCACCAGCCTGTCGGATCGCGAGGTGTGGGACATGGCGTTCGAGGGCAAGGACAGCCTGGCGGTGGCCGCGATGGACCGCTTCTGCCTGTCGCTGGGCGCAGTCGCGGGCGACCTGGCGCTGACGCATGGGCCGAAGGGCGTCGTCATCGCCGGCGGCCTGGGCCTTCGGCTCAAGAACCATCTCGTCAAATCGGGATTCGAACAGCGCTTCGTGGCCAAGGGCCGCTTCCAGTCGCTGATGAAATCCATCCCCGTCCGCCTCATCACCCATCCCCAGCCCGGCCTGTTCGGCGCGGCAGCGGCCTATGCACAGGAGCACAAGGCATGAGCGACATCGAAACCATCATGCGGACCAGCGCGGTCATCCCGGTGCTGGTGATCGACGACGCGGCGACTGCGAAACCGCTGGCGGAGGCGCTGGTTGCGGGCGGCCTAAAAGTGCTGGAGGTGACGCTCCGCACCCCGGCTGCGCTCGATGCGATCCGCGAGATGAAGCAGGTGCCCGGCGCTATCGTCGGCGCAGGTACGGTCGTCAACGCCGACCAGTTCGCGCAGGTGATGGACGCGGGCGCGGAGTTCATCGTCTCCCCCGGACTCACCGAACGGCTGGCAGCGCCGATTATCGAATCGGGCGTCCCCTTCCTCCCCGGCATCGCGACGGCAGGCGACATCATGCGCGGTTACGATCTGGGCCTTCGCCACTTCAAATTCTTCCCCGCGGAAACCAGCGGCGGCCTGAAGGCGCTGAAGGCGCTCGCCGCCCCCTTCCACGAAGCGCAATTCTGCCCGACCGGCGGGATTACCGAGGCGACCGCCCCCGAATGGCTGGCGTTTCCGAAAGTGCTCTGCGTCGGCGGAAGCTGGGTCACCGGCGGCACGTTGGCGGACGTCAAGGCCAGGGCGCACGCCGCGGCGGGATTGCGTCGCTAACACTCCTCCCCGGCACGGGGAGGGGAAGCATCCGAAGGATGGTGCAAGGGGCAGGCAACAAGCGCTGCGTTTCGAGGCACTCCCCCTCCGTCGGCACTTCATGCTGCCACCTCCCCGCATGCGGGGAGGATCGGAACGCTACATCTCCCCCCGCTCCCGCCGGATCGCATACCATTTCCGCACATTGGCGTTATGCTGCTCCAGCGTGTCGGCAAAGACATGCCCGCCCGTCCCGTCCGCGACGAAATACAGCGCGCTGGTCGTCTCAGGGTTCAGGACCGCGTCGATCGACGCCCGCCCCGGATTGGCGATCGGCCCGACCGGCAGCCCCGCCATCGCATAGGTATTGTATCCGTTGACCGCATCCAGTTCCGACCGCCGGATGCGTCGTCCCAGCGGGCGTCCCTGAGTAATCGGATAGATGACGGTGGGATCTGCCTGCAACCGCATGCCTTGGCGAATTCGGTTCGAATAGACGCCCGCGACCATCCGCCGTTCCTCGGGCTTGGCGGTTTCCTTTTCGACCACCGCGGCCAGGATGATCGTTTCCTCGGGCGTCTTCGCTACCGTGTTCGGCGTGCGCTTTTCCCAGGCCTTGGCCAGATAATCCGCCATCGCCTTCTGCATCCGGGCGACCACCGCCGCGCGGCTTTCCCCGCGCGTGTAGCTGTAACTGTCGGGCAGGATCGATCCTTCCTCGGGCACGGGAATCTCGCCGGTCAACTCGGTCGCCGCCATCAGCGCGTCATGGACCATCACCGAAGGCCAGCCCTCGGGCACGGTGACGAAGCGCTGGAGCGTCGCCCCAGACTGCATCATCTCCAGCACCTGCGACGCACTGGCGCGTGCCGGAATCTCATATTCCCCGGCGCGGATCGGCGCATCCGAACCCAGGAAGCGCGCGAACAACAGGAACCGGTCCGCCGACGCGATCGCCCCCGCGTCCTCCATCGCCCGCGCCGCGGACGAGAGCGTGGAACCCTGAGGCACCACCACCGTCACGTCAGTTTCGGCGGGGCCTTCACCGCTCCATTGCTGGACAACGAAGAACAACGCCGCCACCAGGCCGAGCGCCGCTACGATTCCAAGGCAACCGAGCCGTTTCAATGCTCATCCCCACCGCGCTCACGCTGGGCCTGTCGAAGCGTGCTTCGCGACAGTTCCGGCAACGGGTGAAACTCACCCCGCATCAACGCTTCCTTCTTCGGCCGCGACCAACCCTTGAGCTTGCGTTCGAGAAAGAACGCCTCGTCGCGCATCTGGAATTCGGTCGACCAGAGCAGGTTCAGCGGCCTTCGCTTCGACGTATACGCACTGGCAACGCCATTGGAGTGATCTGCCATCCGCTTGTCGAGATGATCCGTGTGACCGACATAATAAGTCCCGTCAGAGCATTCGAGGATATAGGTCCAGAACGGCAATGTCAGGTCACTCCAATCCGGCTTCGACAAGCTCAGCCTGAGCGCGGGGTGTGGAGTCCATGCCTTAACCTCCAACCGCGCTCACCCTGAGCTTGTCGAAGGGTGTTTCGGAACCTCAGACCTCAATCCATCGCCTTCATGACCAGCGATGCATTGGTCCCGCCGAAGCCGAACGAATTGTTCAGCACCGCCTTCACCTTGCGCTCCTTCGCCTCATAGGGGACGAGATCGACGCCCGCGCAATTGTCGCTGGGATTGTCGAGGTTGAGCGTCGGCGGCACCACCTGATCGCGCATGGCGAGGATGCAGAAGATGCTCTCGACCGCGCCCGCGCCGCCCAGCAGATGCCCGATCGCCGATTTGGTCGACGACATCGACAGCGTGTCGATCGCGCCGCCGAACAGCCGCCGCACCGCGCCCAGTTCCAGCTCGTCGCCCAGCGGGGTCGAGGTGCCGTGCGCGTTGATATAGTCGATGTCGGTCAGGCTGAGGCCCGATTTCTTCATCGCCATTTCCATCGACCGGAACGCGCCCGATCCTTCGGGATGCGGCGCGGTAACGTGGTATGCGTCGCCCGACAGACCGTAACCGATCACCTCGGCATAGATTTTCGCCCCGCGCGCCTTTGCATGCTCATATTCCTCGAGCACGACGACGCCTGCGCCTTCGCCCATGACGAAGCCGTCGCGGTCCTTGTCATAGGGGCGGCTCGCGCGGGTCGGATCGTCGCGGAAGCCCGTGGACAGCGCGCGCGCCTGGCCGAATCCGGCGATGCCGATCGGGCAGATCGCGCTTTCCGCACCGCCCGCGAGCATCACGTCGGCATCGTCCATCGCGATCATCCGCGCGGCGTCGCCGATCGAATGCGCGCCGGTCGAACATGCGGTCACGACCGCGTGATTCGGCCCCATCAGCCCGTATTTGATCGAGACCTGACCGGAAATCAGGTTGATCAGGCGTCCGTGCACGAAATGGGGGGAAACCCGCTTCGGTCCCTTTTCGGCGAGCACCAGCGATTCGCTCTCGATCCCCGGCAGCCCGCCGATGCCCGAACCGATCGAGCAGCCCGCGCGAAAACGCTCGGCTTCGCTCATATCGGTCAGCCCGGCGTCTTCGAGCGCCTGTCCGGCGGCATCGATGCCATAGACGATGAACGGATCGACCTGGCGCTGGACCTTGTGATCGACGCGCTTGCCGGGGTCGAAGCCATATTCGTGGGTAGGCGCCTTCACTTCGCAGGCATAGTTGGTGTGGAAATCGCTCGCATCGAAATGGGTGATCGTCGCCGCGCCCGATTTGCCTGCAACGATGTTCTTCCAGGCGGTTTCGACATCGGCCCCCAGCGGAGTGACGAGGCCCAGACCGGTCACGACTACGCGGCGCATAAGCATTCCCTCAACATCTCAATCGTCCGCCCGACGGATCGCGCGGTGGTCATCGGCCTCGCCATGCCAGTTTTTGGCTGGGCGACGAAGCCCCATTCAACAAAAACGGCCCCCCGTCCCAAGCGCAAGCCGCAGGACGGGAGGCCGTCTGAAACACATCCGGCCCCCTTTACGGGGCGGCCTGTGCGCGAACGCGCGTCAGGCCTGATGTTCGTCGATATAGGTGATCGCGTCCTTGACGGTCGTGATCTTTTCGGCGGCATCGTCGGGGATTTCGACACCGAATTCTTCTTCGAACGCCATTACCAGCTCAACGATGTCGAGGCTGTCTGCGCCCAGGTCGTCGATGAAGCTCGCATCTTCGGTCACCTTTTCGGCTTCGACGCCGAGGTGCTCGACGACGATCTTCTTCACGCGATCGGCAGTCTCGCTCATTCCCTGTTCCTTCTCGATTGGGTCTTTGAAATTGGGTGATTCCTGAACGCACGTAGAACGCCGTCCGCGTGGTGGCAAGGGGGGCAGGTGTCTCGTGGCCCGATCAAATCATCGCCATGCCGCCATTGACGTGCAGCGTCTGGCCGGTGACGTAACCGGCTTCCTTCGAGGCGAGATAAACGACCGCCGCGCCGATATCCGCACCATCGCCCAGATCGCCCGCCGGTATCTTGGTGAGCAGCGCCGCCTTCTGCGCATCCGGCAGCACATCGGTCATCGCCGACCGGATAAAGCCCGGCGCGACACAGTTGACGGTGATCCCGCGGCTGGCGAGTTCCTGGCCCAGCGCCTTGGACATGCCGACCAACCCGGCCTTCGACGCCGCATAATTGGCCTGACCCGGATTGCCGGTCGTGCCCACCACGGACGTGATCGACACGATCCGCCCGAACCGCGCCTTCATCATCGGCTTGGCCGCCGCACGGCACAGCCGGAACGCGGCTTCCAGATTGACGCGGATAACCTGATCCCATTCGTCATCCTTCATCCGCATTGCCAGATTGTCGCGCGTCACCCCGGCATTGTTGACGAGAATATCGAGCTTTCCCAAACTCTCCACCGCGCGCGGAACGAGCTGATCGACCTCGGCACCGTCGGACAGGTTGCACGCCAGGGCGACATGATCGCCACCCAATTCGGCGCGAAACGCCTCCAGCTTCTCCGCATTCGACCCCGAAACCGCGAGCCGAGCCCCCTGCCCCGCCAGCGCCCTGGCGATCGCCGAACCGATCCCCCCCGAAGCGCCGGTCACCAGCGCGGTCATGCCTGTAAGGTCGAACATAAACTCTCTCCGAAACAATCGTCATTCCAGCGCAAGCTGGAATATCAAGCCGCATGATCCTCCAGCATCTGCTGGGAAGGCAGGCTTCTTACATCCCCTTCAGCAACGCCTCGATATCGTCCATCGAGATCACGCTCGCCGTCGTCGCATCCGGCGCGGAGCGTTTCACCATCGGGCCGAGCACCTTGCCGCCGATCTCGACGAACTCGCTCACGCCTGCGTCCACCATTGCAATCACTGATTCGCGCCAGCGGACCATTCCCGTCACCTGTTCGACCAGCAGTGCCTTGATCGTCTGCGCGTCGGCGACGGGTGCCGCGGTGACGTTGGCGTAGAGCGGCACCAGCGGCGCCTGCACCGCGACCGCGCCCAATGCGTCGGCCATCACGTCGGCGGCGGGCTGCATCAGCGGGCAATGAAACGGTGCGGACACCGGCAGCAGAATCGCGCGCTTGGCCCCCATTTCCTTTGCCAGCGGCAGCGCGCGCTCGATGGCGGCCTTCGCGCCTGAAATCACCACCTGCGACGGATCATTGTCGTTGGCGACGGTGCAGACTTCGCCCTCCGCCGCGGCATCGGCAATCGCCTGCGCCTTGTCACGATCCGCACCCAGCACGGCGGCCATCGCCCCCTCGCCCACCGGCACCGCCGCCTGCATCGCGCGCCCGCGCGTTTTGAGCAGCCGGGCGGTCGTCGCCAGGTCGATCGCCTCCGCCGCACACAGCGCGGTATATTCGCCCAGCGAATGGCCCGCGACGAAATCCGCCTTGTCGGCCAGTCGCATTCCGCCTTCGCGCTCCATCACCCGCAGCACCGCGATCGCATGCGCCATGATCGCAGGCTGGGCATTTTCGGTCAGCGTCAGCTCGGCCTCCGGCCCCTCGGTCATCAGCTTGAACAGATGCTGCCCCAGCGCCTCGTCGACTTCCTGGAACACCTCGCGAGCGACCGGCGACGCGGCGGCGAGCGCCTGGCCCATACCGACCGACTGGCTGCCCTGCCCCGGAAAGATGAATGCACGCACGGTCCCAACCCTCTTAATTCGTGAAGTGACCGCGCCTATGCGCTGGAAAACCGGCTTGCAAGCCGCGCGCGACGCCCGGTTCTGAACGCAGGTTCATCAAACCCGCAGTTTTGCGACCTTTTGCGACCAATTCACGGCCTTTGCGACAATCGCCTGCGACACCCGCCCCCCAGATTGTCCTCATCGCCGCACAACCGGCGGCACGTGAGTTCAAACGAGGAGTAAGGCACATGAAAAAGCTCGCCATCGCAGCCATCGCCGCTTCGATCTTCGCGGTTCCCGCCGCGGCCGACGCGCAGCAGCGCACCATCGTCCGCGAACGCCCGAACGCGACCGTCGTCATCAATCGTGGTCCCGGCTATCAGCAGCGCCAGGTGATTCAGCACAACAACCAGCGCAATGTTCGCCAGAACGTAATCGTCCGCCAGAACCAGCGGGCAATCCAGCAGCAGCGGGCCATCCGTCAGCAGCAGCGGATCGCGCATCGCCAGTGGCAGCGCGGCCAGCGTTTCGACCGGCGCTATGCGGCGAACTATCGCCAGATCGACTACCGCCAGTATCAGCGTCGCGGCGTCTATGCCCCGCCCCGCGGTTACCAGTGGGTCCAGTCGGGCAACGACGCGGTCCTGATCTCGATCGCCAGCGGCCTGATCGGCGCGGTCATCGGCGGCGCGATCTTCAACTAAGGTAGCGCATACCCCAGCGAAGGGCGGCGTGTCGGAAACGGCACGCCGCCTTTTTCCTTGCGTTGGCGGGCCAAATCCGTAAGGTGCGCGGGATCACGGGTGCAGGACGATCGTCCCGCGCCCTTGATTCATTGACCTAGACGACAGCCGGAGGGATCTCGCGATGGGCGCGAAGATCAGCGATCGGCCAACAGTGAGAAGAAGCTATGGCTCTCTATGAGCACGTCTTCCTTGCGCGCCAGGATCTGGCACAGGCGCAGGTGGACGCACTGGCGGAAAACGCCGCCAAGATCGTCACCGATCACAAGGGCAAGGTCGTAAAGACCGAAAACTGGGGCCTTCGCAGCCTCGCTTACCGCATCGCGAAGAACCGCAAGGCGCATTACGTGATGCTCGAAATCGACGCGCCCGGCGACGTCGTGGCCGAGCTGGAGCGCCAGACCAACATCAACGAAGACGTGATCCGCTACATGACCATCCGCACGGATGCGCTCGAAGACGGCCCTTCGGTGATGATGCGCAAGAGCGACCGTGGCGAGCGCGGCGACCGCCGCGATCGTGGCGACCGCGGTGATCGTGGCCCCCGTCGCGACCGCGACGGCGGCGACCAGTAAGGAGTAGCGAACATGGCACGACCCTTTTTCCGCCGCCGCAAGAGCTGCCCCTTCTCCGCGAAGGACGCGCCCCGGATCGATTACAAGGACGTTCGCCTGCTTCAGGGCTTCGTCTCCGAACGCGGCAAGATCGTCCCCTCGCGCATCACCTCGGTGAGCGCGAAGAAGCAGCGCGAACTGGCCCAGGCCATCAAGCGCGCCCGTCATCTGGGCCTGCTGCCCTACATCGTTAAGTAAGGAGCGCCCGCATGGATATCATTCTGCTGGAACGCGTCGAAAAGCTCGGCGCCATCGGCGACGTGGTCAAGGTGAAGGACGGCTATGCCCGTAACTTCCTCCTGCCCAACAAGAAGGCGCTGCGCGCCAACGAAGCCAACAAGAAGGTGTTCGAGGCGAACCGCGAACGCATCGAGGCGGACAACGCCGCGAAGCGCGCCGATGCCGAAAAGGACGCCAAGAAGGTCGACGGCGCTAGCGTCACCCTGATCCGTCAGGCATCGAACACCGGCCAGCTCTACGGTTCGGTTGCGGTCCGCGATCTGGTCGAAGCGCTGGAAGGCGAAGGCCACAAGATCGCCAAGAACCAGATCGTCCTGGACAAGCCGATCAAGTCGATCGGCGTCTATGACGTCAAGGTCGCGTTGCACCCGGAAGTGTCGGTGACCGTCAAGGTCAACGTCGCACGTTCGCCTGAAGAAGCCGAAATGCAGGAACAGGGCGTCGACGTGATGGCCGCGATGTTCGAGCAGGACACCGCCGGCTTCACCGAAGACCGCGACCCCAACCTGGAGCCGGGCGAATTCGCCGCAGCCGAAGGCGATGCGGGTTCGGACGACGCAAACGAAGCATCGGAGGAAGAGCAGGCCTAAGCCGCTCAACCACCGAAGCCAGACAAACGAAAGGGCCGCCCCGGAGATACCGGAGCGGCCCTTTTGCGTTGTCGATCGCGGTTATCGATCGTTCGTCTAGACCGCGCTCACCCTGAGCCTGTCGAAGGATGCTGCACCCAACTCACGGACAAGCCACAACCGCCCCACACACCGCCACCAGCGGGATAAGCGCAAGAATAACCGGGAAAATCTGCTTAACCATCGTTCACCTGTCTGTTCGACGGGTAGAATGCTCAGGGCGACGAATGGTTGCGTAGGGACAAAGGTGTCGTAAATCAGCCAGCGCGAAACGGGATCGGTTGACCTTTTTTCGCAGTCAAGCCGTTAAGCCAGAGGCGGTTAAGGACTAAGAAGACGGTGGTGGCCGAGAAGCCGTTATATCTGCTGCTAGCTGCCTGATATCGCCTTCAATAACCAAAATATCGGCGGCAAGTTGCCGCACTTCTTTTTCCGAAATTTGTTCAGAACTACCTCGGGTACTTTTCAACAAGGAGGCGGTGGGCGGTCCCGCCCGCCGTAAAATTCCCGTGGGTTTTCCGTCCTCATCCAAA
Source organism: Sphingomonas aestuarii (assembly GCF_054457155.1). NCBI lineage: Bacteria > Pseudomonadati > Pseudomonadota > Alphaproteobacteria > Sphingomonadales > Sphingomonadaceae > Sphingomonas > Sphingomonas aestuarii. The sequence continues at coordinate 29,826 of NZ_JBTKVV010000001.1, read as the reverse complement.
TCGACTATGACGCCACCCCCGTAAATAGAAATGCCAGAATGAGCTACCTTGCCCCGTAGTTCCGAAAGTGAGCGCACCCGCTTGGCGATTAATCTCCACCGATCAAGAAAATCTGCGGCCCCCTCTTCGACGGCAGCCTCCGCCAGCTTTAGATGCGTATCGAGACCACGTGTGACTGTGAAAATGTTTCGCTGAAAACCTGTACTGACGTTCAGCGCAGCGCGAAACACAGACGGTATCGCGCGTTCCATCGCGTCAAAATGTATAACCGCCAAGCCAACTGCCTCCAATAAACCTGGGAATGCCTTAGCCCGGAGATCGATGCGCATATTTTTGACTGCTTGTAGAGGTTGAGATTGCTGACGTGGTCTGACCGAAGAATTTGGAACTATCGCAATTGACCCTTATCCTTCGGAAACGAGATGAGAACTTACTTTCTCCCGAACAACTTCTCGATATCGCCGTGCGCCAGTTTCACCCAGGTCGGGCGGCCGTGGTTGCATTGGCCCGAATGCGGGGTGACTTCCATTTCGCGCAGCAGCGCATTCATTTCCGCGACCGACAGCACCCGCCCTGCCCGCACCGATCCGTGGCAGGCCATCGTCGAGGCGACGTGATCGAGGCGCTCCTTCAGTGACAACGCCTCGTCGAACGCGGCGAGTTCGTCGGCCAGGTCGGTGACCAGACCGGTCGGGTCGCCGCTCCCCAGCAGCGCCGGAGACGATCGCACAAGCACCGCGCGGGGGCCAAAGCGTTCGAGGTCGAGGCCGAATTCCGCCAATTCCACCGCGCGCGCCTCCAGCCGATCGCACGCCACCTCGTCGAGTTCGACGACTTGCGGGATCAGCAACGCCTGGGCGGCGATCCTCCCACCCGCAAGACCCGAACGCATTCGTTCGAGCACCAGCCGTTCGTGCGCGGCGTGCTGATCGACCAGCACCAGCCCGTCATCGGCCTCGGCGACGATATAGGTTTTCGCCACCTGCCCGCGCGCGACGCCCAGCGGATGCTGAACGGTTGAGGGGACGGGTTCTGCGGCGGCCTCCGCCCGGGCCATTGGCGGGGGCGAGAGGAAGGTCGGGCGCGAGTCGCGGAAATGATAAAGCCCCTCCCCTTCAGGGGAGGGATTTGGGGTGGGGCGGTCCCACAAGGGTGCGGCTTCAGTGGCGAGGCCCCAACCCAACCCCTCCTCTGAAGGGGAGGGGTTAGATGGTTCCGCGCGCCACATGCCGAGTGCCGCGTCGCTCGGTCGCTGCACGCTGCGATGGCCCGCCTCGTCCAGCGCGCGACGCAGGCCGCCGACGATCAGCCCGCGCACCATTGTCGGATCGCGGAACCGCACTTCGGTCTTCGCCGGATGCACGTTCACGTCCACCTCGCTGGTCGGCACGTCGAGGAACAGCGCGACAACCGCATGGCGGTCGCGCGCCAGCATCTCGGCATAGGCACCGCGCACCGCGCCGATCAGCAGCCGGTCCTTCACGGGCCTGCCGTTGACGAACAGATATTGGTGATCCGCCACCCCGCGATTGAAGGTCGGTAGGCTCGCGATCCCGCCCAGCCGCACCCCTTCACGCTCGGCATCGATCGCAACGCTGTTCTCGACCAGCGCCCGGTCGGTCAGCCCCGCCACGCGGTCGGGCGCGCTTTCGCCGGGCTGGACGTGCAACGTCCGCCGCCCGTCATGCTCCAGCGTAAAACCGATATCGCTGCGCGCCATCGCCAGACGCTTCACCACATCGACGCACGCGGCATATTCGCTGCGCGCGGTTCGAAGGAACTTGCGCCGGGCGGGAACACGCGCGAACAGCCCCTCGACCTTCACCCGCGTCCCCGGCGGCAGCGCAGCAGGCCCCTCCTCGACCAAATCGCCATTGTCCACGACCCGCCGCCAGCCGTCCGCCGCCGCCTGTCCTGAGCCTGTCGAAGGGCGCACCCGGCTTTCGATCGTAAGCCGCGCCACGCTGGCGATCGACGGCAATGCCTCGCCGCGAAAGCCCATCGTCGTCACATTCTCGATGGCGTCATCGGGCAATTTCGACGTCGCATGCCGCTCCAGCGCCAGCGCCATGTCGGCGGCCGACATCCCGCAGCCGTCGTCGATCACCTCGATCCCGTCGATGCCGCCGCCCGCCAGCCGCACGACGATCCGTGCGCTGCCTGCGTCGATCGCATTCTCGACCAGTTCCTTCAACGCACTGGCGGGTCTTTCGACCACTTCACCGGCGGCGATACGATTGACCAGATGCGAAGGCAGGCGGCGTATTGACATGGGTGCCGCTCTAGCCCAAGCGGCGGGCTTCCGCGACCCGCATCCGCACTGCTCGATCGATGCCGCATTTCCGGCAGCGGTGGGGACAGGTCAAGGATAACGGGTGGACCTGCCGACCATCATTCTTGTCGGCCGACGACGGGCGAAGCGATGTTCTTTTCCAGATTCTTCAAATTCATGTCGCACGATATGGCGATCGACCTCGGGACGGCGAATACCGTCGTCTATCTGCGCGGGCGCGGCATCGTCCTCAACGAACCGTCGGTGGTCGCGGTCGAAACGCTGAACGGCGTGCGCAAGGTGAAGGCGGTCGGCGACGACGCCAAGCTGATGATGGGCAAGACGCCTGGCTCGATCGAGGCGATCCGCCCGCTTCGCGACGGCGTGATTGCCGACATCGACGTCGCCGAACAGATGATCAAGCACTTCATTCAAAAGGTGCACGGCCAGCGCCGCTTCGTCCGCTGGCCCCAGATCGTGATCTGCGTGCCGTCGGGCTCGACCAGCGTCGAGCGCCGCGCGATCCGCGACGCGGCGTCGAATGCGGGCGCAAGCCAGGTGTTCCTGATCGAGGAACCGATGGCCGCCGCGATCGGCGCCGACATGCCGGTGACCGAGCCGATCGGGTCGATGGTCGTCGATATCGGCGGCGGCACCACCGAAGTCGCGGTGTTGTCGCTGCGCGGCCTCGCCTATTCGACCAGCGTCCGCGTCGGCGGCGACAAGATGGACGAAGCGATCGTTTCCTATGTCCGCCGAAACCACAACCTGCTGATCGGCGAGGCGACCGCCGAGCGCATCAAGCAGGAAGTCGGCATCGCCAAGCCGCCCGCCGACGGCATCGGCCAGACCATCCACATCAAGGGCCGCGATCTGGTCAACGGCGTGCCCAAGGAAATTCAGATCAACCAGGGCCAAATTGCCGAAGCCCTCGCAGAGCCGGTGAACACCATCGTCGAAGGCGTTCGAATCGCCCTGGAAAACACCGCGCCCGAACTCGCCGCCGACATTGTCGATCAGGGCATTGTCCTCACCGGTGGCGGCGCACTGCTTCAGGGTCTGGACGAAGTGCTGCGCGACGAGACCGGCCTGCCGGTGTCGGTTGCCGAAGACCCGCTGACCTGCGTCGCACTGGGCACCGGTCGCGCACTGGAAGACCCGATCTATCGCGGCGTGCTGCTCGCCGTTTAAGTTTCGAAGGCGCGTTCGGCGGGTGGGGCAGCAGCGGCCTCACCGCCGGACGCTGAAACGCTGGGGGGCGCATGGCGCCGCAACGCAACAGGCGTCCGGGCTTTTCGAGGCGGGCGCAATATAGTCTGTTTCTGGGCTATGTGATCGCCGGCGCGGGCGCGCTTCTCGGCGCTATCCTGCTTGCCTTGTCGGCGATCAATCCCCCCGCCTATCAGCATCTGCGCGGCGGCATCCGCGAAGCGACAACTCCGATCTCTTCGGCACTCGACTGGGTGCGCCGTTCGGTCGGCAACGTGCCCGAGGCGATCGGCCATTATTTCTTCGTGATGGGCGAAAACGAACAGCTTCGCGCGGAAGTAAAGGCCACCCGTCCCGTGCTGGTCCAGGCCCAGTCGATCAATCGCGAGAACGCCCGGCTGCGTGCGCTTCTCCGCGTTCAGGACGTGCCGGTTCAGGGCATCGTCACCGCGCGCCTCGTCAATTCGTCGGCCTCCAGCACGCGCCGTTTCGCCACATTGAATGCCGGATCGCGTCACGGCGTTCGCGTCGGCCAGCCGGTGCGCGGCCCCGAAGGCCTGATCGGACGCATCGTCGAGGTCAGCCCCAATACCGCGCGCGTGCTGCTGGTGATCGACACCGAAAGCATCGTGCCGGTGCGCCGCGCACGGGACGGCCTCCCCGCACTCGCCATCGGCCGCGGTGACGGGCTTATCGACATCCGCTCGGCGAACGTCGCCAACATTCCGCTCAATTCGGGCGACCTGTTCGTCACTTCGGGCACGGGCGGCCTCTACCCGCCCAATGTGCCGGTTGCGCGGGTGATGCGCAACGCCGACGACGCCAGCCTGGCGCGCCCGATGGCGAGCCCCAACGCCTTCGATTTCGCGCTGGTGCAAAGTGCGTTTCAGCCGCCGCCCGAACCCGCCACCCAGGCCGAACCCGCGCCCGGAATCGACGCTCCGTGACGCCGATCAACGCCTCGCGGATCGGCGAGCCCGACCCGCCGGGCCGCGAAGTCTGGCTGGCTCCGGTCACCGTCATGCTGGGATCGCTGCTGACGCTCATCCCGATCATCGCCACCGTCCCGTTCCTGCCGCCCTTCGGATTGATGCTACTTATTGCGTGGCGGCTCAGGCGGCCCGATTGCTTCAAGACCTGGGCGGCGGTGCCGTTGGGGCTGTTCGACGATCTCGTCTCCGGCCAGCCGCTCGGCAGTGCCATGTTATTGTGGACGATCGCCTATCTGGCCATCGACATCATCGACGCGCGGCTGGTATGGCGGAGTTTCTGGCATGACTTCGCGATTGCGGCAGGGGGCGTCGCATTCGTGCTGGTGGCGGGACGGCTGGTCGCGACCGGCTTTGCCGCGCATGTCGACACCGTGCTTTTGGTACAGATTTTGATCGCGATGGCATTCTACCCCCTGATCGCCCTTCTCGTCGCCCGCTGGGACCCGCGAGTAGCCGAATGAGCGGACCCGCACGCATCGTCAGCGAAGCGGCCCAGAGTTTCAGCTTTTCGCGCCGCGCGATGGTCGTCGGCGGGGGACAGGCCGCGCTTGGCCTGGTGCTCGCCGGGCGGATGGGCTGGCTGTCGATCGCCGAGAATGAACGCTATGCGCTGCTCGCCGACAGCAACCGGGTCAACATCACCCTGATCCCGCCGCGCCGAGGGTGGATCGTCGACCGCAACGGCGCGCCGATCGCCAGCAACCGCACCGATTTCCGCGTCGACCTGATCCCCGACCGGATCGAGGACAAGGAACGCGTCGTCGGCCAGCTCCGCGATCTGCTGGCGCTGACCGCCGACGATGTTGAACGCATCATGGAGGATCTGGAGGGCGCATCGGGGTTCCGCCCGGTGCCGGTCGCCGAGAATCTCGACTGGGAACGCTTCGCCGCAGTCAGCGTGCGGTTGCCCGAACTGCCCGGCGTATCGCCGACGCGCGGATTTGCCCGCTATTATCCGGCGGGCGCCGCCGTGGGTCATCTCGTCGGCTATGTCGGCGCGGCGACCCGCGAACAGTTTCTGGAAACCAAGAACCCGCTGATGAACACGCCGGGGTTCAAGCTGGGCAAGGACGGCATCGAAAAGGTGCTGGAGGACAAATTGCAGGGCGTCCCCGGCGCCAAGCGCGTCGAGGTGACGGCACGCGGGCGGCTGGTCCGCGAACTCGACACCCGTCCCGACAGCCAGGGCGGCACCGTCAAACTGACGATCGACGCTGGCTTGCAGGAATATGCCGCGCGGCGGCTCGGCACCGAATCGGGATCGGTCGTGGTGATCGACTGCCTGACCGGCGGCGTGCTCGCGCTCGCCTCGATGCCGGCCTATGATCCCAACGCATTTTCCGACGGGATCAGCCGCAACGAATGGGCGATGCTGTCCGAAAACGACCATCTGCCGCTGACCAACAAGGCGTTGCAGGGGCTCTACCCCCCCGGATCGACGCTGAAGCCCACCCATGCGCTGGCGATCCAGTCGATGGGGATCGACCCCGAACGCCGGATCAACTGTCCCGGCGGCTATCAGCTCGGCAATCGTCGCTTCGGGTGCCTTGGTCGGCACGGGCCGATGAACATGCACACCGCCATCGCGCGGTCGTGCAACACCTATTTCTACGCGCTGGGTCGCGAAATCGGCATGGACGCGATGGCGGAGGCCGCGCGCAAGCTGGGGTTCGGCGAACAATTCGACCTGCCGATGCCGTCGCAGCGTTACGGCACCGTGCCCGACCCCGAATGGAAACAGCGCCGATGGAAACAGGCCTGGACTCAGTCGGACAGCCTGAACGCCGCCATCGGCCAGGGCTATTATCTGGTCAGCCCGTTCCAGCTTGCATTGTCCACCGCTCGTATCGCCTCGGGCCGTGCGCTCGTTCCGCACATGATCGCAGGACAGGTCGGCGCTCCGGGCTTGCTCGGCTTCTCGCCTGAACATCTCGCCGCGGTGCGGTCCGGCATGGACGAGGTCGTCAACGGCGCGGGCACGGCGGGGCGCTCCAAACTCCCCTTTCCCGACATCCGCATGGGCGGAAAGACCGGCACCGCGCAGGTCCGCCGCTTGCAGGGCATGGCGCGCGGCGGGCGCAACGTGCCGTGGAAATATCGCGACCACGGCCTGTTCGTCGGTTTCGCGCCGGTCGATGCCCCGCGCTATGCGGTCGCAGTCGTCATCGAACACGGAATGTCGGGCTCCGGCGCGGCAGCGCCAGTCGCGCGCGACTGCCTGACCTTCCTGTTCGACCGGAACAAGGCGATGGATGTGCTCGCGCCGATGGAAAAGGAATGGGGCGGCACGATTTCGGAACGCATGGCCAAGGAACAGGCGGTGTTCCTCGCCCAGCGTCAGGCGATCGCCGCCGGGATCGCGGCTGATCCCGCCGCGTCGACGCCGCCGGGGACGTTCCCGGCACCAACCGCGACCCCCACCCCCGCCCCGACTGCCACCCCAACGGCGACCCCAACGCCTGCCGCCGTTCCCGAATGACCAGCCTGTCGATCGTCCCCGCCCCCGTCATGCGCTTGCCGTGGGGAGCGCTACTCCTGGTCCTTGCGCTCGGCGGGTTCGGCGTGCTGATGCTCTATTCGGCAGCCGGAGGAAGCATGACGCCCTGGGCGTTCAGCCACGGCATCCGTTTCGGCTTTTTCTTCTGCGTGGCAATGGCGATGTCGCGCATTCCGATCGACTGGTATCGGCGCCTGACATTTCCGGCTTACGGCGCCGCGCTGTTCCTGATCGTTCTCACCGAATTTATCGGACACACCGCGGGCGGCGCGCAAAGCTGGCTCAATCTGGGTTTCATGCGCCTCCAGCCATCCGAATTGATGAAGCTGACGATGGTGCTGGCGCTGGCGCGTTTCTACGAAATGCTGCCTGCCGGAGAGACACGGAAATTCAGTGCGATCTGGCCTGCTGCGATCCTCATCATGGTGCCCGCGGCGCTGGTGCTGATCCAACCTGACCTGGGCACCGCCGTCATGATTATCGCGGGCGGCGCGACGATTATGTTCCTGGCGGGAGTACCGCTTCGGCTGTTCGTTGCGGGCGGCTTGACGGCGGCGATCGCGATCCCGCTGATGATCGAATATGGCATGCACGAATATCAGCAGAAGCGCGTGCTGATCTTCCTCGACCCCGAAGCCGATCCGCTGGGCGCGGGTTATCACATCACTCAGTCGAAAATCGCGATCGGATCGGGCGGCCTGTTCGGCAAGGGTTTCCTGAACGGCACTCAGGTCCACCTCAACTACCTTCCCGAAGGGCATACCGATTTCGTCTTCGCGCTGGTGGCGGAGGAATTCGGGCTGGTCGGCGGCGTCACGCTGATCGCGATGTTCGTCGCGCTGTGTGTCTGGGGCGTCGGCGTTGCGATGCGCGCCAAGACCAAATTCGAACGCCTGACCGCTGCGGCGATTTCGGCGACGATCTTCTTCTACGTTGCGATCAATCTGCTGATGGTGATGGGCCTGGCGCCGGTCACCGGCATCCCCCTGCCCTTCATCAGCCACGGCGGATCCTCGATGATGACGGTAATGTTCGCGCTCGGCATCCTCTTCGCCATCGACCGCGAAAGCCGTAAAGTCCAACGCTGGTAATTTTTGTCGCAAAAGGCGGTTGCCAACCCCAAACCCCGGTGCTAACCGCGCGCTTCCAAACGAAACGGCTGGCCATCGGAGCCGCCGATTTCACCGGATGGACGCATAGCTCAGTTGGTAGAGCAGCTGACTCTTAATCAGCGGGTCCTTGGTTCGAGCCCAAGTGCGTCCACCACGTCTTCTCACGTTAAACCTCTCGCCTCGTAAAAGACGTTAGCGTTCGTGCGCGCTCCGGTTACAGTTTGCGAGCGCAATTACGAAAAGGGTGGGCGATGGCCGACGCGGCGGGGTTCGGGCTGGGGCATGCGGTGATTCTGCTTGGCGCGGGGGTGGCGGCGGTGCCGATATTCCGGCGTCTGGGTCTGGGGTCGGTGCTGGGCTATCTTGCCGCCGGGCTGGTGATCGGGCCGTTCGGGCTGGGGCTGTTCTCCGACACCGAAGCCTTGCTGCACATCGCCGAACTGGGCGTGGTCATGTTTCTGTTCCTGATCGGGCTGGAAATGCGACCTTCGAAGCTGTGGAAATTGCGGGGCCAGATTTTCGGGCTGGGCGCGGCGCAGGTGCTGACCTGCGGTCTGCTGCTGACCGGCGTCGGCATCGTCGCGGGGTTCGCGCCGGTCGTCGCGGCGGTCGGAGCGATGGGCTTCGTGCTGTCGTCCACCGCGGTCATCATGCAGACGCTGGAGGAGGACGGCGACACCGCCAGCCCCGAGGGGCAGAAGGCGGTCGCCATCCTGTTGCTCGAAGATCTGGCGATCGTGCCGCTACTCGCGCTGGTCGCATTATGGGCCGCGTTCAACGGACGCGGATCGGCGGACGCCCTGCCGCTGTGGCAAAGCGTAGGCATTGCGATCGGCGCCCTGGCGGCGCTGATCGCGGCGGGGCGCTGGCTGCTCGACCCGCTGTTCGGGATCATCGCGCGGGCGGGCGCGCGCGAGGTGTTGACGGCCGCCGCGCTGCTGGTCGTGCTGGGCTCGGCGCTGTTCATGCAATCGGCGGGTCTGTCGATGGCGATGGGCGCGTTCCTGGCCGGGGTATTGCTGTCCGAATCCAATTACCGTCACCAGCTGGAAGCCGATATCGAGCCGTTTCGCGGCATCCTGCTGGGCCTGTTCTTCCTGAGCGTCGGCATGTCGCTGAACCTGTCGGTGGTGACTGCGGAATGGCGGTTGGTGCTGGGCGGCGTGCTGGCATTCATGGTGGTCAAGGCAATCGGCATCTATGCGATCGCGAGGGTAGCCGGGTCCGATCACCGCGCCGCGATCCACCGGGCCGCCTTGTTCGCGCAAGGCGGCGAGTTCGCATTCGTCCTCTATGCCGCGGCGTTGGGCGTGGGCCTGTTCGATCCGCGCGTGTCGGCGATCATGACCGCGATCGTCATCCTGTCGATGGCGCTGACTCCGCTGATCCTGATCGTTCAGACGCGGATGCGCAGCGAAGCGCCGGTATCGCTCGACGGGATCGACCGCGCGGAGGATCTTCACGGCCGCGTGCTGTTCGTCGGCTTCGGACGCTTTGCCCAGGTCGCGAGCCAGGCGCTGCTCGCCCGCCGGGTCGAGCTGGCTCTGATCGAAACCGATGTCGACATGATCCGCGCCGCGGGCAATTTCGGATTCAAGGTCCATTATGGCGACGGCACCCGGCTGGACGTGCTCCACGCATCGGGCGCGGCACGGGCCGAAGCGATCCTTGTCTGCGTCGACGATCCCGAGGTCGCCGACCGGATCGTCGAATTGTGCCGGTCCGAATTTCCGCTGGTCAAACTCTATGTCCGCGCATTCGACCGCGGGCATTCGCTGCGACTGATCAAGGCGGGGGTCGATTACCAGATCCGCGAGACGTTCGAATCCGCGCTCGCCTTCGGCCATGCGGTGCTGACCGGACTGGGGTTCGACGAACGCGAAGCGCGCGAAGCGATCGACGATGTGCGCGAGCGCGACGAGCAGCGGGTCGAACTGGAACTGGTCGGCGGACTGGCGGCCGGACGCAAGCTGCTTCGCGGCAACATGACGACGCCCGAACCCGAACCCTTCTTTCCGCCAGCGAAATCCTGATCGCGGTCCGCGTTCAGTCCGGCGAACGTCGGCGCAGCTCGTCGATGGGATCGTCGTCGATCCCCTTGAGCTTCGCCCCGGACAAATAGGTCGCCCTGCCCAGCAGCTGAGCGCCGATCGGCAGCGTGAACAGCAGGAAGAGGATCGTCAGGATCGCCGTCGATACCGGCACGTCGTCGACGACGATCAGCGCGCCGAGCACCACCCAAATGGTGCCGAGCGTTCCCGCCTTGGTCGCGCTGTGCATGCGTTGCAACGGGTCGCGAAGACGCACCAGTCCGATCGCGGCGATCAGCATCAACAACACGCCGCCACCCAGCAACACCGCACCCAGCCAGGTCATCGGTCGCGCGCCTTTCGTTCGAGGAACAGCGCGAACGCGGCGGTCGCGGTGAAATTCACGAGCGCGAGCGCCAGCCCGATGTCGAGGAACACCCCGCGCCCGGTCGCCACCGCGGTAAGCGCGCCGAACGCGATGGCAAGCGCGGTCAGCATGTCGAACGCGATGAACCGGTCCGCGAAACTCGGTCCGCGAACCATTCGCCAGCCCGACAGCGCCAGCGCCGCACAAAGCACGACGGAAAGGATCGTCGCCAGCATAGACAGGTCGGTCATCGCTCCAGCTCCGCGATCCGGCGTTCATAAAGGCGGCGAAACTTGTCGATCGACGCTTCGGGATCGCGCGCGTCGAGCAAATGGAGATAAAGCCGTGTCCGGTCCGCCGACACATGGATGCAGGTCGATCCCGGCGTCAACGACGTGAAATAGGCGAGCATCGCGACTGCCCAGGGCCGGGTTACGCGGACCGGCATCACCAGGATGGCGGGTTCGGTACGGATGCCGGGCGCCAGCACGATCCGCGCGACCGTCCAGGTCGATGCGAACAAATCCCAGAGGAAACTGATCGCGAGCATCAGGGCGGCGAAGATCTTGGCGAACAGCCTCATCCGAACATCCCCATCCGGGCAAGCGCCGCCGCAGACAGCTGCGCGATGCCATGAACCGGACCGGGCACGAGCCCGATGGCAAGGGTAACGGTCGAAAGCAGGGCCATGCCCGCGAGCATCGGCACCGGCACGGCGCGCGCGCTACGCCCCTTCAAATCCTTCCAACAGCTTGCCGACCACAGGATCGCGACCGAAAAGATCGTCAGCAGCGCCGCGATCACACCGGTCGCCAGCAGCCACAGGTTACCGGCATCGATCGCCGCGCGAAACACCAGCACCTTCCCCCAAAATCCCGAAAAGGGCGGGATCCCGGCCAGCGACAGCATCGGCACCGCAAACAGCGCGCAGAACACCGGATTGCGTTTCAGCATGCCGCCCATCGTGCGCAAATCCCACGATCCCGTCGCCCGGTGAATTGCGCCCGCGCCCAGGAACAGGTTGGTCTGAACGATCATCGAATGGACCATGTAAAAAACCGCAGCCTCGACGCCCGATCGGGTGCCGAGCGCCAGGGCGGCGAGCATATACCCGACCTGGGCCATGACGTGGTAACCCAGCAGCCGCCGGATATCATTCTGTGCCAGCGCGCCCAGCGAGCAGAGCAGCATCGTCGCCGCCGCGATCGGCGCCAGTATCGGCGTGATGTGCGCCGCGCCGACCCCGCCCGACCCCATCGCGAACACGCCCCCCGCGATCAGCAGCAGCGCGTAGAACCCCATCTTGGTCAGCAATCCTGCGAACGTGGCCGATACTGAAATCGGTGCAGGCGCATACGCCGCAGGTAGCCAGACGTGCAGCGGCACCACCCCCGATTTGAGTGCAAAGCCGCCCATCAGCAGCGCAGCGGCAGTCGCCGTCGCCACCGTGGGCGGCGTGCCGGCGAGTCGCGCCGCCAGGGTGCCCAGATCGAGCGTTCCGGTGCTGCCATAGATCAGGCCGACCCCGGCCAGCATCGCCGTCGCGCCGACAATACCCAGCGTCGCGTAGCGCACCGCCGCCCCGACCTGCTGCTCGCGGCGGTCAAGCGTGATCAGGCCGAGCGCGGCAAGCAAGGCGAGTTCGAACCAGACATAGAGATTGAACAGATCGTTGGTCAAAAACGCGCCATTGACTGCCGCAACCATCGCCAGCGTCAGCGCATCGTGCCCGCTTCGCCTGCGCCGCGCACCGACCGACGCATGGCCGTAAATCGCGACCGCGACCGCGATCAGCATGGTGACCACGACCAGTGCGACGCCCGGCAGTCGCGCGGTGAAGGACACGCCGAAACCGGACGGCCAACCGCCGAACACCGTGATCGCCAGCGTCCCGCCATCGCTGGCACGGACAAGCAGCGAAAGCGCGGCAATCAACGTGACGACCAGCACCGCCAGCGAGAAGCCTTCGCTCGTACGCGGCCGACCGCGCAGCAACAGCGCGATCGCGATGGCGACCAGCGGCAACGCGACGGGCGCGACCAGGATCAGCGCGTCACTCAACCGAGCGTTCCTCTTGGGGCCAGGCCTGCTGATCGGGGACGTCGATGTCGCGAGCATCAAGCGACCGCGTCGCACGCCAGGCGCGCAACACGATGGCGGCAAGCACGATGGTCAGCGCAAAGCCGATGACGATCGCCGTCAGAATCAACGCCTGGACCAGCGGGTCGGCGGAGACACCCAGCGCTCGCGCGCCGTCGGCGATGATCGGCGGTTGATTGCTCGCAAGGCCGCCGCCGATGAACAGCGCCAGATTGACCCCGGTCGACAGCAGCGACAGGCCCAACAGCATTCGCAACAGGTTGCGCGACAGCGCCATGTGGAGCGCACAGGCGATGATCGCGGCGGCGCAGAATGCATAGAAGATGGTCATCGCGCGCCTTCCTTTTGCAACCCGAACAGGAAGGACAGCACCGCCCCCAACACCACCAGATAGACGCCGATATCGAACAGCATCGTCGTGCCCAGCTTGGGCAGGCCGCGGCCCGGTTCCCACCACAAATGGGTCAGGAACGGCGCGGCGCCCGACATCAATCCCGGCAATCCGCTGGCGACCGCACAGAGCAGGCCGATGCCGACCAGCGCCAGCGGTTGCAGTCGAAGCGTGCGTTCCGCCGACGCCGCACCGCGCGCGAGCGACAGCACGGCAAAGGCAAGTGCTGCCGCCAGCCCGCCGACAAAGCCGCCGCCCGGCTGGTTGTGGCCGCGGAACAGAATGATGATCGACGCAATCAGCAACAGCCAGAACAGCGTACCGCTGGCCGCGGCAAAGCTGAAATGCACATGCCGCGCCTCTGCCCCATCGCGCTTCGCCCCGGAGCGCCTCGCCAGCAGGCTGCTGCCCAGAATCGCCGCGACCGCGATCACCGCGGTTTCGCCCAGCGTATCGAACGCCCGGAAATCGACGAGGATGACGTTGACGACATTGGCACCGAACCCGGCGACATAGCTCATCCGTCCGAACCATTCGGACGCATCGGACGCCACGCGTCCTGCCGCCATGTCGATCAGCGCGACGCACATCACCACGCCGAAACCGAGCGCGATCGCGGCGTCGCGCCAATGCTCGCCGCGCGACCGCGTATCGCCGCGCGTCATCGGCAATGCCAGCAGCAATGCGGTCAACAGCACCACCAGCAGCGCTTCGACCGTGAACTGGGTCAGCGCCAGATCGGGCGCGCCGTTCAGCATGAAGGTGATGGCGATCGAAAAGCCGGTCAGCCCGACGCCGACCAGCGCCGTCAGCGCGTTACGCGACCGCGCGGCGACCACCGCACCCGCGACCGCGGTCAGCCCCATCAGCAATTCGGGCAGGCGCAGCGCAGCGCGATCGACGGGGAGGCGCGGCGCGGCGCCCGATGCAAGCATCGACCAGGCCGCCAGCAGGACGAAAGTGACCAGCGCCACCGCGACATAGCCGCGCAGGTCGCCATGTTCGATCCGCCGGGTCAGCCCCGTGCCGGTCCGCATCAGCCAGTGGACCGAGCTTTCCCACACATTCTCGATCGCATATTGATCCATCCGCACACGCGATCGCAGCAATTCATGGATGCGCCGCCAATAGCGGATGATGATGACGCCGATCGTCACGACGACCGCGCTCAACGCCAGCATCGGCGTCAATCCGTGCCAGACTGACAGATCGACCTCCACCGCCGATCCGTAAACCGCGGCGACCGCCGGGCGAATCGCGACGCGCGTGATCCATTCGGGATCGAGGCTGATCGTCAGACCCAGCAGCGCGAGCAACAGCGGCGGCGCGACCAGCGAAAAGGTTTCGCCATGCTGCACCGCGACCGGCTCCTTCGGCTTCAGGAAGAACGGACGCAGGGTGATGACGCCGGCGACCCCGACCATCACCGCGTTGACCAGCACCGCGATCGTCAGCGGCACCAGTTCCCAGCTGCTCGCCAGTTGCGCTTCGAACAGGAATTCCTTTGAGATGAATCCCAGAAACGGCGGAATACCTGCCATCGACAGGCTGGCGCCGATGCACGCGGCCGCCGTCAGCGGCAATGGCCTCCAAAGACCGCCCAACGCGCGCAACCGTCCCTTTCCGGTCGCATGCAGCACCGATCCGGCGCAGAAGAACAGCGCCGCCTTGTAAAGCGCATGCGCAAACAGAAATCCGATCATCGCCACGCTGGCGCGCGGGCCGTCGAGCCCGATCAGCAGCACCAGAATGCCCAGCGACGCGATCGTCGAATAGGCGAGCGCCGCTTTGAAACTTTCCGCCCGCAATGCCTGAACCGCCGCGACGATCATGGTGACGCAGGCGAATCCGACCAGCGCGGGACGCCCCCATTCGGTCGCGGCGAACACCGGCTCGAACCGCGCGAGCAGATAGATGCCCAGTTTGACCATCGTCGCCGAATGCAGAAATGCAGACGCGGGCGTCGGCGCCTGCATCGCGTTGGGCAGCCAGAAATGAAACGGAAACTGCGCCGATTTGGTGAAGGCGGCGACCATGATCGCGATCAGGATCACCGGCCCCAGCGGATGCGACGCGACCTCGCCCGCGCGCGATACCGCCTCCGCCAACGAATAGCTGCCGACGACATGCCCGATCATCAGTGCCGCGACGACCAGCGCCAGCCCACCCGCTGCGGTGATCTGAAGCGCCATGTTCGCCGCCCGCCGCGACCGCGCGCTTTTGTGATCGAACCCGATCAGCAGGTAGGACAGGATGCTCGTCGCTTCCCAGAACAGGATCAGCAGCAACAGATTGTCGGCCAGCACCGTGCCGAGCATCGCGGTCATGAACAGCAGGATCAGGCTGAAGAAACGCGCGCGTTCGCTGCGCGACTTGTTGGTCAGATAACCGCCGGTATAGATGGTGACCAACCCGCCGATACCGGTGATCAACAGGCAGAAGAGAAACGAAAAACCATCGAGCCGCAGGGTAAAATCCAGCCCCAGCGCCGGTGCCCACATCCACCCTTCGCCGCGCACCCATCCGCGTTCGACCAGCGGCGCCATCGCGACGAAGGCCGCGAGCAGTCCGAACGGCAACAGCGCGACGACGAACCCCGCCCCGCGCCCGATGACGCGCGCGGCCAGCGGCACCAGCAGCGCGCCGACCAGCGAAACGAACAACAGGATCAGCATGCGCGCGGCTCAGCCATCTGAACGGCGAACCTGCTGGGGCGACACGCTGCGATCAAGGACGAAATGAAGCATTGAAATGTCCGAACGAAAAAGCTGACGCGCGATGCGGCGCGGCGGGAATTTCTAGACGGACGGGGGGCCTCGCGACCAGATCGGTATCGCAGGCGGATCGCGATGCGACTGCCGATAGCTTCGATAGGCGAATTTGGTGCCCGCAATCGGGCTTGGGTCGAGCGACCCGGCGATGGCGTTGTCGGACCCTGGATCCGGCCCGTCGCCGACCTGGGCGTCGTCGCCGATCTCGGCCTGGGCCGTACCACCGATCGCAACATCATAGGTCGCGACGCTGAATGGCGAACCGGCGACGCGTTCGATCGGCGTGGTGGCGGGCGTCAACGCATGAACCGCGACGATCAGCAGCGCCAGCACCGCCAGCGCGCGCCGAACCGTCCGGATCAAGGGAGAGGAAGTCGTCACCACGCTTCCTACTAACCTGTCGCGCCATAATTGCCACCCGCGGCGTGGGGTCGCCGGCAAATTCCCCGAGCGTGCTACCGGGCGCGCGACGAACACCCAGCCGTTTCGGTCTAAGCGTTTGTCAATCTTTGACTATTACAGCCATGCCGATGATGTGCCGGGTATTGCCCCTTTTTCCAGTCCCGACGCCCCCGCGACGCGCGGTGGCCACGGGTGGCGCATGCTGATTCCTGCCATCGCCACGGTCGTCGCCGCGCTGCTCGTTGCCGTGGCGGTGTGGGCCACGCGTCGCCGCAGCAACGCATTGAGCGGCCCGATCGCCCGCGCGCAGGCCTTGCTCGGTCGGCGGTTCACGGGGTCGCAACATGACCGTGCCGCAGAAGCGATCGACGCCCTGCTGGCCCGGATCGACAACGACGCACACCGCACGGGTCAGGTTCATTCGGCCACCGGATTGCCGACGCGCGAGCCGTTGTTCGTGCGGATGACCGGCGACGGCCACGGCATGCTGCTGCTGCTCGCCTGCCGGGATTACGACCGGCTGTGCGCGTTCGATCCGCCGCTGGCCGACCGGGTGCTGACGGCAATCGTCGATCGGCTGCGCGCGATGCTGCCCGCCAGCCGGTTCCTCGCGCATGTCGATCGATCGCATCTGGCGATCTGGATCGGCCCGGACGTCGAACCGGGGGCCGCGATGACCGAGGCCGAGGCGCTGGTCTATGCGCTCGGCAACCGGCTGGTCGATGGCGAGCGGGAGATTCTCCCCGAAATCGTTGCCCGCCATGCACGTTTCGATGCGGCGAACGCGTCACCCCAGGCAATCCTGTCGCAGACGCTGTCTTCCTTTTCGGTCCCGCTAGTCGCCGACACCGCCGAAAACGTCGCCACGCTCGATCTGGGCGCGCATGCCCGCGAGCGTTTCGCCGTCGAACAGGATTTGCGCCAGGCCGTCGCGCGCAGCGAATTGCGGATGCAGTTCCAGCCCTTGATCGACGCTACCGCGGGCCGCGTATGCGGTGCCGAAGCGTTGCTTCGCTGGCACCATCCGACCCGCGGCCTCGTGCCGCCGGGACGATTCATCCCGATCATGGAATCGGCGGGACTGTCGCAGGAAATCGGGCTGTGGGCGCTCAACCACGCGCTGCGCGAAGCGCGCCACTGGGCAAGGAGCGAAACCAATCCGCTACGCGTCGCGGTGAACGTGTCGGGCCATCAGCTCGAAGCCGACAACCTGATGACGTTGATCGACCGCACGCTGGCGCGGCACGCCCTGCCCCCGCCGCTGCTGGAGGTCGAACTGACCGAAAGCGTCGCGCTGGCCGATGGCGACCGGGCGGTGCGGCTGTGCGAAGCGTTGCGCGAACGCGGCGCGTCGATCGCGATCGACGATTTCGGCACCGGATATTCCAGTTTCAGCGCGCTGCGCGCATTGCCGTTCGACAAGATCAAGATCGACCGCGCGTTCGTCACCGATATCGACACAAGGCGCGACAATCAGGCGATCTGCGCCGCGATCCTGGCGCTGGGGCGCGGGCTGGGCATCCGCGTTCTGGCCGAAGGCGTCGAGACCGCGCGCGAATATGCGTGGTTGCGCGCGCATGGCTGCCAGTTCTTTCAGGGCTTCTATTTCGCGCGCCCGCTCGACAGCGACGCCTTCCTCGATTTCGTGCGCGATCGGGACACGCTGTCCCGGTTGCTCGCCCCGACCGAAATTCCGTCTTCCCCCGAAAGGTTGATTGCATGACCGCTGGTTTGCGTAAGATTTTCACCCTGGCTCTGGTCGCCGCCGCGATGGGTCTGGCCGCCTGTTCGGGCGGACCGAAGGTCGCGACCGGCGCGCCGCCCGCGGCACCGACGGCGATGGGAGAGATCGAGGCGATTGCCGAGCTGCTCCAGCAGGGTGAGGCGAAAGACGCCCGCAAGCGGCTGGACAAGGCGCTGAAAACCGATCCGATGAACCCGTCGCTGCTGGTGCTGCTTCAGGGACTGACCGGCGACGCCAAGGTCGATCTCGGCCCGACCAGCTATCCGCACACCGTGCGCGCGGGCGAAACCATGCCCGACCTGGCCCAGCGGTTCCTGGGCAATCGGCTGAAAGCGTATCAGCTGGCGCGCTATAACGACATCGACACGCCCGCGTCGCTGGCACCCGGCCGGGTGCTGCGCATTCCGGGCCAGCCACCACGCGTGGCGCCCGCGCCGCGCCCGGCGGCACCGCGAGCGACAGCGCCGACCCCCGCCACGCCGCGCGCCAAGCCGCCTGCTGCGGCACCCGCTGCGCCTGCACCGCGCGCTGCGCCGGCCGCCAATCCCGCTGCGGCCCAGCGCGCGCGGTCGGCAGGCCTAGCCGCGCTCAATCAGGGCAATGTCGCGAATGCCGTCACGATGCTGCGCCGCGCCGCCGCGCTCGACCCCGGCAATGCGGCCATCGCGCGCGATCTGGCGCGTGCCGAACGGATCGCGGCAACCGTGCAGTCGCGGCGGTAATCCATTGATAAGGCATTGATCGTACAAGGCGACGACCGGGTTAAGGATGTGGGGCTTGCCGAATGACGACGATGTTGGGACGATATCGGATTGACGGTCGGCTGGGCGAAGGCGCGATGGCCGACGTCTTTCGCGCCCACGATCCCGATATCGGACGGACCGTCGCGATCAAGCTGCTCAAGCCCCAATATGCGCGCGACCCGGAAATCGGCGCGCGCTTCCTGCGCGAGGCGCGCGCGGCGGGTGCGCTCAGCCACGCGAATATCGCAACCATCTTCGATGTCGGCGAAGTCGATGGCGTCGCCTATATCGCGATGGAGCTGGTCGACGGAAAGCCGCTCGACGAAGTGCTGCACGCTGCCGGACGGATGCCGTACGAACGCGTGCTGCGGATCGGCCGCCAGCTTGCCGATGCGCTCGCCTATGCCCACCGCTCGGGCGTGGTTCACCGCGACGTGAAGCCGTCGAACATCCTGATCTCTCCCGACGGATCGACCGCCAAACTGCTCGATTTCGGGGTGGCGCGGGTCGGCGATACCGAAGGCGCGGCCCTTGCCAGGACCCAGGTCGGGCAGCTGGTCGGCACGCCGCGTTACATGAGTCCGGAACAAGCGATGGGGTTGCCGGTCGATGCGCGATCCGACCTGTTCTCGCTGGGCGTCGTCCTCTATGAAATGGTGACCGGCAAGGTCGCGTTTCCGGGAACCGGTCTCGCCGCGCTCGCCATCCAGATCGCGCAGGACAAGGTGGCCCCGATCGGGGCGAGCGCCGCCGATTGCCCGCCGGGCCTGCGCTTCATCATCGATAAGCTGCTCGCCAAGAAGCCCGAGCAGCGCTTTGCGGATGGCGCCGCGCTGGTCGCCGCACTCGACCGCGAACTGAGCGCCGAGCGCGAGGCTTCACCCACGCGCCGCGGCCTGCCGCTGCGAATCAAGCTGCCGCTGACGCTGTTCGTCGTGACCGCACTCGCACTGGCCGCCAGCGTCTATTCGATCCTGGGCCGCGAACAGCGCGCACTGGAACAGATGGCGGCAATCTCGGGCAACAGCATCGCCGCGTTCGTGACCGGCA
The DNA here is from genome assembly GCF_054457155.1 of Sphingomonas aestuarii. Taxonomy (NCBI): domain Bacteria; kingdom Pseudomonadati; phylum Pseudomonadota; class Alphaproteobacteria; order Sphingomonadales; family Sphingomonadaceae; genus Sphingomonas; species Sphingomonas aestuarii. The sequence continues at coordinate 10,146 of NZ_JBTKVV010000001.1, read as the reverse complement.
ACGCCGCCGTGGTTGCCGCCGATAATGCGGGGCTGGCCGCAGCCGATCAGGACTGGGCATCGCTTCAGGCGTTCGTCGCCACCGCGGCGCAGGACGAAGGCGTGCGCGACATCGTCGTCGCCGATGCCGATGGCGTCATCCGTGCATCGAGCCGCCCCGACCAGATCGGTCGACGCTATCGCGTAAGCAGCGGCGAGCCGACCATCGACGGCGCTGGCGACCGTGCGGTCACCAGCGCGCCGGATCAGGGAGCGGGCACCGGGCTGCGCTTCGTTCGACCGATCCTGTATGCGGGCGCACGCTTCGGCACGGTCGATCTGGTGCTCAAGCGGACGGCGCTGGACCAGGCCATCGCCCGGTCGAAAGCCCTGCTTGCCGCGCTTTCGGCGATCGTCATGTTCGCGGTGCTGCTGGTCGGTTATCTGAGCGGTGCGATGGTCGCCCGCCCGCTTCGCCGGTTGCGCGTCGCGCTGGACGACGCCGCCAAGAACGACTTTGCGATGCGCCTGTCGCATCGTCGCCGCGACGAATTCGGCGAGGTGTTCGACGCGTTCAATCGCGCCGCCGCCGAAGCCGAATCGCGGGTACAGACGCGCGCCGCAGACGCCGACGCCGCCGTTCTCGCCACCCGCATCGCGGCCTGAGGGTAAGCGCCATGTACATGCTCCAGCTGTTCGACGCCGACGATGCGGTCCAGCCGATCGACGCGCGGCTGCTTCAGGACGGCACGTTGAGCATCGGGCGCGATCCCGCCGCCGGATGGCCGATCGCCGATCCCGAATGCGCGCTGTCGCGGGCACATTGCGAATTTCAGGTCGCTGCCGACGGCCTCTACCTGAAATCGCTGGGCAGCAACGGCGTGTTCGACGACATTGCGGGCACCCGGTTTCCCGATGGTCAGCCCGCCCCGGTATCGCTGCCGGGGGCACTGAGAATGGGACGGTTCCGAATCGTCGCGACCCATGCGCCGCATAATGTCGCGGGCATCGACGAAGGTCGCACGATGGTCCTGACCCCGCCGCTGGGCGCGTCGATCGAGGTGCCGAGCGACTGGGCCGAAGCCGCGCCGGTCGCGCCGGTCGCGCCGGTCGGCGACGGTTCGCTGCTTGAGGCGTTCTGCGAAGGCGCGGGGCTCGATTCGTCGCTGCTGTCGAGCGAGGAGCCGGAGGAAGTGATGCGGCGCGCCGGTGCGCTCTATCGCCAGATGGTGCTGGGCATCGGCGACCTGATGACTGAACGCAATCGTGCCCGTGCGCGCTATCAGCTGACCCGCACGACGATCGGCGGCGAAGGCAACAACCCCTTCAAATGGGCGCCGTCGCAGCGACTGGCGATCGATCTGCTGCTTGCCGGATCATCGAGCTTTCTGTCGGGCCCGGCCGCGCTCAAGGCATCGTTCCGCGACGTCAAACGTCATCTGGTCGCGACCTTTGCGGGATTGCAGGGCAGCCTGCGGCATGCGGTCGACAGCTTCGATCCCGCGCGGATCGACGCCGCGATCGCCGACAAGGCAAGCCTGCTGAAAAGCCGCGCGGGGCTTCAGGTCGAAGAGGTCGCGCGTCGTCATGCCGACCTGTCGGCCCAGATCGAGGCGGGCGATGCGGGGTCGCTCGACCACGCCTTCGTCACCGCTTATGACCGCACCGAAGCGGCGCTCAACCGCGGCGAGGCAGAGTGAACGCGCTGTTCCGCCGGCCGACGCCGATGCCGCCCCCCGTCATCCGATCGACCAGCCGGACCCATGTCGGTCGCGTGCGCCGCGTCAACGAGGACCGGCTGCTCGACGCCCCCGACCGCGCGCTGTGGGTGGTGGCCGACGGCATGGGCGGGCACAGCGCCGGGGACGTCGCAGCCGAGGCTCTGGTCGCCTATCTCGCAGCGAGCGGACCATTGCCCGACGCCGCTTCGCTGGAGGCCGCACTGGTCGAAGCGAACGACGCGATCCGCGAGCAGACCGGCGGACAGGGCGGAACCACGGTGGTCGCGCTACAGATCGCGGGCACCACCGCGATGATTTCCTGGGCGGGCGACAGCCGAGCCTATCTGATCCGCGACGGCGCATTGCGGTTGCTGACGCACGACCACAGCGTCGTCCAGCAGTTGATCGACGCGGGCGTCATCACGCCTGAACAGGCGCTGCATCATCCGCATGCCAATGTCATCACCCATGCGCTGGGCACATCGACCGAGGTTCGGATCGACACCAGCGCTATCGAGCTGATGTCGGGCGACCGCCTCTTGCTCTGTTCGGACGGCCTGTCGCGCTCGCTCAGCGACCGCGACGTTTCGGGTGAGTGCGCGCTCGACCCGCTTGCCGACCGGATGCTGACCAACGCGCTGCAACGCGACGGTCACGACAACATCTCGCTGATCCTGATCGAAATCGGGTAGGCGCCGCCCGCCGCCCCTTGCGTGCCGCGACCGGAGCCTTAGGGACGGTCGGGCCACAAAGGGGGAAGATGATGAAGCGGTCGGCTCTGATTTCGGCATGCGCGTTGTTACTGGCACCGCCCGCGTTCGCGCAGGACAAGCGAGCCGAGCAGGCCGAGGTCGATATCGCGCCGCCGGTCGTCTCCACCACGCGCCACAGCGGCACCTTCGGCGGCCAGCGCATCGCGTACCGCGCGGTCGCGGGGGAAACCTATCTCCGCGACAAGGACGGCAAGCCGCTCGCCGCGATCACCTCGTACAGCTATATCAAGGAAGGGCCGGTCGATCCGAACCGCCCGGTCTCGTTCATCTGGAACGGTGGGCCGGGATCGGGATCGCTGTGGCTGCACATGGGCGCGTTCGGGCCGAAGCGGGTAGTAGTGCCGTCGGATGCGCGCGACGACGGCGCCCCGCCCTTCCCCATCGTCGACAATCCCGAATCGCTGCTCGACGTGACCGATTTGGTGTTCATCGATCCGGTCGGCACGGGATTCAGCCGCGCGCTGGGCAAGACCGATCCCAAGGATTATTGGGGCATCACCCAGGACGCCAAATCGATGGCCGAGTTCATCCGGCTGTGGCTGTCCGAACATGGCCGGTGGAACGCGCCCAAATATATCGGCGGCGAAAGCTATGGCACAGTGCGCGCCGCCGCCGTCATCCGCGAGCTGGAGGGCAGCTATACCGACGTATCGGTCAACGGGATCATCCTGATCTCCACCATCCTCGACATGAGCCAGGCGGCCGACGTGCCGGGCAACGAACTGGGCTATGTCACCAACCTGCCGACGATGGCGGCAACCGCATGGTATCATGACAAGGTGGCGAACAAGCCCGCGCAAGTCTCTGACTTCGTTGCCGAAGCACGCGCCTTCGCAATCGGCCCCTATGCCGCCGCCTTGCTCAAGGGCAATGGGCTGAGCGACGCCGAGCGCCAGCGGATATTGCCGCAACTCTCGCGTTTTACCGGCATTTCCGAACGCTTCCTGTCGGACGCCGAACTGCGGCTGTCGCCCAGCCGTTTCTACAAGGAATTGCTGCGCGACCGCGGGCTGACGGTGGGGCGGCTAGACACCCGCTATACGGGCCGCGATTACGATGCGGCGGGCGAGCGCCCCGACAACGATCCCAGCTTCTATGGCATCGACGGCGCCTATACGGCGGCGATGAACCAGTGGGCGCGCGAAGGGCTGAACTACTCGCCCGAGCGGACCTATGTGTCGATCGGCGGCGTCGGCGACTGGGACTGGAACATCGGCACCGGGCCGCGCGGCGGATCGGGCTACCTGAACGTCGCGCCGTTCATCGGACGGGCGATGCGCGAGAATAGCGGTCTGCGCGTGTTCGTCGGCCAAGGCTATTACGACATGGCGACGCCGCTGTTCGGGGCGGAATATTCATTGAGTCGAACGGGGATTCCGGACGACGGGCGGATCACCTGGGCCTATTATGAATCGGGCCATATGATGTATGTGCGCGAGGAGGATTTGCGTAAGCTGTCCAGCGACTTGCGGGCGTTTATTCGCGCGCGCTGATGGTATTTACCCGTCATTGCGAGCGTAGCGAAGCAATCAGCGCCGCGCACGATGCCCTGGATTGCTTCGCTGCGCTCGCAATGACGACACCGGGGTTGGCTAGTCGGTAACCGGCGGCTCCGCCCCCGAGAATATCCCGTTCAAGAACCCGGTGGCGTCGTCCAGCACCGGCCCCTTGCCGCCGAACGGCCGCGACAGCGCCATGACGATCCCCTCATGGCTAATCCCCGGATATTCGCGCACCTCCGCGCGTGCGCCCAGATCGGCGAGCGCCTTTCCCAGCGCCACCGAGTTGCGCGGGCGAACCACGGTGTCCGCGCTTCCGGTCGCGAGCAGCATCGGCGGCGCGTCGGCGCGGGCATAGGTGATCGGCTGGGTCGTCGTCTTGTCGGCGACATGGCCCATCGCGACTTCTGCGCGCGGCGAGGTGAAGGGCAGGAAATCATAAGGCCCGGCGAGGCCGACCACCGCCTTCACGGTGTCGGACGGCGCACCCGCCCCCGTCAGCCAGTGCGGATCGAGCGCAAGCAGCGTGACGATATGCGCCCCCGCCGAATGGCCCGCGAGCGCGATCCGGTCGGGGTCGCCGCCGTAGCGCGCGATATTGGCACGAGTCCATGCCACGGCCTGCGCGCCGTCGGTCATGAAATCCTCGAACAAGGGCTTGCGGTAATCGGGGACTACGGTGACATAGCCGCGCGACGCGAAGGCGCGGCCCGCAAAGCCATATTCCTCGCGCCGCCCCATCGCCCAGCCGCCGCCGTAGACGAACACCACCACCGGGCGCAGGCCGTTGCCGCGTTCTGACGGGCGCCAGATGTCGAGTGTCTGGCCGTGATCGCCGAACGCCACGGCCTCTGCCGCGCGTTCGGTGCCGCGTGCGCCGCTCGCCCGGTCAAGCGAGTTGAGCACGCCCTGTGGCGTACAGGCGGCAAGCAGCGGGATCAGGGCCACCGCCGCCCACCGCCGCGCCGTCACGAAACGTAACTCGCCGTGGTCTTCGCGGCAATCTCGTCGGCGGTGACGCCCGGTGCCATCTCGATCAGCCTGAACGGGCTGTCATGGTCGGGCCGCTGGAACACCGCCAGATCGGTAATGATCATGTCGACGACGTTCCTGCCGGTCAGCGGCAGGGTGCATTCGGGAATGAATTTCGGATCGCCCGATTTGGCGTTGTGCTCCATCACGACGATGATCTTCTTGACGCCCGCGACCAGATCCATCGCGCCGCCCATGCCCTTGATCATCTTGCCCGGAATCATCCAGTTGGCGATGTCGCCGCCTTCGCTGACTTCCATCGCGCCGAGCACGGTCAGGTCGATATGCCCGCCGCGGATCATGGCGAAACTGTCGGCGGACGAAAAATAGACCGATTGCGGCAATTCGCTGATCGTCTGCTTGCCCGCATTGATGAGGTCGGGGTCCTCCTCGCCTTCATAGGGAAACGGCCCGATGCCCAGCATCCCGTTTTCCGATTGCAGCGTGACCTCCACCCCCGGCGGAATATGGTTCGCGACCAGAGTGGGAATGCCGATCCCCAGATTGACGTAGAATCCGTCCTTCAATTCGCGCGCGGCGCGTGCCGCCATCTCGTCGCGTGTCCACGCCATCAATTATGCTCCCTGGTGATAAGTATCGGCCATGCCCGCCACGTGCCGATGGCGTAGGCAAGGCCATAGAGGAATACGATTGCCGACGACCAGAAGATGAAGGTCGCCGACAGATCGGGGCGCCCCCATGCGGAGGGAGGCAACAGCCCCATCAGTCCGCGCGCAAGATAGATCGCGCTGACGACCACCAGTCCGGCCCGCAGCAGCGGCAGCCGGACGATTCTGCCCGCCCCCGAAAAGGCATAGGCCGCCCACACCGCCAAGACAGCGGCGATCCCAAGCGTCATCAACGCCGGCATCGCCTCACCGCGTTCCGCCGCCTGGGCCACGCCTTCACCCGCGCCGAAGAAGCGATACCAGTCCGGGCCACCGACGATGCATGCCAGATGAAGCATCGACGCCAACAGGCTCAGCAGACCCCCGACCGTCAACAGCGTGCGACCCTGCGCCACCGCTTTCGTCGATGGTCGCTGTATCATCGCCTCAGCGGCCCTGTTCCGGGCCGGGCCGGTCTTCGTCGTTGCGGCTGGTCGTTGGTGTCGGCGCAACCGCACCGCCCATCACGCCGCAGAAATTGCGCGCGTCGAGCGCTTCGAGTTCGGCGATCCGCGCCGTCTGATCGACCGACGCCATATCGACCGCCTTTGCCTCTTCGGCGAGCGCGGCCAGCACCTCGGCGCTCGCTTCGGTCAGCACCGGCTTGCTCGATGCCTCCATCGCGCCGCCGACGGCCTCGGCGTGCGGCGCGGCGATGCGGCCTGCCTCTCCCGGCCCGGCTTCGACAGCCTGTTCAAGCAGCTCCGCCGGAATATGCGCACGCCATGCGCTGACCATATTCGCGCGCCAGGTCGGTATGTGCTTGTCATAGGTCGCCTGAAACGCCGGGGTGAACAGCGCGCAGCCGCGTTCGGCGCCGAGCGCGATGAAGGCGCGCTTGAACGTGTCGGTGCCCGCCACCGTCCGCATCAGGAAACCGCGAAACTGGGTGTCGGGCAGCGCCGCCGCGACGATCGCCTCGTCGCTGACCTGCGCAATTGCGGGCGTGGCCGCGACCAGCGCGGCCATCGCCATCAGGGGAAATCGGATACGCATACTCGTCTTCCTTACTCGCCGGGATCGCGCCACTGCTTGTCGACCGGGAATACCTCGTCGAAATCGCCGCGAATGCTGGGACCATAGACGGGGTTGGCGAACATGAACCAGCCCGCGCCCCACATCGGCGCATAGTCGCCACGCCCTGCCGCTTCGCGCCGTTCGCGAACGCCCAGCGTCTTGGCGTTGAAAAGATCGGAGAAATCGCCGAGCTGGTCGCCCGCCATCGCCACCACGCAATAGCGTTCGGAGATGACGGCGCGCCGCCCGTCCTTGGCCGATCCCTCGCCGACATCGCCCGCCAGCCACAGCGTCTCGCGATGCTTGACCGGCCCCAGACCGTTGCGGTTGAGCGCGTCCGCCGTCTGTGCGGCATGCACGCTTTCGCGATTGGTGTTGTAGATCACGACGACGCCCGCCTGGCGCAGTGCGCGCAATGCCGTCACCGCGCCGGGGATCGGCGCGACCTTGTCGGCGCCGGTCCGTTCCCAGCGCTGCCAGCGCGCGCTGTCGAAGCTGCGCCCGGTGATCGCCTCGTCATATTCATAGCCGAGATTCTGGATCACGGTTTCATCGACGTCGAGCACCACCGCGAACGGCCGGTTGCCGCACGGCACCCAGCGCGGCGCGGCCAGCGTTGCCCCGTCGGCCAGCACCACGCTGTCGCGCGGGCGCGCCTTGATCGCGGCGAGGGTGTAATCGCGAAACGCGCGGAACGCCTGGATCGACGTCGCGGCGGATTCGCCCGAGCCGTAGAGCCACTGCATCCCCTTTGGCGGCGCTGCGGGCTGGGTCGGCGAAACCGGTTGCGTTACAGGGGCTTGCGTGGCGGTGGTCGCACAGCCTGCGAGCATCAATGCGGCCACACCGATCAGGCCCGTTCGTTTCGAGCGAAGTCGAGAAACATGGCACCAACGCTTCTCGACTTCGCTCGAAGCAAACGGATTTCGGGAATGGACCATCACGCGTTCTCACGCTGGCGGACGGTACGAAACTCGATCTTCTTGTCGTAGGGCGCGCCCACGATCATCCGTTTCACATAGATGCCAGGCAAATGGATCGTATCGGGATCGAGGCTGCCGACCGGCACCACTTCCTCAACCTCGGCGACGCAGATGTTCGCCGCGGTCGCCATCGGCTGATTGAAATTGCGCGCGGTCTTGCGAAAGATCAAATTGCCCGCCTCGTCCGCTTTCCAGCCCTTGATGATCGACAAATCGGCGCGGATGCCACGTTCGAGAATGAACTCCTCGCCGTCGAAGACCTTCACTTCCTTGCCCTCGGCGACCTTCGTGCCGACGCCGGTCTTGGTGTAGAAGCCGGGGATTCCCGCGCCGCCCGCGCGGCAGCGTTCGGCGAGCGTCCCCTGCGGGCAGAACTCCACCTCCAGCTCGCCGCTCAGATATTGCCGCTCGAACTCCTTGTTCTCGCCGACATAGGACGAGATCATCTTCTTCACCTGACGCGAGCGGAGCAGCTTGCCCAGCCCTTCATTGTCGATGCCCGCATTGTTGCTGGCGATGGTCAGATCCTTGACGCCTGCTGCCTGGATCGCGTCAATCAGCCGCTCGGGGATCCCGCACAGGCCGAAGCCGCCGGCGCAGAGCGTCATCCCGTCATGAAGGAGCCCGTCGAGCGCGGCTTGCGCGTTGGGATAGAGCTTCTTCATCGACGATTCTCCTGCACTTTGTCTGCGGCGATAGTCGGGCGAGCGCAGGACGGTCAAGCGAAGCTGCCCCCTCCCCAATTGCGATTTCGGTCGCTAGACCAGGCGTCATGACCAACTCACGCACCGGTGGCCGCATCCTCGTCGACAACCTGATCGCACAGGGCTGCGACCGCATCTTTCAGGTGCCGGGCGAGAGCTTTCTCGCCGTGCTCGACGCGCTGCACGACACGCCGCAGATCGATGTGGTGACCTGTCGTCAGGAAGGCGGCGTGACCTTCATGGCCTCCGCCGACGGCAAGATGACCGGGCGGCCGGGCGTCGCGTTCGTGACGCGCGGGCCGGGCGCGACCAATGCGTCGATCGGCGTGCATGTGGCGATGCAGGATTCGCGGCCGATGATCCTGTTCATCGGTGATATCGACCGTGGCACGCGCCACCGCGAGGCGTTTCAGGAAATCGATTTCGAGGCGATGTTCGCACCGATCGCCAAATGGGCGGCGCGGATCGACGATGCTGCGCGGCTCCCCGAGTACATCGCGCGCGCCTATGCGACGGCGATGAACGGGCGACCGGGGCCGGTGGTGCTGGCGCTGCCCGAGGATATGCTGACCGATGTCGTGAAGGCGACCGACCGCGCGCGGATCGAAAAGCTGCCGCAGGCCGCCGATCGGCAGGCGATGGCGCGCCTGGTCGAGATGCTCGGCGCGGCGAAGAACCCGGTCGCGGTGATCGGCGGCGCGGGCTGGTGCGGCGGGGCCTCGTCTGCCTTCGTCGAAGCCGCCGAGCGGATCGGGATGCCGGTCGCGGTCGCGTTTCGGCAGCAGGATTCGGTGCCCAACACGCTGTCGGTCTATGCCGGCAATCTGGGCTACGGCCCCTGCCCGCGCCTGCCGGAACGCATCAAACAAGCCGATCTGCTGCTCGTCATCGGCGCGCGGATGGGGGAGGCGACTACCGACGGCTACACGCTGATCGACCCCGACCATCCGGGTCAGACGATGATCCATGTCCATCCCGACCCGGAAGAACTGAACCGCGTCTATGCCGCCGATCTCGCCATCTGCGCCGACATGCGCAGCTTTGCGACGGCGCTGAACGCGGTTGTCGACCTGCCGAGGTTCGAAACGGGCGCGGCGGCGCATGCCGAATGGCTCGACTGGTCCGACCCAAAACCCCGCGACGGCGTCCAGCTCGATCTCGGCCCGTGCGTGGCGCACATGCGCGACGTCGCACCCGCCGACACCATGATCTGCAACGGCGCGGGCAATTTTTCGGCCTGGTGGCACCGCTACTGGCGCTATTCGGGACCGTGCGCGCAACTGGCGCCGACGTGCGGCGCGATGGGCTATGGCGTGCCCGCAGCGGTCGCGGCAGCGCTGCGCAACCCCGACCGGCTGGTGGTCGCCACCGCAGGCGATGGCGACTTCCTGATGAACGGCCAGGAACTGGCGACCGCGATCCAGCACGGCGCGAACCTGATCGTGATCGTCGTCGATAATAGCGGATACGGCACGATCCGCATGCATCAGGAACGCGAATATCCGGGCCGGGTCAGCAGCACGGGGCTGGGCAATCCGGATTTCGCCGCGCTTGCCCGCGCTTACGGCGCGAGTGCCGCGACGGTCGAGCGGACTGCGGAGTTCGCTCCCGCGTTCGACCGTGCGATGGCGCAATCGGGGGTGCGGCTGCTCCACCTGAAGACCGACATCGAGGTCATCAATCCGGCCACGACGATTCGCGCGATCCGCGCGCGCTGATCAAGGGGATGCCGCGGTAACACTCGCGCGCGCTCCGATCTTCGACTTTTGTA